>JAJDYU010000075.1 GCA_022825005.1 Acidimicrobiia bacterium
GACACCCTGCTGTTCTTGAGCAGCGACGCGGCCAGCGGCATCAACGGGATCAACCTGCTGGTGGACCAGGGCCACACCAACGCCTCGCTGGTGGACGCCTGGGACGACCCGTTCGTGAAGGTCATGGCCGGCATGATGGACTTCGACCCGGCCATGTTCGGGATGGACGAGTGAGCCATCGCCCCCGATGAGCGGCAATTTGCCCGACCTGTTGGAGCTCACCGAGGTCGGGGAGCAGCGGTATCACGTCTTCCAGCCGGCAGAGTCGGCTGAGGGGCGCGATGTGGTGTTCAGCGGCCAGCTCATGGCCCAGATGATGATGGCGTCGGATCGGGAGGCGGGCGGCGCCAAGGACATCCGCTCGGTGCACGCCATTTTCGCCCGAGCTGGCACCTACACCCTGCCCATCGAGGTGGACGTCGACTCCATGCAGGCCGGGCGCACCTGGGCCAGCGATGCGGTCACCGCCACGCAGGGGGGCAAACTGCTCAGCCGGGCCCTGATCTTGATGAGCACGGTAGACGACGATTTGATGCGCCACGAGCCGATAATGCCCGATGTGCCCGGCCCCGACGGGTTGGATCCCGGCTTCGCCTTCACCTTCCCCGGCGCCGAGTGGCGGCCGGTGCCCGGCGAGCCGGAGATCGACGGCGTGCCGGTGGAGCGGGCCTGGCACCGCTTCGGGCCGGGAACGGAATCGCAGGCGGCCAACCAAGGCATCGCCGGATGGGCCACCTGCGGCAACATCATCGGGCTGGCCATGCGCCCCCATCGAGACACCATCCGAATCGAGGACGCCCACCGCACCTTGTCCACCGGCGTGATCGCCCACACCCTCCACTTTCTGGATCGCCTGGACGTTTCGCAGTGGCTGCTCATGCAGATGTCGGCCACCAAGGCGGCCAACGGCCGGGTCTACGGCCAAGGCGAGGTGTTCACCGCCGAAGGCCAGTTAGTGGCCACCTTCCAGCAAGACTCCATGGCCAAAGCCGCTTCTGCACCCATGGATCCCTCCCGCTCGATGTAGAGGGGATTACTCAGCAGTCACTCGGTGGTGTCGTCGAGGATCATCAGGGTCTTGATGTCGCTGTGGAAGTCGAGGGCGTAGTCGCCGCCCTCCCGGCCGATGCCGGAGATGCCGCAGCCGCCGAACGGGGCGGTTAGATCGCGCACCAAGAAGGTGTTGACCCACACCAAGCCAGCCCGCACGGCTGCGCCCACCCGCTCGGCTCGGATCTGGGAGGATGTCCAAATCTGAGCGGAGAGGCCATAGTCGGTGCTGTTGGCCAGGGCGATGGCCTCGTCCTCGTCGGCAAAGGTCTGGAGGGTGAGCACCGGGCCGAAGATCTCCCGCTGCACCACTTCGCTTTGGTTGGATGCCGGTTCGATGAGCGTCGGCTCATAGTGGAGGCTGTTCTTCACCGGTTGGCCGCCCCTCACGATGACGTCGCCCGCGGCTCGGGCCCGCTCCACAAATCCGTGGACCCGGTCGCGGTGGTCGGGGTGGGCCAACGGGGCGATGTCGGTGGCCGGTTCACGGGGATCGCCCAGCACCAGTGCATCGGCGTGATGATGGAATCGCTTGAGGAATTCGTCCCGGACCTCGTCGGCTACCAGAATTCGGGTGCCGGCCAGACACACCTGCCCGGAATCGTCGAACTGCCAGGCGGCCCGGTGGGCGGCGGCGTCGAGGTCGGCGTCGGCGAACACTATGAATGGGCCTTTGCCGCCCAGCTCCGCGGTGAACGGGACGATGTTGGCCGCGGCGGCCCGGCCGATATGGCGGGCGGTCTCGGGCGATCCGGTGAACGTGATGCGCCGCACTCGGGGGTCGTTTACCAGCGCGGCGCCCACCTCCTCGCCTATGCCCTGTACGAGGTTGTAGGCGCCGGGCGGGAAGCCAGCCTCCAGGGTGAGCTCGGCCAGCAGAGCGGCCGACAGCGGCGACCACTCGGCCGGTTTATGGATGACGCTGTTGCCGGCGGCCAGCGCGGGGGCCAGCTTCCAGGTGCTGAGCATGAAGGGCGCATTCCAGGGGGTGATGACCACCGCCGGCCCGGCCGGCATTCGCTGCACTTGGTTGCGCATGCTCTTGGCATCCCAGGTGCGGTTCTCGTGCTCGACAATCAGGTCGGCGTAGGTGCGGAAGTTGAGCGCCCCCCGGGCCACCAGCCGCTGTTTCATCGACTCATAGAGAAAGCCCATGTCCAGGGTCTCGACCAGGGCAATGTCGTCGTTGAGAGCCTCAATCAGGTCGGCCAGCCGATGCAGCACTTCGGCCCGCTCGACTGCGCTGAACGCACCCCACGCCTGGAACCCTTCGACGGCGGCGTCCACCGCGACAGCGGCGGCAACCTCGTCGCCTCGGGCGATGTCGGCCAGATGCTCCCAGCCCATCGGCGACCGAGTCTCGAATCGCTGAGGTGAGGAAACCCAAGACCCTCCGATCAGGTGGTCGGTCGGTACCGACACGCCGCCGACGTCTTGGCGGATCACGGAGTCATTCCTCCTCGACGGTGGACTCGTAGTGCTGAGCGCCGGGGCCTCGGGGGGCGCGGATGCCCCGTAACTCCCAATCCCCGCCCTTGGCGGTGGACTGCACTTCTTCAGAGTCGGACGGCTGCGCGCCCACATCGTCCCGGATGGGAGTAGGGCCGGAGACGATGGTGTTGGTGAGCGCGCCCAAGCCCTCCACTTGCACCGTCACTACGTCGCCGGGCACTACCGGACGGGAGCAGGCCGGCGTTCCCGACAGCAGGATGTCGCCCGGTACCAGCGTGATGGTGCGGGCGATGTCGGCCACGATGTAGTGCATGTCCCATTCCATCTCGTCGGTGGTGGCGTCTTGCTTCACCTCGCCGTTCACGATGGTCTGGATGCGCTTGCCCCGGAAGTCCCAGCCGGTGACCAGGCCGGGGCCCACCGGGCACAGGGTGTCGCTCCCCTTCACCCGCAGCATCGACCCCGCATCGGTGTCCCTGAAGTCGTGGAGGCCGTAGTCGTTGGCCACGCTGTAACCGGCGATGTAGTCCCCCGCCTCAGCAGGGGACACGTTTCGGCAGGTCTTTCCGATCACAATGGCGATCTCGCCCTCGTAGTTCAGCCACTGGCACCCCTCGGGGCGCACCACGTCGCTCTCATGCCCGGTGAGTGCGGTAATGGGCTTGTGGAAGTAGGTGGGCGCCGGGGGGAGCTTAGTCATGAACTCCTCCACCCGGCTGCGGTAGTTCAGATGGATGCAGATGATCTTGGTGGGCGTCACCGGCGCCAGATGGACGGCTTCGTCGATGGCCACCGATCGGCCATCGCCGGAAACCAGCAGATCGCCGACGCGTTCGACGTCACAGGGATAGCCATCGAGGAGGATGCGGCGGTATTCGGGCATGTCTGGCAATCTACCTAGAGAACCCATGCCAGCCGACTCCACTCCCACCGAACGCCTCCTCGATGCCGAGGTAGACATCCAGGCTCGGTTGGGCGACCAGCCTCTCGACTTCGACTCGATGCAGGCCATCTCCAACATTTATCGGGCCGCGGCGGCGGTGCGGCGCCGGGCGGAGCGGGAGGTGCTGGCCGAGGCCGGACTGTCTTGGGGCGGCTTCACCATCTTGTGGGTGCTGTGGGTGTGGGGCGAGATGGAGGCCGCTCAACTGGCCTCCGAATGCGATTTGGCCAAGGGCACGCTGACCGGAATGGTGACCACCCTGGAGAAGCAGGGCCGGGTGGGGCGGACCCGCATGCAGTCGGACCGCCGCCGAGTCACCGTGGCCCTCACCCCCGCCGGGCTCAAGACCATCGAGCAACTCTTCCCCCAGTTCAACGAGTTCGAAGCCAAAATGAGCGGAGGACTCAGCGTCGCCGAAAAGCACGACCTGGCCCGCCTCCTGCGAGCAGTAACGACGAACGCCTCCGAATAGGCCGTCGGCGTCGCGACGGCTGGACCTATTACATATGACGCTGAGGCAGATCCCAGATGTTGTCACTGCGCTCAGTACCGTCACTGCTACTTTGGCCACGATCGTAGGTTCCAAGACGCTTGCATAAAAGGAGGGAAACTATGACGAATAGCGCTGAGGACGCACTGCGTAAGAAGCTACCGGATGGGAGCGCCAAGAGGGCACGCTCACCGTTTCCCCAGCCTGTGGACCCCAAGGCATTTGGCCGCCGTGTTGCAGCAGAGCTCTTCGACGAGTACGTGAAGGAAAGCCAGGAGAGAGCCAAGCGCAAGAAGCGCTGATCGGAATTGTCTCGCCGCTAGATCCAGAAAGCAGAACTGCCCACCTCTTATGAGGGGGCAGTTCTCGTTCCTAGCGGTCACCCGCTAGAACAGCTCTAGTTGCCATCATACGGCGCGACTGTGCTGACTGTGCCTCTGGACCGAGACATTCCCACCCAATAGACAACAAATGGGTAGCGAGTGGTGCCGGTTAGCTCGATCCAGGCGGTTTTGGTCTGGAGGAAGCCGCTCGATCAACTTGGTTTGAACTGCCTGGTAGCTCGTCGGTCTTATAGGGCAAGAGTGGGAGGCTCAAGGCCTGTTCCCACCACCATTGCCTCCTGACGGATACATGTCAGAGGATAAGGTCACGTCCCTGATCGCACTGCGAGGGCGATGTAGACCGCAGCGAAGACCGCAGGTACGATCCGTTCGACGAAGCCAAGTTCAGCGTATGGGAGTCGCCAGCGCTTTTGGGGGAGGGCCTTCAGGGTTGCCCATTCATCAGTGAACGGTCGTGCGGGGAGACTCTCCTCGAGCCGATTGATTACTTCGAATTTCGCAGAATTCAGGTCGCGGTAGCTTCGAAGCAGAATCCACCAGGAACAGGCAAGGACGATACCGGCGATTGCCGTTGAGACGACTGCGACGGTGTCGATTGGTGGCAGTGGCCCAGGGTCGCTTGCCTCACGCGCTGAACTCAGGACTCCGACAAACACAGCAAGCATCGTATGAAGCGTCAAGAAGAAGTTGTTCGCATAATTTCGCCTGCCTGAGACCCGGTCGGCCATCTCTACGGTGAGCTTGTAAATCTCCAGCGTGATCTGAGGGTCAGCGTGACGGGTGCCGCTCATCGAGAGCCGGCTATCAGGTTCTTTAGATTGTCCCAAGACCACTTGTAGATTTTGTCCGACTGCTGCGCCGCTGTCGGTTTGCGAACTGTCCCGTTCGGCCGTCCGTTTAGGAGGAAGTAGGGCCGGTTCTCGCTGCGAGCAATCCGAATCTCTTCGTTTACTCCAGTCGCAGTGTGTGTATGTTCTCCGCAGATGACGATCACTTGCTTGGTGCGGCGAATTCTGCGCCTGGCATCGGCTTTCCACCCCGCAGAACTGGTCTTGACTGAAAAATCAGCGATCTCGAACGGCGAATCTGGGTTTCTTGCCTGTCCGACGAGCAAGTTTTTGCAGTCCAAGTCGTGGTCGTAGTCGAAGCTGATGAAAATGGGTACTGGGGCCATGAGTCCTCCCTAGGGGTTCTCCGTCATCATACGAATGCGCTGTGACACTTCCGTTGGCTGCCTCGTGTCGGAGGTAGCATGTTCTCGAAGTAACCCCCGATGGAGTCCATGGACTGCCCTGGCCAGCAGGTCACTGGGCCTACTGCCCGTAGAGGTTGTTAGCTCGGGCAGGTAGCTCCGCTATTGGGTGAGCCACCGGTGCCAGTGTGGTGGTTGCGAACTGCCGCACGGGGCAAGGAAGCTTCGATGTCGCACAACGGCGAAGGGTGGAGAGCCCACGGCAGGGCCAACACCGCCGCCTCCGGCTTCCGCCGCCGCATCAGGGTGGGCTATGGCTACCTGCACGTCGCCCTCGAACGACCACCGCCGCCTCGACTACGTCGAGACCCTTGACGACGAGTCCGCCGAGACGCCCTGCGGGCTCTTCGAGCGCTCCCGAATCTGCTTCCGCTCAATCGGGAAAGCCATAGACGAGGTCATGTCCGACAACGGAACCAATTCCCGGTCCAAGAAATTCGGCGCCCAACTCGCCCGACAAGCCATCGCCCGTACCTTCCGTCGACCTAACAGGCCCCAGACCAACGGATGAGCCGAAGGGTTCAACTGCACCATCGCAGACTAATTCCTCTGCGCATACAAATTCGGATCAGAACCTGACAACAGAGGCCGACCTCAAACCTGGTTCCACCGCTATAATTCCCTCCGCCACCACACTGCCATCGCAGGCACACCCGCTTCCCGCGCACACAACGCCTATAGGATCTACAACTGGATGACAACTTCTGCGATTCTCATGTTCATAAAGATGATGGAAAAAGAAGCCTATGCCAGCAGTCTTCTTGATGGAAAGCTATATCTCAACAGGATGTCTTGGTTCAAGGAGCAGGAGTGCGGGGATGCTTCTCCGCGTTTTGACTCAGATGAAGGCTTAAATGTTATCCGCATGTCTGAAAGCGGTACAATAACATTATGGCCCGAGGACAATCCAGCAAATAAGATCGTCATTACTGCTGGTGACTTGGTAGGACCGGTTCGAGTCGAGTCCAACTATTTGAACAATTTAAATGGATATTGCCTACATGCTGTACACAGCGGAAATATCAGCATAGATAGCATAGCGAAAGCAGACGTGCCACATCTCCAAGAGCAACTACAAATGGATTCGAAATGCTATGAGTTTGGTGAGTACGCGATCATAATCAAGAATGTGCAAGAGTTTGTTGATCGGGTAATGCGTTCTGCGGATGAAGCTGGATATAATGTGTGGCGTGGAATGGTGACGTACGGTGAGCCCCTCGATCTTGGTAGACAGTTCCCAGATATTGCAGCTGTATTTCAGAAACACTCGCGTTTCAGCTACCAACGTGAGTACAGATTTGTGGTTGACACCAGATTGATTGGCGATTTTCCAATCACCTTGGACATTGGAGACATAAGAGATATAGCTATGCCAATGCTGACTAAGGACATCAATGGCCCGAACTTCCTTGGTGGAAGATTACAAATCTCCCTGACAGACTGACGTGGGGTAAAGCATGGCAGGGCTGCAAGCAGGGGAACCCACACCTGGGCCTACACCCAGTTCAGACAATTCCAATATCCCTTACTTCCCCGAGTACTTCGGCGGCATAGTCACATCAATACTGGCCCAGGCTGTCTTCTATGCCTTCTTCCTGGTATTCGTCATTAAGCTCGTGAAGTGGGGAGGGCGGGGGTATTTAATGGTTTGGGTGAAGTTCTACAAGTCTAAAGAAATAGTGGTTGCCAATTACGATCCCGAAGTAGACGGAAAAGTGTCGGTCGGCTGGCATGGGCAATTCAAGTCTACTGTAACGAAGGTGTTTCGGGATTGGTGTTGGCCTCCGGTTCCGGTCAGCACAACACCGTTTCAAAATTGGATAAGTAAGCAAGCAGAAAAGTTGGACAACATTTTTGATGATATCCATTTCACTGAATATAGATCCCCTATGGAAGATCTAAGCCCATTTGTATCTGAGCTAGATAACTTCTTATCTAAGCTGTCCGAAGATGTTGATATAATTATGTATGGCAAGACCAGATTAGGTTGGATGGGAGCTGGCAAGGAGGCAATAGAAGGGATTCGAAAAATTAGGGACGACCTGTCCTCAGCAAGAGAAAGACTCGTGTCGATATGCACTAACGATAGATGGTCTGAAAGTAGCCAGAGAGAGCATCGCGAATTTCAATTGACTGCTATTTCTCATACTCCAAATATGCTGAGACTAGTTGCAGCATATGGCAAATCAATTCCCCTTAGCAGTGGTCGTGACTTCATCAGTTCTAGGACAGAATAGTTCAGATGTATTTGTTCTATAGGATAGGCACATGGGTTTCATCGAGATTTCTCATCAAGATGATCCAGAAAGCATGTCTATAACTGATTCGGCAATCGCTTGGCCGAGAAGTGGTGGGACTGCATTTCCGATTTGCTTCGCAACCTGTGTTCTAGAACCCGCAAATTGAAAATTATCATCAAAGGATTGAAGACGAGCACCTTCTCGTAAGGTCAATGCTCTGTCTTGGAACGGATGGATGCACTTGTTTGATGCTGGATGGACAAAATTGACTGTTAGGGTAACGGCTGGACAGTCAGGATCTAGACGTGAGTAACTTGATGAAAAACCTGAAGAAATGAGATGTTGAGGGATTGCTGTAATATTGGAACCCGCATGACGTATGATGTCCAGCATACGCCTTGTATGGTTTGTGGCTACATGCCAGTCGAGGCGAGTCGCGCTCCTTCGGCGTGCTGACTGGTAATCGTTTTGAGGTGGGAGCATATATTCGCTAATGCATTCTCCTGCGGCCACTGGCGGTAAGTCGCCTATAGCTTCCATTACGCTGAGTGCTTCAGGAAGTTTTGACTCTTCACTCATGAACAGCGATGGTTCGTCAGTCAAAGGCGGTGGCAATAGATGCCGTGTGCGGTCCTTTATACCAATGGTCTTGAATTGGCCTGCATGAGTTGGAGAGGGAAATGTGACATTGATTCCAGCTTCGGCGCCAACTAACACTAATCTCTCACGTTTTTGTGGAACACCGAAGTGTGCGGCATTCATGATTCGCCAGTCCGATGAGTAACCGAGGGAATCAAAACACTCCTGTATCTGCTCTATTGTGGATCCTTTCTTATGTGTGGCCAAACCGACTACGTTTTCCATGACGAACACCGGGGGTCGGAAGTAGTTCACGTAACTGGCGAACTCCTCGAAGAGGGAGTTGCGAGGGTCATCATCGTGCGATGATCGGAATGGACGAATGGATGAGAATCCCTGGCAGGGGGGGCCACCTACGATCACAGTGGGCTCTTCAGCCGAAAGCCCCGTTTGATCGGCGACTGAAGACAGCCGGATGCTGCGGACATCGGCTGTGAGCGCAACTGCTTCTGGGTGGTTCATTCTGAAGGTCTCAACCGCTGCTGGAAGCAGGTCGACTCCATAGGCCACTCTGAAAGCACCAGTGTTCTCGAACCCCTTGGAGAAACCTCCTGTTCCGCAGAACAGGTCCATTACCTTCAGTTTGCCCATTGCTGAGACCTCCTTTCGTGGGATTGGCGTAGGAGACTATAGTCTCCTAGCGGCAGGGTGCGGGTTTCATACGATGATATGTCGTGCCAGTGACAACGAGTGAGGACCCAGCCGAGGAAGCTGCGAGAGGCTTTGCCCGTTCGGTGGGCACGCTCATTGCAGAACTCCGCCGTCAACGTGGGTGGTCTTTGGAGGACCTTGCCGATGAGGCGGGGCGACACCGTACGTATTTTGGATTGGTCGAACGGGGTGAGAGACATCTCAGCGTCGCCTCGGCCTATCGCGCCGCACAGGCGCTAGGGGTCTCATTATCGGATTTGATGCACTTGGTTGAGGTAGAGGCCATTCCTGCTAGTCGTGCTGTTCACTTCGAGCACAGGGCTGTACCCGCTGGTGCGGCTCGAAGGGGAGACATTGTCAGAGAAATCACAGGCCTGGATGAGACGTGGGTGCCAGAGGCCATAGAAGCAACCCACCGAACAGTGGATCGCATCGATGAGCAGCTGATCAACACAGGATCACCTCCTCTCGCTGAAGTAGTCGAACTGGCAAATCTCTCGGCAATCATCGGAAATCTATTGCGGGAAGCCTTGGTCAGGGGATCAAACGGGCGTTACAAGAGCAACGAACCACACACATACCCCGATCTCGTATCGCCTTCGGGTGAACTCAAGGGTCTTGAAATCAAGATTGCTCTGGAAAGCAACCAACCGAAAGGCCACCTTCCAAAACCTGGCCCACATCTTACTTTCCGGTATGTCCTTGCTGATCGCGCAGGAAGCTACAGCAGGCAAGAACGAGGCAACGTGGTTTGGGTCTGGGAGGCTCGACTAGGGGAACTGTTGACGGAAGATTTTAATTTCTCCAACACCCCTGGTGATTCGGGCAAGACAGCGACCATCAAAGCAAAGTCACTAGACCGGCTTCCATGCGTTTACTTTGACAACCGTTTTCTCCCATACGCCAAGCCCCGTCCAGGCCACGACTAGCGGCTTACCGGGTCAAGGTTTGAGTTCTTGAGCCGGTAGGGTCTCGGTCAACCGATCACGAAGGGGTCGCGGGTGGCGCCGGTTAGTTCTATCCAGACGGTTTTGGTTTGGAGGAAGCCGTCGAGGGCTTCGAGGCCGTTGTCGCGGCCGTAGCCCGATTGTTTGAAGCCGCCGAAGGGGGCCATATAGCTCACGTTGCGGTAGGTGTTGATCCACACCGTGCCCACCCTTAGTGCCCTCGACACTCGGTGGGCCCGGCGGATGTCGTTGGTCCAGATGCCGGCGGCCAGGCCGTAGTCGCTGTCGTTGGCCAGCTTCACCACCTCGTCCTCGTCCTCGAAGTCGAGCACCGCCAGCACCGGGCCGAACACTTCCTCCCGCACGATGGTGGACTGGTTGGTCACTCCGGTGATCACGGTGGGGCGCACGAACCGCCCGCCGAGGTCGGGATCGACCACTCCGCCCGCGGCAATGGTGGCACCCTCTGAGCGAGCCTGGTCGATCATGGCCAGGATCCGGTCTCGCTGAGCGTCGGACGCCGACGGTCCCATCTCGGTGGCAGCATCGGCAGGATCGCCCAGCACCAGCTCGTTGGCCCGGGCTACCACCCGCCCGACCACTTCATCGACGATGTCCCGGTGGATGTAGGCCCTCGACCCGGCAATGCAGGTCTGTCCGCTGGCCGCGAATATCCCGGCCAAGAGCCCGTTGGTCACCGCCTCGGGGTCGGCGTCGGCGAAGATGATCTGGGGCGACTTGCCGCCCAGCTCCAGCACCGTGGGGGTCAGGTTGTCGGCCGCGGCCCGGGCCACGTGCTTGGCGGTGGCCCCGCCTCCGGTGAAGGTGATCTTGTCGATATCGGGATGGGAGGTGATGGCTGCCCCCACCTCGGCCCCGCCGGTCACCACGTTGATGACACCGGGAGGGAACCCAGCCTCGGCAGACCGCTCGGCCAGCATCAGCGCGGTGACCGGGGTCAAGTCGGAAGGCTTGATGACCGCGGTGCATCCCGTGGCCAACAACGGGGCCAGCTTCCAGGTCAGCAGCGCCAACGGCGAGTTCCACGGGATGATGGCCCCCACCACCCCGATGGGCTCGCGCTCGGTGTACACCAAGAAGTTGGGCGACGGGCTGGGCAGCTGCTCCCCGCCGATCTTGTCGGCCATACCGGCGAAGAAGTCGTAGTAGCTCTGCAAGCCCTTGGCCTGAGCCGATGTCTCGCGGATGATCTTGCCGTTGTCCCGGGTCTCAACCTGCCCCAACAGCTCGGCATCTCGGGTCAGCAGCTCTCCTAGGCGGCGCATCAGCTGGGCCCGCTCGGTGGCTGCCATCGTGGCCCAGGGCCCGTCGTTGAACGCCCGCCGAGCCGCCCGAACGGCGACGTCCACCGCGGCGGGGTCGTCGGCCACCTCGGCCCAGGGCTCCCCGGAGAACGGGTTGGCCGTGGCCATGCGCTGTCCGTTGGGC
>JAJDYU010000087.1 GCA_022825005.1 Acidimicrobiia bacterium
GCCCAAGTACCCGTGCGACATCCGCTTCTATCGCCTGGGCAACCGGGTGGAGGCCCGGACCATCCATCAGGGCTACACGTTCCTCGAGTTCGAGGGCGATGTGACCGGAGCGGTGGAGCCGATGGCTGGAGAGTTCACCGAGCACGAGTGGTGGACCAAGTACTCCCGGGCCATCGGCGGCGCCGAGAAGCAATACGACTTCCCGCCCCATGTGGTGGATGTGGCCACCACCTTTGAGCAGACCCACGTCGAGGACATCGACGGCGAGCTGCGGTTGCTGGACAGCCCATGGGATCCCGTGGCCCGCTATTTCCCCATCGTCGAGCAGCTCTCGGCACAGTTGGTGACCAATCGGATGATCGACCGGCAGATCACCAACGCCGGACCGCTGGATCCCGATGCGTTCTGGCCAAGCGCCGACGTCATCAGCGGCTCCCGTTGGCCCGGCACCCGGGGCGGCCCCCGCCAGCCCTAGCTAGAACGACAATTCAACCAAGCGCTCGCTGAGCTCCCACAGCGCGCCCTCGGTGGGCGGGTTGTAGATGTGGGGGGCGTAGCCGATTTCGCCTGTTCCCGGCTCGGCCACGTTGCAGTCGGCCAGGTACTTGCCGTTGTGGCCGGTTAGTTCGGGAGCGGTAGCCGCCCAAACCTGGGTGGCGGCGCCCGACTCCAGGGTCTTGTATTGGAGGCCTTGGCCTGAAGACGAACTGGCTTTGGCCCGCTCTCTCATGCCCTCGATCATCTCTTTGGTCATGTGCCGGCCCAGCTTGGTGGGGATCGCGCCGGGATGGACCGACAGCGAGAGCAGTTCATCGTCGAAGCGCCGAGCCAACTCGGCGGCGAAATGGATGTTGGCGGTCTTGGACCGGCCATAGGCCACCCAGGGGTCGTAGGGGGTGGTCTCGAAGTTGGGGTCGTCGAGGTCGACGTCGGAGATGCGGTGCCCTCCCGACGACAGGGTCACCACCCGGGGATTCTCAGCCTGGCGCAGCAGCGGCATCAGCCGGGCCGTTAAAGCGAAGTGACCCAGGTGGTTGGTGCCGAACTGCATCTCGAAGCCGTCGGCGGTTCGGCCGAAGGGGCAGCACATCACCCCGGCGTTGTTCATCAGCACGTCGATGCGGTCGAACTGGTCGGCGGCTTCGGCGGCGAAGTTCTCCACGCTGGACAGATCAGAGAGATCCAATTGGTGGGTCGACAGTTTGGCGTCGGCCACCGACGAGCGAATGCGGTCGGCGGCCTCGAGATTGGCCTCGGAATTCCGGGCCAGCATGGCCACCCGGGCCCCGCGGGCGGCCAGCACCCGGGCTGACTCCTCACCGAGCCCGCTGGTTGTGCCGGTGATCATGAAGACCTGCCCCGAAAGGTCAAGCCCGTCAACGACCTCTTCGGCGGTGGACTCTCGACTGAACGAACTCATGCTGCGGCCTCCTCTTTGACATCGGCAAGATAGTTGGCGGCGGGGCAGGCTGCCGATCAGTCCTCGAGGTCTTCGATGCTGCGGGGCCAGTCGTCTTTGAGGAGGCGGGATAGGGAGCGGTCGGCTAGGACTCGGCCGTTGGTTTGGCACTGGGGGCAGTAGTTGACCTCGTTGTCGGCGTAGACAATGCGCTGGACCGGGACCGTGCATTTCAGGCAGGGCTGGCCGTACTTGCCGTGTACGGCCATGTCGTCGTGGAAGGCGGTGACCTTGTCGGGGAAGCCGTCGCCCACCTTTTGGCGGTGGCGCTCGGTCCAGCTGACCAGCGTGGTTCGGGTGGCCTCATAGAGCCGTGCGACCTCCTCGTTGTCGAGGTTGCCGGTGCGCTGGACTGGGGACAGCCCGGCGTGGAACAGGATCTCGTCGCTGTAGGCGTTGCCGATTCCGCTGAACACGGTGGGATCGCATAGAGCCCGCTTTAGTGTGCGGTTGCGGCTGGTCAGCGCGTCGTGAAACTCGGCCTCGTCCACTTCCAGCGGTTCCACTCCGCCCCGGTCGTGCTGCTCGACCAGCGCGTCGGCCCCTCGGACCAGCCACAGCGATGCCTTCTTGCGCTTGCTGGCCTCGGTGAGCACCAGGGTGCCGTGGTCGAAGTCGAAGGCAGCCAGCCCGATCTTCCCCGGCGGCTTGGCCCCCACCTCATCCCGCCATCGCAACCGCCCCGCCACCATCAGGTGGATCACCAAGAACAACTCGTCGTTCCCGCCCAGTTCCAGCACCAGCCGCTTGCCCAGCCGCTGAGTGCCGACCACCGTTCGCCCCTCAGCCTCGCTGATCGGTGGATCAAACGTCTGAAGCAGGCTGATCCCGACTATTCGGATCTTGCGCAGCTCCCGCCCCACCACATACCGGTCCAGCGCTTCCAGATAGACCACCACATCAGGCAGCTCGGGCATTTCAGCGCTTCCGGCCTGCCGCGGTCACGAAGCAAGACTAGGACAAGGGCACAATTTCCAAGTCGGTGTGGCGGGGTAGGTGCCGAGAATATTGTCCGACATGTCTTCCAGAGGTCGTCCATTGTGTCGTTTTCAGACCGTCCATTTTGTATAGTTAGGTTGATGAGCGACTATCTGCCCAGGATTGTGGATCTCGAGCTTGACGAGTTGCTTGATGGGTTGCCGGCAATTTCCATTGAGGGCCCAAGGGCGGTGGGGAAGACGGAGACGGCGCTGCGCCGGGCAGCAACTGTGTATCGCCTCGATGACTTGGCTCAAGCAGAAATACTGCGGGGCGAGCCTGAGCGGCTGGTCAGCGGCGATCCCCCGATCCTCATTGACGAGTGGCAGCGGATGCCATATTCGTGGGATCTGGTGCGACGAGCCGTCGACCGCGATCCCTCCGCAGGGCGGTTCGTGCTTACCGGGTCGGCTGCGCCGGCGGAAGCTCCCACCCACTCAGGCGCTGGGCGCATTGTCACGGTCAGGATGCGGCCGCTTTCGCTGGCCGAGCGCAATCTCGACATGACAACCGTGGCACTCAGTGAACTGCTCAGCGGACGGAGGCCCCCGTTGGAAGGTGAGACTGATGTCAGATTGGCCGACTACGCAACCGAGATAATCCGGTCGGGTTTTCCCGCAATCAGAGTGTTACCGGATCGACTGCGGCGGGCACAGTTAGATGGCTACGTGGAGCGCATCGTAGAGCACGATCTCAGTGACTTGGGCCGCAATGTCCGCGATAGAGCCGCCTTGAGAAGTTGGATGACCGCGTTCGCGGCGGCCACTTCCACCTCCGCGAGTTACGAGACCATCCGAGACGCCGCGACACCCGGCGAGCCCGACAAGCCAGCGAGAGCAACGACGACCGCGTATCGCAGCATGCTGGAACAGCTATGGATGGTTGAGGAAGTGCCAGCCTGGCTGCCGACCGGCAACCGCTTCCGTCGGTTGGCTGCTTCTCCTGTCCACCAGCTTGCCGACCCTGCCCTGGCTGCACGACTGCTTGGCGTTGATGTCGACGCTCTCATCGAGGGCGCTTACGCCGGACCGCCCATTCCTCGCGATGGCACCCTGCTGGGCGCGCTGTTTGAATCCCTTGTCACGCTGTCGGTGAGAACATACGCCCAACACAACGAGGCCCGGGTGTCGCACCTGCGCACACGCGCCGGCGAGCAGGAAGTCGATCTCATCGTGGAGCGAGCCGATGGGGGGGTTGTGGCCTTGGAGGTGAAGCTCTCGGCTCTCGTCGATGATCACGATGTGCGGCACCTTCACTGGCTCGCCAAACGAATCGGCCCGCGCCTAGCAGACGCCGTTGTCATCACCACCGGCCGAGAGGCCTACCGCCGCCACGACGGCATCGGCGTGATACCAGCAGCGCTGCTCGGCCCCTGAAGCTAGCCACGGCGGGGTGCTAGGGCAGGGCGATGAGGGTGCCTTCGGTGAAGTGGGTGATGGCGGCGGGGTAGATGCCGAACAGGAGGGTGGCCGCTGCGGTGAGGCCGAGGGCGGCTACGAGGGAGGGAGGCACTCGCAGAGACGAGGTGTTGGCCTCTTCGGGGACGTCCTCGAACCACATCATGCGGGCAACCTTGGCGTAGTAGAACAGCGCGATCACCGAGTTGACTGCGGCGATGGCGGCCAGTGAATAGCCCCAGCCGGTGTCGGCTTCCACCACGGCGCGGAACACGGCGAACTTGGCGAACCAGCCGCCCAGCGGGGGGATCCCGGCCAGGGAGAACAGGAAGACCGTCATGAGAATGGTCATGCCCGGGGCGTACTTGAACAGCCCGGCATACGAGCGGATCTGGCCGGAGGCGGTGCGGCGGGCTACGGCGATGATCACCGCAAAGGCGCCCAGGTTCATGGCGGCGTAGATCAGCAGGTAGATGATCACCGCGGAGAGAGCATCGCCCCCGATGTCGCCGGCTACAGCCAGAGGGGCCAGCATGAAGCCGGCCTGAGACACCCCGGAATATGCCATGAGGCGCACGATGTTCTCCTGGCGCAGGGCGATGAGGTTGCCGGCGGTCATCGAGCCCACGGCCAGGATCCACAGCAGCGGCTGGTAGACGTCGTCGCGACCAGGGAATCCGGCGTGTACCAACTGCATGAGGGCCACAAATCCGGCCGCCTTGGAGGCCACGGCCAAGAAGGCGGTCACCGGGGTGGGCGCTCCCTCGTAGGTATCGGGGGCCCAGGTGTGGAAGGGGAAGCCCGACACCTTGAAGGCGAATCCGACGATCACGAAGATGATCCCGAGGATTACAACCGGGTTGGAGCCCTCCTCCGTCACCTTTGCTGAGATCGCTGCCAGGCGGGTATCTCCGGCCAGCCCGAACAACAGCGACATGCCGTAGAGCATGATGGCCGAGGCGAACACCCCCATCAGGTAGTACTTGAGTCCGGCCTCGTTGCTCCTGGGGTCGGCCTTGCGCCACGCGGCCATCAGGTAGGCGGGAATCGACAGCAGCTCCAGGGCCACGAAGATGGTCACCAGATCGCGGGCCGAGGCCATCAACACCATGCCCATCACCGAAGCCAAAAGAAGGCCGTAGTACTCGTTCTCCCAGTAGTCGCCCTCGGCGATGTAATTGGTGGACAACAGCACCACGATGTAGGCCACCACGATGAACATGGCCTTCAGGATGAGGGCGAAGTCGTCCACCACGAAGGCTCCGCCGAACATCGTCCGGGTGGTCCCGTCGGCGGCCAAGGTCACGATGGGAATCAGCGCCACCAACAGCCCGATGCCGGCCAAGGCCGAGGTGTAGGCCCGGCCCCGCTCCAACAGCACAATGTCGAGCAGGGTGACCACCGCGCCCACCCCCAGCAGGGTGAGTTCGGGCGCGACGGCGTGCCAGTCGATGTCGGGCCGGACGAAGCCGACGATCGAGGGCAGGGACGAGAGCATCAGTGCGGGCTACTTTCCGGCCGCCGCGTCGAAGCAGGCGCCGCTGTTGGCGGAGTCGAGGCATTCGCTGAGCGAGTTGACCACCGCGGGATCGGTGGCCCCGAACAGCAGGTGGGGGTACACGCCCAGCACCAGAATCAAGATGAGCAGCGGGGCCCAGGCCAAGTACTCGGACACAGTGGCGTCGCGCACGTGGGGGTCGTTGGCGAACTCCTCTCGGGGATTTCCGAAGGCCGTCTTCTGGAGCATCCACAGCAGGTAGCCGGCGGCCAGCACCGTGCCCAACGCGGCGATCACCATGTACGACCGGAAGGTCTCCTCAGCCAGCACGGCGGCGGGATTGTAGGAGGCCAAGATGGCGGGGAACTCGCCCCAGAACCCGGCCAGGCCGGGCAGTCCCAGCGAGGCCATGGCGCAGAACCCGAGGATCCAGCCCATGCGGGGGGCCTGCACCAGCAGCCCGCCCAGCCGGGACATGTCCAGGGTGTGGTAGCGCTCCTTCACTGATCCGGCCAAGAAGAACAGCATCCCGGTGATGAGCCCGTGGGCCACCATGCCGAACACCGCGGCGTTGATGCCGAAGTCGGTGAGGGTGGCGATGCCCAGCATCACAAAGCCCATGTGGGCCACCGAGGAGAACGCCACCAGCCGTTTCAGGTCGCGCTGGGCCAAACAGCCCAATGCGCCGTAGATGATCCCGACCACCGCCAGCAGCCCGATGAACGGGGCCCATTCGGCGGCGGCCTCGGGCAGGATGGGTATGGCGATGCGAACGAAGCCGTAGGTGCCCAGCTTCAACAGCACTGCGGCCAGGATCACCGAGCCCACGGTGGGTGCCTCGGTATGGGCGTCGGGCAGCCAGGTGTGGAACGGGAACATGGGCACCTTGATCCCGAATCCCAGGAACATGCCGCCGAACACCCAGACCTGCGACGACTTGGCGATGCCGGCAGCCGCCTCGGGCAGCAGCCGCATGTCGAAGGTGTTGGCGTCGGCCAAGAAGAACAGGGCCAAAAAGCTCACCAGCATCAGCGCTGAGCCGAACAGGGTGAACAGGAAAAACTTGATGGCGGCGTAGCGCCGGTTCTCACCGCCCCACACCCCGATCATGAAGTACATGGGCAGCAGCACGACCTCGAAGAACACGAAGAACAGGATCAGGTCTTGGGCGGCGAAGGTGCCGATCATCCCGGTCTCCAGGATGAGCAGCAGGATCAAGAACGCTTTGGGGTTGTGCGGCTCGGGGAAGTGGTTCCAGGAGTAGATCACGCACAGGGGCACGATCAGCATGGTGAGCAGCATCAGCGGCAGGGAGATGCCGTCGACGCCCATGATGTAGCGGGAGTCGATGACGTCGATCCATCCCTTGTCCACCACGAAGTTGAGGGCGCCGTAGTTGTCGTTGTCGATGAACTGGATCAACAGCAGCAAGCCGAAGACGGCCACCGCCAAGGTGGTGGCCAAGGCGATCAGCTTGTGAAGCTGCTCTCGGTCCTTGGGGATGAGCAGCATGACGGCCGCGCCGATGATCGGCAGGAACGTCGGGATACTGAGCCCCCAGTCGTTGAGAAATTCACCCATGTGTATGTGTGCTCCCTAGATGACGATGATGAAGATGCCGGCCAGGATGGTGGCGGCGGCG
>JAJDYU010000053.1 GCA_022825005.1 Acidimicrobiia bacterium
GCTGACCAGCGCAAAGGCATCGGGGCGATCAACAACCTGGGAGCGGATGACCGGGCTCGAACCGGCGACCTACACCTTGGCAAGGTGTCGCTCTACCAACTGAGCTACATCCGCAGGACGGCCCAGCATAGCAAGCCGCCGTTGGGATGCTCACAGCAATAGATCAGCTCCCGGCTGCCGCCAGTAAGGCTGCGGCACGCGGGCTCAACTCCAAGTCTTGGGCCACGCGGCGAGCGGCGGGGCTCATCTTTACCAGGGTCTTGGCCAGCACTTCGGTCATGTGGTCGTCGCCCAGCTTGTCGGCCAACTCATCGAACTGGGTTTCCAGAAAGACAAGACAGAGGGCGTCCTCATGGGTCTGCACCCGGGGGTCGGTGCTCAGTCCCTTTTTGGTCACGATGGCCGACACGTCGGCGGCAAAATCATCGTCATAGCCAGCCGCGGTGACGATTTCGGCCACTTCGGCCGCATGGCGCTTGCCCTGTGCGGCCCGCCATCGCAAGTAGCCGGCCCGGCCTTCGGGATAGTCGGTGCGGGCAAGCGCCCAGCGGCGCAGGTGATGGGCCCGAGCCGCCACCTGCTGGGCATCGTCGGCATCGGGGTCGAGGCGCTGTACCCACTCGGTCATCATCTCGGCGTGGGCCTGCTCCTTGGGCCGGACCGCGCCGCCCACCACAATGGTGTGGGGATCGTCGGCGTTGGCTGCGTCGACTGCCGCCAACGCGGCGCTGAGCCGTGAACTCGGAGATGTGGTGTCAGTGCCCACGCTTGCCGTTCAGGAATCGGCGGGAGGGCGCAGGTCCACCCGCAAGACCAGAAAGCCGTCCTCAATGGCACCGGTGGCGTCGCCGATGATGGCGAAGTCCTGGAAGTCTTCCTGGGCCCGTCGGATGAACAGGGTTCGCTCCTCGCCACCCACCGGCGGCAGCGTGCGATTCCTCACTGCCTCGGCCCGCTCCCGGAACCGGGTGATCATCGCCTCCACGTCCAGTTCATCGGCCATCAACCGAGCGTATCTTGTGGCTCCCGGCTGTCCGGCGGATCTTCATCGGTCCGGCGAGAACTGTCACCGGTCCGCACCCAATAGACGAACGTTCCCAGCAGGGCGATAACCGCAACCGCTATAAGCAGAGCCATCACAAGTTGGATTTCGTCGTCGGAATCCGATGGCGGCGGTACGGACCCGGTATCGGGCTGTTCGGACTGGGCCGCGGCATCAGACGGTCCGGAGGACCCGGCAACAGATCCCGCGGCGACCGTCCCCCAAAGGATCGCCAGGAACAACGCCCCAACCAGCAGTCCCCTTGGTCGCATGGCGTCCAGTCTCGCGCGGGGGATTGCCACCGCAGAGTCGGTCATCGCTGATGAAGAGGACACGAATAGGTGGTGCGCCCGCCGATGGTCCGCCGGTCCAGCAGCTCCCCGTCTCGGGGACACGATCCGCCCCGGACTCGGGCCAGGTGGAGATCGCCGGTATGGGAGCCGCCCCTCTCGGCCAGCTCGGCCACCGTGAGGCGTATGGCCTCGGCCAGCTGCTCCTGCTCGGCGCCGTCTAGCGATCCGGCCTCTCGGGCCGGGTCCAACCCGATGCGCCACAGGATCTCGTCCACCAGCAGGTTGCCCAAACCGGCCACCCGGTGCTGGTCGAGCAGTCGGGCCTTCAGCGCGGTGCGGCTCCCCACCAAGGCGGCACCCAACTGCTCAACAGCCAGGTCGAAGGCATCAGGGCCCAGCTTGGAGTCATCGGGGTTCAGCTCCACACCGCCCAGGCGCCGAGGATCGACCATAACCAAGGTCCCCTGGTCGTCGAATCCCAGCGCGAACCGGCGCCACTCGGGAAGAACCCGGGCGCTGGAGTACTCCAGCTTCTCGATCACCGCGTGGTCGTCCACCACCAGCCTCCCGGTCATTCCGAAGCGAAGGCCAAGCACTGCGCGGGCCGAGCCATCGGTATCGCCGAAGTCCAGCATCAGGAGCTTTCCTAGCCGGCGCACTCCGACAACCGTTTGGCCCTCCAGGGCCAGGCTTAGCGCGGCGGCATCCGCGCCTCCCTTGATGAACCAGTCGTCGGGGGCGTACACCTCCGACACCGTGCGGCCCAGCGTCGCCGCGGCGGCTCGGCGGTAGTACTCGACCTCGATGATCTCAGGCAGCGGCCCCGACCTCTCGAGGCTTCAGGCGAACTCGGCGGTGGCCTTGTCGGCCGCGTGCACAAGATCGGCCACCACGTCGTCGCCGTGCTCCAAGCCCACCGACACCCGGATGGTGCCCGGCCCGATGCCGGCGGCGGCCAGCTCCTCAGGCGTCAGCCCGGCGTGGGTGGTGGAGGCCGGATGGGTGACCAGGGTTTCGGGGCCGCCCAGCGACGTGGCGACCTGGGCCAGCTTCACCGCCTCGACGAACCGCTCCCCCGCCTCGTTGCCTCCGGCGAGGTCGAAGGCCAACAGCCCGCCGAACATGCGCATCTGGCGCTGGGCCAGATCGTGCTGGGGATGGGAGGCCAGGCCGGGATAGCGCACCGACTCCACTCCAGAATGGTCAAACAGCGCCTCGGCCAGCTGCTGGGCGGTGGCGCTCTGGCGCTCCAGGCGCACGCCCAGGGTGCGCAGGCCCCGCAGGCCGTTCATGGCGTCGAATGGGGCGGCGTTGGCCCCCTGCAAGACGGCGAACCCCCACAGCGAGGCAATGAGCTCCGCGCTGCCCGACACCACACCCAATGTGGCGTCGTTGTGCCCCCCGAGGCCCTTGGTGGCCGAGTGCAGGCTCAGATCCACCCCGTAGTCCAATGGCCGGGTGATGCTCGGCGGGGCGAAGGTGGAGTCCACGGCGGTCAGCGGCCCCTGTATGGCGCCCAGCTCCTCCAGATCGACCAGGTCGAGGCGGGGGTTGGCCGGGCTCTCGGCGAACACCAGCATGGTGCGGCCCGGTCGCACCGCGGCTTGGAACGCGCCCGGCTCGGTGCCGTCCACCAGGGTCACATCGATTCCGAATCGAGGGCACACCGCCTGTAGCAAGAACTGGGTGCCGGAGTAGAGCTGGCGCTGGGCCACGATGTGGTCGCCCGCCGAGCACAGGCCCAAGATCACGCAGCTCACTGCGCCCATGCCCGAAGCGAAGGCCCGGGAGGCCTCCGCCCCCTCCAACTCGGCCATGGCCTCCTCGAAGGCGGCCACGGTGGGATTGCCGTTGCGGGTGTAGTAGTGGCTCTCGGAGGGGTCGAGCGCCATGCGCTGGCCGACCTCCAGCGAGGGGATGCGGAACGTGGTGGTGGGGAAAAGAGCAGGGGCCAACTCGGCGCCGCCCGAGCGCCGCCCGGCCAGCACGGCCACGGTGTCGGGATGGGCGAAACCCGCCGGGTCGGGAGCGGCCACCGACTCCTGGCTGGCCTCCTCCCAGCTGGCCTCCTTCCAACCGGCCTCAGTCGACACTGCTTCCCACCTTCTCCAGAAAGTCCTTGATGGCCTGTCCCACCGCCTCGACCTCGAGCAGGAACCCGTCGTGGCCATGGGGGCTGTCCACCACGGTGTACACGCACCGCCCTCCGGCGGCGACCACCGCGTCGTGCAGCTCGATCTGCTGGCGGGGCGGATACAGCGCGTCGCTGGTGATGCTGAGCGACAGCACCGGCGAGGCGATCCGGGAGGCCGCCGCGGCGAAGCCGCCCCGGTCGCGGCCGATGTCGTGGAGGTCCATCACCCGGTTGAGCACCAGGTAGGTGTTGGCATCGAACCGGCGAACCAGCTTCTCCCCGTGGTAGTCGAGGTATGACTCCACCTGGAACCGGTCCCACAGGCCGTACACCGAATGGATGTCGAACAGCTCGCGTCCGAAGCGGTCTTCGAACACCTCGTCGGACCGGTAGGTGATCTGGGCCAGCGACCGGGCGATGGCCAAACCGGCGTGGGGTCCCTGGCCGGGCGGGTTGTCGTAGTAGTCGCCTCCCAGCCAGTTGGGATCCAGCGCCAAGGCGGTGCGGCCCACCGCCGACCAGCCGATCTGCTGGGCGCTGGCGGCCATGCAGCCGGCCAGCGAGCACACCGAGCTCACCCGATCGGGGAACATGACCCCCCACTCCAGGGCCTGCATGGCCCCCATGGAGCCCCCGACCACCGTCAGCCACCGCCGCACGCCCAAGTGGTCGGCCAGCCGGCGCTGGGTGCGCACGATGTCTCGCACCGTAACGGTGGGGAACGACGAGCCGTAGGGCTCACCGGTGTCGGGGTTGGGCGAGGCCGGGCCGGTGGTGCCCTGGCAGCCGCCGAGCACGTTGGCGCACACCACGTAGAGCTCGTCGGTGTCGAGGGCCTTGCCCGGGCCGACCATCTCCCCCCACCAGCCGGGGGTGGGGTGGCCGTGGCCGGCGTCGCCCGCGGCATGCGAGTCGCCGGTGAGGGCGTGGCAGATCAAAACGGCGTTGGAGCCGTCGGGGGCCAGCTCTCCCCAGGTCTCGTAGGCCAGCGTCACCTCTCGCAGCGCCCCGCCGCCCTCCAGCTCAAACGAGTGGGGACGCTCCAGGGTGTAGAACTGGCGGTTGCCGGGCGGATCGCCGGGCCGCCATGCGCCGGTTACCGGCAAATCGGCGCTGTAGCCCCGGGGATGGGGCGCAGGGGCGGCGCTCTCGATCAGTTCCGCGGGAGGACGATCCGAGGCGCTGGGCTTTTTGCCTCGTGGCATGGTCCTCCCTTCGTCTGCTTAGGGGAGGGCCACTGTTGGCGGAGCGGTCATGCTCGGACACTTGGTTGCCCCCGGCCAGGCCAGAGGCCACATCCCCCGCCGAAACGGGTGAGCACCTTGGGTGTCCCTCCCAGGTTGCTGGACTCCCCTCCCGAACACGCTGTGACAGGCGGCGAGCCGCTCTCGATGTACCCCACAAGGGTAGCGGGGCGCGGTTCCCAGGCTCAACCTTTTACTGCTTGAGGCCTCAAACAGGCTCGGCCACCGGATCCCACCGGTCGAGGGCGTCGAGGCGATCGTCGTTGGAGAACATCTCCACAATGGGCACATCCAGCGATAGCCGGCGCTGGAGCCGCTTGACCTCCAGCTCCTCGTTCCACAGCGACAAGGTGACGGCCATGCCCGACTCCCCGGCCCGGGCGGTGCGCCCCGAGCGGTGGAGGTAGGTCTTGTGGTCGGGCGGCGGGTCGTAGTGGATCACCACGTCTACGTCGTCGATGTGCAGCCCTCTTGCGGCCACGTCGGTGGCCACCAGGGCCTGGATGTCGCCGGAGGCGAAGCGGGCCAGCGAGCGCTCCCGGGCCTTCTGGCGGAGATCGCCGTGGATGGGCTCGGCCTGGACGTTCTCGGCTTTGAGCTTGCGGCTGAGGCGGTCGCACCCGTGGCGGGTGGCGGAGAACACCAGCGCGCGCCTGGAGGCCCGGATGATGGCAGCGGCCACCTTGACCTTGTCCATCTCGTGGACGGCCACAAACCGGTGCTGCATCTCGTCCACCGTCACCTGTCGGGAGTGGACCTCGTGGCGGACCGGGTTGTGCTGGTAGCGGCGGACCAGGGCGTCCACCGCCCCGTCGAGGGTGGCGGAGAACAGCATGGTCTGGTGGCGGGCCTCCACGTGGCGAAGGATCCACTCCACCTGGGGCAAGAACCCCATGTCGGCCATGCGGTCGGCCTCGTCCACCACCACGATCTCCAGCTTGGCCACCGAGACCGCTTTGCGGTCAATCAGGTCGATGAGCCGCCCGGGGGTGGCCACTATGACGTCGAGTCCGGCCTTGATCTGGCTGATCTGATCTTCGATGGGCGCCCCGCCGTAGACCGGGGCCAGGTCGAGCTTGCGGCACCGGGCCAGCGGGCGCAGCTCCTTGGCCACCTGCAAGGCCAGCTCCCGGGTGGGTACCAGGATCAGGCCCCGCACCCAGTGGGATTCGGCATGAGAGAGGTTCTCCACCAGCGGCAGCCCGAAGGCCAGGGTCTTGCCCGAGCCGGTTTTGGCCTTTCCGCACACATCTCGCCCGGCCAGGGCGTCGGGGATGGTGAGGGTTTGGATGGGGAACGGGGTTTCGATACCCCGCTCGTTGAGCGAGGCCACCAGGTCTGAGGCCACGCCCAAAACGCGGAATTCTTCTGTCATCTGTGATTCGGGCTGCGAAAGGAAGCGGAATGATCGTCAGCCCGCTTCTTTAGGATACCGGGTTCAGGTCTCCAAAGAGATGTTTTCGGGTTCTTCGGGGGCTGCCTCGTCGGCATCGGGCTCTTCGGGGACAGCTTCATGGGTACCGGAATCGCCGTCGCCTCCCCGATTCCATAGCAGGAAGGCCACCGAGCCGAGGATCAGGGCCACCATCACCCAGATGTTGACCCGCACGCCGGCCAGCTCGCTGGCGAAGTCGACCCTGATGAACTCGATCCACAGCCGCCCCAGCGAGTAACCCAGCACGTAGAGCCCGAACAGGCGCCCCGGCTTCAGCGTGAAACGCTTGCCGGCCCACAGCAGACCTCCCACTAGCGCCAGGTTCCAGATGCACTCGTACAAGAAGGTGGGGTGGAAGGTCTCGTCGTTCAGATACTGGAATCTGCGGTGTTCGGGATCGATCTCCAGCGCCCACGGCAGATCGGTGGGCCGGCCGTACAGCT
Source organism: Acidimicrobiia bacterium (assembly GCA_022825005.1). Classification (GTDB taxonomy): domain Bacteria; phylum Actinomycetota; class Acidimicrobiia; order Acidimicrobiales; family Bin134; genus Poriferisocius. The sequence continues at coordinate 6,592 of JAJDYU010000053.1, forward strand.
CTTGATTGAACCAATTCCCCCATCGTCCTATGGCCTGGCCCAAAGGCAGGGCGGGGGCCACCGAGTCGGCTATGTCAGATAGCGGGATGCCCTTTTGGCGGGCGTATACCCACATGACCGCAGCCGCGGCGGCCACCGCGCCGGGGATGCCCAAGCCCCCCTCCCAGATCTGCCAGGCCTCGCCCCAGTTGCCCTGGTAGGTCTTCCAGTCGGTGACCACGTGGTAGATCCGCGAGCCGATGAGCCCGGCGACCACCGCCCACACGGTGACCGAGCTGGCCAGCTCGGGGGAATGGCCCCGCTGGGTGAACCGCCGGGCGAACAGCCAGGCCGCAGCCAAGACGCCGAGGGCGATCATCAGGCCGTAGGCCCGCAGCTCCAAAGAGCCGATATCGAGGCTGTCGGAGCCGGGGCTGGGAATCGCTGCTGGCATCACCCATCCACTCTGCCACGCGGCGGGCCCGGCCACTTATCCCAGGCGGCGGGCGATCTGATTAGATTCTCCCCATGACCGACAGCGCACGCCAGATTGAAAACCTCATGTACACCTACGCCGAGCGGATCGACGGCGGGAACCTTGAGGGGGTGGCCGACCTCTTCGCCCACGGTCGGATCGTGGCCTCTCCCGAGGCCCCGGTGGAAACGGCGGTGACCGGACGCGACGAGGTGCTGGGGATGTACCAGGGCTCCACCCGCCTCTATCCCTGCGGAACCCCCCGGACCAAGCACGTCACCACCAACGCCATCATCGAGGTGGACGACGACGCGGGCACCGCGGCGGCCCGCTCCTACTACACCGTCTTCCAGCAGCTCGACGACTTCCCGCTGCAACCCATCATCACCGGCCGCTACCACGACACCTTCCACCGCATCGACGGCCAGTGGTGGTTCGACCAGCGGACCATGCTGGTGGACCAGCTCGGCGACCTCAGCCGCCACCTGCTGTTCGAGCTGAAGCTGTGAGGGCGGCCACGGCTTCGACCATCGGCGAGAGGCGGCACCCATGACCGAGCTGACGCCCGCAAATCTGTTCGGCCTCGATGGCAAAGTCGCCCTGGTCACCGGGGGCGGCCGGGGCATCGGCGCCATGATCGCCGAGGGCCTGTTGGGCGCGGGGGCCCGGGTGATCATCTCCTCGCGCCGACAAGAACAGCTCGACGAGGCGGCCGACGAGCTGTCGGCCATCGGACCCGTGGAGGCCATAGCCGCCGACTGCTCCACCGAGGCGGGCTGCCTGGGCCTGGCCGAGGCGGTCGGCGAGCGCACCGACCGGCTGGACATCCTGGTGAACAACGCCGGGGCCACCTGGGGGGCGCCGATGCAGGAGTTCCCCGACTCGGCCTGGGACAAGGTGCTGAACCTCAACGTGAAGGGGGTGTTCCAGCTCACGGTGGCCCTGCTGCCGCTATTGGAGGCGGCGGCCACATCCGAAGACCCGGCCCGGGTGATCAACTTGGGCTCGGTGCAGGGGCTCCAGGCCCCCGACATCGAGAACTACTCGTACTCGGCCAGCAAGGCCGCGGTCCACCACATGACCCGGGTGCTGGCCAAGAAGCTGGGGCCCAGTCACATCACGGTGAACGCCATCGCACCGGGGGCGTTCTACACCAAGATGATGGCCTACACCCTGGACAACTTCGGCGATGAGATAGCGGCGGCCACCGCACTTGGGCGGCTGGGCCAGCCCGAGGACATGGCCGGAGTGGCGATCTTCTTGTCGGGGCGGGGCGGGTCGTACCTCACCGGGGCAGTCATTCCGGTGGACGGCGGCTACTCCACCACTCTCTAGGACAGGAAGTCGCTCATGTCCCCCGTGTTCATCGAAGTCCGGGCCAACGAGTACACCGGCCGGGAGGCCAACCCCAACGTACCCTGGTCGGTGGACGAGCTGGTTGCCGACGCGGTGGCCTGTGCCGAGGCCGGGGCGTCGGTGTACCACTTCCACGGCCGGGACCCCTCGACCGGAGCGCCGGTGTGGGACGCCGACACGCTGGGGTCGGTTGTCGCCGGGGTGCGCGAGGCGTGCGATCTGATTCTGATGCCCACCTTGGGGGCATCCACCGTCCCCGATCCCCACGCCCGGCTGGCCCCCGTGCTGGAGCTGGCCGCCGATCCGGCCACTCGGCCTGAACTGGCCCCCATCGACCTGGGCAGCTTCAACATCGACCCCTACGACCCGGCTACCGGCACCTTCGGCAATCCCGACATCGTGTACGTGACCCCGCTGCGGGCGCTGCGGGAGATGGTGGCCGATGTGGCGGAGGCGGGGATGAGGCCGATGGGCGCGCTATGGACGGTGGGATCGGCCCGGCTGCTGTCGGCGTTTCTGGACGCCGGGGACATGGCAGCGCCGGCCTACGGAGAGGTGACCCTGTCGGACTCGTGGCTGTCGGGGCACCCGGCCACCGTCGACGGGCTGGACGCCATGACCCGCTTTTTGCCCGACGACGGCCGGGTGGTGTGGGGGTGTTTGGCCTACGGCGCGGATCTGCGCCCACTGGCGCCTGAGGTGATCACCCGGGGCGGGCACCTGATCGCCGGACTGGGCGACTACCCCTATCTGGAGTTGGGCACGCCGACCAATGCCGACGTCGTGGCCGCGCTGGCCGGCTGCATCGCTGATGCGGGCGCGGAGCTGGCCACCGTGCCGCAGGCTCGGGCGCTGCTGGGGCTGGATCCGGCTTCGTAGTCCCGGACCCGGTCAGGCCGCGTCCGGCACCTTTACCAGCAGCACACCTTCGGGGGCATCGAGGCCGATGGCCGACTCGACCACCGCCCCGGCGGCCTGCTCAGACGAGAAAGCGAGGCGCCACTGCCCCGGCGGCAGTCCGAAGTCGGTGGCGACGTCGGCCAGGTTGAGGGCGCACACGCAGTCGCCCCGCCGAAAGCCGATCACCGGCGCCGATCGGTCGGTCAGCCACTTCAGCTCGCCCCTATGGAGGTCATCGAGCTCACGGCGCACTGCGAGCAGCTCTTTGTACTTGTGGATCACCGAATCGGGATCGTCACGCTGGGCTGCCACGGTGTCGGCGTCGGCTCGGTGCACGGGCAACCACGGCTCGGCGCCGTCGGTGAACCCGCCCATCGGCCCCGGCGACCACGGCATCGGAGTGCGGCATCCGTCCCGGCCGTCGGCGGGGTTCTGGTTCCGCACGGCCACCGGATCCTGGAGCTTGGCCAGGGGCACGTCCACTTCTTCGAGGCCCAGCTCGTCGCCCTGGTAGAGGAACGGCAGGCCGGGAAGGGCGAAAAGCAGGACGCAGTAGGCCAGCGACCGCGACCGGCCTAGCTCGCCTCCCCCCAGTCGGGTAGGCGCCCGGGGGTCGTCGTGGCTGCTGATGGCCCAGGACAGGTCTCGGGGGGCGGCGTCGAGCGCGTCTCGGAACGTGGACCACATGGCCGACGGTTCCCAGGGGGTGTGCATGGGGGCGAAGTAGAAGGCCCGGTGCAGCCCGTCCTGGTTGGCCACGTACCGGCTCACCTGGTTGGGATTGTTGTCCCTCAGGTAGACCTCCCCTAGAAGCAGGGCGTCGTAGCGCTCGGCGATGGCCCTCCAGCGGCGGTAGATGGCGGTGTTGCCGCCCTGGTCGAGGTCGTAGCGATGGTCGTAGCAGCCGAACGCCTGGCGGGGGCTCATATCCGGGGTGACCGGGAACCGCTGCGGGTTGTCGGGCATGAGCATGTTCTTGACCAGTCCATGGGCCACGTCCACCCGAAAGCCGTCAACGTCGCGGTCCAGCCAGAACCCGAGCACATCGTCGAACTCCCGTACCAGGTTGGGGTTGGACCAGTTCAGATCGGGCTGCTCGGGCAAGAACAGGTGCAGATAGTACTGCTCGGTGGCCTCGTCGAAGGTCCAGGCCGGTCCGCCGAAATGCGAGATCCAGTTATTGGGGGGCCCGCCGCCCAGCGCCGGATCCCGCCAGTGGTAATAGCCCCGCATCGGGCTGTCGGGGTCGGCCCGGGAGGCCTGGAACCACGGGTGCTGGTCAGAGGAGTGATTGGGAACCAAGTCGATGAGCACCCGCAGCCCCAGGCGATGGGCCTTGGCTATGCAGGCGTCAAAGTCGTCCAGCGTGCCGAACAGGGGATCCACCCCGGTGTAGTCGGCCACGTCGTAGCCGAAGTCGCGCATGGGCGACGGGTAATAGGGCGTGATCCACACGATCCCGACCCCCAGCCAGGCCAGGTAGTCCAGCTTCTCGGTGAGTCCGGAGAAATCGCCGACCCCGTCGCCGTTGCCGTCGGCGAAAGAGCGGATGTACACCTCATAGCCCACCTCGCGGTCCCACCAGCGCATATTGGTCTTAAAGAGTCAGGAGCAGCCGGAGGTGGAGCCGCAGTCGGGGCAGGCGTGGCAGCTTCCGGCCCGGACCATGAGCACGCCGCAGTCGAAGCAGAGTGGTGCGTGGGTGTCCAGGGGAAGCTGGCGGGTGAAGGGAGACGGGGGGTCGGGTTCCACTATGTCGCCGGGCACGGTGACCGGCACCTGCTCCTCCACTCCGGGCAAGGTGGGCTGGGTGCGCTCGTCGGTGGTGAATATCCCCAGGCTGTGCCGCTCTTCGGGGTCGAGGTACTCCACCGCCAGGCGGCGGAACAGGTAGTCGAGGATGCTGGTGGCGATGCGGATGTCGGAATCGTCGGTCAACCCGGCCGGTTCAAAGCGCATGCCGGTGAAGGCGTCCACATAGGCCCGCAGCGGCACCCCGTATTGCAGGCCGTGGCTCACCGCCATGGCGAACGAGTCCATGACCCCCGACAGCGTGGAGCCCTGTTTGGACACCCGCAGGAAGATCTCGCCGGGGCTGCCGTCGTCGTACTCCCCCACGGTGGCGAATCCCTTGCAGTCGGCCACCCGGAACTCGAAGGTGCGGCTGGTGCGGGCACGGGGCAACCGCCGGCGCTCAGGCTGCGTCGCCGCCGGTGCCGTCGCAGAGTCGGGGGCCTGGTCGGGCTGAGTTGCCGAGGCGTCGGAAACCGACAGGGGTTGACCCAGCTTGCAGTTGTCCCGATAGACGGCGAGGGCCTTGACCCCCATCTGCCAGGCGTCCACGAAAAGCTGCTCGATCTCGGCCGCGGTGGTCTCCTCGGGAACGTTGACCGTCTTGCTGATTCCCCCCGATAGCCACGGCTGCACCGCGGCCATCATCTTCACGTGGCCGCTGGGTGAGATGGCGTTTTCGCCCATGGAGCAGGCGAAAACCGCCAGATGGTCCGGGTCCAAGTGGGGCGCATCCACCGCAGTGCCCCGCTCATGGACATGTTCTTCGATGTCGGCAACTTGTTGGGGGCTGTAGCCCAGGCGATGCAGGGCCCTATCCACCGTCTGGTTGACGATGGGCATGGTGCCGCCGCCCACCAGCTTCTTGGTTTTGACCAGGCCCAAATCGGGCTCGATGCCGGTGGTGTCGCAGTCCATCATGAACGAGATGGTGCCGGTGGGGGCCAGCACGGTGGCCTGCGAGTTGCGGACGCCGACCGTGTCGCCCCACTCAACGGCGGCGTCCCAGGCGGCCCGAGCCGCGTCCAGCACCTCCGTCGGCACCGGCTCGGCCTCCAGCCGGCTCAGCGCGTCGCGGTGCATGCGCAGCACTCGCCGGGTGGGCTTCTGGTTCTCGGCAAATCCCTCGAACGGTCCGAGGCGGGCGGCCATGCGCCCCGACGTCTCGTAGGCCACCCCGGTCATCAGCGCGGTTATCGATGCCGCCCATCCCCGGCCTTCGTCGGAGTCGTAGGCCAGGCCCAGGGCCATGAGCATGGCCCCGAGGTTGGCGTAGCCCAAGCCCAGTTGGCGGAACCGGCGGGTGGTGGACCCGATCTGATCGGTCGGATAGTGCGATGGGCCGACCAGGATCTCTTGGGCGATGGTCATCACCCTCACTGCGGTGCTGAAACCCTCCACATCGAAGGTGCCGTCGTCGTCGAGGAACGAAAGAAGGTTCAGGCTGGACAGGTTGCAGGCCGAGTTGTCCAGGTGGAGGTACTCCGAGCAGGGGTTGCTGGCGGTGATCCGGCCAGTTTCAGCCGCGGTGTTCCACCGGTTGATGGTGGTCTGGAACTGCACTCCGGGATCGGCGCACTCCCAGGCGGCCTCGGCGATCTGGGTAAGGAGCGAGCGGGCCGACACCGACTCCAGCACTTCGCCGGTGGTGCGGGCGGTTAGCTGCCAATCCCTGTCCTCGGTTACCGCCGCCATGAACTCGTCGCTGAGCCGCACCGAGTTGTTGGCGTTCTGGTACTGGATTGAGTGGACGTCGGCGCCGTCGAGGTCCATGTCGAAACCGGCGTCGCGCAGCGCTCGGGCCTTGCGCTCTTCGACGGCCTTGCACCAGATGAATTCCTCTACATCAGGATGGTCGGCGTCCAGCACCACCATCTTGGCCGCCCGCCGGGTCTTGCCCCCCGACTTGATGGTGCCGGCCGAGGCATCGGCGCCCCGCATGAAGCTCACCGGGCCGCTGGGCGCTCCCCCGCCGCTCATCTTCTCCCGGCGCGAGCGGATGAGGCTTAGATTGACGCCGGCCCCCGATCCGCCCTTGAAGATGCGGCCCTCCTCCCCGTACCAGTCGAGGATCGACTCCATGGTGTCGTCCACCGCCAGGATGAAGCAGGCCGAGGACTGGGGCACGGCGTTGGGCACTCCCAAGTTGAACCAGACCGGCGAGTTGAACGCGGCGCGCTGGTGGACCAGCAGCCAGCGGAGCTCGTCGGCGAATGCCTCAGCCTCCTCGGGCTCGGCCAAATGGCCCGATTCGGTGCCCCACACCACCAGCGTGTTGACCACCCGGTCGATCACCTGGCGCAAGGAGGTCTCCCGCTCGGGGGTGCCCAATCCGCCCCGGAAGTACTTCTGGGCCACGATGTTGCCGGCATTGACTGACCAACTCGCCGGAAACTCCACATCGAGCTGCTCGAAGGCCACCTCGCCGTCTGCGCTGGTGATTCGGGCGTCGCGGCGGTGCCATTCCACCTCGTCGTAGGGGTGCACATCGGCGCGGCTGAAGTAGCGGCCCAGGCCAATCCTGGTGCGGTCAGATGCCAGAGCCATCAGCACTCCTCAAAGGAATGCGGCTCTGGTAAGCGCATTCCACCTTCGTATTCTATCGGTGACCTGTGAGGCTGCGGCGTGAGCGGCCAGGTCAAAGGAGCCTCTTCATGAGGCGCGCCTGCACCGGACACGCCAGCCCGCCCGAACAACGGGCTGGACCCCTCAAGGAGTCGCCTGAACCCCACTATGGTCGTCGGCGTCAGCCACCATTCCGGCCACTCACACCGCAGCGATAGATCACGGTAGAGCATCGGGCCTGTGGACCGTAAGGAGGATAAGGGGGATTCCTTGTGGATTTCAGGTGAATTTCTCAAGACGTGGCGAACTGACCCGCCTGCTACCGTCGGCGGCAGGTGGATCAGCTGTTTCCTCGGTTCGTCTCCGACGTAGATCCGGTCGCGCTCTATGCGTCCGACAGCCGCTCCCCACACCTCGACCGCCCGTGGCTGATGCTGAACATGGTGACCTCCGCCGACGGCGCCACATCGGCCGACGGAGTGTCGGGACGCCTGTCGAGCCCGGCGGACCGGCAGGTGTTCGCGGCCATCCGGGCGGTGGCCGACGTGGTGCTGGTGGCCGCCGAGACGGTGCGGCGCGAGGGCTACGGGCCGCCCAAGGCCGACCCCGAAGTGACCGCTTCTCGAACATCTAGGAACCAGGCGCCCCGACCCCGATTGGCCATTGTGAGCCGATCCCTGGACTTGGATTTCGCCGCTCCGATATTCGACGACCGCCCGCCGCCTCTGTTGTTCACCGTGGACGAGCCGCCCGCCGACCGACTGGCCCAAGCTGAGGCGGCCGTCGAGATTCATCGCATGGGCACCGACCGGGTGGACCTCGCCCAGGCGATGACCAGCATCGGCCAGTCGGGCGCGGCGGTGGTGCTGTCGGAGGGTGGGCCGATCCTCAACGGTCAGCTCTTGGCTGCCGGGCTGTTGGACGAGGTGTGCTGGACGATCTCGCCGAAGCTGGCCGGTGGCGACTCCGCCAGGATGGCCAAGGGCGCGCCGCCCCGGCTCCAACAGCTCCGCCTCGACCGAGTGCTGGCCCAAGACCACACCCTGTTCCTGCGCTACCTGGCCCACTGACCGCCTCCGCCCGCCTATTGGCCGTAGGAGCTGAGCGGCATGGCAGTGTCGCCCACTATCACATAGGCCGGCTCAACTTGGGTGTGCCCCACCGGGTTCTCGGGATTCAGCGTCCAGTGGAGCTTGGCGGCCAGCAGCGAGCTGGCCCACAGCAACAACAGCAGCACCCCCGCAAGCAGCGCTCGGCGGAACCAGTACACCGCGGCGGGCGGACGCGCCATGGCCGGGGGGCGGAGCAGGGGTGTCGGACAGCTGGCGACCAGGGTCAAGGTGGGCCGGACCGGAGGTTCTTCGCACATGGGTAAAGCCATGCGACCATTGTCCAGACCGCGGTGACAGTTGGTCGAAATACGGCTTCCTAGCTGGACGTTTGCAAATTCCAGCCGAGTATTTCACCGAGTGGTGAGCAGCGCCTCCAACGCGTGGTGGTAAGCCACCAGCGCAGCCCTGTCCACCCGCTCCTCGGCGGTGTGGGCCAGGGTCGAATCTCCGGGCCCGAAGTTGGCTGCGGGGATGCCCCGCGACGCGAAGAAGGCCACGTCGGTCCACCCCAGCTTTGATTTGATGTCCAGGTCGTTGTCGGCGATGAGCCGTTGCAGCACCGGGTGGCCCAACCCCGGTGGGGCGGCCGGGGCGTGCTCGGTTACCTCGAAGCCATCGTCATCGCCCAACACGGGCGCCAGCATCTCCCGCAGGATGTCCTCGGCTTCGTCGGGGCTGCGATCGGGAGCGTAGCGATAGCCCAGCGTCACCTCGGCCCGATCGGGCACGACGTTTCCGGCCACGCCGCCCTCCACCGCCACCGCCTGAAGCGACTCCCGGAATTGGCAGCCGTCGATTACCGGCGTTCGGGGTTGGTAATCCTCCGCCAACCTGAGCACCGAACCCAACCGGTGGATGGCGTTAACACCCATCCAGGGCCGGGCGGTGTGGGCTCGGGCGCCGGTCAGCGTCACCACCGCCCGCATCGATCCCTGGCAGCCGGCTTCCACCGCTCCCCCGGTGGGCTCGCCCAGAAGGGCGACGTCGGTGGCCAGCAGGTCGGGGCGGATATCGAACAGCTCCCGCAGTCCGTTGTCGGCCACTCGCACTTCCTCGCGGGCGTAGAACAGCCAAGTCACATCCACCACAGGCTCGGACACCGAGGCGGCCAGCTCCAGCATCACCGCCAGCGCCGATTTCATGTCGGCGGCTCCGAGGCCCCACACCACGTCGCCCTCAATGCGGGCCACCGCGTTGTCGTTGGGGGGCACGGTGTCGCTGTGGCCGCCGATCAGCACTCGCTGGGGTCGGCCCAGATCGGTCCGGGCCACCACGTTGTCGCCCACGCGATCCACGGTGAGCCCCGACACCGCCCGCAGCCGCTGCTCGATGAGATCGGCGATGGCACCCTCGTTGTAGGACACCGAGGGGACATCGATCAGGTCGGCCGTTTTGGCCAGCAGATCAGCGCTCATGGCCAGCCTCGCCGACGATTTTCGCCGTGTCGGAAGCCGCGGGCCTGTTGAGGAGGCCAGCCTGTGGATAACTCATGGCTAAGTGGCTGCGCCGTGCTCGCGCAGTACGTCGTTTAGCTGGGCCTTGTCGTGGCGCTCGCCGGCCTCGAGATGCTTGATCACCAGCACGCAGGGCATGCCGAACGTCCCCCCGTCGAAGGTGCGAGACCGGGTGGCCGACACCGCCACCGTCCAGTCGGGCACCGAGCCGCGGCCCAGTTCCTCGCCGGTGGCCGCGTCGATCACCGGGATCGAGCCGGTGAGTACGCAGCCCGCGCCCAGCACCACGCCGTCGCCGACGCGGGCGCCGTCGGCCACGATGCAGCGGCTGCCGATCAGGCAGTCGTCGCCCACGATGACCGGAGCGGCCTGAGGAGGCTCCAACACCCCGCCGATGCCCACCCCGCCCGAGAGGTGCACGTTGGCCCCGATCTGGGCGCAAGAGCCCACGGTGGCCCAGGTGTCCACCATGGTGTTGGCCCCCACCCGGGCGCCAATGTTCACGTAGCTGGGCATCATGATCACGCCCCGGTCCAGAAACGAGCCCCAGCGGGCCGACGCCCCGGGCACCACCCGGACACCGGCGGCCTGGTAGTCGGTCTTGAGGGGGATCTTGTCGGCGTACTCGAACGGCCCCAGCTCCATGGTCTCCATCTCGGCCATGGAGAACAGCAGCAGGATGGCCTGCTTGAGCCATTGGTTCACCACCACCTCGCCGTCGCCGTTCACCTCGGCCACCCGGGCCTCACCGGCGTCGAGCAGGCCAATGGCCTCGGTCACCGCGGCCCGGGAGTCAGCGTCGCCCTCGGTGATCGGCGTTCGGTCGGCCCACAGCGCCTCGATTCGGGCTTGCAGATCGGTCATCTCAGTGCTCACTTCCTCACGGTATCGCCGCGCCGGGCGGCCATACGCTGTTCAAGCAGGTCGATTTGGGTGTCGGGGGCCACGGCGGCCGCTCGGGCATAGCCGGCGCCCTGGACGCCGTAGAACTCCCCGGGGCTGATCAGCGCCCCCAGTTCCTCGGCCACCCGGCGGGCCAGCGACCAGCCGTCGCCGTCGGGCGACGCCGCCCACAAGTACAGCCCGCCGTCGGGAAGGCCCACGTCAGGGGCATAGGACACCAGCAGCTCGCGCAGGCGGGCCAGCCGGGAGCGGTAAATGGCCTGTTGGGCGTCCACATGGCAATCGTCGCCGAATGCCGCCACCGAGGCAGCCTGCACGGGGCCGGGAACCAACATGCCGGCGTGCTTTCGGACCTCCGACAGGTAGCCGATCAGATCGGGGTCGCCGGCGTAGAAGCCGGCCCGCATTCCGGCCAGGTTCGACCGCTTCGACAGCGAGTGCACCGCCACCACTCCCTCGGGCCCCGTGCTGAGGACGCTGGCCTCGGCAGTTCGGGCGGCCTCGTCCCAGATGAACTCGATGTAGCACTCGTCGCTGAACACCGGGATGTTGTGGCCGCGGCCCCATTGGGAGGCGGAGGCCAGATCGTCGATGGCGCCGGTGGGGTTGCCCGGCGAGTTCACCCACAGACACAGCGACCGTGCGATGTCGTCGGCCGCCACCGCGTCGAGATCAATGCGCCACTGGTGATCGAGGGGCACGGGAACGGCGCGGCATCCGGCCAGCGTGGCGCCCATGGCATAGGTCGGATAGGAGACCGCCGGATACAGCACTGTGTCTCGACTGGGATCGCGCAGCCGCAGGTAGTGGGGCACCGACGCCACCAACTCCTTGGTGCCCACGCAGGCCGCCACCGCGGCCCCGGCGACGTCGATCCCGAACCGGCGGGACAGCCATTCCAGCGCCGCCTCCCGATAGGCGGGCGACCCTATAGAGGCCGGATAGCCCCGCTCGCTATCGGAGGCCGAGAGCGCAGCCACCACCTCATGCGGGGGTGGATCAGAGGGTGCGCCCACCGACAAGTTCACGCAGCCGCCGTCGAAGCCGTCGGCCACCGCCCGCAGTTCGTCGAGGCGGTCGTAGGGGTAGGGAGGGGGAACAAAGCCGGCCATGGTCGCTCCTACCCCACCACCCATTCGGAGAGCCGGGCAGCCGAGGCGTCGTCGAGGCGGGCCTGGATCCGGTAGCCGGTTTCGTCTGAGTCGGTGGCCAGCACATGGCCGGCCCGCTGCACCGCGGCCAGCACCTCGCCCCGGGCATAGGGCACGTGCAGCTCGAAGATGGTGGCGCTGGAGCGAAGCTCATCGGCCATGGCGGCCAACAGCTTGTCGGTTCCCTCGCCGGTGGCGGCCGACACCAAGATGGCGTCCCTATTGGCGCCCAGGGGGATGTCGCGCCCGGCTAGAAGGTCGCACTTGTTGTACACCAGCAATTCGGGGACCGCCCCGGCGCCGATCTCCTTCAGCACTTGGCGCACTGCGGCGATGTGGGCGTCGGGGTCGGGGCCGGCGGCGTCCACAATGTGCAGCAAAAGGTCGGCCTCGGCCACCACGTCGAGCGTGGACTTGAACGCCTCCACCAACTGGTGGGGCAGCTTCTGGATGAACCCGACGGTGTCGGTGAGCAGCACCCGCTCCCCGCCGGGCAGCTCGAGGCGGCGGGTGGCGGCATCGAGGGTGGCGAACAGACGGTTCTGCACCAAAACGCCGGAGTCGGTGAGCAGGTTGAGCAGCCGGGACTTGCCCGCGTTGGTATAGCCCACGATGGCCACCGCGCTCTGGGCCGAACGGCGACGGCTGCGGCTCTGCACGGCGCGGTTCTTGGCTATGGCCCGGAGTTGGGCCTCGAGCTTGTGGATGCGCCGCTGGATGCGGCGGCGGTCCACCTCTAGCTGGGTCTCGCCCGGTCCCCGGGTGCCGATCCCGCCGGCCTGCTGGCTGAACGCCCGGCCTCGGCGCAGGCGGGGCAGCCGGTAGCGGAGCTGGGCCAGCTCCACCTGGGCCTGGCCCTCCTGGCTGCTGGCGTTCTGGGCGAAGATGTCGAGGATCACCGCGGTGCGGTCGATGGCGGTTCGGCCGAGGATCTTCTCCAGGTTGAACTGCTGAGCCGGGCTCAGCTCGTCGTCGAACACCACGGTGTCGGCATCCACCTGCTCGCACACCGACAGAATCTCGTCCACCTTGCCCTTGCCGATGTAGGTGGAGGGATCGGGGGCGCTGCGGCGCTGGACCAGCCGGCCCACCTCATCTGCTCCCGCGGTGTCGATGAGCTGGGCTAATTCGTCCAAATCGGCGTCGGTGCAGGCCGGGTCGCCGCCTGCGAGGGTGACGCCCACCAGCACGATCTTCTCCCGGAAGGTCCGCTCGATGAACGCCCCGGACTCCCCGCCGTGGGTGCCGAATCCGCCCCGGTGGGTCTCGCTGTCAGCCATAGTCCACCGTCGCGATGTACTGGGATGGCCCGGCCAACACGGCGGTTTCGCCCAACTCCACCACCACATCGCCTCCGGGCATCGACACCGAGACCACCGGTCCGACTAGCCCCCATTGGTGGGCCGCCTGGGCGGCGGCGCATGCTCCGGTCCCGCATGCCTCGGTCACCCCGACTCCTCGTTCCCACACCCGCATGTCGATTCCGCTGGCGGTGGCGCCGACGAACTCCACGTTGATCCCTCCGGCCAGGCGGGATAGCTCCGACCCGTTCCTGGCCACGTCGATCTGGTGCACGTCGTGGACCCCCACCACCAGATGGGGGTTGCCCACGTCTGCGGTGGAGAAGTGATCGGCGAAGCCGTGGTTGCGGAGGTAGTAGACCACCTCTCCGTCCTCCAGATCGGGGCCTGCGCCGATGGGCCCCATGTCCACTCGAACCTGGACCACGGAGGCATCATCGGTGGATTCAACGCTCACGGCTCGAATCCCCGCGTCGGTGCCGATGGACAGCTCGCGGTTTGGGCCGCGGTCTTCGCGTCGGACTACAGCCTGGGCCAAACAGCGGATTCCGTTGCCGCTCATCTCGGCCCGGCTCCCATCGGCGTTGAACAGCACCATGGTCACATCGGTGCCCGCACCGGCACCGCCGGGCAGCCCGAAGATGAGCCCGTCGGCGCCCACGCCGCGGGTGCGGTGGCATGCGGTCTCGGCCATCGCCGGGGCGTCGGCGGGCAGCGCGTCGGCCAACGCGATCAAAAAGTCGTTTCCCAAGCCGTGGTGCTTGGCCAGCTGCATCGCTCCAGTCTGACAAGTTATGGACCCTGGGCCGCGCACCATTTCGACCTCAGCTCGAGGATATGTGCTCTGCCATGCATGTCAGCGCCTGATCGGCCAGCGACTCGATGTCGTCGTCGGCGTTCAGCCAGACAATGCGGGGGTCGCGCCGGAACCACCGCTCTTGGCGGCGGGCAAACTTCCGGGTGCGGGCAACGGCGAGGGCCACCGCGTCGTCCAGCGACAACTCGCCGTTGAGATGGCCCAGGAGCTCCTTGTAGCCCAAGGCTTGCGACGCGGTGCGCGACAGCGGCGGGCGTCGGTGGGCCAGCGCCTCCACCTCGGCCAGGAACCCGGCCTCCATCTGCTGGTGGTAGCGCTGCTCTATGCGGCAGTCGATCTCGGCCCTCGACAGCGACAGGCCGATCTGGGCAATGTCGCAGGGCGGGTACTGGCCCAGGCCCGGACCATAGGAGGAGAATGGGCGGCCGCTTCCCACCGTCACCTCCAGGGCCCGCACGATCCGACGGCGGTTGGCGGGCTCCATGCGGGAGGCGGCCAACGGGTCGAGTTCGGCCAAGCGACGGTGCAGGGCTTCGGTGTCGGGCTCGTTCTCCAGAGAGGCCACCGTCTCGGGATAGCGGCCCGGAATATCCAAGTCGTCGATCACCGCCCGGTGGTAGAGCCCGGTTCCGCCCACCAACACCACTTGTCGGCCTCGGGCCGCGATGTCAGCTCGGGCCTGGCGGGCTGCGGCTTGGAACATGGTCAGGGAGTAGTCCTCGGAGGGGTCGGCCACGTCGATGAGGTGGTGGGGCACCTCGGCACGCACCGCGGCAGGGGGCTTGTCGGTGCCGATGTCCATCCCCCGATACACCTGCATGGAGTCCACCGAGATGATCTCGGTATTTCCCAGGCGTCTGGCAAGGGCCAGCGCCACCGCCGACTTGCCGGTAGCCGTGACCCCGACAATGGCCAGCGTGCTCAGAGCGCGGCCACCGGAATCCGGGTGCGCCACCGGGGCGGGGCGGTGACCTCGGCCAAGTCGCCCCGCAGGTGGTGGGCGCCCGCGGAAGTGACGTCGACGGCGGCAAACGTGCCCGGCTTGAGCTTCTGGGGCGAGGGGAAGTGGACCAGGCGGTTCTGGCGGGTGCGTCCGGTGAGCAGGTCGGGATCCTTCTTGGACGGGCCCTCCACCACCACTTCCTCGCGACGGCCGATGCGGGCATGGTTGCCTCGGCGGCTGGATCGGTCGACCACCGCCCGGAGCCGCTCGAAGCGGTCCCGCACCTCGTCGGGATCGCAGTACTGGTCGGCCATCTCGGCCGCCTCGGTGCCCGGGCGGGGCGAGAACACGAAGGTGAACGCCGAGTCATACTCGGCCTCGGCGGCCACCAGCAGCGTTTGCTCGAAGTCGTCCTCGGTCTCGCCGGGAAAGCCCACGATGATGTCGGTGGACACGGCCAGGTCTTCTACCGCTTCCCGGGCGGCCCGCAGCCGCTCCAGATACCGCTCGGCGGTGTAGCCGCGGTGCATGGCGGCCAGCACCCGATCGCTGCCCGATTGCAGGGGCAGGTGCAGGTGCTCGCACACCGAGGGCACTTCGGCCATGGCCTCGATGGTCTCGGGCCGCAGATCCTTGGGATGGGGGCTGGTGAAGCGGATCCGCTCTATGCCGTCCACTGCGCCCATGGCCCGGAGCAGATCGGCGAACAGCGGGCGAAGCGACACCTGCTCCCCCGCTTGGCGGCGTTCCCGCTGGAGATCGCGGCCGTAAGAGTTCACGTTCTGGCCCAGAAGCGTGATCTCGGTGACCCCGCCCTCAACCAGCTCGGCGGCCTCAGCCACCAGCAACTCCAGCGGACGGCTGATCTCGGCACCTCGCACCGAGGGCACGATGCAAAAGGCGCACGAATTGTCGCAGCCCACCTGGATGGTCATCCAGGCGGCGTAAGGGGCATCGCGGCGCACCGGCAGAGCGGAGGGGAAGCTGTCGCGGTCGTCGTCAGCGGCCTCTTCCAGTATCTCGATTATGGGCCCGTCGGCCGCTGAACCGATCAGCTCGGCGGCCCGGTGCACGTTGTGAGTTCCGAACACCACGTCCACATGGCCAGCCCGCTCCTGGATCAGCTCCCGGTCTTTCTGGGCCAGGCAGCCGGCCACCGCGATCTGCATGTCGGGGCGGTCCTGCTTGAGCCGCTTGAGGTGGCCGAGCTGGCCGTAGAGCTTGTTGTCGGCGTTCTCGCGGATGCAGCAGGTATTGAGCACGATGACGTCGGCCGACTCCATGGCGTCGGCCGAGGTCATCCCATCGGCCTCCAGCAGCCCGGCGATGCGCTCGGTGTCGTGCTCGTTCATCTGGCACCCGTAGGTGCGGATGAAATAGCTGCGGCTCACCCCGCCAGGCTACCTGTCGGCCTCCAGTGGCCCACTAACCGGTTTGCGGGCCTTCTGGCCGGTTTGGCGGCCTTCTAGCCGGTTTGGGCGGCGGCGTCCTCGGTGGCCTCGGCAACCTCGGCGTCATCCTCGGCCGGGGGGTTCACCGCCTTCCACACCCGCTCGGTGATCTCCACCATGATCTCGGGGTGCTCACCCAGAAACGCCTTGGCCTTGTCCCGGCCCTGGCCGAGGTGCTCACCCTCGTAGGTGAACCAGGCCCCGGACTTGTCGATGATGCCCAAGTCGACGCCCACGTCGAGCAGCGAGCCCTCCCGGCTGATGCCCTTGGAGTACATGATGTCGAACTCGGCCTGCCGGAACGGTGGGGCCACCTTGTTCTTGGCCACCTTCACCCGGGTGCGGTTGCCCACCACATCCACCCCCTGCTTGAGGGACTCGATGCGGCGGATGTCGAGGCGGACCGACGAGTAGAACTTCAGCGCCCGGCCACCCGGAGTGGTCTCGGGAGACCCGAACATCACGCCGATCTTCTCCCGGAGCTGGTTGATGAAGATGCACACCGTCTTGGACTTGTTCAAGTTGGCGGTGAGCTTGCGCAGCGCCTGCGACATCAGGCGGGCTTGCAGGCCCACGTGGGTGTCGCCCATGTCCCCCTCGATCTCGGCCCGGGGGGTGAGGGCGGCCACCGAGTCGATGACGATCACGTCGAGCGCACCCGAGCGGATCAGCATGTCGGCGATCTCCAGGGCCTGCTCACCGGTGTCGGGCTGCGAGATCAACAGCTCGTCTACATCCACGCCGATGGCTTTGGCGTAGATCGGGTCGAGGGCGTGCTCGGCGTCGACGAACGCGCAGATCCCCCCGTTCCGCTGGGCCTCGGCCACGGCGTGCAGCGCCAGGGTGGTCTTGCCCGAGGACTCCGGGCCGTAGATCTCCACCACCCGGCCTCGGGGAAGCCCCCCGACGCCCAGCGCCAAGTCGAGGGCTAGCGCCCCGGTGGGGATGGTCTCGATGGCCATTGTGCCCTTCTCGCCCATCTTCATAACGGCGCCTTGGCCGAATTGCTTCTCGATTTGGCCGAGGGCCATCTCTAGTGCCTTTTCTCGCTCCACATCTCCTCCTTAAGGTCATGGGTATCGCGGCTGCGAGTTCACGGGGGAACGTCGAGCCACACTCTAAAGACGACCAGTGACAGTTTGTCCCTGAGTAATGACATCAGCGTAGTTACGGGGGCGGAATTCCACAAGTACCCCGCCGTCGCCACCTGCCTGTTTCTCTCAGAAATTGCCCGTTTCCCCTACGCCTACACCAGCACCCTCACGGTCCTCACCTGCCCGGTTCTCCTTCGAATCCGATACGGTGGCACCCATGTCAGAGACCACGTTCACCGACGAGGAACTGCGCGAGAGGCTCACTCCTGAGCAGTACCACATCACCCAGCAAGCCGGCACCGAGCGGGCCTTCACCGGTATGTACTGGGACTGCAAAGACGAGGGCGTGTACCGCTGCCGGGTGTGCGACGCGGTGCTGTTCTCCTCGGAGGCCAAATACGACTCAGGAACCGGATGGCCGTCGTTCTTCGAAGAGGCCGGAGAGGGCAAGGTAATCCGCCACGTCGACCAGAGCCACGGCATGGTCCGCACCGAGGCGGTGTGCGCATCGTGCGGGGCGCATCTGGGCCACATCTTCCCCGACGGCCCCCACCCCACCGGCGAGCGCTACTGCATGAACTCGGCTTCGCTTAGGCTCGACCGCGATCTCACTGAAGAGGAGAACTGAAATGGGAAGACTGGACGGCAAAGTGGCCCTCATTTCCGGGGGCGCCCGGGGCCAGGGCGAGGCCGAGGTGCGGCTGTTCGCGGCGGAGGGCGCCAAGGTGGTGTTCGGCGACGTGCTCCACGATGAGGGCGAGGCGGTGGCCGCCGATGTGGGCCCCAATGTCCACTACATCCCCTTGGACGTGACCGACGAGGGGGCCTGGCAGAAGGCGGTGGACGAGACCATCAACCGCTTCGGATCGCCCAACGTGCTGGTGAACAACGCCGGGATCCTCCTGTTCGGAGTGTCGATGGTGGACACCTCGCTGGACGATTACATGCGGGTGGTCAACGTCAACCAGGTGGGGGTGTTCTTGGGCATGAAGTACACCGTGCCGGCCATGATCGAGGCTGGCGGCGGATCGATCGTGAACATCAGCTCCACCAACGGCATGGCCGGCTACGGCGGCACGGTGGCCTACACCGCTTCCAAGTTCGCGGTGCGGGGCATGACCAAGAACGCGGCCCTGGAGCTGGGCCAATTCGGCATTCGGGCCAACTCCATCCACCCCGGCGGCGTGGACACCGCCATGACCGCTCCCGACACCCTGGGCGACGCCATCTCCGACGAGGACCGCGAGGCAACCTACGCCATGCTCCCCCTGGGCCGGGTGGGCCAGCCCGAAGAGATCGCCCGCCTCGCCGTCTACCTGGCCTCCGACGAGTCCTCCTACAGCACCGGCGCCGAGTTCGTCGCCGACGGAGGCATGCTCGCCGGAGTAGTCAACCCCGAGATCTAGACCAACACACCTGCTTCTCCCGTTCCAAGAGGGCGTCTACTGCCCAGCCAGAACCCTCATGCGGAGGTTGTTGAGGATGGAGACGGTGGTGAACTGGCGGGTGCGCTCGCGGTCGAAGGGGAACTTGACCTTGGTGGCCTCTACCTGGCCGTTTACCAAAGTGGCCATCCAGACGGTGCCAGGGTCTTCACCGTCTAGGGGCTCGGGGCCGGCCACGCCGGTGACGGCGATGGCACAGTCGGCGTCCAGCAGCTTGGCGGCGCCGTGGGCCATCGCGGTGACGGCCTCCTCGCTCACTACCGGGCCCTCAGGCACGTCCAGCAGGTTGAACTTCACGGCGCTGGCGTAGGACACCAGGCCGCCGCGGAACACGTCGCTGGCGCCGGGTACGGCGGTGAGGCGGGAGCCGATCAACCCGCCGGTGAGCGACTCGGCCAGCGCCAGGGTCCAGCCCCGGGTCCGCAGGGCGTCGAGCACGGCCGACTCCATGGTCTCGTCGTCCACGCCGAACACGATGTCGCCGATGATGCCCCGCACGATCTGCTCCTCGTTGGCCAAGATCTCGTCCACCTCGGCCTCGCTGGGGGCTTTGGCGGTGAGCCGCACCTTGAGGCCCTCCATGCCGGAGGCCAGAAAGGCAATGGTGCACTCGCCGGTCTCGTCCAAGCGCTCGATCTCGGTGTGCAGCTTCTCGGCCAGGCCCGACTCGGAATCGCCCCAGGTGCGCAGCGTTCGGCTCTTGATCACCGCGGTGATCCCGGCCCGGGCCTTGAGGTCGGGCAGCACGCACTCCCCCACCATCTGCTGCATCTCCCAGGGCACGCCGGGCACGGCGTACACCGCCTTTCCGTTGGTCTCCACCTTGAAGCCGGGGGCCGTGCCGGGCATCACCGGCAGCACCTCGGCACCGTCGGGCACGTCGGCCTGGCGCAGATTGTTCTCGGGCATGGCCCGGCCCCGGCCACCGAACACCTGAGAGATGCGATCCACGATGTCGTCGCGTCGCACCAGTTCAACCCCGAGGGCGGCGGCGATCACGTCACGGGTGATGTCGTCTTGGGTGGGGCCGAGCCCGCCGCACATGATTACCGAGTCGCTGCGCTCGAGAGCCTGGTTGAGCACCGCCTGCATGCGCCCGAAGTTGTCGCCCACCTTCACCTGGTGGTGCGAGTCGATGCCGGCCAGGGCCAGCTGCTCGCCGATCCAAGACGAGTTGGTGTCGACAATTTGGCCGAGCAGCAGCTCGGTTCCAACCGCGATTACTTCACAATTCACGCAGGGAGGCTATACCGCCGGCTACTGGCCCGAGGCCGCAATGGCCTCGGCTATTGGCCTGAGGCGGCAATGGCGCCGGCCCGCCCGTCGGCCCAATAGCGCCAGCCGGAATAGAGGGTGATGGCCACTGCCGCCCAGATGGCCAGCGACACCGCCCAGTCGACGTTCTCCAGCGGGGGCAGGGCGGCCACGGTGAGCGCCACGCCCTGCATCAGCGTTTTGAGCTTGGCCGAATGGCGGGCGGGCAATGAGAGGCCGTCTCGGGCCCATCGGGTGCGGGCCGCGCTCATCAGGAGCTCCCGCGCGGTGATGATCAGCACCGGCACCCAGAACAGGCGGTCCACCGCCACAAAGCACCAGGCCGCCCCAAGGATCATCACCTTGTCGGCCAGCGGGTCCAAGAAGGCCCCCCAGCGGCTCTCGCTGCCCGACGACCGGGCCACCCAGCCGTCGTAGTAGTCGCTGGCCCCCAGCACCCAGCCCACGGCCACCACCGCCCACGACGTGCCCGCGCCGTCGGAAGCGGCCAAGATCAACACATACAGCAGGGGCGAGAGTGCTATCCGCCCCAGCGTGATGAGGTTGGCGGTCAACCGCAGATCGGACCACGTGTAGGCCCCCACCTGGCTCACCGCGACACCTCTTCGGCCACCAGATCGGGACCAAGGGCATCAACGATCCGAACCGAGTTGAACTGGCCCGCCAACAGATGCTCAGGCACCGAGATCACCCCGTCGATCTCTGGGGCTTCTCGATAGCTGCGGGCAATTCCGGGAGCGTCCACCAGAACTTCGACCTCGCGGCCGATTAGTTGGTCACGCTTGTTGGCGGTGATTGCGTCCTGGACCTCGGCCAGCTCCCGGCGGCGCTCGGCGGCCATCTCGGCAGGCACCTGATCGTCGAGGGTGGTGGCATAGGTGCCGGCCTCGGCGGAGTAGGTGAAGAACCCGCACCAATCAAGGCCCACCTCGGCTACAAAGTCGAGCAGCGCATCGTGGTCGGACTCGGTCTCTCCCGGATAGCCCACAATGAAGTTCGACCGAAACACCGCCTCAGGCTGGCGCTGGCGGATGTCGGCGATGCGGGCGGCGAAGCGGTCGCCGTCGCCCCACCGCCGCATCCGGGCCAACAGCGGCCGGGATACGTGCTGCAACGACAGGTCGAAGTAGGGCACACCGGTGGCGCAGATGGCGTCGATGAGCGGGTCGGTGAGATCGGACGGGTACAGGTACAGCAGGCGCACCCAATCGACCCGCTGACAGAGAGACTCAACCAGCGGGATGATGCTGCGCTCTCCTTGGCCCTGGTCGCGGCCGTAGGAGGCCAGGTCTTGGGCCACCAGCACCGCCTCTCGCACCCCGAGCGCCTCCACCTCAGCCAAGATGGCTTCGGCCGACCGGGAGCGCTGGGGCCCCCGGAAGCTGGGGATGGCGCAGTACCCGCAGCGCCGGTCGCACCCCTCGGCGATCTTCACGTAGGCCCATGGCGCCTCAGCGGGCGGGCGGGGCAGGTTCAACAGGTCGAACTCGGGCAACTCAGGCACTCCGGCCACCGAAGGCGATGAGGGCTTCGCCCCGATGCTCACCGGCACGCCGAACCCGGCCACCCGGTCGGCCTCGGGCAGGGCCTCGGCCAGCTCAGCGCCGTAGCGCTCGGCCATGCAACCGGTGACCACCAGCTCGGCCTCGGCGGCGGTCGAGCGCAGCGCCAGCACCGTGTCCACCGACTCCTGGCGGGCCTCCTCGATGAAGGCGCAAGTGTTCACCACCACCAGGTCGGCTTGGTCGGGGGCGCCAGCGGAAACCATCCCGTCGCGGACCAAAAGACCCGTGATCTTGTCGGAGTCCACCTGGTTCTTGGGACACCCCAGCGTCTCAATCCAAAACCGGCGCACCGTATCGACACTAGGTGGCATCGAGGCCAGAACCACCAGCGCCGGCCGCCTGCTCCACCAATTCCACCGCTGGCTCAGGACCCAGAGCCTCTTCCTCATGGTCGGAGATCAAAAACGGCAGCGACACCAAGTACACGGCCAACAGGAGGGCGCCCTCCCACCAACGCTCCAAACCGTCTCCCCGGAACATGAAGAGCCAGGCGGCAACGGAGATGCCCATCATGATCCACACCGCCAAACCCGAGAGATTCCCGTCGACCAGCGGCCCGGGCCCCACCAGCGCCACCACCGCGCTCACCAGCAGGCTGTTGAAGGTGTTGGAGCCCAAGATGTTGCCCACCAGCAGGTCAGCCTCTCCCCGGCGGGCCGCCTGCACCCCGGTGATCAGCTCAGGCAGCGAGGTTCCGAACGCCACCAGAGAAAGCCCCACGAATCCCGAGCCCAGGCCCACCTCCTGGGCGATGTCCACCGCACCGGTCACCGCCAGCTGGGCACCGACCACGGTGGCGGCCAATCCCAGCACGGTGCGGACCAGCTCGGCAGGCTGGCTTATCGGCTTGTCGGTATGGACGACTTCGGCGGCGCTGGCGTCATAGGCCGGCCGCCACAAGATGACGGTCATGGCCACCACGAAGGCCAGCAGCAAGACGACGCCCTCCCAGCGCTCCAACCCGTCTTGCACCAGCAACCAGAACAACCCGGCGGCGGCCACCGACACCACGCCCTCCCGCCAAAGCGTGCTGTTGGCCACCCGGATATACCGTCCCCCCACGGCCACCGCGGCCACCAGGGCGGAAAAGCCCAGCACCAGGCTCAAGTTGGCCACGTTGGAGCCGACGATGTTGCCCACCCCCAAATCGACGTTGCCGTCGGCGGCGGCCAAGCCCGACACCAGCATCTCGGGGGCACTGGTGCCGAAGCCGATGACCAGCGCCCCGATCACGATGGGCGAGATGCCCCGGGCGAAGGCCAGCCGGGAGGCGCCTATCACCAATTGGTCGGCGCCCACGGCCAGCACGAGGAGACCCCCCGCCAAAAGCACCGCTGCTAAAGCCACAGGAGGAGACTACCGACGCTCAGCAGGCATTCATGAAGGGAGTTCGTCGGGGGTCATCAGCACCTCTCGGGCCTTCGACCCCTCTGAGGGGCCGACCACGCCCCGCTGCTCCATCAGGTCCATCAGCCGGCCGGCTCGGGCGAATCCCACCCGGAGCTTGCGCTGGAGCATCGACGTGGAGCCGAGCTGGCTCTCCACCACCAGTCTCATGGCCTGAACTAGGAGCTCGTCGTCATCGTCGCCAGCCCCGTTCGCGGCGGCCGAGGGCGCGGGGGCCAGCGGATCGTCGTCGCCGTCGCCACCGTCGGTGGTCACCGAATTGGCCGAGCTGGAAGGCTCCATGGCCGCAGCCTGACGGCGCCACGCGCCCACCACGCTGCGAACCTCCGACTCGGTCACCCACGCCCCCTGGATGCGCTGGGCAGACGTGGAGGTGGGGCTGAGCAGGAGCATGTCGCCCCGGCCCACCAGGCGCTCGGCGCCCTGCTGGTCGAGGATCACCCGGCTGTCGGTTTGGCTGGAAACGGCAAAGGCCAGCCGGGCGGGGATGTTGGCCTTGATCACCCCGGTGATCACGTTGATGGACGGGCGTTGGGTGGCGATCACCAGGTGGATGCCCACGGCCCGGGCCTTCTGGGCGATGCGGCAGATGGAGTCCTCCACATCGCGGGGGGCCACCATCATCAGGTCGGAAAGCTCGTCCACCACCACCAAAATGAGCGGCATGGGTTCTTTGGGCTCGGAATCCTCGATCCCCAGTCTGCGATCGTGGTCGAACACGCCTTGGGCGCAGGCTTCGTTGTAGCCGTCGATGTCGCGGACGCCCACCGAGGCCAGCACCTCATAGCGGCGGTCCATCTCCCGGCAGGCCCAGGCCAGGGCATTGGCCGCTTTCTTGGGGTCGGTTACCGGCTGGGTGAGCAGGTGGGGAACATGCTCGTATTGGGCCATTTCCACCATCTTGGGGTCAACCAGGATCATGCGGACCTGGTCGGGGGTGGAGCGCATGAGCACCGAGGTGATCATGGAGTTGATGCACGACGACTTGCCCGCCCCGGTGGCCCCGGCGATGAGGATGTGGGGCATCCGGGACAGGTCCATCATCACCGGCTTGGCGTTGATGTCCCGCCCGATGGCCACCTCCAGGGGATGGGTGGCCTTGCGGGCCTCGGCCGACGCCAGTATCCCCCCCAGCGACACCACCTGGCGGTCGCGGTTGGGCACCTCCACCCCGATGGCCTGGCGACCGGGAATCGGGGCCAGGATGCGGACGTCGGGCGAGGCCAGGGCGTAGGCGATGTCCTTGCTCAGGCTGGTGACCCGGCTGACCTTGACGCCGGGGGCAAGCTCCAGCTCATAGCGGGTCACGGTGGGGCCGATGACCATGCCGACGAGCTTGGTCTCCACATCATGGGCGGCCAGAGCCTGCTCGAGGGCGGCGCCCTTGAGGGTGGCCTCCTCTTGGTTGGCCTGTTGGGGGTCGGACCCGCCCAGCAGCTTGAGGGGCGGGAGCTTCCACTTCGACGACTTGGGGGCTTTGGTCGCTTTGGTCGCCTTTTCGCCCACGATGGCCGGAGCTTGCCAATCCGGCTCCTGTTCGGAGCAAGGAGCACTGGGCTCGGGTTCCGGCGCGGAGCTTGCCTCCGGCTCGGGCACCGGATCCGGTTCCGGTAGCGGGGAGGGTATGACCACCACTTCCGGTTCGACCGGAATCGACTCTGTTGCCGCCTCTAGTTGTTCGAAGGAGGGGGCCTCGTCTGGCATGGGAGGCGGTGCCGTGCCGGTGAATGACTGGAGAACCCGGGAGAAGGCGGCTTTGAGCTTGGCACCGTCCACTCGGCGGGCCCAGGCCCGCAGCGACACCCGGGTGAGCACCACCATTCCCAACAAGCCGAACGCGCCCAGCACCAGGCTCGCGCCCCAAACACCCATGACCGCAGCCAGCGTGCCCCCGAAGGCCAAACCCAGAGCGCCGCCGGCGCCCATCAGCCCGTCCAAATCCTCGATGCCCGGCCGGTTAATGGTGATGTGCAGAAGGCCGGTGACCGACAAGAGCGTCAATGCCGTGCCGATGCCGAGGCGAACCGCTTGCACCAAGTCGGCACGGGCCGGATCGGTATAGGGGTTCTTGTCGAAGGAATCAGAGGCGGCCTGCGGGCCCTGTTCATCAGGGCTCTCCTGGTCGGGGCGGGGACCGCGCAGCAGCACCACTCCAAGCGCCACCAAGGCGATGGGCACGGCGGCCCTGGCCGTGCCGATCAGCGCACCGACAACCACCCGGAGGCCTGAGCCGAACGGCCCGGCCACATCGGCCCAAAAGGCGCAGGCCGCAACCAGCCCGGCGAGGATGAACCCCACCGCGATGATGTCGGCGCGGTGCCTAGCCCAGACCGCGGCCGATGCCTGCCTCAATCGGCTTTCCGATGAGGCTCCGGCCTTGGATTTGGACTTTGCGCTGGGCTTTGTAGGGGGCTTTCGAGCGGTTTTGGTAGCCACAACAACCACAAACGTACCATTGACAACACCAGTAACCAACGGTTTGGGCCGACAGGGCGGGCCCGGTCAACTCTCAGAGTTCGATGATGATGGGAACGATCATGGGGCGGCGGCCGGTGTTGTGGTTGACAAATTGGCCCGCTGTCCGCCGGACCAAGCGCTCCAGGCCGTCGCCTTCTCCTGATTCCAGGTATTCCTCCACCACAGCCGCAACCTCGTCGGCCCCGGCTTGTTCCAACTCGCGAACCAGGTCGGGTCCCACCCAGCCCTTGCTCTCCAGGCGGGGGCGGGCCAGCAAGCGGCCCTCCCCGCGGCTCAATACCACCACCACGTTGACCACTCCCTGGCCGCCGAGGATGAATCGCTCGCTGAACAGTTCCCGGTCTCTCTCAATGAGCTGCCCGTTCACGTAGTAGTAGTCCCCGGAGGTGACCTGTCCGCGGTTGGCCAGGCCGCGGTCGCTCAGCTCAACCTGCTCACCGTCTCGGGCCAGGATCACCCGATCAGACGCCATGCCCATGTTCAAGGCCAGCTGGGCGTGGGCGGCCAGGTGGCGGACCTCGCCGTGGACCGGCACGAAGTACTCGGGATCGGCCACGGTGTGCAGGGTGCGAAGCTCGTCTTGTTTGCCATGGCCGGTGGTGTGGACCTCCAACTGGCCGCTGTGGACCACCTTGGCCCCCCGGCATATCAGGTTGTTGATCATGCGGGACACCCGGACCTCGTTGCCGGGAATGGGGCTGGAGCTCAGCACCACGGCGTCGTCGGGACCGATGTCGATCCAGCGGCTGTCGCCGGTGGCTGCCATGGCCAGCGCCGAGCGCGTCTCCCCCTGAGAGCCGGTGGACACCACGCACAGCTGCCCGGGGGGAAAGCGCTCGGATTCGGCCACATCGATCACCGCGTGGTCGGGCAGCCGCAGCAAACCCAGCTCGCGGGCCAGGGCGAAGTTGCGCTTCATGGACAGCCCCAGCGTAGCCACCTTGCGCCCGGACTCGACCGCGGCGTCGGCCACCTGCTGGATCCGGTGAATATGGCTGGAGAACGCCGCCACCACCAGGCGTCGGTCGGGATGGGCGGCGAAGACCCCTCTCAACACCCCGCCGATCTCGGTCTCCGACCGTGAGCTGCCGGGTATCTCCGAGTTGGTGGAGTCGCACAGCAGCAGCCTGATCCCCTCATCGCGGGCGATTGCCCCGATGCGGGCGAGGTCGGTGCGACGGCCGTCCACCGGGTTCAGGTCCAGCTTGAAATCGCTGGAGTGGAGGATCACCCCCTGGGGGGTGCGAATGGCCGAGATCAACCCGGAGGGAACCGAGTGGGTAACAGGGATGAACTCGCAGTCGAACGATCCGATGCGCACCCGGTCGTGGTCACCGATGGGGACGAGGGTGGCGCGGTCGCTCACCGCCCGCTCCTCGAGGCGGTTGCGGATCAGCCCGAGGGTGAACGGCGAGGCGTACACGGGGAACGACAGCCATTCCAGCGCCCGGGGCAGTGCGCCAATGTGGTCCTCGTGGCCGTGGGTGCAGATGCAGCCCACGATGCGGTCGGCCTTGTCGCGCAGGTACTCCAGATCGGGAAGCACGAATTCGGCGCCGGGCATGTCCTCGTCGGGGAACAGCACCCCGCAATCCAACAGGAGCACCTCGCCCCCGGATTCGATGGCCGCGCAGTTCCTCCCGATGTCGCCCAACCCGCCCAGAAAGGTGATCTGAACCGGGTCAGCCACGGGCGCGAGACCTCCGGTCGGCGACCGGATCAGCCATCGGCACCGAGTCTTGTGCCGGCCAGCACCTCGGCCGCGGCCTCAGCCAAACCCTCGGGCTCGACGTCCAGTGGCGGGCGGCAGCGGCCGACCGGGAGGCCGATGAGGCGCATCATGGCCTTGGCCGGGATGGGGTTGGGCGCTGTCAATCCCGTCTCATAGTCGAACGACGGCATGAGGCTGGCGTTGATCTTGGCAGCAGCGCCAACGTCGCCCCTCTCAAAGGCGGCGATCATGTCGGCGTGCTCGGCACCGGCCCAGTGGGTGGCCACGCCGATCACCCCCACCGCGCCCACCGCCAGCAGCGGCAGGGTGAGGCTGTCGTCGCCGCTGTACACCTCAAAGCCCTCGGGGGCCTGGGCGAGGAGCGCGGCGGTTTCGGCGGGGTCGCCGGCCGCGTCCTTGATGCCGACGATGTTGTCCACCCCATAAGCCAGTTCCAGCAAGGTGGCGGTGTCCACTTTGCGCCCGGTGCGGACGGGGATGTCGTAGATGAGCATCGGCAGGTCGGTTGCCGCGGCAACCGTGGCGAAGTGCTTGGCCAGGCCGGCTTGCGAGGGCCGGTTGTAGTACGGGGCTACCGACAAGATGCCATCGGCCCCAGCCTCTTGAGCCCGCTCGGTGAGCTCGACGGCGGCGACGGTGTCGTTGCTGCCCGCTCCGGCCACCACCGGCGCATCCACCGCAGAGGCGACCGTGCCAATTAGATCGATCTGCTCGTCGTGGGTCAGAGTCGGCGCTTCTCCCGTGGTGCCCGCCACAACCAGCCCGTCGCTACCGTTGTCAACCAGCCATTGGGCCAGCGACGCGGCGGTTTCCAGGTCGAGCGAGCCACCGTCGGCAAACGGCGTGACCATGGCGGTGAGCACCTTTCCAAATCGAGCCATGGGTTCTCCTTACGCGTCAGCGGCGTCGTCGGCCATCTCGGTTGCCCGATCGATCCCCAGGGTCACCAGGAGATCCTCGTGCAGCTCGAACCACACCTCATGGTATGAATCCATGGAGGGTTTCGTAAACCAGTTAATGTCGCCGCCCTGCACCCGGGTCAGCGCGTTGTCGAGCCGCCCTCCATAGTGGCCGAATCGGTCTAGCGCATCGGCCAAGCGGGCAATGATCGGCTGAACCCGCTGGTTGATCTCGGCCAGACGGGCAATGACCGCGGCGTCGTAGTCGGAATCGGTGTGGTCGTTGAGGGTCTGGTCGCCGCGCACTTGGAAATCGGTGCAGACCTCTTTCAACTGTGGATCCAGCACCCGAAACGACTCGTATTGCTCCTGGATGAGGGTTTTGGTGCCAGAACTCTCGATTTCGGCGGCCACTAGACGCTCGGCTTCGGCCCTGCCCTCTCCGAGCAGCATCCACCCCTGGGCTCGCTTCCCGTCCCGGTAGCGCACCCACCCCCGCTCGCCCAGCTCGCTCAAAACTCCCGCTGCTTGTGTCGCCGACAAGCCGGTGGCCAGGGCCACAGATTCAGCGTCGGCCATGCCCTTGGTGCGCAGCGCATAGAGGACGCGCCCCTCCATCCCAGACGAGTACGGCACCAGTTCAGCCTACTTCCACTTCTCGATCCCGGTCTCCGGGGCGACCCAGGCGGCGCAGGATGAGGGGGTAGCCCACGGCGGTGATGGTGGCGAAGACGAACCACTGAACGGCGTAGGCCAGATGCGAGCCCTCCCCGAGATCGGGAGGCGGGACGGGGACGGGGAGGTCGCCCCCTGAAGGCGACTGTGCTTGCAGCTGCACGTACACCGGAAGCAGGGGGCCATCGATCTGCTGGGACAGGCGGGCTAGGTCGACTCGGGCCATTTCGGTTAGCACTCCACCAGAGGGATCAGCCTGCTGAAGCCCAGCGGCGGTGACCGTAGATCGAGCCAGCCCGATCACCTCCACTTGGCCGGCCAGTGGCGCAAACTCTGCGGGGGTGGCGCCAGTGCCCGCCCCATGGGGAATCCAGCCTCGGTTGACGGCCACCACCTCCCCGGATTGCAGTCGCAGCGGGGTGAGCACCCAGTATCCGGCAGACCCCTGGTAGCTGCGATTGCGGATGAGCACCTGATCCCCGGGCTGGTAGACGCCGGTGGCCCGGACCGGGCGGAACTCAAGCTCGTCGCCGGAATCGTAGGCATCGCCGACCCCCACCAGATCCTGCAATTGGACAACGGGGAGTTGGCTGCGATCGGTGATAGTGCTGTTGCGATCCCGGCGCTCAGACAGTCGGTGGAGCTGCCAGAACCCGGCGGTGATCATGGCAGCTATGGCCAGCAGCACCGCGATGCTCATTAGGAGGCGCCGAAACGACACAGCTTGGTCGCAGCTAGATATCCAGCAAGGCGTCGAGGCCGACGATAAGTCCGGAGCGGTCGGGGGCGGCTTTCACCGCGGCCAGCACACCGGGCATGAACGAGGCGCGGTCGGTGGAGTCCTGGCGGATGGTAAGGGTTTGGCCCTCGGCGCCCAAGATCACCTCATGATGGGCCACCATGCCCCTCATGCGCACGGCGTGGACTCGGATGCCAGCAGGGCCCTCGGCCCCCCGAACGCCGGACAGCATCTCGTGCTCGGTGGGATCGGGGGCCCAGTCGCCCGAGGCGGCCGCCATCTTCTCCACGGTGAGCCGGGCGGTGCCCGAGGGAGCGTCGATCTTGGCGTCGTGGTGTAGCTCGATCACCTCGGCGGTGTCGAAGTAGGGCGCGGCCAGTTCGGCAAACCTCATCATCAAAACGGCGCTGATGGCGAAGTTGGGGGCGATGATGCACGCCCGCTCTGCGGTGGTGAAGGCCGCGTGGAATCGCTCCAAGTCGCCGTCGGTGAACCCGGTGGTGCCCACCACAGCGTGGATATGCTGTTCGGCCAGCCAGACCAGATTGTCTCGGGCGGCTTCGGCGATGGTGAAGTCCACCACGACGTCGGCACCGGCATCGGCCACCGCTTGGCGGTCGGCCACCGAATCCACTCCGCCCGCAGACGCACCCACGCAGTTGGGGTCCACTGAGGCCACCAATTCCAGATCGGGGTCAGCGGCAACCGCCTCGCAGACGGTGGCCCCCATTCTCCCTCCCGCGCCGAACACCCCTACCCGGATCATGAACGAGACGATATAGGGCTGAACCGTGAGAATTCGGCTCAGAAAAAGAAGCGGAAGGCTGGGTTAGCGCGGCGCCCGGTCTCGGTCGCGGCCGCGACCTCCTCCTCGACGGTGCGAGCCACCGCCCGGCCCGAGATCGCCGAACTCGTCGCGCAGCTGGGACTCGAAGTCGTCTTCAAAGGATGCCGCCTGGGATGGGCCGTCCCAGTCGCTTCGATCGCGGCCACCACGGTCGCTCGACCGGCGGCCGTCGCGGTCGCGGCCCCCACGGTCATCGCGGCGGTCGTCACGACGACCCCGACGATCATCACGATCCCGGCCACCACGGTCATCAGACCGGCGGCTGTCGCGGTCGTCGCTGCTGTCGTCGCCGGTCAGCTTGAGGCTGATCTTGCCGTTGGGGTCGATGTCTTCCACGACAACCTCAAGGTCATCGCCCAAGGCGACCACGTCCTCAACCCGTTCAACCCGGCGACCCCGGCCCAACTTGGAGATGTGCACCAAGCCATCGCGGCCCGGGAGGATGTTCACGAACGCCCCGAATGCAGTGATGTTCACAACCTTGCCGTTGTAAACCTCCCCAACATCGGCAGTGGGCGGGTCGAGGATGAGGCGGATCTGGCGCTCGGCCTCCTCAACGCAGTTCCGATCGGGCGATGAGATGGTGACAATGCCGGCGTCTTGGGCGTCGTCCACGTTCACCTCGGCGCCGGTTTCGGCCTGGATGGTGTTGATGACCTTGCCCTTAGGCCCGATGACCTCGCCGATCTTGTCCAGCGGGATCTCGAACTTGACGATCTTCGGCGCAGTGGGCCGCACATCGTCTCGGGGGGCGTCGATGGCCCCAGCCATGACCTCCAAGATCTTGAGCCGGGCATCACGGGCCTGATTGAGCGCACCGGCGAGCACGTCGGCCGGCAGCCCGTCGATCTTGGTGTCGAGCTGGAGGGCGGTAACGAAATCGGCCGTGCCGGCCACCTTGAAGTCCATGTCGCCAAAGGCATCCTCGGCGCCCAAGATGTCGGTCAGCGTGGTGTATTTGCCCTCGTGGAAAACCAACCCCATGGCGATGCCAGCCACTGGCGCCTTGATGGGCACGCCCGCGTCCATCAGCGACAGGGTTGACGAGCACACCGAGCCCATCGAAGTGGAGCCGTTGGACGAGAGCACCTCCGACACCAGGCGCAGCGTGTAGGGGAAATCGTCCATGGAGGGGATCACCGGGACCAAGGCCTTCTCGGCCAGCGCCCCGTGTCCGATCTCTCGGCGCTTCGGGCCCCGCATGAAGCCGGTTTCACCGGTGGAGTACGGCGGGAAGTTGTAGTGGTGGATGTAGCGCTTCTTGTCGATGGGGTCGATCCCGTCGATCATCTGGTCCATCCGGGCGGTCCCCAGCGTCGTGATATTGAGCACCTGGGTTTCTCCCCGCTCGAACAGCCCGGAACCGTGAGCGGTGTCCACAACCCCGACCTCAGATCCGAGTGGCCGGAGATCCGCTGCCTCCCGGCCGTCGATGCGCACGCCGTCTTGCACGATGCGAGTGCGGACAATGCTCTTGGTGAGCGAGCGGACGGCAGCTGAGATCTGCTTGTCAGCCCCCTCGACCTCGGCAAACCGCTCGGCCAACGCCACGGCGATCTCCTCTTTGGCCTGCGACTCGGCCTCTTGGCGCTCCGCTTTGTCGGCAATGGACATGGCCGCGGCCAGCTTGTCGGCACCGACCTCGGCCACCGCGGTCTCGACCTCGGGGGTGTAGTCCACCTGGAGCTCGTACTCCATGGGGGGCTTGACCCCGGCAGTGGCGATCAATCGGCGCTGGAGGCCCACCGCTTCTTTGATCCACTCCTTGGACCGCTCCAGGCCCTCGGCCAGGGCGGCCTCGTCCACTTTGGGAGTTCCGTTGCTGTAGAGCTCCCAACCGGCCTCGGTTCCGTTGGCCTCTACCATCATGATGGCCACGTCGCCGTCGTCCAGAACACGGCCGGCCACCACCATCTCGAAGGTGGATTCGGCGCCCTCGGCGTAGGTGGGGTGGGGAATCCACTCACCATCGGCGCTGTGAGCCACTCGCACCGCGCCGATCGGGCCGGCGAACGGGATACCCGAAATGCTGAGTGCCGCCGATGCGCCGTTTATGGCGATCACGTCATAGGGGTTCTCCTGGTCGGCGCCCAGGACGGTTCCAACCACGTGGATCTCGTTGCGGAACCCGTCGGGAAACGAGGGCCGCAGCGGCCGATCGATCAGGCGGCACGTCAGAATGGCCGACTCGGGGGCCCGGCCTTCCCGACGGAAGAACGAGCCGGGGATCTTGCCCGCGGCATACATCCGCTCTTCGATGTCGACGGTGAGGGGGAAGAAATCTGCTCCCTCACGAACGCGGCGGGCCGCGGTTGCGGTCACCAGGATGGTGGTGTCGCCCATGCGGGCCACTACGGCCCCGTCAGCCTGGCCAGCCAGGCGACCTGCCTCAAAGGACAGGGTTTTGTCTTCGGCACCGCTTACGGCGGCCGAGACGGTGATGGCTTCCGCCATGTTTGCTCCTCTCCGGACCATGCGAGGTCCGAGCGAGCCCACGGAGCCAGTTCCCAGTTGGAGAGGCCCAGCCTGACTCGGCCCCTTCAACTGGCAGCTGGCCTCTCTCTAGGCCCGCATATCTGTTTTCATAAGGTCGCCTAGGCGACACCCGATTCTCAGCGGCGAAGTCCGAGTTCGGCGATAATGCCTCGGTACCGCTCCACGTCGTTGTCCTTGACGTAGTCCAGCAGTCGTCGCCGACGACCCACCATCATCAGCAGGCCCCGCCTGCTGTGGTGGTCTTTCTCATGCACCTTGAGATGCTCGGTGAGGTGATTGATGCGCTCAGTTAGCAAAGCGATCTGAACCTCTGGCGAGCCCGTATCGGTGTCATGCAGGCGATGCTGTTCGATCGTCGCGGTCTTTGACAGTAGCTTCTCGGCCATCCCTACTCAGTGTGTCCGTCGGTCAAAAAACGGGCGAATGCACAACTCAATGTATTTCGAGGCAGTGCCTATGCCCGGGGGACCCAGTAAAGCTACCACTCACAGGGTTGAAACACCTACCTGAGCGATTTGGGAGATACTGGTGCCTGTGAAGGTGGTGTCCTTCGGGAGCCTCAACTACGACCTGTCCATCTGGCTCGACCGGCTTCCCGGTCCCGACGAAACGCTGAGAGCCCAGCGAATGGAGGCGTTCTCCGGGGGCAAGGGGGCCAACCAGGCTACGGCTGCGGCCCGGCTCGGGGCCGAAACGCACATGGTGGGCTGCGTGGGCGACGACGACCGGGGCCGCTGGCTGCTGGATGTGCTCAACGAAAGCGGCGTGGACACCGGTTTCGTCCGCGTCGTCGAGGAGCCTACCGGTACGGCACTGCCGCTCATTTCTCCGGTGGATGTCTCCATCGTCATCGTGGCCGGGGCCAACTCCAGCACTGGGGTGGCCGACGCTGATGCCGCTGCGGAGCTGATCGCCGCCGCCGATGTGCTCCTGCTGCAAGGCGAGGTGGGGGCGGCTGGGGCCCGGCGGGCCGCCCAGGCCGCCCGGTCGGGGGGAACCGCAGTGGTGTTCAACCCGGCTCCCGTGGATCCGTTTCTGGTCGAGGCCGTCGTGCCGCTTACCGACGTCTTGTTGGTGAACCGGGCCGAGCAAACCCAGATCGATGCGATAGGCCCCGAGACCGGTCATTGCGACACCGTCGTCACATTGGGCGGCCGAGGCGCTCAGGTCGACGACGTTGTGATTCCCTCCTACCCCGCAAAAGTGGTCGACCCAACCGGCGCGGGCGATGCCTTCTGCGGCGCCCTGGGTGTCGCCCTGGCTGAAGGACGCCCCCTTATCGAGGCCGCCCGCTTCGCCAACGCCGCCGGTGCCCTCGCCGTGGCAACCCCCGGCGCTCAACCCTCCATGCCCACAAGGGCCGCAGTCAACGCCCTGCTAGATGGCCGCTCTAGCCCTTGAGGGCGGGCATTACGTGGGTGGCGGTGAGGCGGATGCTTTCCATGACCTTGTCGTGGGGAATGGCGTAGGGGTTCATCATGCACAACAGCAGGTCGACGCCCAGATCGGCGAACCCCTGGCATAACTCGATGCACTGGTCGGGATCGCCGGCAATGGCCACTCCCTGTTCCACCAGGTCCTCGATGCTGAACGTGGTATCCCAATCGGCGTCCGCGGTCATGCCGGGCAGATACCGGAGATAGTTCCAGTCGCCGAGCTCGGCACCCTCTTCTTGGAGCATCTCGGCCACACTGCCCACCAGCTTGAAAGCCACCGTGGGGTACCACCAGAACGACTCCCGGGCATTCTCGTAGGCCTCGGCGGTGGTGGGCGCGCAGTGGTACATGGCGAAGGTGGCCACACGGTCGTTCACGTAGCCGCCCACCGGGTTCTGGCAGGCCGTCACCGCGTCGCGATACATGCCGACTCGCATAGCCAGCTCTTCCAGCGACACGCCGGCGCTGAACGACAGCAGCCCCATCCCCATCTCCCCCACCAGTTGATGGGTCTCTCGGCTGCCCGTGGCGGCCCAAATCGGGGGATGGGGCTTCTGCACTGGCTTGGGCAGAACCCGGCGACGAGGCATCGACCAGTACTGGCCTTCGAACTCGTATTCGTCATTCAACCAGCAACCCGCGATGTGCCCGACGGCCTCAGCCCACATGGCCCTGGTCTCCCGGGGGTCGATCCCGAATCCCTCAAGCTCGGCTCGGGTGGTGGAGCGGCCGGTGCCGAATTCCACCCGTCCCCCGCTGATCACATCCAGCGTGGCCGCCGACTCGGCGCTGCGGACCGGGTGGTTGTAGGGCTTGGGAGTCAGGCGCACCCCGTAGCCCAGCCGTATCTGCTCGGTGAGCGAGGCCACTGCGCCATAGAGCACTTCGGGGTTGGAGCTGTGAGACATCTCCTCCAGAAAGTGGTGCTCCACCGTCCAGAAGCTGTGGTACCCAAGCTGATCGGCCAGCACTGCCTGCTGGATGAGCTCCTGGTACCGAAGCTGCTCACTGTCATGGTGCCACGGCCGGGGTACGGGAATTTCCGAGAAAAGAGCTAACTCCATACGAGTCAGCGGGAAGGTTCCGCCATCAAGATTTCCCGGGACAAAGCAACGTCAATGCGGAGTTGTCTAACCAGGGACTCGATGCCGTCGAAGCGGTGCTCGCTTCTGAGCAGCTCCACGAACTCTACTCTGGCCTCCTCGCCGTAGAGGTCGCCGTCAAAATCCAGCAGATGCGCCTCAAGCAGCGATTGCTGGGCGTGCTCGTAGAAGGTTGGGCGTCGGCCGATGTTGATGGCGGCCATGTATTGGGACCCGTCGGGACGGGTATACCAGCCGGCGTAAACCGCGTCGGCGGGCCAGGCCATAGCCATTGACACCGGGATGTTGGCGGTGGGAAATCCGATAGTCATCCCCCGCCGATCCCCCAGCACCACCTTGCCCCTGATCTCGTGGTAGCGCCCCAGCATGGCCGCCGCCGTGCGGACGTCCCCGCCGGCCAGCGCTCGTCGCACCGCGGTGGAGGACACCGGCTCGGGCCACTTCTCATCATGATGAAGGAGGTTCACCGCGTGAACTTCAAAGCCCATCTCCATGCCGAATTTCCGCAACGTGTCGATGTTTCCCAGTCGCGCCCGGCCGAAGTGGAAGTCTTCGCCCACCACCACACTCCGAACCCGCAGCCTCTTCACAAACACCTCGCGCACGAATTCCTCCGGCATTGTGTGGGCCCGATCCGGGGAGAACTCGATCAGGTACACGTACTCAATGCCGGCCGCCTCGAGCAGTTCCAGCTTCTGATCGAGGGAGTTCAGCAGCTTTGGGGCGTTCTCGGGCCGAAGGACCAGCGCCGGGTGGCGGTCGAAGGTGACCACTGCGGGGGCCACGCCCAGCCGTTCTGCCTCGGAGAGAAGCTGATTGATGACAGCCTGATGTCCGACATGGACACCGTCGTACACCCCGATGCTGGCGGCGGTCTCCTCAATGCCTTCCAAGAGGCCAGAGTCTTCGATGACCTGCACCGCGCTGCACGGTAGCGGCCGAAGCGCCAAACTGGACAATCCCGCTCGGACCAAGGCCGCTAACGGGGGATCACGCGGGGATGACCACCGCCGGTTTGACCATCCCCGGTTTGTGGGTTTCATAGACGGCCAAGAGCTGGCCCTGCGCTCCGAGAACGGCCCAGGGGCCGTCCCCCTCCGCGGCGATCTCCTCGGAAGCCAGCACCTGCCCGTTGGCCACCCTTCGACTTAGATCGGCATCTACCGCAACCGAGGGGTAGTCGCGCAGGGCCTTCTCCATCGACAACAGCTCTGGAGCGGAGACCGGACGAGCTTCCTCGATGGTGAACGAGCCGACCGCCACCCTCCGCAATGCCCGCAAGTGGCCCCCGCCCCCCAAGGCAGAGCCGATGTCGGCAGCAAGCGATCGGACGTAAGTGCCCGAAGAGCAGCTCACCTGCATCCTGTACACCCCCGCTTGGGCATCCACCAGGCCCACGGCCAGCTCGTGGACGGTCACCGGCCGAGCTTCCCGTTCGACCTCGATGCCCTCTCTAGCCAGTTCGTGCAGACGACGGCCCCCGATTTTGATGGCCGAGACCATAGGCGGCACCTGCATGATGTCGCCGACGAATCGGGAAGCGGCCTCGGACACCTGCTGCGGGGTCACCCCGGACATGTTGTAAACCGCGGTGACCTCGCCGGACGCGTCCAAGGTGGTGGTCTCGGCACCCAAGACCAACTCGCCCACATACTTCTTGGAAAGCGGGGTGAGGAATCTCAGCAGCCTTGTGGCCCGACCCACCCCCAACAGCAGCACCCCGGTGGCGTCGGGATCAAGCGTCCCGGAATGCCCTACCTTGCGAGTGCCGAATACCCCCCTGGCCTTGGCCACTACATCATGGGAGGTCCACCCAGCCTCTTTGTCGATGACAGCCAGCCCGTCGGCGGTTGTCACTCTTCAGCCTCGGTCGATGACGGCCGGCCCATCAGCAATCGTCACTCTTCGGCCTCGTCGGCCAGATTCCGCAGTATCTGATCCACCCGCTCACCGGCTGAGATCGACGGGTCCAACGCGAACGACAGTTCGGGCACCCTCCGGACTGCGGCAGAGCGGGCCACTGCCTGCTTGAGCTGATGGCCATGCTCCTCCAGCGCCTCCAAGGCCTCGGTGGCCGCCTCATCGTCCAAGGAGCTGATATACACCGTGGCCCGGCTCAGCTCGACGCTGGTCTCCACGCCGGTGACGCTGGTGAGCGCCAACCGGTCGTCGTCCAGCTGGGCCAGTTCAGAGGCCACGATCTCGCGCAGCAACTCCCCGAGACGGGCAGACCTGGAATAGCCGGAAGGTCGCGATGACCGGCTGCGAGCCATGCCTATTCCTCGGTGTTGAGCCAATGGGCCGAAGAGTCGACCACCTCGATTTCGGGAATCGACCACAAAAACCGATCCACTTCGTCGGCCATTGTCCGGCATTGGCTGGGCTGTCCCGACACCAATGCCACTCCCACCTCGGCTCGCTGCCAGAGATCGGTGTGCCCGGTCTCCGCCACCGAGATGCCGAACTTGCGGGCCACGCCCAACAGCACCGGACGCAAGGCCGAGCGCCGCTCCTTCAGCGACTGACAGCCCGGGATGTGCAAGTCGTAGACCACGGCGAGAACGTGCATCGGATCACCCCACCCCCTGTGCTGTCAGACTCGGGCGACTTCCCGCTCCTCAAACGTCTCGATGATGTCGCCCTGCTTGAGGTCTTGGAAGTCGGACAGGCCGATGCCGCACTCGAAACCGGACTGCACTTCGCGCACATCCTCTTTGAATCGCTTGAGAGAGGAGACTGTGCCCCGCCAGATGACCGCGCCATCCCGCAGGAACCGGACTTTGGAACCCCGGGTGATGGCCCCGTTGAGCACGTAGCAGCCGGCCACCGCTCCGACCCGGGGAATCCGAAAGATCTCCCGCACCTCGGCATCGCCGGTAACGACTTCTTCGAACTCCGGCGCCAGCATTCCCACCATGGCGTTTTCCACGTCCTCGATCAGGCTGTAGATGATCTCGTAGGTGCGGATCTCCACTTTCTCCAGCTCGGCCAGCTCTCTGGCCTTGCGATCGGGCCTGACGTTGAATCCGATGATGGTGGCGTTTGACGCGGCAGCCAACTGGATGTCATTGGCAGTCACCCCGCCAACACCTCGGTGGACGAAGGCCAGCTTCACCTCATCGCGCCCTAGGCGCTGGAGGCTGTCTACCACTGCTTCCAGCGATCCGTTCACATCGGCTTTGACGATGAGGTTCAGCGTGGCGGTCTCCCCAGCCTGTATCTGGCTGAAGATGTCCTCCAGGCGCGCCCCGCCGGTGGTGGCAGCAGCGTCCCGGCCCAGGCTGGCGATCCGCTGGGAGTGCTCTCTGGTCTGGGCGACCTTGGCCGCCACTTTTTCGTTGGGGGCCACTACAAAGGCATCCCCGGCGTTGGCCACGTCGGAAAGGCCGAGAACCTGCACTGGCTTCGACGGCATGGCCTCCTTGATCTGGTTGCCGCGGTCGTCGAGCAAAGCCCGGACCCGCCCCCAAGATGCTCCCGCTACCACTGGGTCGCCTCGCCTCAGAGTTCCGTGCTGGACCAAAAGGGTGGCCACCGGACCTCGTCCGATGTCCAAGTTGGATTCCAACACCACTCCTCGGGCTCGACCCTGCGGATCAGCCCGCAGATCTTCCACCTCGGCCACTACGGCCAACTGTTCCAGCAGGTCGTCGATTCCCAGGTTCTGAAGAGCAGAGACCTCCACCATGATGGTCTCGCCACCCCACTGCTCGGGCACCAGCTCGTGCTCGGAGAGCTGCTGCATAGTCCGATTGGGGTCGGCGTTGTTGCGATCGATCTTGTTGACGGCCACCACGATGGGCACGTCGGCGGCCCGGGCATGGTTGATGGCCTCCAAGGTCTGGGGCATCACGCCGTCGTCGGCCGCTACCACCAGAACCACGATGTCGGTAGCGTCGGCTCCCCGGGCCCGCATCGCCGTGAACGCGGCGTGGCCGGGTGTGTCTATGAACGTCAGCGTTCGCCCTTCTTTGTCCACCTGATAGGCGCCGATGTGCTGGGTGATGCCCCCGGCCTCGCCCTCGGCCACGTTGGCATTGCGGATCTGGTCGAGGAGCTTGGTCTTTCCATGGTCCACGTGACCCATAACAGTGATAACCGGAGGCCGGATCGGGGAGTCATCGGCAAGCTCACCTTGGTCGAAGTCAGCCTCCAGCAGCTTGAGCAGCTCGTTCTCCTGCTCCTCACCAGGATCGACTAGTCGGACCTCGGCGCCCACTTCGGCGGCAAAGAGCTCGATCATGTCGTCGGTCAGGGACTGGGTCGCGGTGACCATCTCACCCTGCTGCATGAGGAACCGGACTACGTCGGCCGCCGTCTGGTTCAGCTTGGGACCCACTTCTAGAGGAGTGGACGCCCGCTCGATCACAACCTCACCCGTTGGAGCGGCCGCATCCGTCGGGGTGTAGTCGGGGATGTTCATGGGCTGGAGGTCTTCAGCCACCCGCCGACGCCGTCGACTCTTGCGCCGCCTCTGCTGAGGACGCTGGGGCCCCCCTCTGCCTCGACCTGCTGGGCCTCCAGGGCCGCTGGGAGGCCCTCCTAGGGCTCCAGACGGGCCGCGTGCCGGCAATGGCGCCTGAGACCGGCCGGGGGTAGCCACCCCGGGCCCCTGGGTTCCGACTGCCGGGCGAACAGGACCGCGCGGACCCCTGCGGGGGCTTGGTGACGGACCCCGACCGCCTCTTCCCGGAGGTGGGGGAATCGGCTTGCCCGAAGACGACGTGGGCGGTCGGCCGGGGGGCGGGGGAATCGGCTTGCCCGAGCGGGAAACAGGTGGACTGGTTCGAGCAGCGGCGGCCGGCTGGGCCGCGGGCGGCTCGGATGCCGGCTTGGGGGCGCTTCGCGGTGGCGGGGACGGGACGGCGGGGGGAGGCTCAGCCGCAGGTTCTACCGGGCGGGGGCGGGGAGACATCCCGCCACTGGACGTGACCACCCGCGTCGGCTTCGGGGGTGGTTCGGGCTCCGGCTCAGGCTCGAGCTCGGGCTCAGGTACCGACTTGAGCTCGGGTTCCGGCTCCGGCTCGGGCTCTGCTTCGGGTTCGGGCTCTGGTTCGGGTTCCGGCTCGGGCTCGGGCTCTGGTTCGGGCTCGGGCTCTGGTTCCGGCTCCGGCTCGGGTGGACGGATCAGGCCATCACGATGCGCACGCCGCCGGACGCGGTCCGCTTGAGCATCCACGATGCTCGATGAATGGCTGTTGACGCCGATCCC
Source organism: Acidimicrobiia bacterium (assembly GCA_022825005.1). Lineage (GTDB taxonomy): Bacteria > Actinomycetota > Acidimicrobiia > Acidimicrobiales > Bin134 > Poriferisocius. Next base: position 47,193 of record JAJDYU010000053.1, read on the forward strand.
CAGAGTCACGCAGAGATCAAGCGTTTCCTTGTTCGTGAGGCCGAGCTCGCGGGCAAGCTCGTACACCCGAATTTTTGCTGGCAAATGGCTCTTTCTTGGTCCGTCCGCAATGCGCGGCCGACCCACACGGGTCGGGGATTTATCTTCTCACGCCCAGCCGTCGGATTTCGAAGTCAATCCGAGGCGCTGGTCTCTACCCCGTTGGAGGACCGCCTTCCACTGTTTCCCCCAACTGCTCGGCCGGGCTCCCCTCGGTGCCTTCGGCGGCCCATTCCTCCGCCGAAAGCGCGGGACCCCCTTCAGCTGGTCGCCAGACCTGCTCGCCGGTTGTCTCGTCTACCACCCATTCTCCCTCGGCCCAGTCCATCTCCTCATAGGCGGCTTCCTGGGCCAGCTGTGTTTCGCTTTTGATGTCGATTCGCCATCCGGTCAATCGAGCAGACAGCCGGGCGTTCTGGCCTTCTTTTCCTATGGCCAGCGAGAGTTGGTAGTCGGGCACGATGACCTCGGCAACCCCGGACTCCTCGTCGATGGAGACCTCTTTGATCTTGGCTGGCGAAAGCGCCTTGGCCACGAAGTCGGCCGGATCCTCCGCAAAGGGGACGATGTCGATCTTCTCCCCCCGAAGCTCGTTGACCACCATGCGCACCCGGGCACCCCGGGCGCCAACGCACGCTCCAACGGGATCCACGTTGGTGTCGTTGGACGACACTGCGATCTTTGTTCGATGGCCGGGCTCTCGGGCGCACGCCTTGATCTCCACCACGCCGTCGGCGATCTCGGGCACCTCTAACTCGAACAGCCGCCTGATCAGTCCGGGATGAGTGCGGCTGACCACGATCTGCGGACCCTTGGCCGTTTTGCGAACCTCCACGATGTAGGCCTTGAGGCGGCTGTTGGCATCGGGGCGCTCAAAGGGCACCTGCTCGGCCTGGGGCAAAAGCGCCTCCACTCGGCCCAAATCCAGCAAGGTGTAGCGGGCATCGTTCTGCTGAATGATCCCGGTCACGATGTCGCCCTCGCGCCCGGCGTATTCCTCGTACTTGAGCTCGCGCTCCACCTCTCGAATCCGCTGCATCATGACCTGCTTGGCCGTTTGGGCCGCGATGCGGCCAAAGCCGTCGGGGGTCACGTCGAACGGCTCCCCGATGGGCTCGCCGTCGTCATCTAGCTTCTGTGCGAAAACCTGGATGTCGGCCGTCTCGGGATTGATCGTGACCCAGGCGTATTCCTCGCTGTCGGGCATCCGCTTATAGGCCGATTCAAGGGCATCGGCTAGGGCAGCCAGCAAAGCGTCCACCGAGATTCCCTTGTCTGCGGCCAGCGCTTGCAGGGCTTCCAGCATGTCGGGATTCATCGGCTGCTCTTCTCCTTAGTCTTATTCTTCGGCACCGGACCCCATTCGAATACGGTCCTGGCCTTGGTGATGTCGCTGAACGCCAGTCTGCGGGGAACTCCGTCTTCTTCTATGGTAATCCCATCATCGTCGCATTCCCTCAGCACACCCTGAATTCGGCGTTGCCCCTCGATTTGGGGGCCCAGCTTCACGCTTATGGTCTCGCCCATAGCTCGGGCATAGTGCTCAGGCCGGCGCAGAGGCCGCTCCAGGCCAGGACTGGTGATCTCCAGGTTGTAGCGGCCGGGGACGAGATCTTCGTCGTCCAGCAGTCGGGAGGCCACCTTGGAGGCGTCGGCCACCTCATCCAGGCTGACGCCGCCGGGCTTGTCCACGATGATGCGCAACACCCCACCTCCATAGGTGAGGTCGTACACCTCTAGGCCCCTCCCCTGGAATAAGGGCGCGAGCAGGTCATTCACATTGTCTGTTACTGACATCTCGCCCCTTTCCTAGGCCGACGGTGGACCGGTTTTCTGGCCGGTCTCCAAAGTGAGAAGGCGTGGGCACCAGCCCACGCCCAACCTGCCTATAGAGCTTGACTATTACAGAGCTCAACTATGGAGATCGACGATACTCCGCCAATCTTACCCGCTGAACGCTGGTATGTCGTTGCACAGGCGGGGCATATTTCAGTAGCTGCGGCCACATACCGCCACGAGATCGGACTCATCGCCATCTTGGGGCAACGACCCGTCGGGGCGCTGCAAACACCGCACGGTGATCGCTTCCTCAGCAAGGGCAGCTTCTCCTTCAGGACCGAGCTTTGCCCAAGAAATGCGGGCAAATCCGGTGGCCGCCGCCTCCCGCACCTCATCTGCCGTAGTGGCCTCTGAAATCAGAGAGTCCCTCCAGGCCAGGGCATCGTCGTAGATGCGCTTTTGGATGTCCACTAGCAGCGATTCCACCCGCGACGGCACTTGGGAGAGGCTGACCGCCTCCTTTTCGCCGCCAATCCGGGAGACCAGAGTGGCCTGCCCCTGCTCCAGATCGCGGGGACCGATCTCCACCCTGACCGGCACGCCCTTGAGCTCCCAGTCGGTGGCTCGGCGGCCGAACCCCGTTCCCGTCCTATCGTCCAACCTCGCCCGAATTCCGGCCGCGCCAAGCTCATCGGCCAGTCGGCGGCAGCTATCCACCACTCCCTCGGCGTCTCGCACCGCGACGACGGCGGCTTGTATGGGGGCCAACCGAGGCGGGACGACCAAACCCCGATCGTCGCCGTGCGCCATGATCAGCCCGCCCACCATTCGAGACGACACTCCCCATGAGGTTTGCCAGACATGCGACTGGTTGCCCTCGCCATCTAGATACGTGATGTCGAACATGGTCGCGAAGCTCTGACCCAGCTCGTGGGAGGTCCCCATCTGGAGCGCCTTGCCGTCGCGCATCATCCCTTCGAGGCACATCGAGTTGATGGCCCCGGGAAACCGCTCAGCCTCGGTCTTGTATCCGATTAGCACTGGGATGGCCAGCACCGACTCCATGAAGTCCCGATACACCTCGTGGAGTATCTGGGCGGCGTAGTCGCGGGCTTCCTGGCGAGTGGCGTGGGCAGTGTGGCCCTCCTGCCACAAGAACTCGGTGGTTCGCAGGAAGATCCGAGGGCGCATCTCCCAGCGGACCACATTGGCCCACTGATTGATCAGCAGCGGGAGGTCGCGATGGCTCTGCACCCATTTGGAGAAATAGGCGTTGATGATGGTCTCGCTGGTGGGGCGCACCACCACCGGCTCGGCCAGTTCGCGGCCCCCGCCCTGGGTGACCACGGCCAGTTCGGGACTGAAGCCTTCGACGTGGTCGGACTCCCGATTCAGGTAGCTCTCAGGGATGAACAGCGGGAAATAGGCGTTGTCGGCCCCAGCCGCCTTGATGCGCTGGTCCACCTCGGCCTGCATCCGCTCCCAGAGGGCGTACCCGTAGGGTCGGATCACCATGGTGCCCCGCACCGGCCCGTTGTCGGCCAGCTCCGCCTTGTTGAGTATGTCCTGATACCAGCGGGGGAAATCCTCGTTCTGCGGGGTGAGCACCCCTTGCTTGGCCATCCTCACCCTCTCTTGCGGATCAACTCGATCTTCTCGCTCGACTGATTGGCGTCCTCGCCCTGCTCGGCCAGCAGACGGCTCCGGTCGCGTTCGGCCTCTCGGGCGGCGGCCACTGTGTCGGCTTTGGCCAATGCGGCCTCAGCCCCATGCTCGTGAATGAGCTCCGCCCACTCCACCAGTGAAGTCACCATGTTCTCCTCGGCAACGACAGCAACGTTGCGACCCTTGACGAATAGATGACCTCGCTTGTTGCCAGCCGCGATGCCGATGTCGGCGTCGCGCGCCTCGCCAGGTCCGTTGACCACGCAGCCCATGACCGCCACCTGCAAGGGGATCTCCCGGTCGCCGAACGCCTCCATGGCCTGCTCCGCCACCGCGTAGACGTCGATCTCGGCTCGCCCGCAGCTCGGGCAGGCGATCAGGTCCACGTTTTTGCGCTCTCGCAGCCCCATGGACTCAAGGAGTTGGCGGCCGGCTTTGGCCTCTTGCACCGGATCGGCGGTAAGGCTGTAGCGGATGGTGTCGCCAATGCCCTCGGCCAATAGCGTGCCGATGCCAACGGTCGACTTGATCAACCCCACCGGGGGTGGCCCCGCTTCGGTCACCCCGAGGTGCAGAGGATGGTCGGTGACCTCGGACAGCTGCCGGTAGGACTCGATCATGAGGGGCACGCTGGATGCCTTGACCGAGATCTTGACATTGTCGAAGTCCACATCTGCGAAATAGTCGAGCTCCATCTGGGCCGACTCCACCATGGCCTCAGGGGTCACCCGGTCGCCGTACTTTCGGTAGAGATCGGGGTGCAACGATCCCCCGTTCACCCCGATTCGAATGGGAACCCCTCGATCCCGGCACTCCGAGGCCACCGTTCGTATGTGCTCGGGCTTGCGGATGTTCCCGGGATTCAGCCTCAGGCACTGGACCCCGGCGTCCAAGGCGGCCAGCGCCATGCGGTACTGGTGGTGAATGTCGGCCACGATGGGCACTGGAGACCGGGGCACGATCTGGGCCAGCCCCTCGGCAGCCTCGATCTCATTGCAGGTGCAACGCACAATGTCGGCGCCCGCCGCGGCCAGGGCGTATATCTGCTGAAGAGTGCCCTCCACATCAGCGGTGCGAGTGGTGGTCATGGATTGGACAGTGATGGGCGCGCCGTCGCCGACGGCCACATCCCCCACATGGATCCGACGGGTCGGACGCCGCTCGAAAGCTGCCTCGACTTCCATGCCCTCAGCTTGGCACGCCCGGCGGGCGGCATTGGTAATCGCCTGCAACCATCACATTCCTCAACCCGGGAGCTCCACCGGATCGGTGAAGTCGAGATAGACCGACCCAATGAAGACAAAGGCCAGAATCAAGATAACGGCATAGGCTACCGGCACCATCTTGGAGACGTCGGCACTATATCGACGGCCCCGCCAGGACCGCAGGCGCTCGTAGGTCGCAATCACCACATGGCCGCCGTCAAAGGGAAGAAGCGGGATCAAGTTGAAGACTCCGATGAACACGTTCAACAGCGCCAAGAACAACAGCAGATTCCCGTAGCCGTTCTCGGTGAGATCAGCGCCGATCTTGAGGGCACCAAAGATCGAGACCACCCGGTCGCGGTCGTCTGAGGGTGCTGTGGTGGTGAATCCTCCCCCAGCCGGAGCAGTGCTCTGCTGGGTCGGTTCGTCGGCAACATCGCGAAAGAAGTGACTGAGCCCGCTGGGGGAGAAAAATCTGCCGATGCCAAAGACGGATTCTTTGACCAGAAAACCGAACTCGTCCAATGTCTCAGGCACGGCCTCCAAGTATCCGACATCCACCGGATGGCGCGACCAGGCAGTTCCTGAGGCGATGCCGATATACCCCCGGCTGGAGTCTTGAGGATGAGTGCCCAGCGTCAACGTGCGGGCAAGCACCTCGTCTCCCCGCTCCACGCCGAGGCTGACCGGCGTGCCCGGGTCGGGCAACACCGCCACCATGTCGTCCATAGTGGCCACCAGGCTGTCGTCGACCGAGACAATGCGATCGCCCGGCAGCAGTCCCGCCCTCTCGGCCGGTGAACCGGGGGCCACCAAGCTCACCGTCCAATCGGGTGACGGCACCTCCTCGTGCTTGCCGCCGATCACCAGGAAGGAGAAGATCAAGGCCAGCGCCAACAGGAAGTGCACGGTCGAACCGGCCACCGCCACCGACATGCGCCGCCAGTAGGGCTTACTGCGGTAAGTGCGGTGCTCGTCGGCCGGGGGAACTTCCTCCAAGTTGTTCATCCCGATTATCCGCACATAGGCACCGGCAGGAATTGCCTTGATGCCATAGACCGTCTCGCCCCGGCGGATTGACCACAGCCGGGGGCCGAATCCCAAGAAGAACTCGGTGACCCTCATGCCCGCGGCCCGGGCGGCGACAAAGTGCCCCAGCTCGTGCAAGAAGATCATGCCGATGACAGCCAGCACGACAATGAGCATCGGAAGTCCCCAGAAAACCTGCACCAGGGCGAGCAAGCCGACCACTAGAGCCAGCCCTCCCCAGCCCTCGCGCGATGCCCGAATATTGCCGAGCGGGGTCACCGGAGGCTGACCGCTCCCAGAGGAGCCGACTTGATGAAAGGTCATCGCCTAAGCGCGGTTGGATTGGCTGGCCACGACTTGTTCGGCCGTGGTTCGGGCCTTGGCGTCGATCTCCATGACCGCCTCCAGGGAGTCGGCCTCAGTGCCGTCGTGGTCGCCTAAGACCGTCTCCAGAATCTCGGGAATTTCCGTCCATCGTATCCGCTCATCGAGAAAAGCCTGCACGGCCACCTCGTTTGCGGCATTCAGCAGTGCGGGGGCGGTCTCGCCCATGCGCCCGGCTGCGTAGGCCAACTCCAGACAGGGAAACGCCTCGTTGTCGGGAGGCTCGAAGTCCAGGCGGCGCAGCTCTGCCCAATCGATGCGGCCAAAAGGCGTGGCAATGCGGTCGGGATAGGCCATGGCGTAGCCGATGCACAGCCGCATGTCGGGCAGCGAGAGCTGGGCAATGGTGGCCCCATCGGTGTACTCCACCATCGAATGGACCACCGACTGGGGGTGGATCACCACCTCGATGCGGTCATACCCCATTCCGAAGAGCTCGTTGGCCTCTATGACTTCCAAGCCCTTGTTCATCAGCGTGGACGAGTCCACCGTGATCTTGGGCCCCATGCTCCAAGTGGGGTGGGCCAACGCGTGCTCCACGGTCACGTCGGCCAGCTCGCTTCGCGTTCGGCCCCGGAACGGCCCCCCGCTGGCGGTGAGCACGATGCGGTGCACGCGCTCCATGCCCGCTTCAGCGGTGAAAACATCGTTGGCCCGCAAGCACTGGTGGACAGCGCAGTGCTCGCTGTCCACCGGCAGCAATTCGGCGCCGGGAGTCTGGCGGACCCGCTGGACCACAGGACCGGCGGCGATCAGCGACTCCTTGTTGGCCAGTGCCAAGCGCCGGCCATTCTCCAGCGCGGCCATGGTCACCGGCAGACCGGCAAATCCGACGACCCCGTTGACCACCACATCTCCCATGGCGGAAGCCTCAGCCAAGGCAGTAGGGCCGCTGGCCACCGTGACCCCCGGCAGCGCTTCTTGGACTTCGGTCACCCGTTCGGGGTCACCCACCACAACCATTTGGGGATGAAACTCCCGGGCTTGGGCCACAAGCTGATCAATGGATCGACCGGCACCCAGTGCCACCACGTCCCAGCCATCAGGTTCGGCCCGGGTCACATCCAGCGTCTGAACGCCGATTGATCCGGTAGATCCAAGCAAAGAAAGGGAGACCATGTGCCGGTGGCCCTTGCTCAGGTCACCTTAAGTGCCTGTTCAGAGCACTTCGAGCATGACCGGAAACGCCTGTGAGCATCCGCTCAGATCACCTCGAGCATGAGTGCGGTGAAATAGGTGGCCGGCAATACGAAGAGCAAGGCGTCGATCCGGTCCAGCATGCCTCCGTGGCCGGGCAGCAACCTCCCCATGTCCTTTACGCCAAGGTCCCGTTTGAGAGCCGATTCCAGAAGATCGGAGAGCGGGGCCACAACTGCGACCACGATGCCCAGGATGACGCCATCGGAGCGCGATCCGGGCTCTTCTCCAAAGGGGCCGATCTCGAGTATGGAGATGAACACCAACGCAACCGCAATGGTGAGGATCGTGCCGCCAATCAAGCCCTCCACCGTCTTGTTCGGACTTGCCTTCGACAAGGGCGTGCGGCCCGCGGCCCGCCCTACGGCAAACGCTCCCACGTCATGGGCCACCGTCAATATCACAGCACTCAGCAGCAGCTCTCCTCCGTCGGGCCGGTCCAAAAGGAGTCCCCCGAATGCCCCGGTCACCCCGATATAGGTGATGCCGAGCAGGGTGACCCCGAGATTGGCGAGCGGGCGGTCTCGGCCGACTCCGCCCAAGTACCAGAGGCCGGCGCCGAACAGGGCGAAGACCAGCACCATCACCATGCCATCGGCGCCTCGCCAAAAGGCGGCTATCGGCAGGGCAACCACCGCGGCGAATCCCACCAGGGTGGGAGGCTGATAGCCAGCATGGCGAAGGGTGGTGAACCACTCCGCCGCGGCGATAAGAAGCGCGATGACCAGCACCGCAAGCGCGACCCGCTCGCCCAGGGCGATAGCGCCCAGCACTATGCCGCCTAGCAGCAATCCGACTACCACCGACCTCATCAGATTGCCGTTGGCCGCGGCGGTCCGAGCGTGCGTCCCTGTCGAATGCGGGGCCATGAGAGGCGATGGGGCCTCGACCATTTCTGTGGCGGTCTGAGAGCCGGTTACATCCAACGAGAGCACCTCGTCCACCCGGTCCACCGAGGGGAACTCCACTGCTTCGGTGGGCTCGGGATCTTCGAAGACGCTGGCCCCCTCGGTTGCCTGGCCGACGTCACCGGGATCAGACAGGTCGGCAAACGTGTGCTCGTCGGAGTCCTCGCGCCAGCGGGGCGCGGCTTCAGTCAGGCTGTCCCAGCCGTCATCTGCTTCGGACTCTGTACTGGCGGGCTCGTCCCAGACGGGAAGCCCGGACTCATCCTCCTCCTCGTCGAAGAGGGAAGTCAGATCGTCCAAGAAATTGGCCTGTTCGTCGTCAGGCGTCTCATCGGACTGGTCATTTGGTCGTTGGAAAGGATTGTCGTCGTCCACTGCCCCTCCAGGCTAGATCTCGAGCAACTCTTGTTCTTTGACGCTCAAGGCATCGTTTATCAGCTGCTCATGGTCGTGGGTTAGCCGGTCGAGCTCCTTCTCGGTCCGGGCGGCAATGTCCTCTGAGACATCGCCTTCTTTGCTGAGCTGGTCGATGTCGTGGCGGCTGCTGCGGCGGGTGTTTCGAATCGCCACTCGACCTTCCTCCGCCATCTGCTTCACCATTCTGACCAGTTCGCGGCGGCGCTCTTCTGTCAATGGTGGAAAAGTCAGCCTCACGACGTTGCCGTCGTTGCTGGGGTTGAGGCCGAGATCGGCCTGGATGATTGCCCTTTCAATGGCGGCGATGGATCCCTTGTCGAACGGGGATATCACCAGAAGCTGCGCTTCCGGGACGCTGAAGCTGGCCAGCTGTTGCAACGGGACCTCGGTTCCGTAGTACTCCACGAGAAACCGCTCGAACAGCGCGGGAGAAGCCCGTCCGGTTCGGACGGACGCGAACTGCTGGCGGGTGTGGTGAACGGCGGAGTCCATGCGCCCGCCGGCTTCGTCCAACACCAAATCAGTCAGCTCATTGCCGGTAGTCATTGTCCCGATTTGCTCGGACAGCCTCGGCTAACGCGTCGAGAGGTTCTCCGGGCCAGTCATATTCTTGATGCCTCTGGGCATCCCTCATGACACCAGAGTACCGATCAACTGGCCGTCGAGTATGGCGCTTACGTTTCCCGGCTTCATAAGGTCGAACACAACGATGGGCAATTTGTTGTCCATGCACAAAGAGACCGCGGTGCTGTCCATGGCCCGCAGGCCCTGGGACAGCACGTCTAAGTACTGCACTTCATCGAGTTTTTCGGCATTGGGATCGGTTCGAGGGTCAGCGGTGTATATCCCGTCTGTTCCGCTATGGGTGCCCTTCAAGAGGACGCCAGCCTCGATTTCCACGGCGCGCAGCGCGGCTGCGGTATCGGTGGTGAAGAAAGGATTGCCGGTTCCGGCGGCGAATATGACCACGCGCCCCTTTTCCAAATGCCGAATCGCCCTGCGCCGTATGTACGGCTCGGCCACCTGGGCCATGCCAATGGCCGTCTGCACCCGAGTGGGCTGATTGAGCCTCTCAAGGGTGTCTTGGAGGGCAAGCGCGTTGATGACGGTGGCCAACATCCCCATGTAGTCGGCTTGGGCCCGGTCCATTCCCGCACCCGCTCCGGTCATCCCCCGCCAGATGTTGCCGCCGCCCACCACCACGGCCACATCCACATCGAACGCGGCTCTGACCTTTACGATTTCCGTTGCGATCTGAGCAGCGATCTCGCCGTCGATGCCGTAACCGGCCTCTCCGGCGAAGGCTTCTCCGGAGAGCTTCAGAACAATCCGGTCCCACCGGCCCGATCGCTTGTCACCGTCGGTGGCCATTGTTCCGCGCTATTTGCCTATGGCTGCCAGCTCGAACCGGACGATCTCGCCCTCCCCCAGGCGGGACTGCACGGTCTCCTTTTCCCCGAACATGCCCTGCTCCAGCAGAACGCGCTCGGCATACCAGGCTCGCAGCCTCCCGTCCACGATCTTGTCCCAGGCCTGCTCCGGCTTGCCCTCCGCCTTGGTCATCTCCGTGAGGGCAACCCGCTCCTGTTCGACTTCGTCGGGGTCGACCTCGTCGCGGTGCAGTACCGATGGCTTGGCAAAGGCAACGTGGAGCGCGACCTCATGGGCCAGCTCTTGGCTTACGCCGCGGGCCTCCACCACGACCGCGCTGGTCCCCCGGCCATCCTGGGTGTGGAGGTAGGTGTCCAGGATGTTCCCCTCAGCGGGCTGAACTCGGACAACCTTGCCCAACCGGACATTCTCCTTCTTAGCCAGACTGAGATCCTCGATTTCAGCCTTGCGGGACTCCACCGAGTCTTCGCCCTCGGCCAGCACCAACTGGGCCAGCTCATCAGCCATCGAGGTGAAATCGTCCGCCTTGGCTGAGAAATCGGTCTCGCATCGTAGCTCCACTATGGCGGCTGCCTCGCTGTCTACGGCGAGGGCCACCGTTCCCTGGTCGCTGGCCCGATCGGCTCGGGCAGCGGCCTTGGCCATGCCCTTCTCGCGCAGCCACTGGGTGGCGGCCTCCATATCGCCCTCGTTCTCAGTGAGGGCGCGCTTGCAGTCCATCATGCCGGCGCCCGTGGAGTCGCGAAGGGCCTTGACGTTTTGGGCGGTAAACGAACTCACGTTTGCTCCTGGGATTCGGTCGATTCGGATTCGACAGCTGGCTCGACCGATTCGGCCTCCATCGCAACGGGGGCATCCTCAGACGGCGACTCCACCGCAACGGGAGCATCCTCAGACGGCGACTCCACCGCAACGGGAGCATCCTCAGACGGCGACTCCACCGTAACGGGGGCATCCTCAGACGGCGACTCCACCGCAGCAGGCGGTGCTTCCTCTTCGGCCGGAGCCTCCTGCGTCGGCTGGGATTTTGCGGAGGCATTTCCCCGAGCGATGAAGCGGCCCTCAAGCACGGCATCGCTGATGACCCGGCACATCAGCTCGCCTGATCGGATTGCATCGTCATTTCCCGGAATCACGAACTGAATCACATCGGGATCGCAATTGGTGTCCACCACGGCTATCACCGGCAGCTTCAGCTTGTTGGCCTCGGCCACCGCGATGTGCTCCTTTTTCGTGTCGAGCACGAAAACAGCATCGGGTGGTCGGGTCAGGTCGCGAATGCCGTTCAGGTTGCGCTCCAGCTTGGCCAGTTCCCGGGATATGAGCAAGGCCTCCTTCTTGGGCATCACGTCTAGCTCGCCCGAACTGCGCATCCTCTGGAATTCCTTCATCTTGCCCATGCGCTTGGAGATCGTTTCGAAGTTGGTCAGAAGACCGCCCAGCCAACGCTCGTTCACATAGGGCATTCCCACTCGTTCGGCGTAGCTCTGCACGCTGTCTTGGGCCTGCTTCTTGGTTCCCACAAACAGCACTTGGCCGCCGTTGGCCACCAGATCGCGAACATAGGTGTAGGCCGCCTCAATATGGGCGAGCGTCTGGGTAAGGTCGATGATGTAAATGCCGTTGCGCTCCCCGAAAATGAACCTCTGCATTTTCGGATTCCAACGGCGGGTCTGGTGTCCGAAGTGGACTCCAGCATCGAGCAGCTGACGCATCGTCACGACTGGCGCCATGGTGTTTCTCCTCTCCCAGCGGTTCATCGAAACCCGGGGTCAGCACCAATTGGCGACCGTGGGATGCCCCGAGCGGAATTTGTCTGCGGCCGGAAACTGCTTTCAGGCCCGGATCAACGATAGCCGGACGAGTGCCTCGAACCATAAGCAGGAAGCCGACTGCGGCCTACAGGCTCGCCGTGGGGAACAAGCCGCACGCTTCCCGCCGAAAGCACCAGGGTGGGATCGAGGTAATGGTCCCCCAAGCGAACGCTGAAGAAGAACCGCTCTGTCGTGGTGCCCAACAACTGCCCAGGCACCACCGAGTCGCCCTCTTCAACTGCAATCCAGCCCAAGTATCCATATGAGGTGCGGAGCCCATCGCGGTGAAGCACGGTCACGAAGCGGTTGCGGGCCACTGGTCCGGCGAACACCACCTCTCCCGCGGCCGAAGCCCACACCGGCTGTCCCAGCCCGGGGTCGTACTCTAAGCCCCGATTGCCCGGTGCCCCCACGTGCGCCGGTGGTCGAAAGGGGTCGACGACCTCGGCTTCCACGGGAGGCCGGTATATCTCAGGGGACTGCGCCGCCGCTCTCATATTGGGCGGCGAGGGGGTCTCTGGCGCCAGCTGAAGAGGGTTCAGCGTCAACCAGGCCGACATCGCGGCGACCGCCAACCAGCCGACTCGCATTCCCAGCACCATGGCTTGCCCTCGATGGTGTGATGTCGAGGGGAAGCTGGCTCAGCCTACCGGCAATTGGCGGTTGTCAGGCTCGAGGATGGCTCTTCTCCACCACCCGTCGAAGCCGGTCACGGCTGACATGGGTGTATATCTGCGTGGATCCCAGATCGGCGTGGCCCAGCAGTTCCTGCACTTGCCTCAGGTCGGCCCCCCCGTCGAGCAAATGGGTGGCGAATGTGTGCCGCAGTGCGTGGGGGTTGGTCTGGGTGCTGGCCCGGCGATTGACCAGACGCCGCACAGCCTGGGTGTTCAGCGGTCGCCCGTACAGATTCACGAATACGACATCAGCGGCTGCGGACGGATCAGCCATCTCCGGCCGACCGTGGTCAAACCACTCCTCCAGGGCGCTGACCGCCGGCTCGCTCAGCGGCACCACCCGCTGCTTGGAGCCCTTTCCGTGCACGATCAGGCGTCGGCGCGGCAAGTCGATGTCGCCAATTCGCATGGCGCACACCTCGCTGACCCGCAGGCCACTGCCGTAGAGCAACTCAAGCACCGCGAGGTCCCGTGTCTGTCGAGCGCGGCTGTCGTTGGCCACCGCGGCACGCGGCTTGTCCAGCAGAGTTCCCAACTCCTCGGTGCGCAGCACTCGGGGTAGACGCCGCTCTCGCGTCGGAGTCATCGCCCCGACAGTGGGATCAGCGGCCACCCGGCCGGTGCGCTCCGCCCAGCCGAAATATCGCCGTAGAGAGGTGGCCTTTCGGGCCACTGTCTTGCGGGCATAGCCCTCGGTGCTCAAGTGGGCCAGATACCTGCGAACCATGCGCAAATCGACCTCTTCGGGACCAAGATCCCGGGATTCAACCGCACCGGTTCCCCCCCGGCTGTTGGACAGCCATTCGGCGAACGCGGCAACTTCACGGCAATACATCGCCGCAGTGTCGTCGCTGACCGAAGCGGTCGACGCGGCGAACGCGTCCAAATCCCACCCCATCAATCCTCAAGACTACGGGTTGCAGGCCCACTCACCGGGGAATGCCCACCCGCTCAATCCAGCGGCCCGATACCGCGACCCAGCCGGCAACCCGCAGTTCCTCCACCGCGCCAGCCACCTCTGACATGGTCAAACCGGTACCTCTCATGATCTGCTCGGCGTCGGCTGGTTGCCAGCCCAGCGCCTCCAGCACTCGCTGACCGGCATCGCCGGGATCGGGACGGGTGTCCAACGGGGCCGTTTCGGCTCCGGACAGTCCCAAGACCAAGAGCACATCATCCGCGTCACGACAGGGGGCGCAGCCATCGGCCAGCAATTCAATGCAACCATCGGATGCCGAGCTGCGGACCGGTCCTGGGACCGCCATCACGCTCCGATCCCGGGCCGCAGCCTCGGCCACCGTGTGCATGGCCCCGCCTGAGGAATGGGACTCCACCACGACCACCACGTCGGCCAGGGCCGCGATGATCCGATTTCGAGCGGGAAACCGCCATCGTTCGGGAGGGGCTCCCAATGGGGCTTCCCCCAAGAGAACTCCCTGTTCGGCCACCGCTCGCCACAAAGGTCGATTGCGCTCGGGATAGACCCGGTCCATGCCGTTGCCCACCACCGCTATCGGCGGGGCAACTCGCGCTTGCAGTGCACCGGCATGAGCTGCGGCATCAATCCCCAGAGCCAGTCCGGAGACGACTCCCACACCTGCCGATGCCAAGTCCCGGCCCAGCTCGAACGCAACGTCGCTGCCGTAGCGAGTGCATCGCCGGGTACCGACTATGGCCACCCGGGGTCCGCCGATCACTTGGGGGTCTCCCTTGTGAAACACGACTGCGGGCGGGTCTACGTCACTTGACAGGGCAGACGGGTATCCGGGAGTGCCTAGGGCGGCCACCCCCACCCCGTGCTCACGGTGCCGTGCCCACAAGTCGGCCACATTGAGCCCCACGGCGGCGCGCTGCCACTGCGCATAGAGGTCCTGCTTGCCAGCCACTTGCGCCAACTCTTCGGAATGCGGCTTTTGCAGTCGGGCCCACACCGCCGGCGGACTCCCAACCTCCAACAGCGCTCGCAGTCGAGCCGGACCCACTGCGGGCAGAGAAGCCAGCGCCACAAGCCACGCCTCTACAGGCAGCTCTTCCCTCCGGCTGCCTTGGGGTCCGTCCAAGGAGATCTCATCGGCGGACATTGGCGCAGCTCCAGGGATCGTGGACAACGGTTACCGGCTCGGTCCGCATGAACAGCGCTTGAGCGACGATGCCGCCAGTAAGCGGCGGTCCCTCACCCGCCAAGTCGCCCAGGGTGAGGGCGACCCTTCGCACTCGCTGGAATCCTCGGGCGGTGAGACGGCCCTCGGCGATGGCGTGGCTGAACATGTTCTTGGCATCTGGGTCCAATGGTGCAAATTGGTCCAAGGAGTCGTCGGGCAGCTCGCTGTTGGAAACCACCCCGCGGTTGCGGGCCACGGCTCGTGCCTGGTTCACCCTGTCCCTGACCTGCGCGGAGGATTCTCCCGGCGGAGCATCGAAGAGGTCGCTTACCTCCGGTCGGCCGACATGAATCCTCAAATCGAAACGGTCCAGGAGAGGTCCGCTCAGCCGACGGGCGTAGCGCAGTCGGGCCACGGGGGTACACCGGCACATGCCAGGTTGTCCAAGCTCTCCGCACGGACACGGGTTCATCGCCCCCACCAAGAGGAAGCGAGCGGGAAACGTGGCCATGGCTGCGGCCCGGTTGACTCGTATTGACCCTTCTTCAAGTGGTTGGCGCAGCGCATCTAGGGCTTGGGGTCCGAACTCCCCCATCTCGTCCAAGAAAAGCACGCCGCCATGGGCACAGCTGATCGCCCCCGGTCGCAGGGCCTGGCTGCCACCGCCCACCAAAGCCATCATGGAGGCGGAGTGGTGAGGCGCCTGCCACGGCGCCCGGCGGATCAACCCTGCGGACGGCAAGTCCAGGCCAGCGGCGGAGTGCACCATGGTGGCCTCAATGGCAGTGTTTTCATCCAACGGAGGAAGTAAGCCGGGAAGTCGGCGGGCCAGCATGGTCTTGCCTGCGCCGGGAGGTCCGATCAACAGCAGGTGATGCCCGCCGGCTGCGGCCACCTCCAAACCCAATCGGGCCATAGGCTGTCCCTTCACATCAGCCAAGTCTGCGGTGTCTTCCCGTGGGTCACCCGACCCCAGCGAAGGCGGGTCGGGCCAGATGTCCTCGCCCCTGAGCGCGGAGACAAGCTCTCCCAGGGTGGCTGGCGCTCGAACCACTGGTCCGCTGGCCAGTGCAGCCTCCGCGGCGCTCTCCGGCGCTACGACAATGGCGTCGGTCTCCAGACAACGCACCTGGGGCAAGATTCCGGGAACCGATCGGAGCCGACCATCAAGCCCCAGTTCAGCCAGGAAGGCCATGTTCTCCAGGGTCTCCGAGGGCAGTTGCTCATCGGCGACCAGGACTCCCATGGCTATGGCCAGATCGAGACCAGGGCCTTCTTTGCGAATTCCCGAGGGGGCCAGATTGACGGTGATACGACCCGGGGGCCAATCGACGCCGCTGGAGAGCAATGCGGCGCGAACTCGGTCACGGGCCTCCCGGCAAGCGGCATCGGGCAGGCCCACCACGGTGAAGGTGGGCAAGCCTGACGACACATGGACCTCCACGGAAACGGGGTACCCGGTGATGCCAGCGAGGACAGAGGCGGGAATGGTTGCAAGCACGGTGGGTGCCTTCTCGAGGATGATTCCTCGTGCCTGGAGAGAGACCCGTTTCGCTGGTCACAAGCGTTTCCCCGACCATAGCCACGGCTAGTGACAATTGCACCGGATCTCGGCGTCGAGAGGGAGGCCTTCCCCTCAGAGCACTTCGCTTATGTAGCGGAGCACAGCGTCGATTTCGCCCGCGGTCAAAAGGCCGCCGAAGCCCGGCATGCGATCCCGGCCATCAGATACCACCGCGGCGGCTTCGCTGAGGTCGGGGTAGGCCTGCACCAGTCGACCCCGGTTCAGGCCAGGACCGTTGCGGGTTCCGCTGCCATCAGCGCCGTGGCAAGACGAGCACCGGTCGACGAACACTCCTCGTCCCGCCACCAGCACGGGATCGGGAGTCCCATCGGGACCGGCCTCCACCTCTGGCGAGGTGGCCGACCCGCAGCTGGCAGCCACCGCGGAGGACAAAGCCAGAACCACCGCCCAAACAACAACGGCTTTCCTTGCAACCACCAGTGGGAACATACTGGGATATCGGCTTTGATCCCACACGAAAGCAGCGACGCACCCGGTTCGACTACTGGTATGTGGCCGCGGGTGTGCTGGTTTGCATTGGGCTGATTCTGTGGGCCCTGCTGGGCTAGAACGCGGCTTCGATAACCCTTAGCTCGCGTCCCATCACCTCAGCGACATCAAAGCGGAGCTGCACTGGTTTTGAGCGCTCCTGCTCGGCCAACCACTGGGCGGCCAGTCGGCGTATCCGCCGCTGTTTCTGCCATCCGACCGCCTCGGCCGGCGTCCCGAAGGCCAGCGACGTCCGGGTCTTCACCTCACACACGGCAACCACCGGCCCCCGTTGCGCGATCACATCCAATTCGCCGTTGCTGCACCGCCAGTTGCGGTCGAGAACCCGAAATCCCTGACGGCGATACCACCGCACCACCCGGTCTTCTCCCCAACGGCCTAACGCCTGGTTGTATGCCATGCCCCCACCGTAAACACGGTGGGTGACACTTTGGCCAAGGGCTTGGCTAGTGGTCCAGACGGACCACTAAAAGCGCTTCTCCTTGACCCGGGCGGCCCGGCCAATCCGGTCTCGGAGGTAGTAGAGCTTGGCCCGTCGCACATCGCCGCGGGCACCTACCTCGACCTTGGCGACGATAGGCGAATGGACCGGAAAGGTACGCTCGACTCCCACACCGAAGCTTACCTTTCGAACGGTGAATGTCTCCCGAATGCCGCTGCCCTGTCGGCGGATGACCACTCCCTCGAAAATCTGGACCCGCTCGCGGCTGCCCTCCACCACGCGGACGTGGACCTTGACCGCGTCGCCGGGACTGAATTCGGGGATGTCGGAGCGTCTGGTATCGCGATCTACGATGTCGGTGGGATTCATAACACGCCTCTTGTGAGTACTTCAGCGCCCAACTCAGGCATCGTGGCGCAGCCAGAAATTATACCTGGCCTGACTATGGAAGGCCGAACTCTTCTAGGAGCGAGCGCTCCTCGTCGCTCAGACCGCCGCGGGCGTCAAAGAGGTCGGGGCGCAAGGCCATGGTTCGGGCGAGGGACTGGGCCTTCCGCCAGCGCTCCACACGACCGTGATCCCCCGACCGAAGCACCTCGGGCACCGTCCAGCCTCTGAACTCTGCAGGCCGGGTGTAGTGGGGATACTCCAACAGACCGTCGCTGAAGGAGTCCTCAGCGGCGGAAAGCTCGTTGCCCAAGACGCCGGGAACCAGCCGGCCGACCGCCTCGATAACCGCCATGGCGCCGATTTCTCCGCCGGCCAACACGAAATCCCCCAGTGACAGCTCCTCGTCCACGAGATGATCCCTAACTCGCTGGTCCACCCCTTCATAGCGGCCGCACAGCAACGAGAATCCCTCCCGAGAGGCCAGCTCGCGGGCAGTGGCCTGATCGAATTGCCGGCCAGCGGGACCGAGGAGATAGAGGGGACGGGGGGGATCGGCCTGCTCCACCACCTTGAACAGGGGCTCTGGCATCATCACCATCCCCGCACCGCCTCCGAATGGGGCGTCGTCCACCGAGCGGTGGGGATCACCCGCCCCTGCTCGAAGATCGTGAACTCGAACCTCGAGCCGACCCTGCTCCACCGCCCGGCCGATCACGCCGAAGTCCAAGAACACCTCGAACATCGAGGGGAAGATGGTGAATATGTCGACTCTCATGACTCGTCGAACAGTCCGCTCGGGACATCCACGATCAGCCGGTCCCCGGATTGCCCCACCAGGAATGTGAGCGGAACCAAAGCGCCGTGCTCCGAAACCAACAGATCGCTGGCCGGGTTCTGCTGGACCGCCTCCACCCTCCCCCGCTCTGTGCCGTCGGTCTCGCAGATCATCTTGCCGATCAATTCGTGAACCCAAAGCTCGTCGGGATCGAATATGGGCGAGGCCCGAAGCACCTGGCCCCGCAAGCACTCCGCAGCATCCCGGTCTAGAACCTCGGCAAATTGCACTATCCAACGACGTTGGAAGGCCCGGGCCTCCACCACCGTGAGCGGACCGGAATCAGCGGTCAGCACCGACCCGGCTTCGAGGCGCTCGGTGCGGTTGGTCCAAAGTGTGACCACCGTCTCCCCTCGGACCCCGTGGGCCCGATCAATGCGCCCTACCTCGAGCAGAGGGGTTCCGCCTGACGATCAGTCGACGAATTCAACGTCGATGGGGCTGCCATCTTTGCTGGCCGCAGCCCTTACCAGGGTGCGAATGGAGTTTGCCACCCGGCCCCGACGACCTATAACCCGGCCCATGTCACCTTCGGCCACCGTGACTTCCAGCGTGACCGATCCCTGACGCTCGACTATCTCCACTTCCACATCGTCGGGGTTCTCCACCACCGACTTGACCAGAAATTCCAAGACGTTTCGAGCGGTTGGGACTTCGATGGTGTTGATGTCGCCATCCTCATCGAAGTCGTCATCCTCGTAGTCGTCGTCTTCGTATTCGTCGTTCTCGGCGTCGTCGTTCTCGGCGTTGTAGTCGGTGTCGCTCACGATTCCCCATCCTCAGCCTTCTCGGCATCCTCTTCCGAATCCTCGCCTGCCTCTGCCGGCTCGGCCCCAGGTGCTTCATCGGCAACCTCTGCCGATGCGGCAGTGGTTACCTTGGCCGGTGGACTGCTGGCTATGCCGGTGAACTCTTCCCATGCGCCCGAGATAACCAGCAGCTTCTGCACCCGCTCGCTGGGCTGGGCGCCGTGGCGAAGCCAGTGCAGGGCACGCTCGTTGTCGATCTCGACTAGAGACGGCTCTTGGCGGGGGTTGTAGGTGCCCACAATCTCAATGAATCGCCCGTTTCTGGCCTTGCGGGAATCAGCGGCCACTACACGGTAGGTGGGCTGCTTCTTCTTGCCCATCCGCATCAGCCGGAGTCTTACTGCCACTAGCCGGTCAGCCCTTCTGTCTTCTCGGGTCCATTAGGCGTCCTGAGCCCACTTGGCCCTTCATCAGTGCCGGTGCAGGCACGAACCGGCGCCGACCGCCGGAATGGGCAAACTCTACCCGGCCAAAATCCCCGTGGGCTACCTCAGGGATGAGAGATCGAATTCCCCGTCCTCCAAACCCGGCAGAGTCAATTTGGGCTTTCCCGGCTTCTTCTGCTGGCTCCCCGGCGGGGTCACCCGACTGCCCTTGCGGCCCTTCTTGGGCTTCTTGCGGCCCGAACCGGAGCCCTTGCCCCCCATTCGCTTCATCATCCGCTGCACCTCGCTGAACTGCCGCAACAGCTGGGAGACCTCAGAGGGCCGGGTACCGGAGCCAGCGGCAATTCTCTGTCGGCGAGAACCGTCGACGATCCGGGGTGTGGCCCTCTCTTGGGGGGTCATAGAGCAGATAATGGCCTCCACCTGGGCGATTTGACCGTCTTCGATCTCGGCTTTGCGCAATTCCTGGGGCGCCCCAGGGAGCATTCCCACCAGGTTTTGGAGCGAGCCCATTTTCTTGAGCTGGCGCATTTGCTCCAAGAAATCCTCCAGGGTGAACTCACCCTCGAGCAGCTTGGCCGCGGCCTCCTCGGCCTCGGCCTCCTCGTAGACCTGCTCGGCCTTCTCAACCAGCGTCAAGACGTCGCCCATTCCGAGAATCCGGCTGGCCACACGGTCAGGGTGAAACAGCTCGAACTCGTCGATCTTCTCGCCGGTGGAGGAGAAGGCGATAGGTCGTCCCACTACCTCCTTCACCGACAGTGCGGCGCCGCCCCGGGCATCGCCGTCCACCTTGGTGAGGATCACCCCGTCGAGTTCTAGAACCTCGTGGAATGACTCCGCCGTAGTCACCGCGTCCTGGCCGGTCATGGCATCGACCACCAAGAAGGTGTAGTGGGGCTCGATGGCGGCGGATATCCGCCCGACCTGATCCATCATCTCCTCGTCGATGGCCAGACGCCCGGCGGTGTCGCAGATAACAACGTCGCGGTTGGCTGCCTCCGCCTCAGCTATCCCCTGTCGAGCCACGGCAACGGGATCAGAGGGCTCGCTGAACACCGGAACCCCGATTGAGTCCCCCAAGGTGCGGAGCTGCTCAACCGCGGCGGGACGCTGCAAATCGGCGCCCACCAGCATGGGGTTGCGACCCTGCTGCTTGAACCAAGAGGCAAGCTTGGCCGCGTTGGTGGTCTTGCCCGAGCCCTGAAGCCCGGCCAGCAGCACCACCGTGGGGGCTTTGGCCGGATGGGAGATTTCGAGGGTTTCGCCGCCCAAGGTGGCAATCAGCTCCTCATGGACGAACTTGATCACCTGCTGGACCGGGTTCAGCGCCTTGTGGACCTCGGCACCCACGCACCGCTGGCGGACCCGGTCCTGGAAGCTCCTGACCACATGGAGGTTGACATCGGCTTCCAGAAGGGCCAGGCGAATCTCCCCCAGCACCTCGTCGACATCGCTCTCTCGCAGGATCCCCAGACCCCGCATGCGCTTGAATATGCCCTCGAACCGGTTGCTCAGCGTGTCGAACATGGGCTGCCCAGACTACGCGCTGGCGCGTTGAATTGGATATCCGACACCCAGGGAGCTGCCAAGAGAACTAAGAGAACAGGGCCTCGGCAAATGCTTCGGGGTCGAACTCCACCAAGTCGTCCATGCCCTCCCCCAGACCCACCAACTTCACCGGGATGTCCAGTTCATCTTGCACGGCCATGACAATGCCGCCCTTGGCCGACCCGTCAAGCTTTGTCAGGACCACCCCGGTCAACTCGGCTGTCTCGGTGAACTGGCGGGCTTGGGCAAGCCCGTTCTGGCCCGTGCTGGCGTCGACCACCAAGAGCACCTCGGTTACCGTCCCCGGCCCCTTGCCGGCCACCCGGTGGATCTTGGCCAGCTCTTCCATCAGGTTGGCTCGATTGTGCAAGCGGCCAGCGGTGTCGGCCATGACCAGCGGAACCCCAGTCGCGGCGGCGTGCTCAACCGCGTCGTAGATGACCGAACTTGGGTCAGCGCCCTCAGCACCACGCACAAGTTCGGCCCCCGACCTCTCGGCCCATTGACCCAGTTGTTCAGCAGCGGCGGCGCGAAACGTGTCCCCCGCTGCTAGAACCACCCTGCGTCCACTTTGAACTTCCCGCGCCGCCAGCTTGCCGATGGTTGTCGTCTTGCCCACCCCATTCACACCCACGAACAACCACACCGCAGGGCTGCCCTCAACCCCCAGTTCAAGGTCGCGGCCCCCCAGATTTTCGGCCACTTGAGATTTCAGCAGCTCCACCAAACCCTCGGGATTGGCGATCCTCTCAGCTTTGGCCTGCTCTTTGAGCCGGTCCAACAGCGCGGTGGTGGTGTCTATGCCGGCATCGGCCAATATCAGCGCGTCCTCGAGCTCCTCCCAGGTGGCGTCATCAACCCCTCGAGAGGCCACTGAGGCCAAAAAGCCCGAGAACGTTCCCCGGGCGTTGGCCAGCCGGTCCCGCAGCGCCACTATTCCTCGTCCCCCGCATCGGGATCTTCGGACAGAGGCCGAGAGCCGATGACCACGGTGAGGGTGATGCGGACGTCGTCGCGCACCACCACCAGCTCCACCTCGGTTCCCGGCACCCGGAACTGGACCTTGGCAGCCAGTTCGGTGAACGTCGACACCACCTCATCGTCCATCTGGACGATCAGATCCCCTTCCATCAACCCGGCATTATCGGCAGGGGTGCCCGGTTCCACCTCCACGATCAGGGCTCCGGGCTCGCCGATCTCCGGATCGGTCCCCCAAACCCCCAAGTAGCCCAGTTCGGTGCTCTCGCCTTTGAGGATGCGCTCGGCGACGTTCAACGCGATGTCGGAGGGAATGGCGAATCCCAGACCGATGTTGCCCAGCGAGCCGTCGGTTTGAATGAGCGTGTTCATGCCGATGACTTGTCCGAAGCGGTTGGCCAGAGCACCGCCCGAGTTGCCCGGATTGATGGGCGCATCGGTCTGGATCATCTCGACAAAGGCGCTGTCCCCCGTTCCCTCTCTAATGGCCCGACCCACCGCACTGACGATCCCAGAGGTAACCGATTGCTGCAATCCGAACGGACTGCCCACCGCAACCGCCAATTGCCCCACCTCAACCGTGGAGCGATCGGCGAAAACTGCGGGTGTCAGCGCCATGTCTGTGTCGACTCTGATCAAGCCGACGTCGATCGCCGGAGCGGTTCCCACCACGACGCCCTCAGCACGCGTGCCGTCGGCAAACTGCACCCTCACCGTCTCGGCGTCGCCCAAGACATGGGCATTGGTGAGTATCAGTCCCGAGGCGTCATAGATGATCCCCGAACCCTGTCCACCCCTTGGCTCTTGTTCAGGCAGCTCAAACTCCTCAGGGAGCTCATCCCTGGGCATCAAACCCTCAGGTGGGGAATCGGGGTCTGTCTCCAGGTCTTCTGGTGCGGGCCCATCCACCTGAATGAGCACCACAGAAGGGATCACCGCCCGGGCTACCGCCACCACAGGATCATCGGGAACCAGAGGGCTCCCCGGTTGATCTGAGCGGGGGGATTCACTTGACGGAGTCTGATCGGTGGGCGACGCAGGAAGAGGAGCTTGCAGACTCGGCGATTCCGCCGGGGCACTCACCACCTGTGGTCCGGAGACCACCACAATCTCGGGAGGGGGAGGGTCCTGGTTGAAAAAGATGCTGCCCACACCGATCCCGATGCCGACCAGGCCCAATACGGCCAGCAGCACCGATGCCACCAGCATGACCATGGCAGGATTTCGGGTTTGAGGCGGGGGGCTGTCTGGGGGCATCCACGCCACCACTTCCACCTCGCGCGGCGCGGGCAGATTGCTGGCTTGCTCGCTTGAGCCTTCCAGTTCCCAACCCAGGGGATCCCACTCCGACTGGGGATCTTCGGGCTCGTTGCTCATGGTGTGTGCTGAGTCCTCAGCGGCTCGTTGCTCATCCTGTGTGCTGAGTCCTCAGCCTTGTTCGAGTAACACCTTCGGTTCTGAGGCTACCACCACTCTTTCGGAAAGCACCTTCGAGCTTCCCCCCGGCTTCATGGACACGCCGTAGAGGCAGTCGGCCGCTTCCATGGTGCGCTTTTGATGGCTGACGATGAGCAGCTGGGCATCTGCCCGGAATTCGTCGACCAGATGTAGGAAGCGATGCAGATTGACATCGTCAAGAGCCGCCTCCACCTCGTCCATCACATAGAACGGTGAAGGACGACTGCGGAACACTGCGAACAAGAAAGCCAGCGCGGTAAGCGAGCGCTCCCCTCCCGAGAGCAGGCTCAATCGCCTGATGTTCTTGCCTGATGGGCGGGCTTCTATCTCCACACCGGTATCCAGCAGCGCGTCGGGCTGGGTGAGCCGCAACTTGCCTTCGCCTCCCGGAAAGAGCGTTTGGAACAGATCGGCGAAATTGCGGGCCACGTCGGCATAGGCCGACGAGAACACGCTGACGATCTCCTCGTCGATCTTGCGGATCACCTTGCGGAGCTCCCGGCGGCTTTGGCGGATGTCGTCGATCTGGCCCTGGGTGAACTCAAACCGCTCCGACAGCGCCTCATATTCCTCTAAGGCAAGCGGGTTCACCGGTCCCATGATGCGCAGTTCTTGTTCCAAGGCCCTGATCCGGTCGGCGGGAGCGATGCCCGGTTCCATAGGGGGGCATTCGGCGGCCACTGCTTCAGCGGGCTCGCAATCCAGCTCGCGGCGACACCGATCGGTGGCTGCTTCCAGCCTGATCCCCGCCTCGGCCAGCTCGATCTCCGCGCTTTGGTCTCTCTCCCTGCACTGGCCCAGCCGTGCTTCTGCCTCGGCCCTCTGGCTGCGCAAGCCCTCAAGCCGCTGAGCGGCGGCTCGGGCCGCCTCTGATTCCTCGGCTCGTCGATGGCGCAGCTCCTCGAGCTGCCCGGTCGCTTGCTGAGTCCGTTCGGCCACCAAGCCCGTAATCTGATCGACGATGGCCAGACGCTGGTCGACAGCCTCCCGCCGGGAGGCGGCCTCGGCACGGGCTTGGGCCATTTGGCTCAGGCGCCGCTCAATATCGTCTCGCTGCGCGGTCAACAAGCGGCGGCGTTCCTCTACCCCGGCCGCCTTCACCTGGTAGTCGGAGCGGAGGCTGCCAACCGCCTGAGATTTCTGGGACAGCTCATCGCGGTCTCTGTACATGCTCTCGGCGCGCGCCCGCTGCTCGGCCTCTTTGGCCTGGTGCTGGGGCAACTCCTGGTGAAGATCGCTCAGCCGGCGGCGATCCTCGTCAATCCTGGCATCCAACTCTGAGCCCCGAGGGCCCAGGGCCCCAATCCCCACCTCGGCATCGCGAAGCTCTCGCTCAACTGAATTCGCCCGAGCACGAAACGCATCTAGGGCATCGAGATGATCGCGGGCCGCCTCACGGGTCCGGGCCTCTTCTTGCTCGGTTTCCTCCAACCGCTGATCTGCCATGGCCAGCATCTGTTCGGCAGCATCAACCGCCTCCCTTGCCCCTGCCGACGCATCTTTGGCCTCTTCGAGCAATCCTGTGGTGGCCCCGGAGCGGCGAACGCCCACTCGCCAACCAGAGGAGGAGAACCGGTCGCCCCGGCGGGTGACCACCACCCCGGCGGGATTGGCGACCGCCGCCGCGGCTGCCTGGTCGCTGCTCTCCAGCACCCCAACGGGGCCTATCAGGGCGTCCAGCAAATGGTCTACGCCATCCACCGACGAGCGCACACGGGGACGCAAGGGTTCGCCGACGGACGGACCTGCCGCCATGGGGGCTGATCCGCCCAGCGCCAAGACTGCTCCGCTCACGCTGTCGGCCTCAAGGGTGGCGATTGCCCTCATGGCGACCTCGGTGTCGGTAGCGATCACCGCGGCGATTGCCTCCCCGGCGGCGGCCTCGAAGGCGGCCTCCCATCCCCGGTCGACCTCGACCAATTCGAGCAGGGTGCCGAGTACGCCCTCGATGCCAACCAGACGCTGGGCTCCGGATTGATCGCGCGCCTCGTCCAAAGCGAGGGCGAGGGCATCTCGGCGGGCTTCCCACGCTTGAAGGTCGCCGACCGCTTTCCCGAGAGCAGCATTGTGCTGCTCGCGTGCCGTTCGTGCCTCCTGAACAGCGCGCTCCGCCAACTCATGCTCCTGCACCAGCGACCGCCGAGCAGTCTCGGCGTCATTGGCCTCGGCCCAACATCGATCAAGCTCTTCCACCAGGTCTTGTCGGCGCCCTTCCAAAACCTCCAAGTTTTGGCCTAGACGACCTGCCTCGGCTTGGTCCCGGTGGATCGACGCCTCCAAGACCCTTATCTCGCCCATGATCCGGGGCGCATCCGACTCCGAGTCCGAAACGCCCTGGTCACCCCATTGTTCGTCGAAAGCCAGGCGAAGCTGCTCCAGCTCTTCTTCGGCACCGGCCACCGCAGCCGCGGCGGGCTCCAGTGCCGCGGCCGAGTTCTCTACCTCGAGCAGTTCTGAGGCAAGCCGATTCGACTCGGCCTCTAGCGTTGCCACCACGTCCTCGTCCACCCCGGCGTTTCGATCGCGCTGCAAGCGGAGACGGCGTTCCGACAACAGGGCCTCCAGTCCCCGCAGGCGCTCGGTGATCCCCTCGAACCGCATGAGCGCGTCGCTGATGTCCTGTCCGTCGGCAGCCGACAGATGGGCTTCGGCTGCGGCCACGTCACGATCCAACGCCTCCGCCTCCACGGCGAGCTTTTGCATCTCGCAGCGGTCTGCGGCCTGGTCTTGAGTCAACTGGCGAACCCGCCGGCGCAGTTGGTTTATCTCCTGGCCGGCGAGATAGCGGCGAAGACCGCTCAGCTCCACCAGTAGGTCGCCGTGACGTCGAGCGGCCTCGGCTTGTCGCTCCAGCGGTCGCAGTTGGCGCCGGATCTCCCGAACCAAGTCGGACAGCCGGGTGAGGTTGGCCTCGGAGGCGGCCAGCCTCCGCTCTGACTTCTCCTTCCGGCGGCGATATTTCAATACGCCGGCGGCCTCTTCGATAACCGCCCGACGGTCCTCGGGCCGCGCGCTCAAAACCCCCTCGATCTGGCGCTGGGAAACGATCACATGCTGTTGGCGGCCAACACCGGAGTCGCTCAGCAGCTCTTGGATGTCAAGCAGGCGGCAAGGCACCCCGTTGATGGCATAAGTGCTGTCTCCGCTGCGAAACAGCGTGCGGGTAATGGTCACCTCTTCGAATTCGATGGGCAGGAGACGAGAGGTGTTGTCGATGCTCAATGACACCTCTGCTCGACCCAGGCCCGCTCGGGAGGCGGTCCCGGCGAAGATGACGTCGTCCATCTTGGCCGAGCGCACCGACGTCGGGGCTTGTGCACCCAGGGCCCAGGCCACCGCGTCGACCACATTGGACTTGCCGCTGCCGTTCGGACCTACGATCACAGTCACACCGGGCTCGAATACCAGCGTGGTGGAATCGGCGAAGGATTTGAACCCCTTGAGTGTCAACGCCTTCAAGAACACCTATGCGACCCTATCCAGCGGAGGGCCGCGATTAGTGGAACTCGCGGCCTCCTAGAGGGTTAGGGTTCAGATCTGGCACTGCTCGCAGTAATACGTCCAACGACGGCGGAAGCGGTATTTCTGGATAGGGCGGTGGCAGCGAGGACAAGGCCGGCCCTTTTGTCCTGCCTGCTTGAACACGTTGAGGTATTCCTCATAGCCGCCCGGCTGGCCGTGCACGTCTAGGTAGTGACCATCCTCCAGCGTCGCCCCCCTGTGCTTGGCCGCGTCGTGGAGCGTCTCCACCATCGCCCGGTGCAGCCGCCTCACCTCCTGGGGACCCAACGAGTTGGGCAATCGGTCGAAACGCAAACCAGCCGCGAAAAGAATCTCGTCGGAGTACACCTCGCCCAGTCCGACTACAACGCGATCATCGGTCAGCACGGCCTTCAGCTTGGCGTCCTGGGCCAGGAGGATCTGGCCGAACATTCGCCAGGGGACCGGCTGATCGAGGGGGTCAATGCCCAGCCCATCCAGTTCGGGGACTTCGTCGACCAGCTTTTCGGCGTTGGCCAGGAAAAGCTCGGCATCTCCTGGCTCATCCACCAGCCGGAGCTGTCCGCTCTTGGTGAACGTGATGGATAGAGCGGTGTTGGGTTCGACGTCGTCCCGGTTGGCGTGACGCCGCAGCTGGCCGCCGGTGCCCAAGTGAGCCACAACCACGTCTTCGCTGTCCAGGCTCATGATCAAGAACAACCCCCGACGGCGCACGCCGGTGATCTTCATCTTCTCCAGTCGGTTGCCGAACTTCTTGGGGCCTCCGGACCGCTTGGCATACCCCGAGTCCATGACCTCCACCGACTTGATGCGAAGACCAGACAGCTCCCTGTCCAGATCGCGACGGATGGTCTCGATTTCCGGCAATGCGATCATCGGGTCACTCCTACTCGTACTGATGAGATCACGAGGCTGCTCCGGTGCCGACGGCAACCGCCTCAGAGTCCAGGGTCTGCCAGGTTGATGCCGCCGCGGCCTGCTCGGCCTGCTTCTTCGACCGGCCCTCACCCCGCCCTCGCTCCTCGCCGTTCATATAAACAATGGCGAGGAATTGCTTGGCGTGATCGGGTCCCTTCTCAGACAGGCGATACTCCGGGGCATCGAATCCGCTGCGGGCGCAGTACTCCTGCAATCTGGTTTTGAAATCTCGGATACCGGGACCCTCAGCCGCTCCGGAGATGCGATCGGCCAGCCATCCCCGGACCAGGTCGATCAGGACTTCCCAGGAAGCATCCAGATAGACCGCCCCGATCACTGCCTCCATGGCATCGGAGAGAATCGACTGCTTCTCCCGCCCCCCAGACGCCTCCTCCCCCCGCCCAAGGCGAAGGGCCTTTCCCAGTTGCAATTCGACAGCCAGATCGGCCAGCGTTTCGGCCCGGACCACCTCGGCTCGCAGGGGAGCCAACTGGCCCTCGGCCATCTGGGGGTAGGCGGCGTATATGTGGTCGGTTACCACTAGGGCTAACACGGCGTCGCCCAAGAACTCCAGCCGCTCGTTAGAGGAAACCCCGGCGTGATCAGCGCACCAAGATCGATGGGTCAACGCCTCGACCAGCAAGCTGGGCTGGGTGAAGCGATAGCCGAGGCGGTCGGCTAGAGCAGCGAGGTCGGGGTCAGAAGTCAGGAGCTTCGGCTCAGACGGCCGTGGACATAGTCGACGGCATCACGCACCGTCTTGAGATCCTCCAAGTCTTCGTCGTCGATGCTGAATCCAACCGTCCTCTCGCTCAATTCCTCTTCTAACGTCTCGACCAGTTCGATGAGCGCGAGTGAGTCGGCATCCAGGTCGTCGGCAAAGGCCTGGCCCTCCGAAATTCTGTCAGGAGAGATCTCCAAAATGTCGGCCAAACACTCGGTTACGAGGCTCAATACCCCGTCGCGATCCAGCGGACTCTGTTCGACATGGGTTTCGGATGGCACGTCATCTCCGAGCGGTTCAGCAACACGGCGCCCGGAAAGTATACGTCAGCCAGCCTCGGTTCCCACCCACCGGGGGCAGATGAAACCCCTATTCAGAAGACAGGATTCGCCGCAAGGAGCCCACGGTGTCGCGCTCGGCCAACTCATGGGCCACTTGGATGGCGTTGGCCAACGCCGTAGGCGAGGAGGCACCGTGGCTGATAATGCTGACACCGCTCACCCCCAGCAAGATGGCACCGCCCACTGAGTCGGGGCTGAACTCCTCATAGAGCGGTCCAAGCGCCGGGGCCAGCAGTTTGGCCCCCTGACGGGCCTCATCAGAGGAGTCGAACGCGCCCAGCAAGGCGCCGATCAACTGCTTGGCCACCCCCTCGGCGGTCTTCAAGGCCACGTTTCCGGTGAATCCGTCGGTGACGATCACATCCACGAGGTCTTCCAACAGGTCTCGTCCCTCGACATTGCCCGCGAACACCGCACCCGTCCGGGCCTGCCAGTCTTGGTCCTCCAATAGCTCGAAAGCCTCCTTTACCAAGGGCGAGCCTTTGCCGGCCTCCTCGCCGTTGGACAAGAGCCCGACTCTGGGCTCCTCCACGCCCCACCGGTCGCGGCAGTAGACCGCGCCCATCTGGGCGAACTGCACCAGCCAACTGGCACTGCACTCGGTGTTGGCTCCCGAGTCCAGCAGCACATTGGGCCACGGGCGGCCGGGAACAAGGATCGGAGTGGCGATAGCCGGCCGGGACACCCCTCGGATCCGGCCCATTCTCAGCAGAGACGCGGCCATGGCTGCTCCGGTGTTTCCGGCGCTGACCATGGCCGCGGCCCGGCCGTCGCGGACGGCTTCGGCCGCCCGAACTACGGAGGAGTCCTTCATCTTGCGGACGCTGGAAGCCCCCTCAGCCCCCATGGCAATGGTCTGCGATGCGGGGATCACCTCGAATTCCCCAGATCCGGTCAGCTGCTCAGGTTGTCCCACCAGCAGTATGGGTATGCCCCGCTCGGCGGCGATTCGGACACCGGCCAACACCGACTGAGGGGCATCGTCACCCCCCATTGCATCCACGGCGACGGGAAGCGATGTCAATTGACGCCCCTTATGTGATTGCAGAGGACGGCTTAGGCCACTTCAACCGCTTCACGCCCGGCGTACCAGCCGCACACCTTGCACACTCGGTGCGGCCGCTTGACTGCTCCGCAGCGGGGGCATGTGCTCTGCGCCGGTGCAGACACTCGCCAGGCCGCAGCCCGGCGGCTGCGCCCCTTGGCTTTGGATGTCTTCTTCTTGGGTACAGCCATCGAACGGTCCTACATGTGAGGGGAAAAGGCCGCGCCCTGAACAGAAACGGCGCGAACGCAACGAACAATTTTACTTCCCGGTACGCAGCGCGTCTAACGCAGCCCAGCGGGGGTCTTTGGGACGGTCTTCGGGAGAGGGCTCAGGCTGGTTCATGGGGTAGGAATCAGGTGCCGGCCCGACACAGTCTTCGGAGCAAAGGGGGGCGATGGGCAGGGCGAGGACTAGGCAGTCTCGAACCATCGGGGTCAAGTCCACTTCTCCGTCATGAATCGGATACGTCTCTTCATCGGTAGGGGCGGTGGCGTACATCTCCCGCAGGTCCTGTTGCACTGTCTGCTCTATGGGCTCCAGACACCGCCGACATGACCCGCGCCATCCAGCATGAAGCAAACCGCTCACCTCCAGGCCGCTTATGGCCGACTCCAGATGGAGGTGGAGATCAACCGGCCCGTGTACCACGGCATCGGAATTGGACAGGTCGTCGAAGTGGGCCTGGAGCGAGATGTCCCGTTGCGAGCCGGGGCGGCGCAGCAATTCTGCCACCGGCACAACCAGCTGGCTCGACATGGCGCCTCCTCCCGCGGCTCAGCCCAAGGTGTCCTGATCGAAGAAGCCGTCGTCGGGCTCCGGTTCCGGCTCGGGGCCATAGGCCCGCACCAGGTCGGCCAGCGGGTCGCCTTGTAGTCGAGTGCGGGCTTCCTTGACGGTGTTCAGGATTCGCTCCAAGGCGTTCTCGAAGCTGCCCAGCTTGGTGTCGCAGTAATCCTCGGTCTCCAAGCGCAGCCGTCGAGCGGTGGCTTCGGCCTCTTCCACCATTCGCCGGGCCCGCTGCTCGGCCGCCTTGACCACTTCAGTCCGCTGCACCATGGCCTCGGCCTGGGTTCGAGCGGCCACCAAGATCTCGTCTCCTTCCCGGTGGACCCTCTTCAAGAAGTCCTCACGTTCTTTCAGGAGCCAACGGGCCGCCCGCATCTCCTCGGGAAGACGGTTCAGGCAATTCTGAAGTAGCTCGAGGACTTCTTCTTTGTTGATCATGGAGGACGCCGACAGCGGCATCGGCCGGGCGGCGTCAATCAACTCGATCGCCCGTCGCAACAGCAGATCGAACTCGGGGTCCACAAACGTCCCGGCAGATGTTTGGTGCGTTGCCGTTGTGTTGGGGTCGATATCAGTCATCTGGGTACCTCTCGATCAGTCGTTTGGCCACCGGCGGGGGGACCATTGAGTCAATCTGCTGGCCGAAGCGGGCGAGCTCGCGTATCAGCTTGGAGGCCAGAAACGAGTGCTTGCTGGCTGAGGGGATAAACAGGGTGTGAACCCCGGAGACGGCCTGGTTCATCTGGGCCATCTGAAGCTCGTTCTCGAAATCCGATACCGCCCTGAGGCCTTTCACGATGAAATCCACGCCCTCCCTGGTGGCCAAGTCCACAACCAGGCTGGCGAACATGGTGGTCCGCACATTGGGCAGGTGGGCGAAGCACTCCTCCAGCATCGCCTCGCGCTCATCCAACTCGAACAGGGGGGTCTTCTGCGGGTTGGCGACCGCGGCCACGATCACCTCTTCGAACAGGCGCGCCGCGGTCTCAACGATCTCCATATGACCGTTGTGGATTGGATCAAATGATCCGGGGAACAGGACACGCGTCACGCAGGGTCTCCTGGGGTCTTCGGTTGCTATCGCCGGGTGGCGATCACCACAACGGTACCCGCGTAGCGCCGCTGTTTTACGACATCCCAGTCGGGTCCGAGCTCTACTGCCTGTTCGGACTCGGCCACCACCGTGTCTGCGGGGATCCGGGACAGCAGTTCTGGCCAAGCGTCGAACCGGTAGGGGGGGTCGCACAGCACCACGTCATAGCCATCGCCCAGCCCAGGAAGCTCCTTCATGACCTCTCCGGGCACCACCCGGCAGCGGTCGTTGAA
The DNA here is from genome assembly GCA_022825005.1 of Acidimicrobiia bacterium. Lineage (GTDB taxonomy): Bacteria > Actinomycetota > Acidimicrobiia > Acidimicrobiales > Bin134 > Poriferisocius. The sequence goes on from JAJDYU010000053.1 coordinate 79,368, forward strand.
ACCGGTGGCTTCGATGTTGGCCTTCAATGCGGCCAGCGCAGGCGGCGCCGATTCAACGAACGTGGCCGAAGCTGCTCCTCGGGACACGGCTTCCAATCCCAGCGCCCCCGATCCGGCGTACAGGTCCAACACATCGGCACCTTCCAGGCAGCCTTGGCTGTGCAGCGAGTTGAAGACCGCCTCTCGGACCCTGCTGGTGGTGGGCCGCACGTCCGAGCCCTCCGGGGTGCTCAACCTCCGCCCCCGGGCCTCCCCGGCGATGATCCGAAGGGTCATCGCTGTCCGGGGGGGCGCGGTTCTCGGGCCATGGGAGTGATGAGCACCCCTTCGCCTATTGTGAATTCCCCGATGGACTCGAATCCGTGGCGGCGATAGAAGCCCACGTTGGCCGGGTTGCTGGACTCCAGGTAGGCCAGCTCTCCCACCCGATCGCAGCGATCCAGCATCGGGGCCAGCACCTTGCTTCCCAATCCCTTGCTCTGCTGGGCCGCAGACGTGCCCAACACCGCCAAATACCAATGGGGCTCGACCAGCCGGGCCTGGTGCATCTGGCCCAGAGCCTCCATGCGAGATGGGGCCAGATCCCCCAAGAGATCGGTCATCATGGCGACGAACGCCTTTTGGCCTTCAGACTCCCCTCGATCGGTCTCTTCGGATCCCGTTGACGAGTTCTCCTGGCCCTGAGGGGGCTGCCAGTAGGCCACGCAGCCATCGATCCGGGTGCCATGGTGCTCTGAACCGGGCGGCTGTCGGTCGATGGCGAACCCCCACCAGCGCGCCAGGGAACTAAAGCGGGCGGCATCGTCGGGAAACACCCACTTCATCAGCGGATCCTGCTCGAAGGCATCAGCCCAGATCTCTGCGATCTGGTCGCGCCGCTCCATTCCCATTCGCACGATCTCCAACACGGTGCCTCCCAGGGTTTCAGCTCTTCAACAGATAGTCGGCATCGTCGTCTACCAATAGCAGCTCGACTTCGGCCCGCAGCTCCGATTTTTGTTGAAGGTCGGGGTCATCATCCAGCATCTCTCCGGCCGCCTCACGAGCCCACACCACCCAGTCCTTGTCCCGGCGCAGAGAGGCGAGAAGCAGATCGTTTCGGCCTTTTTGGCGCTCCCCCAAAATGGTGCCCTCTCCCCGCAGCTCCAAGTCGGCTTCGGCCAGCTCGAACCCATCGGTGGTTTCCACCAAGGCCCGAAGCCGCTCAGCGGCCACCCCCACCGCATCAACAGCCAGCAGGCAGCAGGAGGATTCCTGGTCACCCCGTCCTACTCGACCCCTGAGCTGGTGAAGCTGGGCTATTCCGAACCGATCAGCATCCACGATCACCATGACGGTGGCGTTGGGCACATCCACCCCCACCTCGATCACGGTGGTGGCAACCAGCACATCTATGGCCCCGCTTCGGAACAAGTCCATTACCGACTCTTTCTCGGCTGGGGTGAGCCGACCGTGGAGCAGACCGACCCGCAGGCCGGTCAGCTCGCCGGCTTGCAAGCGCTCGTACGTCTCGGTGACGGAGCGAGCCTCGATGCTTTCTGACTCCTCGATCAGCGGGCATACCACATACGCCTGGCGACCCTTGTCCACCTCGGCTCTGACCTGTTCCCACACCTCGGCTTCCTCGGCGGCGGATCGGGCCCAACGGGTGGAAATCGGCGTACGTCCGGGGGGCATCTCATCGAGCGTGGACACATCCAGGTCGCCGTACACAGTCATGGCCGCGGTTCGCGGGATGGGGGTGGCCGTCATGACCAGCACGTCGGGAGAAGCCGCTTGGGCGCCCTTGGCCCGCAGTGCGGCCCGCTGCTCCACGCCGAAGCGGTGCTGCTCATCTACCACCACCACTCCCAGCGAGGAGAATTCCACCCCCTCCTGGATGAGAGCGTGGGTGCCGATCACGATGTCGACGACCCCCGAGGCCAGGGACTCCTGGATGTGAGCTCGCTCGGCGCCCGGCGTCTGATTGGTGAGAAGGGCCACCTTCAGAGGCCGCTCGGCCAAAAGCGTCCCGGATGCGGGCACTGTCAGATCTTGCAACAGAGAGCGAATCCCCAGGAAGTGCTGGGTGGCCAGCACCTCGGTGGGGGCCATCAACGCCCCCTGGTGCTGGCCTTGGACCGCGGTGAGCATCGCGGCCACCGCGACCACGGTCTTGCCCGCCCCCACATCGCCCTGCAAGAGGCGGTGCATGGGCACCGGACGGGCTAAATCGGCCACCACTTCGGCGATCACCCGGCGCTGGGCATCGGTGAGGGGAAACCCAAGCGAAGCAGTGAACCGGTTCACGAGCTCCCCGCTGGTGTCATGGCAGATCCCGTGTGCGGCCCGCTCTGCGGCCCGCTTGCGCATGATGAGCTTGAGTTGAAGGCGGAGCAGTTCGTCGAACACCAGCCGATTTCGGGCGGTGAACTGGGCGTTTATGGAGTCGGGGCGATGGATGCCCTCTATGGCCTGATGGCGGTCGATCAATCCGTGGCGCTGCCGCAGGGACTCGGGAACCGGGTCGCTGATCCCCCGCGGCTCGGATCGCCGCAGGGCCTCGTCCACCCACCGCCTGATCTCACGGGTCTGGAGTCCGGCCTTGCCCGACTGGGGGTAAACCGGCACGATCCGCCCGGTCTCGTCGCCCACCAGATCGACTATGGGATTGGTCATCTGGTTCTGACCCCGATACCGGTCCAGCTTCCCGAACACCACCACCTCTTGGCCCTCGGACAACTGGCGATCCCGCCACGGCTGGTTGAAGAAGATCAGGCCCAACCGGCCGGTGTCATCGCGCACCGTCACTCTGACCATCGTTCGGCTGCCTTTTAGCCTCTTGGAGAACACGCTGTCCACCCGGGCCATCACCATGGCCTCCACACCATCTTCCAGGTCGGAGATGGCGGCTCGGTTCGTCCGATCGATGTAGCGACGGGGGTAGTAGGTCAGCAGATCCAGCACCGTTTCCACCTCGACTGAGGCCAGCGCCTTGGCCTTGGCCCGTCCCACTCCGCTCAGAATCTCTACCTTCATGGCCTCGAAGTCGGCCATCGTGAGCGGAGGCCGACTGGCGGCTCCCTGATCAGGGCTAGCCGAGGACGGCGTGGTCACTCCACTCCGAAATAGAACGGATAGAGCGGCTGGTCTCCCTCGTGGATCTCTACCTCGAGCGCCGAATGATGCTCGGCCAGCCAGGCCGATACTTCCCCGACCTGCGCAGTCGCAGCATCGGCACCGGCGATCACCGTCACCAGCTCATGGCTGTCGTCGATTATCTCGGCCAGAAGCCCGGTGGCCGCTTCTACCGCGCTCGGGGCCACTACCCGCAATCCTTGGCGATCCAGTCCCAGCCATTGGCCGGAGGCAATCGGACCCAATTCACTCTCGGTGTCCCTCACCGCTTGAGTGACTTCCCCGGTCACCACATCGGAGGCCGCGTCGGCCATGGCCTCCTGGTTCTGATCAGCGGTGGCCGACGGGTCATATGCCATCAAGGCGGCCAACCCCTCGGCTATCCCCTTGGTGGGTACAACCCTCACCTCCGCATCGGTGCATTCGTCCACCCGCTCGGCCACCGGCACGATGTTCTTGTTGTTGGGAAGCAGCACAACCTCGGCAGCATCCAGTTGCTCCACCGCCTGCACGAAGTGCTCGGTGGAGGGGTTCATGGTCTGCCCACCGGCGATGACCGCTCGAACTCCGAGCGACTCGAAGATGCGGCGAACCCCTGCCCCAACCGATACAGCCACCACCGCGGTGCGAACCGGCTCACCGGCCACAGTGGTGACCGTCCCGCCGATCTCAGCTTCGACCAACGACTCGATGTGCTCAACCTGCTCGAACAAGTCGGTCACCCGTATGTCATACGGGCGGCCTACGCCGATGCCTGCTTCGATGCTGCCACCGATGTCGTTGCTGTGGATGTGGCAGTTCCAAAGACCGTCGCCGCCCACCACCACGATGGAATCGCCCAAGGCCTCCCAGGCGGAGCGGAAGTCGCCGATGCGGTCGTCGTCGGCCTCCAAGAAGAACATGACCTCATAGCGGGTGCCGGCGGCGTCGTCGACACCGTGGGGGTCGTCGGCCCCAGCCACGGCCGCGCCCACCCCCGCCGTTGGGTCTACGGGCGGCGGGTCGGGCAACGGACGGCCGTCCATCGCGGTGGCCAGTGCATCCAGGAACAGCAAGAACCCCGCTCCCCCGGCGTCCACCACATTGGCCCGGGCCAGCTGGGGAAGCAGCTCCGGCGTGCGATCCAGCGACGCCCGTCCGGCCTGCTGGCAACCCTCAACCATCTGGACGAGGCCGTCTACGCCCTCTTCGACCGCTTCAGCAGCCGCTGTAGCCACATCACGCACCACCGTGAGGATGGTTCCCTCCACCGGGGTAGAAACGGCCTCGTCGGCCGCGGCCGAAGCCCTTTGCAGCGCACCGGCCAACACCGGCGGATCGACATGGCCGGCGGCGGCCACCGTCTCGGCGAGGCCCCGGAGAATTTGCGACAGAATCACTCCGGAGTTGCCCCGAGCCCCCATGAGCGAGCCGTGGCTGATGGCGTGGCACACCTCGCTCATCTGATCCCCAGCGGCAGACACCTCAGTGACCACCGTTTCCAGGGTGAGCGCCATGTTGGTGCCGGTGTCGCCATCGGGAACCGGGTACACGTTGAGCTGGTTGATGACGTCACGGTGCAGAGCCAAGGCGTCGCGGAACCACTCCATCGCGGCTCTCAACCCATCAGCTCCCAGTCGGTCTCCCGTCATGCCCCGCGATGGTAGTTACTCCACGCTTCCCGACTCGCGAACCGCAAAGACCAGCCGTTAACCTGCCATTACCCCCGATCACCGACAGAAAGAGTCCCTGTGCAGGGTGTGATCAAGGCTTACGATCCCGCAACCGGCCTCGGCGTTTTGGTTTGCGATACCGACTTAGCCGAGTACGACTTGGCCCCAGATGCACTGGAGGGATCGGTGTTCCGTATGCTGCGCCAGGGGCAGCGAGTGCTGTTCGACCTGGCCGAGGGGCAGGCCACCCGCCTGCGGCTGGGGTCGGAAGTGGACTTGGGCACCCCTTCATTCCTCACTACCGCCGGCGACTCGGAGACCGCGTGACCCGCAAGGTCGCCGACCAGCTCAGCGTCCGCTTCGGCTTGGACTCGGTTGATGTTCGGGCCGGACTGACCCAGGATGAGCTATTCGCCGCGGCCATTGACGGAGACCGGGGCCGCACCCGCATCGACGGAGGCGAGCACGACCAGAAGGCGTTTCCCACCGCGCTGGGCGCCGACGGGCCGCTCATCTTCTACTCCGATCCCACCTGCACCGGCCGCCCAGTGCAGGACACCTTCGCAGTGGCCTGGCCCGAGCTGGTGGACGACGTGTGGTGGAAGTCGGATTTCAGCCAGTTCGACGCTGACCGCTTCCCGGCTCTGCTCGAGCGGGTTCTGGCCCACCTCAACAAAGAGCAGGCCACTCTCTACACCGCCGATGTGTTCTGCGGTTGGGACCCGGAGTTTGCCATCCCCTATCGGCTGATCAGCGAGTACGCCACCCACGCCTTCTTTGCCAACATCATGTTCCCCAAGGGGGTGCGCGACGACGCCGACCGCGAGTCGGTGGGCTGGACGATGATCAATGTGCCCAGCTTCCGGTGCGATCCCGACCGCGACGGCACTCGCACCGACCGGGCCGTCATCATGGATCTCCGTAATCGGCTGGGGCTGGTGCTTGGGCGGGCTGACTACTGCGGCGTGGTCAAAAAGACCATGTTCACGGTGATGAACTTCGTGCTGCCCGACGCCAAGCAGCTCACCATGCACTGCTCGGCAAACGTTGGCCACGACGGCAACAGCGCCATCTTGTTCGGCCTCTCGGGAACCGGGAAGACCACCCTGTCGGCCGATCCCGACCGCAGCTTGATCGGCGATGACGAACATGTGTGGACCGAGTCGGGAATCGCCAACTTCGAAGACGGCTGCTACGCGAAGCTCATCGACTTGAACAAGCAAGCCGAGCCGGTGATCGCCGCCGCCCTTTCGATGGGGGGCACCCTGATCGAAAACGTGCCTCCTCTGCCCGGAAGAGATTTAGCCGACACCGATCCCCAGGAGCTCGACCTCGCCGACAACTCCATCACCGAGAACACCCGATTCGCGTATCCGCTGGACTGCAATCCCGACGTGGCCCCCGGTGCCAAGGGGCCCCATCCCCGCACCATCGTGCTGCTGACCGCCGATGCCTTCGGCGTGCTGCCCCCAGTGGCGATCCTCGACCGCGACGAGGTCATGTACCACTTCGTGATGGGCTTCACCTCCAAGCTGGCCGGCACGGAGGTAGGTGTGGTGGAGCCCCAGGCCACGTTCAGCGCCTGCTTCGGAGCGCCGTTCATGTCGCACAAGCCATCGGTATATGCCGAGCTGCTCGCCCACCGCATGGATGCCCACTCGGCTCGCTGCATTCTGTTGAACACCGGCTGGTCGGGAGGGCCATACGGGGTGGGAGACCGCATGTCCATTGCCCACACCCGAGCGCTGCTCGACGCCGCCCTCAACGGCGACCTCGAAACTGTGGACACCGTCAGACTCCCCATTTTGGGATTGCGAATCCCCGTGTCGTGCCCCGGCGTGCCCGACGAGGTGCTGAATCCCCGCAACACCTGGAGCGATCCCGACGCTTACGACGAGGCCGCCATTCGGCTGCGCGACCTGTTCCGCCAGAACTACGAGGAGCAGGACTACGCCTCGTTGGGCATCAAGGAGATGCTCTAGGCCTAACCGCCCCGAAAACCCTGGGGATGGGTTGACTGCCAAGCCCAGGCGTCTCGGCACATGTCGGCCAGTGTTCGGCTAGCCGACCAGCCCAGTTCCTTTAGAGCTTGGCCCGGGTCGGCCCACAACTCAGGCACGTCGCCCGGGCGGCGGTCTAGCTCTTCATATGGCAGGGGGTGGCCGGTGGCCTCCCGCATGGCGGAGACAACCTCCAGCACAGAGACCCCTTGACCAGTGCCCAGGTTGTAGGTGTGCGTTTGCCCTGGCGAGGTCTCCAGGTGCTTGAGCGCGGCCAGATGACCGTCGGCCAAGTCCAAAACGTGGATGTAGTCGCGCACCGCAGTGCCGTCGGGAGTGGGATAGTCGGTGCCGTATAGCGGCAGATTGGGATGGCGGCCAACCGCCACTTGGAGCAGGTAGGGCATCAAGTTGCCGGGAATGCCCTCAGGATCCTCCCCGATCAGCCCGCTGGGATGGGCGCCCACCGGGTTGAAATAGCGCAGCAAAGCCGCCGACCAGCGGGGATCGGCCCGAACCACGTCGGCGATCATCTGCTCGATGAGGAGCTTGGTCCAGCCGTAGGGATTGGCCGGGCGGGTTGTGGCGGTCTCGGATACCGGCAGCTCGTGAGGCAGCCCATAGACCGTGGCTGAGGAAGAGAACACGATCCGGCGAACCCCACTGCGCTCCATCACTGCCAAGAGAACGGCGGCCGAGTCCAGATTGTGGCGGTAGTAGCGAAGGGGGTCGGCCACTGAGTCGGGCACGGACTTGAGCCCTGCGAAGTGCAACACCGCGTCGGGGCGGACGTCGGCCAAAACCGTCTCCAGCGCGGATTCGTCCCGACAGTCGGCTATGTGGAGGCGGGGACGGCGGCCTGCGATCTCCCCCACCGCTTCGATGGAGGCGGCCGAGGAGTTGGCCAGGCTGTCCAGCACCGCCACCTCGTAGCCGGCCTCGAGCAGGGCGACGCAGGTATGGCTGCCGATATAGCCCGCTCCCCCGGTCACCAGCACCGTTGCCATGTCGGGCACGTTAGCGGTGAGCGGCCGAAACAGCGGTGCAGACTGCGGCTAGCCCGGTCCTCGCAGGACGCGGGTCTTGCCGTACATGGAGCCGAAAAGCAGCCGGCCGTCGTCGTCCACGGTCACCCCCGCGCCGATGGTGTTGAACTTGGAGCCGCCCAGCACGTAGTGGAACCGGGACTCCCCGGTGGCCCAGTCGGCGGCCTCGATGGTCCACTTCTTGTCGCGGACCCCGCAGGTGTACACAAGCCCGCTCTCCTCAGCCACGAAAGGCACCGAGTTGGGCGAGGAGATGTCGAGGTTGACCCACGCCTCCTTCAGCTCCCGGGCCACTGGATCCCACTCGTATTTGTGGAGGCCGCGGGGCTGGTACTCCGGCTTGTGGCCGAGCATGAAGCACAGCATCCGAGCCGCTTGAGCGGGAAAGCCGTCGGGTATAGAGGCCGGCTCGTTGTTCACCGTCATGGCGCCGTAGCCCGACACCGTGATCGACTGCTCGGTCTTGATCTCGGCCAGATCGGGATTTCCCATGTTGGCCGGCCCAATGCCGGCGATGCGGCGGTCGGGGGCGTTGGGCAGCTGCTCCCAGTCGTCGGGAATCTCGTCTCGCCACAACAGGGTGATGTTGACAACGTCGTCGCCGTCGCCGATCACCACGAACTTGTCCTCATCAGGGCCGAACCCCATCAGCGAGGGCGTCGTTCCCGAACCGCAGCCGCCGCCGTTGCGGTAGGGCACGGTCCAGCACCCGTGGGCAGGATCATCGGTGAGCTCGGATCCCGTCCAGCGCAGCTTGTGGTGGTGGTCGTTGGACGACACGTAGATGCCGTTGTCGCTGTCCACGCAAATGCTGGTGCGGACCCAGCCGTACCCCGTATTGCCCCGCTCCGCTGCTCGGTGGGCGCAGTACTCCGCAGCAGTCTCGGCCCCGCCGGGGAGCTGGAGGGCGTGGTAGGCGCTGAAATCGCGCTCGAGCACGACAACCCAGCCGTGATCGGTGGACATCACCAGCTTGCCGTCAAAGGTCATGTTCATCCCCACGAAGAAGCCCTCGATGTGGTCGGGCTTGTTCCACCGGTCACGCTCCTCAATGGGCGACGCCGGATCGGACGGGTCGGTCTCCACGTAGGCCACCGCGTGGTCCTTGCGGCCCAGAAACAGGGTGTGGTCGCAGTCCAGCAGCGCATAGACCCCGTCGATGCCGGTCATGAACTTCATCGACATCTCGATGGCGTGCTCGACAGCCTCCCAGCCGTCCTTCTCGTCGAAGCCTCGGAGATATTCCTCCAACTCGGCTACGGGGGTGCGCCCCTCCCCGCCGACGATTTCATGGTCGGCCAGCAACTCAAGGGTCTCGTAGTCGAGCTTGGCGATGTTCTGCCGCCCGTTGCTCCACACCGCCCGTTGGCCGTCGGGATAGATCCCAGACGTCAGGTGGCCGAAGTGGCACGGGCCGAGCCACGCGTATTGCAGGTCGGCCTCCTCGTCGAGCACTTCTGTGGGTCCCTCTGGCCCCCGCCAGGGAACGTTGTCCTGCTGATCGCACCGCCCATGGGCGATGCCATAGGAAGATGAGGCAAGAAACGGATTAGCCGGAGCGCGGTTCATAGGCAGACATCTTTGCCCACCGCTAAGAAGAAAATCCCCTTAGACCGGGAATAGCCGCAAGTTGCTGGAGGTTATATCTGTTGTCCCTAATGGCATACCACTCAAGTTTTATGAAAGGACATCACCAATGCCCCGTGCAATTCCTGTAAACAGCCTGGCCAACAGCCTGTTTTCCGACTTCGATCGGTATTTCAACAGGACTGACAGCGGCTCCCAGTGGGCGGTGCCCACTGATGTGATCCGCTTCGAGGACCGGGTGGAAATCAATTTCGACCTTCCCGGAGTCTCGGTGGAAGACATCGACCTCACCGTTGAGAACCGTCAGCTCAACTTGCTGGTTGAGCGCCCGGTGCCGGCCTATGAGGGTGGAACCGTGATCAGCCGGGAGCGGCGCACCGGCTCGATGCACCGCCAGCTCTACCTGAGCGAGAACCTGGACCCCGACGGCTTGAGGGCCTCCTACTCCGAAGGGGTGCTGACTGTAACCCTTCCAGTAGCTGAGGCAGTCAAGCCCCGAAAGGTGGCCATCTCCGCCACCCATACGGCCATTGAGGCCTCCGACTGAGCAAACAGATCCCCCTCCAACCCGGCCCCCTGTTCACCAGGGGGCCGGGCCGCGCTAGCCCACGGCAGCGCAGCTTTGAGTACGATGCGGGATAACCAACCGGAGGTGTAGTCACGTGGGTGTCAGCTCTTATGTTCTGATCCAAACCGAAATGGACAAGGCCCGTCAGGTGGCCGAGGCCATCCGCGAGATCGATGGTGTGGTCATTTCTGAGATCATGACCGGCCCATACGATGTGATCGCCAAGGCCGAGGCTGAGTCCATGGACCAGCTGGGTCGCCTGGTGGTGAGCCAGATCCAGATGGTGGACGGCATTACCAGGACCCTCACCTGCCCCGTCGTAAACCTCTAACTCAGCTCGTGGTCCCCGGCTAGCTGAGGATCATGGCCCGGATGGCCAGACCGGCCAAAAAGAAGCTGCCGCCGGCATAGAGAAGCTCGCGTCGGTGGGCGAGCTGGATTCGATAGGCGTAGACAATGGCCACCGCGGCAATGGCCGCGAAGCCATAGAGGCGGTGCAGGTCTCCAGGATCGGCCCCCGAGCGGTTTTCCAGTATCACGCCCACGATCACCTGGGCGAAGATCGTCCCTTGGGCCACGGCGATGAACGCCCACAGCGGCCAGCCGCGCAACCGCGGTCGAAAGTGGGCGCCCAGAGCCCATCCGCCGGCAGCGGCGTTGGCCAGCATCACCACCCAGGAGAACCAATCGTGGAAACCGGCCAGTTGCGCGGCGGCGAGAACCGAGTCGGTGCTCACCTGAACAAGTCGGTGGCGAAATCGCCTGTCCGGGGCGGTCCGGGAGCCACGAACCACTCAGTGCTGAACGCGTCGGCAAACTGCTCGTCGGTCATGGTGCCGAAGAAGGACTCGGCGGTGATTTGGCTGGTATGGGCCAACATGGCGGCCCGCTTGCGCTCCAGATAGGCGCTTACGTCCACTGCGTGGGTTATGTCGGCTTCCTCGGTGCCGAAATCGTCGCCCTCGAACCGCTCGACCTGCTCGGCGTCCATCTCCTCCATCGCCTCGGCAAACGACTCCACCTCGGCCATCTGGCGCTTGATCTGAGTGCGATTCATGGTGACGTAGAACACTCTTTGAACCCCGGCCTGGCGAGCGGCTTCCACCCCCACCCGGTGAACTTGGATGTGGTCGGGATGGCCGTAGCCGCCGTGGTCGTCGTACACGGTGAGCACGTCGGCGGACTCCTCGGCCAGGATCCTGGCCACCCGCTCCACCGCTTCGCCGAAGTCGGCTTGCCAGAAGCAGGCCGGGTTGTCGTTGGCCTCGTCGCCGGCCATGCCCGAGTCCTCATAGCCCAAGAACTCCACCCGATGGGCGCCGATGATCTCGGCCGCGTCAAAAGTCTCCGCTGTTCGCCGGTCGCCCAGCGATTCACCCGGGCTCAGCGCGTCGGGAGCCACCTCGCCTTGCTCTCCCTTGGTGGCCACCACCAGCACCACCCGGTGGCCCTCGTCGGCCGCCTTCATCATGGTGCCCGAAGTGGCGATGGCCTCGTCGTCGGGATGGGCGTGGAAGTTCACCATCGTGCCCACTATCTGACGGCCCCCGATTCTTGCAGGGCGGCCACCCCGGCGGCATCGAAACCCCAGTCGGCCAGCGCATCGGCAGTGTGCTCACCAGGATGGGGGGCAGGACGGGCAACCTGGGGCCGGGTGCGGCTGAACCGGGGTGCCGGGCCGGGCTGGGGAATCCCCCCCACTTCGACGAACGTGCCCCGGGCGGCATTGTGGGGATGCACGGGCGCCTCGGCCAGGCTGAGCACCGGCGCGAAGCAGACGTCGGAGCCGTCGAGGATCTCGCACCACTCGTCTCGGGTCCTGGCCTTGACTGCCTCGGTGATCCGGACCCGCATTTCCGGCCATGTGGAACGGTCGTTCTGGTCGATCCCTTGAGCATCGATTCCCAGCTTCTCCACCATCTCGGCGAAGAACTGCGGCTCCAGCGAGCCCAGTGAGATGTACTCGCCGTCGGCGCACTCGTAGACGTCGTAGAACCAGGCCCCGGTGTCCAGCAAGTTGGTGCCTCGAGACCCCCACGCTCCCAGGGCGTGCATGCCATAGATCATGGTGATGAGCAGGGCCGAGCCCTCCACCATAGAGGCGTCCACCACCTGGCCCTGGCCCGAGGTGCGGGCCTCCAGCATCCCGGCCAGCATCCCGAGGGCCAACAGCATCCCTCCCCCGCCGAAGTCGCCGGCCAGGTTCACCGGCGGCACCGGCGCCTCCCCTTCCCGGCCGATGGCCCCCAGCACGCCCGACAAGGCGATGTAGTTGATGTCGTGGCCGGCCATAGACGCATACGGGCCGTCTTGGCCCCAACCGGTCATGCGCCCGTAAACCAGCCGGGGATTGCGGGCCAGGCATTCCTCAGGGCCGATGCCCAAGCGCTCGGCCACCCCGGGGCGGAAACCCTCGATCAGCCCATCGGCGCTCTCCACCAGCCTCAACACCGTCTCCACTCCGTCGGGGTGCTTGAGGTCGACGCCCACACTGCGGCGCCCTCGGTTCAGCACGTCGAAATGGGGGGTGTCGGGAATCTCGTCTCGGACCCGGTCGGCCCGATCCACCCGCACCACATCGGCTCCCAGGTCGGCCAGCATCATGGCCGCGAATGGCCCTGGCCCGATGCCGGCGATCTCTACCACACGAATGCCTTTGAGCGGTCCCATGCTTCCTCCTGAGCTCTCCACCGCTGGGACAGTACCCGCAATCCCGGCAAACGGGGCAGCCCGAGATAGCGGTCCTTGCTCGACCAATCAGCCCCAGCCCAATTCGTCAAGGCGGTCGTCCTCGATGCCGAAGTGGTGGGCAATTTCGTGAATGACGGTGATGCCTACCTGCTCTACCACCTCGGACTCCGTGTCGCACCCCTCGCAAATCGGCAGTCGGTAGATGTAGATGCGGTCGGGGAGCACCATCTCTCCCCCGCCGTAATCGCCCCGGTCAGTGAGGGGGACGCCGTCGTACAGACCCCAGATATCCGGATCCTCGCCCTCGTCCTCTACCAATACGGCCACGTTCTCCATCAACTCGGCCAGATCATCGGGAATCATGTCCAGCGCCCGCCCCACCAACTCCTCAAACCGCTCCCGAGAAACCGCAACCATCCCCGCCATCCTCCCACAAGATTGAAGCCCTTTGACCTGGTGCAATGGAAGTGTCACCAGCATCGATACCTTGGTGGTGTGACCGGGTTGGAGGGGCTCTTGGATGGGCTGAACGAGCGGCAGCGGGCTGCGGTAGAGGCACCGGAGACTCCGCTTTGCATCCGGGCGGGGGCGGGAACCGGCAAGACCAGGGTGCTCACCCGCAGGATTGCCCACCAAGCCGACATCGGCGCCATCGACCCCAAGCGCACGCTGGCCCTCACGTTTACCCGAAAGGCGGCCGACGAGCTGCGAGACCGCTTGGCCAGGCTAGGACTTCGAGATTCAGTGAGCGCGGGCACCTTCCACAGCGCGGCGTTTGCCCAGTTGCGCACCCGCTGGGCCGAGCGGGGAGTTCGGCCCCCCGATCTCATCCAAGACAAGCGAGGCCTCGTGGCCCGAGTGGCAAAGCAGGCCGGGATGCAACTGGCCAAAACCGAGGTTCAGGATGCGATGACCGAGATCGAGTGGGCCAAGGCTCGTCGCATCACCTCCGACGACTACCCCGAGGCGGCTGCCAGTCTCCGCCGGTGGCCGGCCTTGAATCATGGAGCGATTGCCGACCTCTATCAGCGATACGAAGCCGAGAAGACCAAGCGGAGGGTGGTGGATTTCGATGATCTGCTCATATTGGCTCTGCGCGACCTCACCGACGACGCCGACTACGCCGAGGCCCGCCGATGGAGCTACCGGCACCTGTTCATCGACGAATTTCAGGATGTTAACCGGCTCCAGTTCGACTTGCTCCGGGCCTGGCTGGGAGATCGCAGCGACCTCTGCGCGGTGGGCGACCCCAATCAGGCGATCTATAGCTGGAACGGCGCGGACTCTGACTACATTGCGCGCTTCACCGACTGGTTCCCCGGTGCTGAAGTACTCGACTTGGTAGACAACTACCGCTCCACTCCTCAGATTCTGGCCGCGGGCCGGGCGGTATTGCCGGCCGGGGCAGCCACCTTGATCTCCCATAACCTGGACGGTCCCCGGCCGACGGCGAGCACCCATGTCGACGATTTCGACGAGGCGGCCACCATCGCTCGAGCACTGCGCGATGCCAAGGGCCCCGAGATGGCGTGGTCGTCGATGGCCGTGCTGGCCCGAACCAATGCCCAAACCGCCAAGCTGGCCGCTGCTCTAAACAAAGCGCAGATCCCCTGTCGAGTTCGCATCGACTCCCACCGCACCGCTGGCGGCGCCGAAACAGCAACGCCCGATGGCGCCGACGCGGTGGACGTGGCCACGTTCCATGCAGCCAAGGGGCTGGAGTGGCCCATCGTCCACTTGGCCGGGTTGGAGCAGGGCTTGGTGCCAATCAGCCGGGCTCAGACACCAGCCGAGATCGCCGAGGAGCAACGGTTGCTCTATGTGGCCATAACCAGAGCAGAACGCGAGCTTCATTGCCACTGGGCCGCTGAGCGCGCCTTCGGCGACCGGATTGCCGCCCGCTCCCCTTCGCCCTACCTCAATGCCATACTCAGCGCCCCCTGAGCCAGCTACTAGAGGTCGAACGGGATTAGCACCACCACGACAGTGGCATCGCAGTCTCGGAGGACCTGCTCGACGCGATGGCCCAAGAACGGGCGGTCGCCGACGCGGCGGAGGTTGGCACCCATTACCACCAGATCGGCCTCTATGTCTCGTGACAGCTTCAAAATCTCATCGGCCGGCGAGGTGCCGTCCATGACTACCGTCTGGGTTGTTGCCCCCAACTCAAGGGCGAGAGTCTCGGCTTGGGCTACCACCTGTACGCCGACGATGGAGCCGCTGCGGGCAATCATCCTGCGGCTGAACAGCGACGGCAGTCCGGCGGGTTCACTCCTAACGGTGTTGACGTGGGTGAGGTGCAACTCGGTGCCGAGCTGGGCGCTGAGGTTGAAGGCCACTTCCTGGGCGGCCCGCGACACCGGGCTGCCGGTTACCGGCACCACCGCCCGGCTGTACGCCCCGGGCAGGGGCCGGTCGAGGTTTCTGGCCCGGCGCACCACCACCACCGGGATTGGGCTCTCCGACAAGACCCCGTCAACCAGGGGGGAGATCACTTGCATGGTGTCGGCGTAATCCTGAGCGCCCAGTCCTATTACCCCGAATCCCAGCCGACTCTCGTCGATAATGGCTCGAACGGGGTCGTCGTGACGCACCCGCCGGTGCTCCAAAGAGCGGTCGTGCAAAACGTTGCGCAGTGGCGTGATGTCCACCTCGGCATCACGGTCGGCCACCGTGAGCACAGTGGCCCCGGCTTCGATCGGCCAGGCGAAGTGCAGAACTTGGGCAGCAGCGATGGACTCCGGTCCGCCCCGGCTGGGCAGCAGAAGCCGGGAGGTTCGCACCACCAGATTGCGGCTCAGCGCCTGCTCCCGGCCCAGCCGCTCCTGCTCATCGGGAGTGCCCTGCCAGTTGTTCACCACCCCTCGCAGCGTGGCCGAGGCGAATAGCGAAGTGAGCACCGGCACCAGCACGATCACCGAGAAGGCAGTGGGGCTGAACACCCCGACAGACAGTCCCACGGTGGCGATGACGATCTCAAGGGTCCCTCGGGCGTTCAGCCCTGCACCCAGGGCCAGTCCTGCCCGGTGGGTGCGGCCCGCGAGGCGGGCGCCCCCATAGGCCCCGGCAAATTTGAAGACGATCGCCACCGCAAGCACGATCAAGGCCCACCAAAGGGCTTCGGCGTTGTTCAACAAGCGGAGATCTACCTGCAAGCCGGCGGTGGCGAAGAAGACCGGCGCGAACAACGCGTTGGTCAGGCCTTCGAGGTGATGGATCACGTCGTCGTGCTGGAATCGGGACCGGTGCAGCACCACCCCGGCGACAAACGCCCCTAACACCGCTTCCACCTTCAGCCACTCAGTGGCAACTCCGAATCCCAGCATGGTCACCATGGCCACGGCCAGTGCCGCGGCCAGGCTGCCCCCAGTGCGCCGCACCTGCCGCAACAGCAGGTCCACCAGACGCTGGCCCACCGTCAGCGCCAGCACCCCGAATGCCGCAATCCCCCCCAGCGTGACCAACACCTGCCCAGCCGACACTTCCCCTGAGGTGGCCAAGCCGGTGAACACGCCCAACAAGATCCAGCCGACTACATCGTTGGCCATGCCCGCGGCCACGGTGATCTGGCCGAAGTCCCGGCGCATCAGGCCCAGCTCGCTCAGGATCTTGGCCACCACCGCCAAAGACGACACGGCGAGCGCCAGGGCCACGAACAGCGTGAATGTGAGCCGCTCAGCATCCTCGCCCAAGAACAGGGAGGGCAGCAATAGGCCGACCACGATACCCCCGATGAGCGGCACCAACAGGCTGCCCGTGGTGACCAGCAGCGCGGACCGCCCCAGCTTGGAGATGAGCCCCAAGTCGGTCTCGAACCCGGTCACCACCAAGAGCAAAACCACACCCATCCAGCTGACCGCGGCCAGCAAGGTCCATTGCGCGCCCTGGCCGATCTCCGGCAAGAACCACTCGAAGCCCGACTCCCACACCACCCCGAACACCGACGGCCCCAGCACCAGACCGGCCAGCAACGCCCCCACCACCGAAGGCAGCCCCACCTTGCGCATGACCGCACCGAAGAGATGGGAGACGGCCACCAGCACCAGGATGTTGACCCAAAAGATCAGCAGGTCATGGCCATGCCCCGCCGGATCAGTCGCGGTCGAGGCCGCCCACAACCCCGTCACGCCTCAATCTCCCAAGCCGCCAACCACGCCCCCATCATGCCTCACCCGTCGCTGACGTCGTCCCAGTCGAAGTCCACCACCACCGGGGCATGGTCCGACGGCTTTTCCCCCTTGCGGGCGTTGCGGTCCATGATCGCCGTGGTCACCTGCTGGGCCAGCGGCTCGGTGGCCATCACCATGTCGATGCGCATTCCCTGGCGCTTGTGGAACCGCCCGGCCTGGTAGTCCCAGAAGGTGTAGAGGCCGTCGTCGGCCCACCGCTGGCGGAACACGTCCACCAATCCCCAGTCCTCCACTGCGGCAAAGGCCTCCCTCTCGGGCTGGCTCACGTGGGTGAGCCCCTCGAATGCGGCGATGTCCCAGACATCATTGTCGGCCGGGGCCACGTTGAAGTCTCCGGCCACAACCACCGCCGCCCCGGCATCAGCGTTGGCCTCCAGATGGGACCGGAGCCGGCCCAGCCAGTCGAGCTTGTAGTGGTAGTGGTCATGGCCCAGCTCGCGCCCGTTGGGTATGTAGGCGCTCGCCACCCGCACACCGGCGCATGTGGCCCACACGATGCGGGCGTCGGGGTCGGCGTCGCGGCCGTCGGCGAATCCGTTGCCGGGATCGGCCAATCCCACCCGGCTCAAGATGGCCACCCCGTTCCACCTCCCCTGGCCGTGATGGACCCACTCGTAACCCATGGCCTCAAAGGCCAAGCCGGGAAAGGCGTCCTGCGCCATTTTGGTCTCCTGCATGCACAGCACATCGGGGTCGGCCAGCTCCAACCACTCTTGGACTCGGGGCATACGGGCGTTCAGCGAATTCACGTTCCAAGTGGCCAACCGCACCAGCAGAACCCTAGTGCTTCAGAAGTCCATAGACTTTCCCCATGGCCCCGGATGCCGAGCAGGTCGTCGGTCAGAACGCCTGGCTGGTTGATGAGATGCACCGCCAGTACCTGGCCGATCCCAAGTCGGTCAGCGAGAGTTGGCGGGACTTCTTTTCCGACTATCGCCCGGACCGGATCTTGGCTGAGCCGGCCGCCCCAACGGAGGCTCTCCAACCCGTACCCGAGCCAGACGAGGCTCCAGAGCCCTCGCCCGGCGATCCGCTGCGCGGGGCGGCCGCCCGCATCGCCCGCAACATGGAGGCCAGCCTGGCCGTCCCCACCGCAACCAGCTTCCGGGAGGTTCCGGCCAAGCTCCTCGACGTCAACCGCCGGATCATCAACGGTTATCTGGGGCGCACCGATGGGCGCAAGGTGTCGTACACCCACTTGATCGCCTACGCCGTGGTGCAGGCCATCGCCCACCACATGCCGGTGATGAACTCCACCTTCGTCGATGACGACAGCGGCCCCCGGGTGGTGCGCCATCCCCACATCGGCCTGGGAATCGCCGTAGACGTTGAGAAGTCCGACGGGTCACGCTCGCTTCTGGTGCCGTGCTTGCCCGAAGCCGACACGCTGGACTTCCCCAACTTCGTGGAGCTCTACGACACCATGATCCGCAAGGTGCGGAGCAACGATCTGAGCCCCGACGATTTTGCGGGCGTCACTGTCAGCATCACCAACCCCGGCACCCTGGGCACGGTGCAGTCGGTACCCCGGCTCATGCCTGGCCAAGGGGTCATCGTCGGGGTGGGCACCATTGACTATCCCACGGCCTATCAGGCCGCCGACTCCCGAACGCTGGCCGACCTGGGGGTGTCGAAGGTGATCACCTTGTCGTCTACCTACGACCACCGCATCATCCAGGGTGCCGAGTCGGGGATGTTCCTGGGCGCGGTTCACGAACTGCTGCTGGGCAAGCACAACTTCTACGACGACATATTCCGTGCGGTGGGCGTGCCTTATGAGGCGGTTCGCTGGCGGCCCGACATCTTGCCCCTCGACCGAGAGCAGGCCGTGATCACCAAGCAAGTACAGGTGAACGCGCTCATCAACATGCACCGAGTGCGAGGGCACCTCATCGCCGACCTCGACCCTCTGTCGGCCAACGAACCCGAGATGCACGCCGAGCTCGATCCGGCCACCTACGGCCTCACCATCTGGGACCTCGACCGGGAGTTCCTCACCACCGGGCTGGGCGGCATCGACATGGGCCAGCCCGACGGCAAGATGCCGCTGGGCGAGATCCTGCACGTGCTCCGCAACGCCTACTGCCGCACCGTCGGGGTGGAGTACATGCACATCCAGGATCCCGACGAGAAGCAGTGGATCCAAGAGCAGGTGGAGGGACTGGGCGCTCCGACGGGGCTGGAAGAGAAGCTGCACATCTTGGATCGGCTGAACGCGGCCGAGGCCCTGGAGCGATTCTTGGACACCAAGTACGTGGGCCAGAAACGCTTCGGAATCGAGGGGGCCGAGAGCGCCATAGTGGTGCTCGACGCAGTGCTGGGAAAGGCCGCCGACGTGGGCATGGCCTCGGCCATCATGGGCATGGCCCACCGGGGACGGCTCAATGTGCTGGTGAACATCGTGGGCAAGGACTACGGACAGCTCTTCGGCGAGTTCGAGGGGAACCTGGACGAGTCGTCCACCCAGGGGTCGGGCGACGTGAAGTACCACCTGGGCATGACCTCGGAATTCGAGAGCATGGCCGGCAACCGCATCACGGTGGAGCTGGCCGCCAACCCCTCTCACTTGGAGGCGGTGAATCCAGTGGTCGAGGGCATGGTCCGAGCCCGCTTGGACCACATCGGCAACGATCAGAGCGAGCGCAGCCCGGTCAGCGGGCTGGTGCGGGGCCAGTCGGCCAGCGAGGAGAACCGCTATCCCGTGCTTCCCCTGCTGGTACACGGTGACGCCGCCTTCGCCGGCCAGGGTGTGGTGAGCGAGACGTTGAACCTGTCGCTGATCCAGGGGTACCTGACCGGAGGCACAGTACACCTGGTGATCAACAACCAGGTGGGGTTCACCACTACCGCCGAGGCGGCTCGCTCCAGCTACTACTGCACCGACGTGGCCAAGATGATCCAGGCTCCCATCTTCCACGTCAACGGCGACGACCCCGAGGCCTGCGCCCGAGTGGCCCTCTTGGCGCTGGCCTACCGCAACCACTTCCACAAAGACGTGGTGATCGACATGTGGTGCTACCGCCGCCAGGGGCACAACGAGGCCGACGACCCCAGCTACACCCAGCCGGAGATGTACCGGAGGATCGAGAGCCACCGCTCGGTGCGAAAGCGTTACGTGGAGTCTCTGGTCAAGCGGGGGGACATCACCCTCGATGAGGCCGAGCAGGCCATGGACGAGTTCCGGGCCAAGCTCCAGAAGGCGCTGGAAGAAACTCGGGACCGCACTTCCGACGAATCGCCGGGGGAAACCGTTGGATCTGCGAATGCCGCCAGCAGAGATCTTCAGCTGTCGATCTCGGAAGGACTGGCCGACCCCACTCCCCACGTCGCGCCCCCCGTGGACACCGGCGTGTCGGAACGGCAGATCAGGCGAGTGTTCGACGTGCTCACCTCGGTGCCCGACGGGTTCGTGCTTCACCCCAAACTGGCCCGGCAGTTCGAGGCCCGAGACAAGATGATGGCCGAGGGCATGGTGGACTGGGGGCTGGCCGAGGCGCTGGCCTTCGGCACCCTGCTTGATGAGGGAACATCGATCCGCCTAGCCGGCCAGGACTCTCGCCGGGGCACGTTCTCCCATCGCCACAGCACCCTGGTGTGCAACCAGTCGGCTCGGGAGCACTGCCCGCTGGCCGAACTGGCCCGCAGCGGGACCAGGTTGTGGGTGTACGACTCACTGCTCTCGGAATATGCCGCACTGGGCTTCGAATACGGCTACTCGGTGGGCGACACCAATGCACTGGTCCTTTGGGAAGCCCAGTTCGGCGACTTCGTCAATGGCGCGCAGATCATCATCGACCAGTTCGTCATGTCGGCCGAGGACAAATGGAACCAGCGCTCGGGGCTGGTGATGCTCCTTCCCCATGGTTTCGAGGGGCAGGGGCCGGAGCACTCATCGGGGCGGATCGAGCGGTTCTTGCAGTCTGTGGCCGAGAACAACATCCGAGTGGCCAACCTGTCTACTGCGGCTCAGTACTTCCATCTGCTCCGAGATCAAGCCAGGCGCTCGAAGCGCAAACCGCTGGTGCTGTTCACCCCCAAATCACTGCTGCGCCACCGAGACGCCCGATCACCGGTGGGCGATTTGACCGACCGCTGGTTCTCCCCGGTGCTGTCCGATCCCGGGGATTTCGATCCCCGGCAAGTCACCGGTGTTGTGCTGACCAGCGGCAAGATCAGCCATGAGGCCATCGCGGCGCGAGACCGAGTCGGCACCCCTGCGGCGGTTGTGCGGGTGGAACAGCTCTACCCTTGGCCGGCCAGCACCCTGGCCGAAGCACTCGGCCACTACCCCCAAATCGACAAAATCGTCTGGCTCCAAGAGGAGCCCCAGAACATGGGGCCGTGGAACTACGTGAAGGGCCATTTGCACGAGGCGTTCGGAAACCGATGCGACATCCTTAGGGCCAGCCGCAAGGAGTCGTCCAGCCCGGCTACCGGCAGCGCCGCTGTTCACGCTCAGGAGCAGTCAGAGCTAATCACCCGGACCTTTGACCTGCTGAATTCCTAGTGCTCGAGGAGCCGCCTGGCTACCTCTCGGGCCTCGTCCAGACTTCCGACGATCCGGTCTTGGGGAACGCGCTGGAGGGCGTCGAGGGACCGCAGGGTCCGGGCGGGCAACCAGGAGAGGGCCATAACAATGCACTCGGTGTCTTGGTCGATGGCCGCGTCGATGAGCTGCTCGAGGACCAATGCCGCGCTGTCGTCCATGTAGATGGTCTCGGAGAAATCAAAGATCACCACCTCATGGTCCCGGATGTCCACGCTGACGGTGTTGATGATCTTGTTGGACGACGCCACCGAGAAGCTGCCCCGGAAAGCAACCATGCCGACTCGGGCGGCATGGGGATCTGCCTCTCCTTCAGATGGAGTGATCCCGCCTTCGAAGAACACCTGGTCCAAAATCGGCACAGAAACCACGTTGTCCATCTCCAGGCGCTCAAACTGCCGAGAGCGGGTCATGCCGGCGATGATCAGGCCGATGGCCACCGCAGCGGTGATACCCCCGAACGAGTCTTCGCGAAAACTGTGCAGGTTGTAGCTCATACACCAGGCCTCTTGGGCCTAGCTGAGCTTAGGACATTTCAGTCAATGTCAAGATTGAGGAGGCGGGCGGCGTTGCCCCTCACCAGCTTGTGGACCACGTCGGGGGGCAGGTGCCCCATCATGTCCTCGGCCACCTTCTTGGTGTGGGGCCACGTTGTGTCGGTATGGGGGTAGTCGGTCTCGAACGTCACGTTGTCCACCCCCACCTCGTCCAGCGACTTCAATCCGTGGTTGTCCCGGAAAAAGCAGCCGTAGATCTGCCGGTAGTAGTAGGTGGATGGCGGTTCGGGGACGATGTCCCGCACGCCACCCCAGGCTCGGTGCTCGCTCCAGACGTCGTCGCAGCGCTCCAAGATGTAGGGGATCCAGCCGATCTGGCCCTCGGAGTAGGCCAGCTTCAGATCGGGAAACCGCACCAGCACTCCGGAGAACAGGAAATCGCTCATCGACGCGATGGCGTTGTTGAAGCTGAGCGAGGCCGCCACCGCGGGCGGGGCGTCGGGCGAGGCCGCCGGCATCACCGACGAGGAGCCGATGTGCATGCACACCGCAGTGGCGGTGTCCTGGCAAACGGCGAAGAACGGATCCCAGTAGCCGGTGTGAATGCTGGGCAGGCCCAGATTGGGAGCGATTTCCGAGAAGCACACGGCATGGCAGCCCCGGGCCGCGTTGCGCTCTACCTCAGCCTTGGCCAGCTCCACATCCCAAAGCGGGATGATGGCCAGGGGGATGAGCGCCCCGTTTGAGTCGCCGCACCACTCATCGATCATGAAGTCGTTGTAGGCCTGCACACAGGCAAATGCCAGTTCCTTGTCCTCGGCTTCCAAGAAGGTCTGGCCGCAGAAACGGGGAAACGTCGGGAACGAGAGCGACGCCTCCACGTGGTTCATCTCCATGTCCTCCACCCGGGCTTTGGGCTCGTAGCACCCTGGACGCATCTCGTCGAAGGTGATGGGCACGGCTTCCATGTCGTCGCGGTCAAAGCCCACCGCGGCAACGTGGCGCTTGTTGGGATACACCAGGTCTTCGTAGAACCAGACGTCGCCCCACGGACCGTCTTCCACGTCCAGTTCGTAGGTGTACATCTTGGGCCCGCCGGTGTAGGTGATCGGCCCCACCCGGCGACGCTCGACTCGCGGGCCTCGCTCTTTGAACCGCTCCGGCAGCCAGCTCTGCCACAGGTGTGCGGGCTCTACGAGGTGGTCGTCCACGCTGATGATCTTGGGAATCTCGGTGCGC
This sequence comes from Acidimicrobiia bacterium, assembly GCA_022825005.1. Classification (GTDB taxonomy): domain Bacteria; phylum Actinomycetota; class Acidimicrobiia; order Acidimicrobiales; family Bin134; genus Poriferisocius. The sequence goes on from JAJDYU010000053.1 coordinate 102,501, forward strand.
ACGGGCAGAAGCCTACCGGCATCGGCGGGCGGTGGCCGGATCGGTGGGCGAAGGCCGAACCGGCTCTCCTACTGGTCTGCGGCAGCCAACGCAGCGGCAACTTCAGCGGGAAGGGAGGACTGGCGCGGGGAAAGGTGGTGCTCGGCAGCCCAGGCCACTGCCAGTTCGCAGCTGCCCGCGTCTCTCAGCATCTCCGCTCCCAAACGGGGATGATCCCGATATGCGGCCCACCGGCCCTTGAGCAGGCCGGGAACAACCGCTCCCGCCAACGTGGCCCCCACTCGGGCCGCCGTTCCCAGTTCGGCTTGGATCTTCCCCACGTCGTGGAGGGCGGCGGCCACCCGCTGGTCATCGTCCACAAGAACAGGGTTTCGGGCCGAACGCAGTGCATGGCTGCGATCAGCAGCGCTCATCTGAGCGTAGAGAGCGGCCTCGGCATCACTGAGCAGGCCAATCAGCCAGCGCTCCCCGGCGGAATCGGGGCCTCGATCGAGAATCGACTGGAAAAAGCGCCGAACCAGGTGGATCAACGCTTCAACACCGCCCGCGGGTGAGCGGCTCGATAGGCCTCCCACAGCTTCTCCTTGGACACCATGGTGTAGACCTGGGTGGTGCTGATTGAGGCATGGCCCAAGAGCTCCTGCACTGCCCTGATGTCGGCGCCGTGGTCCAGCATGTGGGTGGCGCAGGAGTGGCGGAACACGTGGGGAGACACTCTGGCGCCCAACCCCACTTGCTGGGCCCTATTCTTCACCACTCCCCAAGCCCCCTGACGCGACAGTCGGCGTCCCCGCTGGTTGAGCCAAACCGCCTCTTGGTCGTGCTGGGACTCCCAGCGCTCGGGCTCCATCTCCCCCCTCCCGGCGGGCACCAGCCAGGCGGTCAGCGCCTCGAGGGCGCATCGTCCCAGCGGCAAGATCCGCTCCTTTTGCCCCTTTCCCATAACCCGCACCGTGGCCCCGCCCACGTCCAAGTCGACCAGTGACATTCCGACCAGCTCGCTTATGCGCATTCCCGTGCCATAGAGCATCTCCAGCATCGCCCTGTCCCGCCGAGACACCCGGTCGGCGCCCACCACGGCGTCCAAGATGGCATCCACCTCGGCTTCGCTCAGCGCTTTGGGCAGGGCCCTTGGTACCGCAGGAAGCTCCACCTGGGATCCCGGGTCGTCAGTCCGACGACCCTCGATGACAAGGAACTGGTGGAATGTCCGCACCGCGGTCATGGCCCGCTTGACCGTCGAAGGGGCCAACCCCCGGCTCTGGAGGTGGCGCAAGAAGGCCAGAATGTCATCTTCTCCGGCCGTCTCCGGGCTGCTCTCCCGCGAATTCAAGACCTCGCAGTAGCCGGTCAGGTCTCGGCGATAGGCCTCACAGGTGCGGGGGGCGCGACCCCGCTCCAGCACCAGCCAGTCCAGAAACTCCTCTACCCCGCTCCCTGCGCTCACCGCGGGCGGCACAGAGAATTCACCCCAAGTGCTCGCGGGCCAGCATCAGTCCGACGATCGACTTGGCGTCGGCCACCTCGCCGGAGGCCACTAGATTGGGGACTTCGGCCAGCTTGATGCGCTCGATGGCCATGTGCTGCTCCTCGATGCCGTGGGGACAGCGGTCGGCATCGGTCAGCTCGGTGGCCAAGTAGCAGTGGGTGATCTCGTCGCAAAACCCCGGAGAATTGTGGAACACGGCCAGCAGCTCCAAGTGCCCAGCCCGCTTGCCGATCTCTTCTTCCAGCTCCCGCTGGGCAGTCATCTCGGGGGGCTCGTCTTGGCTGTCGAGTTTTCCCGCGGGTATTTCCAGCAACTCCCGGTTAACCGCCGGACGATACTGGCGCACCATGATCACTTCTTGGCCGTCGAGGGGCACGATGACCGCGGCACCGGGATGGCGGACGATCTCCCGCTCATAGACAGAACCGTCGGGCGCCCTTATCTGGGCAACGCTCACCGAGACCACCCGACCTTGCCATCCCTGTCTCTCTCCTACCGGGGTGAATCCCGCCCCGCCTTCCGTAGCCGTCACTCGGCCGCCTCTCAACGAAGGGCTGGGGCCGAGGCTTCGGATGCTGCCTCAGCCTGCTCCGGGGTCGCCGCCACAGATGGGGTCTCTTCGCCCTGATCAGCGGCGATCCCGCTTTCCCGGCGTTCCAACGCGGCCTTCACCAAACCGCAGAACAGAGGAGCAGGGCGGTCGGGACGGCTCTTGAACTCGGGATGGGCCTGGGTTCCCACCCACCACGGGTGCCCGTTCAGTTCGATGAACTCCACCAGGAGGCCGTCGGGCGACTCCCCGGCGAGCACGAAATCGGTGCCCTCGAATCGGCCGCGAAGCTTGGGGTTGAACTCGTAGCGGTGACGGTGGCGCTCCGACACCACCTCGGCGCCGTACACCTCGGCCACCTGGGTACCCGGCCGAAGCTTGGCCAAACATGCCCCCAGCCGCATTGTGCCACCCTTGTCGGTGATGCCCCGCTGCGATTCCATAAGGTCGATAACCGGCCACGGCGTGCTGGGGTCGAACTCGCTGGAGTGGGCGTTGGCCAGGCCCAACACGTTGCGGGCGTAGTCGATGGTCATCACCTGGAGCCCGAGGCACAGGCCCAGGCAGGGCAGGTTGTTCTCCCGGGCATAAGAGGCGGCGTTGATCTTGCCCTGGATCCCACGCTCTCCGAACCCGCCGGGGATCACGATTCCGTCCAGCCCGCTGAGCAAGCTGTCGACCATCAGGCCCTCCACGCTCTCTGCCTGGATCCACTCGATCTCCACTGACGCTCCGTGGTGGATGCCGGCGTGGTTCAACGCCTCCACCACCGACAGATAAGCGTCTTGAAGCGTCACGTACTTTCCGATGAGTCCGATGCGAGCTGTGCGCTGGGCCAGGGAAATCCGCTGATTCAGCGTTTGCCAGTCGGTCAGGTCCGGTTCGGGAACGTCCAAGCGCAAGATGTCGCAGACCACGCTGTCGAGGCCCTCGTCGTTGAGCACCAGGGGGATCTCGTAGATGCTCTCGGCATCGGCGGCATTCACCACTGCGGACACGTCCACGTCGCACAGGCTGGAGATCTTTCGCTTCAGCTCATCAGAGATGGGCGATTCGCTGCGGCACACGATGGCGTCGGGCTGGACGCCGCGGCTGCGGAGCTCGGTCACCGAGTGCTGAGTGGGCTTGGTCTTCTGCTCGCCGGTCGGGCCGATGTAGGGCACCAGCGTGACGTGGACGTAGCAAACGTTGCCCCGTCCCACGTCCAAGCGCACCTGGCGGATGGCCTCCAGGAAGGGGAGGATCTCGATGTCGCCGACGGTGCCGCCGATCTCGGTGATTACCACGTCCACATCGTCGGACACCAGGCTGGATATGCGGTTCTTGATCTCATTGGTGACGTGGGGGATCACCTGCACTGTCTTGCCCAAGTACTCCCCTTGTCGCTCCGCCGCGATGACCGAGGAGTAGATGGATCCGGTGGTGGCGTTGGAGAGTTTGGTGAGGCTCTCGTCGATAAACCGCTCGTAGTGGCCAAGATCAAGGTCGGTCTCGCCACCGTCGTCGGTGACGAACACCTCTCCGTGCTCGAAGGGGTTCATGGTGCCGGGGTCGACATTGATGTACGGGTCCAGCTTCTGCATGGTCACCCGGAGTCCCCGTTGCTTGAGCAAACGCCCTAGGGAGGCGGCCGTGAGCCCCTTACCCAATGAACTCGCCACACCGCCCGTGACAAAGATGTGTTTGGTCACGCCTGCCAAGCTTAGCGGCCAACCGCGACAACTTGTGGACCCGAAAGCCGGCTATTGCGCATAACCGCTGCTCTGGGACACCTCAAGGAGTTCAGAGGGCCTCAGCCCTGGGACATCTCCAAAAGCTCAGAGGCATGGCGGCGGGCGCTCTCGCTTTCAGGCGATCCGGAGAGCATGCGGGAGAGCTCGATGACTCGGTCCTCCCCATCTAGGGGCTCGGCGGTCACTGTGGTAGCAGCTCCGTCGTCGTGTTTGACGATGCTCACCTGCTGGTCGGCGCAAGCTGCCACTTGAGGCAAGTGGGTGACGACCAAGATCTGGTGGTCGGCGGTTAGGCGGGAAAGCGATCGGCCTACTGTCTGGGCCACCTGACCGCCGATGCCGGCATCCACTTCGTCGAACACCAGCACCGGAGGGCCCGCGCTGACCACTAGGCGCAGGGCCAGCATGACCCGGGCCAGTTCTCCCCCCGAAGCAGCCGAGGTGAGCGGTAGGCCCGGGGCCCCGCTGTTGGCAGCCAGAAGGATGTCCACGTCGTCTCCTGGGTCGTCGCCCACCTCCACTTGCACTTCGGCTCGGGGCATGGCCAGCTCCCGCAGGTTGGCGGTCACCTCTTCGCCCAGCGCCTGGGCCGCTTGCCGTCGGGCCGCACCCACGCCAGCCCCGGCTTCAGCCAGCGCGGCGGTGCGGCGATCGAGTTCTCCATCCAAGTCTTTGGCCAAGCGGTCGAAATCCTCCAGTTCCGCGAGGCGGGCGGACAGCTCGCGATGGAACTCCATGACCTCGGTAACGGTCTCCCCATACTTTCGGCGAAGGTCCACCAACAGCTCCCGACGTCGGCGGACCTCGGCCAGCCGGACAGGATTCTCATCTATGGACTCGGCCGCACGCCGCAACTCGGTCGATAGGTCGCCAACCTCGGCAACCAGGTTGACCAGCCGTTCATGCTGGCTCTCCAGCGGCGGCCGGCTCTCCAACGCGGCATCCATCTGGGCCAGCCCGGCGCCCACTGCTCCATCGGCACCCAGAGACATCGCAGCCTGTCTGGCCGCATCCCGGCTGGCCGCGGCGTCGGCCAGCGCCGCCTCTTCAGCTTTGAGGGCATCTTCCTCGTCGGGGTTCTCCAAGCCAGCCTCATCCAGTTCGGCCAACTGGAATCGGCACAGATCGATCTCTCGAGCTCGGGATCGCTCGTCACCGCCCAACTCGGCTCGCCGTCGATTCAAGTCGGCCAACGCAGCCCGAGCCTCCATAAGCGGGGCCAAGTCCACATCCCCGAAGCGATCTAGTGCGGCCCTTTGGTGGACACGGCGCAATAGCGACTGGTGTTCGTGCTGGCCGTGAAGGTCCACCAGCTCTGCACCCAGTTCGGCCAGGGTGGCAGCCGAGGCCAGCCGTCCATCCACGTACGCCCGAGCCCGCCCGTCGGCGGGCACCACCCGCCGTAGAACAACCTCTTCGCCCTGGTGGTCGAACCGGCCCTCGACCGTGGCCTCGTCAGCTCCGAACCGCACCAACGACGGATCGGCTCGCCCTCCCAAGAGCAAGTCTACCGCCGTCACTACCAGGGTTTTTCCCGCCCCCGTCTCCCCAGTCAACGCGGTCATGCCCGGTCCCAGCACCAAATTAAGCCGCTCGATTACCCCCAGGTTCTCAACTGCGAGCTCAGTCAGCACGGAGTTCTTTCCCTATCAGCGGTCGGACAGGCCGAAGGACGACTTGAGGGCTTGATGGAAACCTCGTTGACCAAGAGTGACGAGTCGTGCGGGCTGGTCTGAGACTGAGACAGTCAGCAAGCCGCTTTCGCCCAACTCTCCCAGCGAACGGCCATCCACCGCCACCGCGGCCGGCCGGTCTCCCAGCACCTCGATTACCAGTTCGCTGGACGGAAGCAGCACCAAGCTGCGATCAAACAAAGTGTGGGGGGCAACAGGGGTCAGGATCACCGCATGCATGGTCGGAGCCAGAATCGGCCCGCCAGCCGATAGCGAATAGGCGGTGGAGCCTGTCGGTGTGGCTGCAATCAGGCCGTCGGCGGCGTAACTGGTAAAGAACTCCCCGTCGATGTGGACCGCCAGATTGACGGTGCGCCCGCTGTCCACTTTCTCCACGATGGCCTCATTGAGGGCGCTCACCTCCGTGGCACCGTTGAGGCGACAGCGCAGCCGAATGCGTTCTTCGATCTGATAGTCACCCGCAAGGAAGCGCTCGACCGCGTCAGAGGCGGCATCTGGCTCGATCCCAGTGAGGTAGCCCAACGAGCCATAGTTGACTCCGAGCACGGGCACCCCATCATCGGCCACCGCGGTCACGGCTCGGAGCATGGAGCCGTCTCCCCCCAGGCTCACCGCCAAGTCCAGCTTCTCGCCAATGTCGTCGTCCTGATGGGCAAGGTCAGTGCGTCCCACCGCCCCAGCCGACTCGAGCGTTAGGCGGATCTGATGACCGTCATGGTCCAACCGGTCGATCAGCTCAGCCGCCAGCTTCAGGGCTTCCGGCCGGTCAGCGTGAACAAAAAGGGCAATTGCAGCCACGGAGTCAGGCTATTCCTCTTGAGTGACAACATGGGAGACTACATGGGCGGAATCCACTGTTAAAGCAGCGCCGCCACGCTCAAGGTGTAGGAAGAACTCTACGTTTCCCTGCGCTCCCTTCAGCGGGGATGGGATGGCGGCTTGGGGGGCTAGGCCCGCAGTGTTTGCTGCTTCCAGCACCCGGTCGAGCGCAGCCTGCCATTGCTCGGGGTCGCGGATAACACCGCGACCCTTGTTTGCCAATCTGCGTCCCACCTCGAACTGGGGCTTTACCAAAACCAATACAGGGGCACCCGACGACACCAGTCTCACCAGACAGTCCAAGATCGAAGTCAGCGAGATGAAGGACACGTCGGCGGTCACCAGGTCGAACGGTGCCCCGATTGCGGTCGGATCGACGTCGCGGATGTCGGTGCGTTCGTAAAGGGCCACCCGGTGGTCTTCGGCCAAGCGCTCGTGCATTTGGGCTCGGCCCACGTCGATAGCTACTACTTCGGCTGCGCCTCTCTGCAAAAGGCAGTCGGTGAAACCCCCGGTGGACGATCCCACGTCACAGCACCGCAAACCGGCGACGTCCAAGCCGAAGGCAGCCAGCGCACCCTCCAACTTCTCGCCTCCCCGGCTCACATACCGAGCAGGCGGGCCGACTAATTCCAGGGCGTCACCGGGTAGCACCAAGCGGGCCGCTTTCTGGGCCACGGCTCCGTTCACGGTGACCTGGCCGGAGGCCACTGCCTCCCGGGCCCGATCCCTGCTCGCCACCAGTCCCCGGCGAACCAACTCGGTGTCCAGCCTCCGGCGTGATGCCTTCATCCCTCCTATTCAAACCCCATCTCTTCGACCAGGGCGGCTAAGTCGGAGGCGCAATGCTTGGGCTCCGGGGTCACCGGCAGGTCGTCGGGTCCGGTTACGCCGCTCAGTACGAGGGCAAACTCATATTCCAACGCCCCAGCGAATAGGCCGTCGGAGTCGGGGCGGTCCCCCACCACCACGCCGGATTCGCCGATCCGGCTGCGCACGCAATCGACGATTGGCTGGTTGGGCTTGCCTGCCATGGTGGGCTCCGTCTCGGCGGCGGTCGCCACCGCGGCGAGGAGGGATCCGCCGCCCGGTTCCAGTCCGCGTTCGGTGGGGTAGCTGGGGTCGTGGTTGGTGCCGATCAGCCGAGCGCCACCGCGTACTGCCCGCATGGCCCGACTGAGGGTGTCGTAGTTGAAGCTGGGATCCATGCCCACGATCACCGCGTCGGCAGGGCCCGAGGAGCAGACTTCAGCACCGGCCAACTCCACCGCTTCGTCGATGCCGGGACCCCCCACCACCAGCACCCGCTCTCCTGGGTAGATGAGCTGGGCCGCGGCGGTGGCCGAGGTGATCACCGATCCGGTGGCGTCGATCCCGCAGTTGGCCAGCTTGGCCTCCTGGTCGGCCACGGTCAGCGCCGACATGTTGGTGACGAACACAACGGGGGCGCCTGATTGCTGCAAGCGCTCGACAGCCCCAGCCGCACCGGGCACCGGGGTTCCGCCCACCCAGATCACTCCGTCCAGATCGAGTACCCAACCCTCAGGGGCGGGACGCTCTGTCATGGAATGGGCGTTGCTCAGGAGACTTCCCAGGTGGGCCGGGAGTGCAGCAGAGCCTCGAGGTCGCCGGGACCGGACTGCTCTTGGGCCATAGCGAGCTGCTTGCTGGCCTCAGTTGCGTACTCCGAGCGCTCCACGGCCCGGTACACACCGATGGGGGTGGGCTCGAACGGGCCGGCTGAGACTCGGGACAAAGCGAAGGCCAGGCTGGGGTCTTGGCGGGTCTCGTCGTGCACCAGCAGGGCCGACTCGCCCACGTCGGCCACATCCACCACCTCGGCGCTCCCCTGGGGGTTGATCACCACACCCTTCTCGTTGTTCTCGCCAAAGCGGATGGGCTGGCCGTGCTCGAGGTGAATGAGCATGGAGGCCCGCTTGTCCTTCTTGGTGATGGCCCCGAACGCCCCGTCGTTGAACACATTGCAGTTCTGGAAGACCTCCACAAAGGAGGCTCCGGGGAAATCGTGGGCCCGCCGGAACATGTCCATCATGTGCTGGCGGTCCATGTCGTGGGTGCGGGCCACGAAGCTGGCCTCCGCTCCCAGAGCCACCGAGATGGGGTTGAACGGCTCGTCGATGCTGCCGGCCGGCGTCGACTTGGTGACCTTGCCTATCTCGCTGGTGGGCGAGTACTGGCCCTTGGTCAGCCCGTAGATCTGGTTGTTGAACAGCAGGATGTTGAGATTCACATTGCGGCGCAGCGCATGGAGCAGGTGATTGCCGCCGATGGACAGCATGTCGCCGTCTCCGCCCACTACCCACACGTGCAGCTCGGGACGGGCCATGGCCAGGCCGGTGGCCAAAGCAGGCGCCCGCCCGTGGATGCCGTGCATCCCGTAGGTGTTCATGTAATAGGGGAACCGGGCGGCGCAGCCAATCCCCGAGACGAACACGGTGTCCTCTCGGCGCACGCCGAGTTCGGGCATGAGGAGCTGCACCGCGGTCAGGATCGAGTAATCCCCGCAACCGGGGCACCAGCGGACCTCTTGGTCGCTGGTCCAGTCGGCCTTGGTGGTTGTGGGCACGTCAGTCATCAAGGGCTCCGTTGATGTGGCGGTGAAGTTCGGCTGCGGTGAAGGGAACTCCCTCCACCTTGGCCACCGATTGGGCGTCGACCAGGAACTCGGACCGGATGATCCGGCAGAACTGGCCCAGGTTCATCTCCGGCACCAGCACCTTGGGATAGCGGCGGACGATGTCGCCCAAGTCTTTGGGCAGCGGGTTCAAGTGGGTCACGTGGGCATGGGCCACCTTGTGCCCTTCCGAACGGGCCCGCATGACTGCGCTGGTGATGGCGCCCCAGGTGGAGCCCCAGCCCAGCACCAGCAGATCGGCGTCGTCGACGTCGCCGTCCAGCATGGTGGGCGGGATGTCGTTGGCGATATGGGCGACCCGTTCCTCGCGCAGCTTCACCATGTAGCCGTGGTTGTCGGGCTCGTAGTTGATGTTGCCGGTGCCGTCTTCTTTCTCAATGCCGCCGATTCGGTGGGTGAGGCCTGGGGTCCCCGGCACCGCCCAGGGGCGGGCCTTGGTCTCAGGGTCGCGCAGGTAGGGCCAGAACACTTCGGTGCCGTCTTCCTCGGTGTGGTTGGGCCCGGTGGCGAACTCCACCGTCAGGTCGGGCAGGGACGACACGTCAGGCAGAAGCCAGGGCTCGCTGCCGTTGGCCAGGTAGCCGTCGGACAGCAGGATCACCGGCGTGCGGTACTTCAGGGCAATGCGAGCTGCCTCGATGGCGGCGAAGAAGCACTGCGACGGGGAGTAGGCAGCCACGATGGGCACCGGCGACTCCCCGTGGCGCCCGTACATGGCCTGCATGAGGTCGGCGCTCTCGGTCTTGGTGGGCAGCCCGGTGGACGGCCCGCCCCGCTGGATGTTGATCACCAGCAGGGGAAGCTCGAGGCTGACGGCCAAGCCGATGGTCTCGCCCTTGAGGGCGATGCCCGGTCCGCTGGTGGTGGTAATACCCAGATGGCCGCCGAAGGATGCTCCCAGCGCGGCGCACACCGCGGCGATCTCATCCTCGGCCTGGAGGGTTCGCACGCCAAAGTTCTTGCGCTGGCTCAGCTCGTGGAGGATGTCGCTGGCCGGGGTGATGGGATACGAACCCAAGAACAGGGGGACTTTGGCCTGTTGGCTGGCGGCGACGAGGCCCCAGGACAGCGCAGTGTTCCCGTTCACGTTGGTGTAGGTCCCCGGCTCCAGCACCGCGGGCTTCACCTCGTAGGTGAAGTCGAACAGCTCGGCGGTCTCGCCGAAGGCCATGCCCGCCTTGAAGGCGGCGGTGTTGGCGTCGGCGATCAGCTGCTGGCGCTTGAACTTGGCGGAGATCCAGTCCAGGGTGGGCTGAGCCGGCCGGTTGTAGAGCCAGGAGAGCAGGCCCAGGGCGAAGAAGTTCTTGGACCGCTCGGCGTCTCGGGGCTTCACCCCCAGGCCCTTGCAGACCTCTTTGGTGATGGTGGTCATCGGCACCTTGAACAGGGTGTAGTTGTCCAGGCTGCCGTCGTCGAGAGGATCGCTGTCGTAACCGGCCTTGGTCAGGTTGCGCTCGATAAACGCGTCCTGATTCACGATGATGGTCCCGCCAAACTCCAGGTGGACCAGCTCCTTGCGCAGAGCGGCGGGGTTCATGGCCACCAGCACGTTGGGCGCGTCGCCCGGGGTGGTGATGTCGTGGTCGGACACCTGCACTTGGAAGGCCGACACGCCAGCCAGGGTTCCTTGCGGCGCTCGGATCTCGGCGGGGAATTCCGGCAGGGTGGCCAGATCGTTGCCGAACAGCGCGCTGGCACTGGTGAAGCGGTCGCCAGTGAGCTGCATTCCATCGCCGGAGTCGCCCGCAAAACGAACCACCAGACGGCTCAGCTCCTGCGTCCCGACGGTACGCGGCACGGTGTCAGTCACGGAATCCTCCTTGATCCCAGATGGCCCCTCGCTTAAGCGACGCCGAACTCCGAGGTTACCCAGTGGACCGCCGCAAGTGGCACATCCTCACCCAAAAGGCACAACCTGTGAGTCAGCGGTAGACGGTAAAGGCTTGGCGCAAGCCAGGGCCATAGCGGTACACAGCAAAGTCTGCGTCGAATGAGACCGCCTCCTGTATGCCGTACCGCTCCATGACTGCCCAGCTCGTTCGGTCGACCATCGAGAAGTCCTGATCGCTGAACCGCTCTCCGATCACCAAAGATGTCGCAATGTCTTGGGGCGTTGCCGTCAGGACATCGGCGAGATTCCTGTTCAGAATGGTCGCCACCAACTCATCGGCCGCGACACGATGGTGGCGGCTTCTGGCAACTGCCCACGTCTCCACCAGCACGTGGTCGGTGGTGGCCAGCCGGCCAGCGTGCTCGCTCAATAGTGCTACGGCCCGATCATGGGACAGGTCGGTGCTCGCACCGAGGGCATACCACGCTCCGGTATCCACGAACACACGCGTCACTCAGAACCGCCTCGGGACCGGAGCTTTCTGTCAAAATCCTCGCCAAACGCCTTATCGATCATCTGGTGCTTCTCACGGGCAATGTCAGAAGGCTCACCTCCGCTACCCAAAATCCCGATGAGCGGAGTGATGTCGCAATGCGACGCGCGGGCTGCGGCATCATCAGAGCGGATCAGCTCCCGGATGTAGGCAGACACACTCAGCCCAAGCTCGTCGGCACGACGCTTGGCCACCGCCCGCAACGACGGATCCAACAAGACATTGGTGGGTTTCGTCACACTCTAATGGTACCCGTGTTGCGCAGCATGCGCAGCACATTATCTACAACAGGTGTCGGCAGACCTCCTGAGTCACCGTAAGGGCAAACCGGAAACAACTGCTATGCCTGTCCCGACGGCCGCAACGAAGACCGCCGGCAGCAGAGCTCATGGTAAGTCGAGTTGGCCGCGGGAGTTGGAGCCCCAGCACTCAATTGCCCCATCGAGGCGCAGCCCGCACACGTGGTAAATCCCTGTGGACAAGGAGATGAACTCTACATCGGGCTCATAATCGGTGATGACATCGCCGCCGTCATATCCGGGACCGCCGCCGCAGCTTGCCGTCTTGTCGTTGAGCAGACCACAGCTGTACACCAAACCCGGAGATTCACCTGTTAGGCCTAGGTATTCGCTAGAGGTCAGCTCAAGCGTGTCCTTTGGCCAGCACAAGACGGACCCGTCTTTGCGGTTCCCGCAGTTGGTCACCACACCTGCTGAGACCGACGTGAACTCGCCGTCGGGCGCATCTGTCTGGCCGAACTCGTTGTGGCCCCAACATTCCATGGCCCCGCCGGCCTGTACCCCACAAGTATGGGATCCGCCGGCAGCCACCGAAATGTACTCCCCGCCCGGCGCGCTTGTTTGCCCAAACTCGTTGCTGCCCCAGCACACAACCTTTCCACCCGGCCGAAGCCCACACGAGTGCGCCCCGCCAGCCGACACCGCGGTGAACTCGCCGCCCGGCGCGTCTGTCTGCCCATGCTCGTTGTCGCCCCAGCACACGACAATCCCGTCGGTCTGCACACCGCAGTTGTGATAGCCGCCCGAGCAATCCGCAGACATGACTGCTGGCCATTTGCAGGTGGAATCGACTCCCGCGGATATTGAGGTGAATTCGCCGTCCGGCGCGTCGGTTTGGCCGTGTTCGTTGTCACCCCAACACGTCACGGTGTGATCGTCCCTGATCCCGCAGCTGTAGTAACCACCCGACGACACCGCCGTCCATTTGCCTGACGCCGAATTTGATGTCAACAAAAACGAGAGCGGGTCAACCCATTCCCAGGCACCGTTGTCGCGCCAACATTCCCCTTGGCCGTTGACGCGCACCCCGCAGGCCAGCCATCCGCCCAACGACACCTCATTGAACCCCAAACTGCCTTGCACGGCAGCAAAGTACTGGTGCGAAGGGACGTGGGGTAGCCCGCAGTTGACCAATTGCTGAGCTCGCATACCGCAGGCGTAGGTCTCACCGACGACAACTCCCTGGTAAACACCCTCGGCCACGCCGGTACGGGCCCGCCTCATGCCCCAGCACTCCACCGATCCCTCCAAGCGCAACCCGCACGCATGATCCCAGCCCGTAGCGATCGCGGTGAACTCACCATCGGGCGTCTGCCCAAACCAATCGTCAATCTCGTCGCCCCAGCACACCACCGACCGATCAACCCGCAACCCGCAAGAATGTGTCCAACTCACGTCCACGGCAGTGAACTGGCTGTCAGGCGCATCCAACAACCCATAGCGCGACAACCCCCAACACACCACCGTGCGATCGGCCCTGATCCCACACGAATGATCCTTGCCCGCAGCCAGCGCCATGAACTCTCCCTCAGGGGCATCAAGCTTCCCGTAGAAGTCATTGCCCCAACACTCGACAGTTCCATAAGCCCGAATTCCGCACGAATGCGCTGCCCCTGAAGCAATATCCCGGAACTCTCCCTCGGGTGCGTCCAGCTGTCCATAGGAAGCATCACCCCAACACTCCACCTCACCCCCAACCCGTAGCCCACAGGCAAAATCCCAACCCGCCGAAACCGCCTCCCAAGGTCCCCAAGGAATCTCATCCAACCGCTCCTCCCAAATCGACTGAGGCAACAACACGACAGGAGGAACGGCAGTGGGCTCCACAGAAGGAGCAGGGGTCACAACCATTTGGCCAAAGGGCTCTAGGGCATCTCCCAAAAGGTTCTTACCGCTCTCGTCGCCCCAACATTCAATAGTGCCGTTCTTGCGCACTCCGCACGCCACCCACCCTCCAACAGACACAGATTCAAATTCACCATCCAGCATGCTCAGGTACTGTCCGCCCGAAGCCTGGGGCAACGAGCAGTCCACAAGATGGTTGGCTCGAAGCCCGCAGACAAAGAATGGCCCACCGGAAACACCCTCGTATTCGCCGCCGACAATGCCTGTATCGCCTAAGTCGGCGCCCCAGCACACCACCGCCCCTCCTGACCGCAACCCGCAGGATGTGTAACGGCTCGAAGCAATCGCGGTGAACTCTCCCTCCGGTACTTGCCCTTCCCAATACTCAAATGCATCGCCCCAGCAAACAACAGACCCGTCAAGCCTCAGTCCGCAAGCATGCGACCAGCTCACATCCACCGCTGCGAATTCGCCCTTAGGCGTATCATTCAAACCATCCCATGGAACACCCCAGCACAACACCGTGCGATCAACCCGGATCGCGCACGAATGATCCCGACTGGCATCTACTGCTGAAAATTCACCGTCAGGGGCCTCCAGTTTCCCATAGGAACGATCACCCCAACATCTGAGGGTGCGATCAACCTTGATCCCACACGAATGCGTTGCCCCCGAAGAAATCGCCGAAAACCGGCCTTGAGGTGCATCCATCTGCCCATAGCTATTCTCATCCCCAAAGCCGGACTCGCTCCAGCACTCCACCTCGCCCTCTATCCGCAACCCGCATGCAAAGTCCCACCCCGCAGAGACCGCGGTCCACTGGCCCTCAGGTACCTCTGACCAGGCCACTTCCCAAATCGACCACCCCACCTGATCCACATCAGGTGTTGCGCTCGGCGTCGCAGTCGACATCGGCGTGGGAACGACGGTCGGCTCCGGGGTCAAGACCGCGCTCGGCACCGGAGAAGGCTTTAAGGTCTTAGGTGTGACCGCAGTAACGGCCGGAGTGGCCTTCGGTTGTGGGCTGGGGCTTGAACACGCGCCTGCCGCTAGGCCAACGGCCAGCAGCACACCGACCCACAGGCCGCGCACTAGCCTCGACCGCCACTTTGGATGCCAGCTCTTGCCGCACGAAGGCGACGGAAATCACTTACATCAACCATTTCTCAGAAATTACAACGTGACGTTGCTGAGTGTGATGCGCCCTACTGTCAGGCAGCCACTTATCCGTCAATACGAAAAACCCCGATCGGCGTGTGCGATCGCCGAGTTGTCGATGGGACGGTCGTGCTGGCTACCGCCGACGGGCGACGAACCCCTAGGCGACGGTGATTGAATCGGAGAGGTAGACGTCTTGGATGGCGTTGAGGAGTTCGACGCCCTCGGCGACGGGGCGCTGGAAGGCTTTGCGGCCGCTGATGAGGCCCAGGCCGCCGGCGCGTTTGTTGATGACCGCGGTGCGCACTGCCTCGGCCAGATCGCTGGCGCCGGATGATGCGCCGCCGGAGTTGATCAACCCGATGCGGCCCATGTAGCAGTTGGCCACCTGCCACCGGGTGAGGTCGATGGGATGGTCGGTGGTGAGCTCGTCGTAGACCAGCTTGTGGGTCTTGCCGAATCCCAAAGCGTTGTAACCGCCGTTGTTCTCGGGGAGCTTCTGCTTGATGATGTCGGCTTCGATGGTCACCCCGATGTGGTTGGCCTGGCCAGTGAGGTCGGCCGCCGCGTGGTAGTCGGTGCCATCTACCTTGAATCCCGAGTTCCGCAGGTAGCACCACAGCACGGTGAACATCCCGAGCTCGTGGGCCCGGTGGAAGGCCTCGGCCACCTCCTGGATCTGGCGGGTGGCCTCCTCTGAGCCGAAGTAGATGGTGGCCCCCACGCCGGCCGCGCCCAGGTCGAAAGCCTGATCCACCGATCCGAACATCACCTGGTCGAACTTGTTGGGGTAGGTGAGCAGCTCGTTGTGATTGAGCTTGACGATGTAGGGGATGCGGTGGGCGAAGCGGCGAGATGTGGCCCCCAGCACACCGAAGGTAGAGGCCACCGCATTGCAACCGCCCTCTATGGCCAGTTCCACGATGCCTGCGGGATCAAAGTAGCGGGGGTTGGGGGCGAAGGAGGCCGCACCGGAGTGCTCGATACCCTGGTCCACCGGCAGGATGGACACGTAGCCGGTGCCACCCAGCCGACCATGGTCGAACAGCGACTGGAGGTTGCGCAGCACCTGCGGTGAGCGGTCGGTGCTGGCCATTACCCGGTCGATGAAATCAGGGCCGGGAAGGCTCAGATCTTCCCGGGGAATGGTCTTGGATTCGTACGACAGAAGCGATTCAGCCTCGTCGCCCAACAGTCCTTGGATGTCCATGGTCGCCTACTCCTTCGAACCATGTGCCGATAATTCTCACCTTACCGGCGAGCTAAAACTACAAGGGGTATTCCCAGGGGTTTTTCGCTACCGAAGAGCGTCCAAACGCTCGGCCACGTCCACATAAAGCTCGTCTTGGTCGATCAGCCAGTCGAAAAGCTGTCGAGCCCTGGGCAACTCCCCGGCACGCTCGCACAGATCAGCAAGGGCATAGGCCTGGCGCAGGTGGTGCTCTTTGGCTCGGCGGGGCAATTGGAAGTTCTTGGATAGCACGCCAACTGCCTCGTTGAGCTTCCCCTGGTCGCCTAGCGCGCCGGCGGCCACAATGCGACCTTCGGCGAGCACCGCCGAGCTTGCGTCGGAGGCTTGCAGCTCGTTCCAAATCAGATCGACATCGGTCCACCGACGTTGGGCCCGGTAGCAGTCGGCCAACACCGGATGGAGATCCGTTCGCCCCGTGAGCTCCCGGAGAACTTCCAGCTCTCGGGCGGCCAACTCCCACCGTCCCAGCCGGTAGAGGGTCAGACCAGCCAGCTCCCGCACCTCGGGCACTTTGGGAGCTTCTTTGGCCATGCCGTCCATTGACCGCCAAGCCCTGCGGTAGTCCTCCTGCTCGTAGGCCCCCTCTGCCCGCTCGAGCCGCTGTCGGAGAGTCGCCGCCATCCGTTGGCCCACCGCCTCCTCCAACTTCTGGGCCTGCGACGACGAGCCGCTCTCCGACAGCGGAGTTCGCCGACGGCCCCGCGACCGCTTTTCCGGCTTTTTGGCCGGGGCGTCGCTGAGATTGCCGCGCTCAACCGCCTCTTTGGCCTCTGACCGAAGCTGCTGGGTGCGTGCTTGGCGAGCGGCGCGACGCTCGGCGCGCAGGCGGGCTTCCTCGGCCTCTTCAGGGGTCAGTTCTTCTTCTGGTGGGGTTTTGTCCTCCACAGGCAAGGGTTCTTCGTGGATCTTGGCTGCCCCCTTGCGGGCCACCGAGCCCATGTGCCTCGGCCCTTTGGGCGGGGGTGGCTTTTCGCGCCGCCGATCCTGGGCTGGAGGTGGCTTCTCCTGCCGCCGATCCTGGGATCGGGGCGGCTTGTCCCGCCGCTGATCCTTGGCTCGGGGCGACCTGCCCTTCCGGTGGTTTTGGGGCCCAGACTGGCGAGGAGGCCTCCGGCGGTTGGGAGGCTTACGGGCAGAACCTCCTCCGGAAGACACCGCATGAGTCTACTGGGACAGCCCCGTTTCCAGTGGTTAAACGAAGATGGGGAGCCTCTCGGCTCCCCATCTGTTGCGAAATCCGGCGGCGACCTACTCTCCCAGGGCGTCTCCACCCAAGTACCATCGGCGCTGGTGGGCTTAACTTCCGTGTTCGGAATGGGAACGGGTGTGACCCCACCGCCATCGCCACCGAAACCTTTATGTTCTTGTCAAAGAGGCAGAGCTTCAAGAACTCCACAGCGAGCACGAACATCCAGTTCGACATCGAGTTATTGATGTAGAACCAAGCCCTCGGCCGATTAGTACCGGTTAGCTGAACATGTTGCCATGCGTACACTTCCGGCCTATCAACGTGGTGTTCTGCCACGGGCCTTACCCGGTTGTCCCGGTGGGTGATCTCATCTTGGAACAGGCTTCCCACTTAGATGCTTTCAGCGGTTATCCTTTCCGCAGGTCGCTAACCAGCCATGCCCTTGGCAGAACAACTGGCACACGAGAGCTGCGTCCGTCCCGGTCCTCTCGTACTAGGGACAGCTTTCCTCAAATCACCTTCGGCTACAGAGGATAGGGACCGAACTGTCTCACGACGTTCTAAACCCAGCTCGCGTACCGCTTTAATGGGCGAACAGCCCAACCCTTGGGACCTGCTTCAGCCCCAGGATGCGATGAGCCGACATCGAGGTGCCAAACCTTCCCGT
>JAJDYU010000084.1 GCA_022825005.1 Acidimicrobiia bacterium
GAGCTGGCCGTAGGGTCGATGCCGTGGTACACGCTGACCGGATCGCTGCTCAGTCTTCGGGCCAGCAGATCCCGATCGGTGGTGTCTTGCACCAGGCCGCGGGATTCGAGTTCTTCAAGCACCATGCGAATGCTACGAGAGCCGAGGGCACAGAGAGAATGAATACGTGACGGGCAGACAAGTAGGGGTCATCGCCGGTGCTGTCCTCGTGGTTTTATTTGCCCTGTTCTGGATAGGGGCCACCGTCTGGTTCTTCGGCGATGAGAACCCCGATCGGCTGCAAGACCGGGAATGGGTGGCCAGGGCCGAGGCCCGATGCGCCCAGACCCGCGACGAGCTGGACCGGCTTCCCCAGGCCCGCGATGCGGTGGACATGGACGACCGAGCCGACCAGATCGAAGCCTCAACCGCGGTGCTGGCCGCCATGACGGCCGATTTGGCCGCCTCTGCGCCCGAAGGAGACGACGGCGAACTAGTGGAGTTGTGGCTGGGAAGCTGGGAGGTGTACCTCGGCGACCGCATAGCCCACGCCGACGCGCTCCGAGCCGGCGAGGACCGCCAGTTCCGGGTGACCGTGGACCCGGAGCGGGGCGATGGGGTCGATGCCTTGTTGGATGCCTTCGCCGACCGCAACCGCATGCCCTCATGCGGCGATCCGCTGGATATCGGCTGAACCACGCTAAGGCTGCGGCAATCCGCTGGATATCGGCTGAACCACGCTAAGTGTGCGGCAGCCCTTCGAGGGCTTGCGACCCCAAATGAGCGAGGTGCACCAGGCCGGGGTCGCAGCCGAAATCAGCCAAGCCGTCAAGCGGCACCCAGCGCAGACCCCGGGACTCGTGGTTGCCCTGAGGCTGGGCATCGGCTGGGGCCTGCACCAGGAACCGGACGTCGAAGTGCAGATGGGGATCCTCGCCGGGGGGATCCACTTCGTGGATGTCGAGGTGCAGGGGCTGGGGCCAGATGAGCAAGTTCTGGATGCCGGTTTCCTCGGCTGCCTCCCGCAGCGCTACTGCGGTCAGGTTGGCATCGCCGTCGGCGTGACCCCCGGGCTGAAGCCAGCGGCCGAACTTGGCGTGGAGCATCAACAGGGTGTTGGTTCCACCACTGTCCACCACCAGGGCCGAGCCGGTGAGGTGTCCGGGCCGACACGTTCGCAGACTGGCGTCGGGGTGGCCGTCGATCAGCGCCCGGTAGCGATCGCCCAGATCGTCGTCGAACCCGGCTAACAGCTCACGGGCCACTGCCAGGTCTTCGGTGGATGACAACAGGGGGTGCCCGTCGCCCAGCCAGGTCAGCTCTTCAGTGCCGCTCATCATCCTCTCCGAGAAAGGTCGGGGCAACCGGGAACGTACCAGCGCCACGGGAGATCAACCCCAGCGCTGAGGCCGATGCGAACCGAGCGGCCCGGCTCAGCTGGGGGCGCGGTCCCATCGTCGAGCAGCTCGATCCCCGAATCGGCGGCCACCAGATCGGCACCATTGGCCGCGCCGTCGATGCCCAGTGCAGCGGCGAGCTTGGCCGGCCCGCTGCACAGGTCACGACCCTGGCGGGCTTTCGGTCGCCGCGCCCACATGTCCTCCAAACCGGCCAGTGGCGTCAGCGCCCGCAACAGCACCGCGGCACACTCCCCATCGGCGCCGCATACCACGTTGGCGCACCAGTGCATGCCGTAGGTGAAGTACACATACAACCGGCCCGGGGGGCCGAACATAACCTCGGTGCGGGGGGTCATTCCCCGATAGCCGTGGCTACCCGGGTCATCGGGGCCAGCGTAAGCCTCTACCTCCACGATCCGGCCCCGGCATCCTCCCGACACCAACACCTTGTTGAGCAGGTCGGGAGCCACCTCCCGAGGGTCTCGGGCATAGAACTCCCGCTCCAAGCTCATCGCCGTCAGGATAAGGCAACGGCAGTGGATTCCTGCCCATACTTGAACGGCCTAAGTGGTACTGGCGAAGGAGAGGCTGATGTCCAGAAGAACCGTGTGGACTTCATTGTTAGGAGCAGTGCTGGCTCTTGGCTTGTTGGCAGGAGCCACCGGATGCAGCGACAACGTGGAACAGCCGCAGTCGGTGACGATCAGCTTCGGCCACCCCTTCCCCCCGACCCATCCGGTTCATGTGCAGGTATTCGAGCCGTGGGCCAACGAGGTGCTCTTGGCCACCGGCGGCACCGTGACCATCGAGTTCTATCCCAGCCAGGCTTTGAGCCCGCGCAGTGAGGTGTACCAAAACACGGCTGATGGGGGCCAGGGCATCGGCTGGGCCCTTCAGGGCTACTCCGTGGGCCGCTTCCCGGCCGCTGAGGTGGTGGGATTGCCGTTCGTGTTCGACAGCGCGGTGGAGGCCACCGAGGTGCTGTGGACTCTCCACGACGAATTCGAGGCCATCCGCAACGAGTATGCCGACGTGAAGCTGCTCGGGCTGTGGACCCACGACGTGGCCGACCTGTGGCTGTCCGGAGACCAGGCCTCTGATGCCCCCGACCTCTCCGGGCTGACGGTGCGGGCACCAACGCAGATCCAAATCGAGGTGATCGATACGCTAGGAGGAGACCCCGTCAACCTGTCCGTGCAGGAGATTCGAGATGCGCTGGGGCAGGGCGCCATCGACGGGGTGATGATCGCCAACTCCGGTTTGTCCAGCTACGACCTGTACGGCGTGCTGGGCAGTGGTGTGCAGTGCAACTGCTACGTGTCGGCCAGTTTCTTGGCCATGAACCAAGACATCTGGGACAGCCTGTCGGTTTCTCAGCAGCGAGCCATCGAGCAGTTGTCAGGCCGAGAAGTCTCCCTGGCCGCAGCGGAGGCCTACGACGCCGCCTCAAACGCGGTGGCCGAACGCTACCCCCAAGAAGGGATCAACAAGGTCGTGCTCGATGACGCCCAGTTGGCCGCCTGGCGAGACGCCACCCAATCGGTGGTGGACCGATGGGTCGGCAGGCATGCCGCCCACTTCCCTGCCCGAGAGATGTACGACCGAATGCTGGAGCTGGCCGCTGACTAGAGGCCGGCTGCCTTAGTCGAAGCGGTTGGCGTCGGCGTTTAGGCGGGCGCGGAACTGCTCGAGCTGCGCGGCAACCGGCTCGGGGCCGGCGCCGCCGGGGGTGGTGCGGCGGGTTACGGGGACGCCGGGGGTAAGCAATTCGGCGGCGGCATCGCCTAAGCGGGAGTCGGCCCTTACCAGATCGGCCAGGGACGCCTCGCCGTCCAGGCTGCGGCGCACGAGGTCGCCGACCACTGCGTGAGCGTCGCGGAACGGCATGCCATGGGCTACTAGGTACTCGGCCAGGTCGGTGGCCGCTGATGTGGGGGCATCCGCGGCGTCGGCCATGGTGTCGGCATTGAAGGCGATGGAAGACATCAGCCCGGTCATGGCCCGCACACCGAGGCGCACCTGGTCGAACGAGTCGAACAGAGGCTCCTTGTCCTCTTGGAGGTCGCGGTTGTAAGCCAAGGGCAGGCCCTTGAGGGTGGCAAGCAAGCCGGTGAGGTTGCCGATAAGCCGGCCGGCCTTGGCTCGGGCCAGCTCGGCGATATCGGGATTCTTCTTCTGGGGCAGCATGGAGCTTCCCGTGGCGTAGGCATCGTCGAGGGTGGCGAAACCGGCCTCCTCAGAGGTCCAGAACACGATCTCCTCGCCGAGCCGGGACAGGTGGATGGCCACCATGGTCAGCGAGAACAGGCTCTCGGCCGCGAAGTCCCGGTCGGACACCGCGTCCATGGAGTTGTCGAACCGGGCGGCGAATCCCAACTCGGCCGCGGCCATATCGGGATCCAAAGGCAGCGACGAGCCGGCCACCGCTCCCGCCCCCAAGGGGCTCACGTCTAGTCGTACGCGGGCGTCGGCCAACCGGTCCACATCCCGGGCCAGTGCCCAGCCGTGGGCCAGCAGATGGTGGGCTAGCAGCACCGGCTGGGCCCGCTGGAGGTGGGTGTAGCCCGGCAGGTAGGTGTCGCCCGCGTCGACGGCCCGCTCTAGCAGCACCTGCTGGAGGGCGATCAGGTCGGCGGCGATGGCGGCCAGCTCCCGTTTGGCGAAAAGGCGCAAGTCAGTGGCCACCTGATCGTTGCGGCTGCGACCGGTGTGGAGCTTGGCTCCGGCGGGGCCGGCCAGCTCGGTAACCCGGCGCTCGATGGCGGTGTGGATGTCCTCGTCGCCGGGCGCGAAGTCGAACTCACCGGCGGTCAGCTCCTGCTCGGTCTGGTCGAGCGCAGCCAGCACTTCGTCAACCTCGGCGTCGGTGAGCAGGCCGACGCGGCCCAGCATCCGGACGTGGGCCCGCGACCCGGCAATGTCGTCGGGCGCCAGCCTCACGTCGAAGCCGATGCTGGCGGTGTAGGCCATCAGCTCGTCGGCGGGGTCACCGTCGAACCTGCCGTGCCAAAGCGTGCTCATGACGGGCCTGCTCTCTGGGCCAGGGTGCGCAGCCGTAGGGCGTGGAGCTTGATGAAGCCCTCGGCGTCGGCCTGCTGATAGGCGCCCTGGTCTTCTTCGAAGGTCACCACCGCCTCGTCGAACAGGCTGTCGTCGGAGCGCCTGCCGGTAACGGTCACGTTGCCCCGGTACAGCTTGAGCCGCACGGTGCCGTTCACCCGCTGCTGAGAGTGGTCGATGGCCGTCTGGAGCATCAGGCGCTCGGGGCTCCACCAGTAGCCGTTGTAGATGAGTTGGGCGTAGCGGGGCATGAACTCGTCTTTGAGGTGGGCCACCTCACGGTCGAGGGTGAGGCTCTCCATGGCCCGGTGGGCCTTGAGCATGATGGTGCCGCCGGGGGTCTCGTAGCAGCCCCTCGACTTCATGCCCACGTAGCGGTTCTCCACCAAGTCGAGGCGGCCGATGCCGTTGGCCCCGCCGACGCGGTTCAGCTCGGCCAGCACCGCGGCCGGACTGAGGGGCTGGCCATCTATGGCAGTGATGTCGCCGCTCTGGAAGGTGAGCTCGATCTCGGTCGGAGTGTTGGGGGCGCTCTCCGGCGACACCGACCAGCGCCACATCTCTTCGGGAGGCTCGAACCAGGGATCCTCCAGAGGACCGCCCTCGTATGAGATGTGGAGCAGGTTGGCGTCCATGGAGAACGGTGAGCCGCCCTCCCGCTCGGCTTCGATGGGGATGCCGTGCTCTCCGGCGTAGGCCACCAGCTTCTCCCGGGAGCCCAGGTCCCAGATGCGCCACGGGGCCACCACCGAGATGTCGGGGTTCAGGGCATAGGCACCCAGCTCGAAACGCACTTGGTCGTTGCCCTTGCCGGTAGCGCCGTGGGACACCGCGTCGGCACCGACCTCGGCGGCAATCTCCACCAACCGCTTGGCGATGAGCGGACGGGCGATGGAAGTGCCCAGCAGGTATTCCCCCTCGTAGATGGCGTTGGCCCGGAACATGGGGAACACGAAGTCGGCGGTGAACTCCTCGCGCAGATCTTCGATGTAGATCTCTTCTACGCCCATGGCCTCGGCCTTGGCCCGGGCCGGTTCAAGTTCCTCGCCTTGGCCCAGGTCGGCGGTGAAGGTGACCACCTCGCAGTCGTAGGTGTCCTGCAACCAGCGCAGGATCACCGAGGTGTCCAGTCCGCCGGAATAGGCCAACACGATCTTGTTCAAGTTCTGGTTCACGAGCTCTCCTCCATTGGGGAGTTGTCAGCCGAGTCCAACAGTCCGGCCAATGAGTGGAAGAAATCGGCCACCGCTGCACCGCCGGCTGCCTCGGTGGCTACCACCAGCACGGTGTCGTCGCCGGCAACGGTGCCCAGCACGCCGTCAATCGCCGAGCGATCTATGGCTGAGCCCACCACATGGGCCGACCCCGGCGGGGTGTTCAGCACAACCAAGTTCTGAGAGAAGCCCACGGCCACCACCCACTCTCCCAGCACCCGCCGAAGGTGGTCGTCGGGAGCGACTTGCTCTGAGGGCAGCTCGGGGATGGCGTACACCGATCCGCCCCCGGTGGGAACTTTGACCGCGCCGAGGTCGTCGAGGTCGCGCGACACCGTGGCCTGGGTGACCGCCACGCCCTGAGCGGTTAGGAGGTCCACCAGGTGATCTTGGCTGGACACCGACTCCTGCCGGAGGATCTGCGCGATCCGGTGCTGTCGCTGGTTCTTGCCCAACCTCATGACACTCCTAACAGCCAGGCCAACAGGCCGCGGGCGGCATGCATCCGGTTCTCGGCCTGTTGCCATATCCGGCTCTGCGGGCCGTAGAGAATTTCCTCACTGGCCTCTTGACCGGGGTTGGCGGGCAGGCAGTGCAGGAAGATGGCATCGGCGGCGGCCTGGCCCATGAGGGCATTGCTCACCGAATAACGACCGGAGAAAGCGTCGATTTTCTCGGCGGCCTGAGCCTCCTCGCCCATGGACACCCAGACGTCGGTGTACACCACGTGGGCACCGGTAACTGCTTCAAACGGATCATCGACCACTTCAGCAGCGCCACCCGCCGCAGCAATGCGATCGAGATCGGTGCTGTCGAATTGGTAGCCAGGAGGCCCGGAGATCACGAACTGGGCACCGGCCAAACCGGCGCCTATGGCCAAAGACCGTGACACGTTGTTGGCGTCTCCCACGAAGGCGATGCGACGCTCGCTGATCCCGCCGAACTCCTGCTTGACGGTCAATAGGTCGGCCAGAGCCTGCAACGGGTGGGCCTGGTCGCTAAGCATGTTGACCACCGGAACCGAGCTGACCGCGGCCATGCGCTCGAGCAGGCCGTGAGACTTCACCCGGGCACCGATAGCCGCGTGGAAGCAGGCCAGGGTCCGGGCGACGTCTTCGGCGGACTCCCTATGGTCGATCCCCACCTCGGCGGCAGCAACTGTCACCGGATGGCCTCCGAGCTGCACAACCGCCATCTCCATGGAGTGCCGGGTGCGGGCCGAGGGTTTCTCAAACAGCAGAGCCATGCCCTTGCCCTCCAGTACTTGGGCAGGAGCGGGATCGCCGGACAAGTCGAGAATCTGGGCCAGCTCGCCGGCGCTGAGGTCGTCGACCTCAAGAATGTGACGGATGCAATCAGAAGACATTGCCGGAGTCATGACTTCAGCACCTTGTCGAGCAGAGCCACGCCGTGGGCGATCTCATCATCGCTGATGATCAGGGGCGGGGCGATGCGCAGAGAGGTGGCCCCGGCGGTGCCCAGCACCAGGCCTTCGGCCATCCCAGCGGTCACAATCTCGCCTGCCGGCCGTTCACCGGCCAGCTCCACGCCTAGCAGCAGGCCCCGGCCTCGCACGCTATCCACGCCATCGAGCGCCTCTACGGCGGACCGCATGGTCTCGCCAGCCGCCGCGGCCTTTGCCGGCAGATCCAGTTCCTCCATCACGGCCAGCGTGGCCTTGGCCGCTGATGCCGCCAAGGGCTGCCCGCCGAACGTGGTGGCGTGGTCGCCGGGCTTGAACGCGGCGGCAACCTCTTCCCGGGCCCAGCAGGCCCCGATGGGCATGCCGTTGCCCAGCGCTTTGGCCATAGTCACCACGTCTGGTTCGACCCCGTCGTGGTGGTGGGCGAACCAGCGCCCGGTGCGGGCCAGGCCGGTCTGCACCTCGTCGAGCATGAACAGCAGGCTCCGGTCGTCGCACAGCTCGCGTACCGCCTGGAGGTAGCCGTCGGAGGGGACGTTGATGCCCCCCTCGCCCTGGATGGGCTCCAGCAGCACCGCGGCAGTGGTGTCGTCGATGGCCTTCTCCAGCTCGGCAATGTCGTCCCAGGGGACATGGCGGAATCCCTCGGGCAGGGGCTGGAAGGCCTCGTGCTTCTCGGCTTGGCCGGTGGCGTGCAGAGTGGCCAGCGTGCGGCCGTGGAACGATCGGCCCGCGCTGATCACGGTGTAGCGGCCCGGTCCGCCCCATTTGCGGGCCAGCTTGATAGCGCACTCGTTGGACTCGGCCCCGCTGTTGGCGAAGAACACCTGGCCAGGCGAGCCGCCGACCAGCCGGTCGATGGTGCGGGCCACGTGCATCTGGGGCTCGGTGGCGTACAGGTTGGACACGTGGCACAGCGTGCGGGCCTGCTCGGCCACCGCTTCGGCCACCTTGGGGTGGGCATGGCCAAGGCTGACCACCGCGATACCGCTCAGGAAGTCCAGGTAGCGGGTTCCGTCGCGGTCCCACAGCCAGCAGCCCTCCCCCCGCACAAACATGATCGGCGGCGGGCCGTAGGTGGGCATGAGGGGGCAGGGTCCGGCGTCGACTCCTACCGCATCGGTGTGAACGCTCATGGGGTGGCCTCCTGATCGGCGGAGTCGGGATAGACCATGGTGCCCACCCCGGAATCGGTGAACAGCTCCAACAGCAGCACGTGGGGGGTGGTGCCGTTCACCATGTGGGCCGAGGCAACGCCGTGGCGAACGGCGTGAATGGCCGCGGTGGCTTTGGGGATCATGCCCCCGGCCAAATCCCCGGCGGTGATCATGGCGTCGAGGTCAGAGGCGGTGGTCACGCTGATGAGGGTGGACGGATCGCCGGGATCGGCGTACAGGCCCTCCACATCGGTGAGGAACACTGCTTTGGCCGCGCCCAGGGCGCCGGCCAGGATTCCGGCCACGGTGTCTGCGTTGATGTTGAGCGCTTGGCCGGTGGCGTCGGCACCGATGGTGGACACCACCGGAATAAGGCTCTCGTCCAGCAGCCGGTCGATGATGGCGGTGTTGACGGTGTCCACCGTCCCCACATAGCCCAGTTCGGGATTCTCGGCCCGAGCCTGGATCAGCCCGGCATCCTCCCCGGACACGCCGACCGCGAGGGGTCCGTGGACGTTGATGGCCGAGACGATGTCGCGGTTGACCCGGCCCACCAGCACCATGCGGGCGATGTCCAGCGTCTCGGCGTCGGTAACCCGCAGCCCGTCGACAAACCGGGGTTCCAAGCCGAGCCGCTCCATCATCTCGCCGATATGCGGGCCGCCTCCGTGCACCACCACGGGGCGGATGCCCACCGATTGCATGAGCACGATGTCGGCGGCGAATCCGGCCAAGTGGTCGCTGTCCATGGCGCTGCCGCCGTATTTCACCACCACGGTCGAGCCCGAGAACCTCTGGATATAGGGCAGGGCCTGGGTGAGGACCGCCGCGGTGTCTTCGGCTTTGAAGCTCATGACGTCCCCATGTTCTCGTCGATGTAGGCGTGGGTGAGATCGGTGGTGATGATCCGGGCCGAGCCGTCGCCCATGCCCAAGTCCACGTGGAGGTCGAGCCGCCGGCCGGTCATGTATTGGGCCAGCTCGGGGGGATGGGCCGGCTCGCCGTACTGATACATCACATGGGGGCCGTAGGCGATGGTCAGCTTGGTGTGGTCGAAGGCAACCCCGGCTGCGCCCATCTCCGAGGCGATGCGGCCCCAGTAGGGGTCTTGGCCGTACCACGAGCACTTCACGAGTTGGCAATTGGCGGTGTCCCGAGCCGCTTTGGCCGCCTCGGCGTCCGAGGCCGCTCCGGTGACCCGGAGGAATACCGTTTTGGTGGAACCCTCGGCGTCGTCAGCCATTTGGAGGGCCAAGCTCTCGCAAGCATCCGCGATGGCCTGAGTGAGGGCGTCGGCATCGACCGGGCCGGCCTGGCCGTTGGCCAAGATCAGCACGGTGTCATTGGTGGACTCGGCGCCGTCAACGGTGAGGGTGTTGAAGGTCCCGGCCACACCGGTTCTGAGCGCCTGTTGGAGAGCTTCGGGGTTGGCCGCCGCATCGGTGACCAGCACGGCCAGCATGGTGGCCATGTTGGGCTCCAGCATGGCGGCGCCCTTGGCGATGCCTCCAACGGTGAAGCCCTCGCCGGCGACCACCACCTGCTTGGGGACGGTATCGGTGGTCATGATGGCCTCGGCCGCTTGGGGGCCGCCCTCGGTGGTTTGGGCGGCGGCCGCGGCGGTGATTCCCGCCGATACCGCATCCATGGGCAGGGCGTAGCCAATCAGTCCAGTGGAACACACCAGAACTTCCTCGGGGGCTACTCCCAGGGCGGCGGCGGTCTCCTCGCACATCTGGTGGGCGTCGGCCATGCCTTGCGCCCCAGTGGCCGCGTTGGCATTGCCGCTGTTGAGGACCACCGCGGCGGCCTTTCCTCCCGTGGTGGTCAGATGCTCCCGGCACACCAGCACCGGAGCGGCGGTCATCTTGTTGGAGGTGAACACCCCGGCCGCGCTGACGGCGGCGCCGTCGGCGGTGGCCACGATGGCGAGGTCAGGCTTGCCGCTGGGCTTGATGCCGCAGGTCACCCCCGCGGCGGTGAACCCGGGGACTTCGGTCACGCTCATGGGTACACCCCCACCGCAGTCAGCCCGGTGGCCTCGTCGAGCCCGCAAATCAGGTTGGCGCACTGGACGGCTTGTCCGGCCGCGCCCTTCACCAGGTTGTCGATGGCGCACAGTGCCACCACGGTCTGCGTGCGGGTGTCGAAGCAGACGGTGAGGTGGGCGGCGTTGGAGCCCAACGTGGCCTTGGTAGAAGGCGGCCGCTCGGACACGACGATGAACGGTTCGTCGGCGTAGAACTCGGCCATCCCCGCGAGCACTGCTTCGCTGGAGGTCTCCCCCGTCGGCTTGGCGTAGCAGGTGGCCAGGATGCCCCGATTCATGGGCGCCAGATGGGGGGTGAACAGCACCGATGCGCCGGCGGCCTGTTCGATCTCCGGGGTGTGGCGGTGGTCGAGCAGCCCGTAGGCAGTGAAGTCCTCATCGACCGCGCAGAATGTGGTGTGGGCTTTGGGGGGCCGACCAGCGCCGGAAACCCCGCTGGCCGCGTCCACGATGACCCCATCGGTCTGGATGAGGCCCAAGCGGACCAGGGGCGCGATGGCCAGCGCGGCAGCAGTGGGATAGCAGCCCGGCACGGCCACCGCAGTAGCACCGGCCAACTCATCCCTGAACAGCTCAGGCAGGCCGTAGGCGAACTGGCCGAGAAGCTCGGGAGCAAGATGAGACTCCCCATACCACTGCTGGTATTCCCCGGCGTCGTTCAGGCGGAAGTCGGCAGCCAGATCGACGGCGACCTTGCCCCGATCCAGAATGTCGGCGGCCATAGCCATGGACTGGCCATGGGGCAGCGCCAAAAATGCCAGATCCACGTCATCCAACAAGGTGGGGTCGTATTTCACAAACTCCTGGTCGGCACCAATGGCGGCCAGGTGAGGATAGAGATCAGCGACCGGCTGCCCCGCCTGGGTGTCGCCGGTCACAAAGCGCACGTCGAAGCCAGGATGCTGAGCCAGCAGCCG
>JAJDYU010000070.1 GCA_022825005.1 Acidimicrobiia bacterium
CGTGGGGGCTGTTGGCACCACCCTCTTTGTCTTGGGACTCACATGGCTATGTGAGGTGCTGGGCGATCAGCGCTGCGACCTTCGCGTTGTTGAGCACCAGCTCTTTGTTCGCTTCTAGGCTCTCGCCGTCGGTTGCATCGACGAGCCATTGCAGTAGGAATGGGGTGAGTTCTTTGCCGCTGATGCCCTCAGCATCGGCGTGAACGCACGCTTGGGCTATTGCCGCCTCTATGCGGTCGGTAGGGATTGCTGCGTGTTGTGGGATGGGGTTCGCGATCACGGCACCGCGGGCTGGGTCAAGGTTCCAGTGGGTGTGAAGGTAGTCGCCGATGGCTTCGGGACTATCCAACTGGAGGTTGACCTCATGGGGACTGTCGATGCTATAGAAGGACGGGAGAATCGCCGTCTGGTAGCCGACGATCGGGACTCCAAGTGTTTCTAGGTATTCGGTGGTCTTGGCGATGTCGAGGATCGACTTGAAGCCTGCGAACACAACGGCCACGGGGGTGCGAGCGAGCTCTTCGAGGTCGCCGCTGATGTCGAAGCTGAACTGCGCGCCACGGTGAACGCCGCCGATCCCGCCCGTGGCGAAGATCCTGATTCCGGCGAGAGCGGCGAGTTTCATCGTTACCGCGACGGTGGTACCGCCAGTTTGACCAAGGTAGAACGACGCGGCGAGATTCTGGTTGCCGATCTTGACGAGCTCCGGGTCGGGCTGGCCGAGCCGGTCGAGCTCCTCGTCAGTGAGTCCGATGCGGGCGACGCCGTCGACGACCGCGATCGTGGCTGGGGTTGCGCCGTTGGCGCGAACGGCTGCTTCCAGGTGACGGGCGGTCTCGACGTTGTCAGGTGCGGGCATTCCGTGGGTGATGATGGTGGACTCGAGAGCAACGATCGCTTCCTGGTTGGCTGCGGCGGCGGCGACCTCGTCGCTGAACACGATGTGGGGCGTGTGCTGTGAATTCAATTCATCTCCTGGGGATTGCCGGCCTACTGGGCGCCGGGGGTGAGTTCGGTAGTGATGGCTGCGGCTTGCTCGGTGGCGAGCTCGATGAGTTCGTCGGGGCCGGTGAGGTTGCAGAATCCCCTAACGAGTGCTGCGGTGAACGCGTCACCAGC
This sequence comes from Acidimicrobiia bacterium, assembly GCA_022825005.1. Lineage (GTDB taxonomy): Bacteria > Actinomycetota > Acidimicrobiia > Acidimicrobiales > Bin134 > Poriferisocius. The sequence continues at coordinate 1,120 of JAJDYU010000070.1, forward strand.
GCCGGTCGTGCTGAGCGCGTGAATCTGTGGTGCCGAGAGGAATCCGCCGCCGCCTTCCTGGTCGGCCCAGACGACACCGTCGGGTCCGAGCGTTAGGTAGACGGTGGCGACACCAGCGTCAAGGAGCCGCTGCGCAGCTATGCGAGCTGTCGCGGTGTTGTGAATGTCGATCCCGGTGAGCGCGGTCGCCTCGGCGCGGTTTGGCTTCAGCGTGTGGATGCGATCCAGATAGGGCCGAATCCGGGGTGCCTTGGCGACCGAGGTTGTGTCGACGAACACAGTAGGGGAGAGGCTGGTGATCTCATCGAGGGCTTCGTCGTTGAGGTTGCAGTCCACAACCACAACCCGGGCGTGGCGCAAGAGCTCTGCGCGCGCGGCGATGGCCTTGCGGTCCACGACTGCGGTGATGGCCATATCGTTGACGGCCATGAGGAGTTCGCCGTTCGCGTCAATGATGGACAGGTAGGTGGCCGTCGGGTGCTGGGAGGTCCACAGCACCGACGACAGATCAACGCCGCTTGTTGATGTGCGGTTGTAGATGAGTTGGCCGTGGTCGTCCTCTCCGAGGGCGGTTACCAGGTGTGTTTGGAGTCCGGTCGCGGCGAGATTCGCGGCGATGTTGCGGCCGACGCCACCAGCCGAGATGGCGACGGCACCAGGGTTCGATTCGTGTGGCAGTGGTGGTGTGGAGCATCGGCCCTCGATGTCGACGTTCGCTCCGCCAATGACGACAACATAGGGCTCGTCGGCCACGACATAGCCTCGCCCCCTTGCCTTGCCTTGAGCCGTGAGGTTGCTGATGTGGGTCGCGACCGATGAGCGGGTGATGCCGACACTGTAATGCGGGGCATAATTGGCCAGAGGCTGGGGGAGGATGTGGCGATGAGCATTCCGGTCATAGACCTGAGTGGCCCACGCGAAGCGGTCGTACGCCAGATCGATGACGCCGCAACGAACGCTGGGTTCTTCACCATTGCTGGCCATGGCGTCGACAGCAACACGATCGGCACCGCTTGGCACGAGATCGTTGCTTTCTTCGGTCAATCTCACGACGTCAAGATGACTGCACATCACCCGACGGATGCGAACCATCCCTATGGCTACCACGCACCCCAACAAGAGACACTTGCGGCATCTTTGGGGGAAGCGACACCCCCGGACCTCAAAGAGACCTTCAACGTGGCACCCCCCAAACACCACGCTGATCCCACTGGCGTGTTCGGGGGCAAGGATCGACTCTGGCCGTCACACCCAACCACGCTCCGCCCGGCCTGGGAGGCGTACTACGACGCGATGGAGAATCTCGCCGGCCGCATCCTCCAACTGATGGCCGAGGCCCTCCGCCTGCCGACAACGCACTTCGAACCATCGATTGACCAACACCTGTCCGCGCTTCGCGGTATTCACTACCCGCCCGTCACCCAGCCCGCGGAGGAGGGCCAACTGAGAGCAGGTGTTCACACTGACTACGGAACCATCACAATCTTGTTGCCGGGTGCGGGCAGTGGAGGACTCGAAGTTGAACACGTCGAAGGCCACTGGGTCCCGGTCCAGCCAATCGACGACTGCTTCGTGATCAACACTGGCGACCTCCTCGCGCAATGGACCAACGATCGATGGCGCTCTACTCGTCACCGCGTGGCTCTCCCTGTTACCGAGCGGGCACGGCGCGAACACCGCTATGCGATTGCGTTCTTCCATCAGCCGAACTGGCACGCCGAGGTGACGCCATTCGAAACCTGCGTCAGTGCAACCAACCTGGCCAGGTATGGCACCGTGGAAGCCGGTCCGTGGCTTCAGGCAAAGTTCGATTCTGCGTACGGGGGTGGGCCCCTAGCTTGATGTTGCGGGATTATGGGCGTACTGGTTGAGGGTGTCGATCATCTCGCCGGGCACCAGCTTGCGCCGAATGAGGTAGCCGTCATGCCAGTAGTCGGCGTCCATTACGGGCCATGCTCCCACAATCCTGATTGAGGGACGACGAGGCGGGCCGCTGTAAGTTCAGCTTGTGGGCATGATCCGAACGCTGCGGTCGGTGGCGCGGTTTCGGCGCTTCGAGCCCAATCGGGCCAAGCGGCGGCTGAGCCGGGCGGCGTCGGTGGCCGACTTGCGGGAGCTGGCCCGGCGGCGGCTGCCCGCTGGGGTGTTCGACTACATCGACGGGGCGGCTGAGGACGAGCTGACCATGGAGCGCAACGCCGCCGCGTACGACCAGTGGGAGTTCGTGCCTCGGGTGTTGCGGGACGTGTCGGCGCTGGACACCGCGGTGGAACTGCTGGGCCGGCGCCACCCGGTGCCGTTCGCCCTGGCCCCCACCGGGTTCACCCGCATCGTGTGCCCGGATGGGGAGCTGGCCGTGGCCCGGGCCGCGGCCCGCAAGGGGATCGCCTACTCGCTGTCCACGTTGAGCACCCGCTCCATCGAGGAGATCAGAGAGGTGAGCGTCGGCCCGCTGTGGTTCCAGCTCTACTTCTGGCGAGACCGGGGCCTGGTGGCCGACTGGCTCCAGCGGGCGGCCGACTGCGACTACGAGGCCCTGCTGGTGGCGGTGGACACGCCGGTATTCGGCCGCCGGGAACGGGACGTGCGCCGGGGCTTCACTTTGCCGCCCACGTTGGGCCCCGACACCGTGTGGGACGGCCTGCGCCGACTGGGGTGGACGTGGTCGCTGCTGCGATCCGACCCCATCACCTTCGCCAACCTGACCGGAGTTCAGGGCTACGACGGCAGCTCCGCGCTGGGCCTGGCCGAGTTCGCCCACAACCAGTTCAACCAAGCGCTGTCGTGGGACGACCTCGACTGGCTCCGGGAGCGCTGGGCCGGGAAGCTGGTGCTCAAGGGCGTTCAATCAGTGCCCGACGCCCAGCTAGCCGCCGAGCAGGGCGTGGACGGAATCATCCTCTCCAACCACGGCGGTCGCCAGCTCGACGGCGCACCCCCCATCCTGGAGCTGGTCCCCCAAGTGGCCGACGCAGTAGGCGGCGAATTGGATGTGATCTGCGACGGCGGCATCCGCCGCGGCAGCCACGTCGCCATGGCCCTCGCCCTAGGCGCCGATGCCGTGATGTTCGGCCGCCCCTACCTCTACGCCCTCGCCGCGGCTGGCGAACCCGGCGTCGACCACCTAATCGACCAATTCACCGAAGACCTCCACCGCACCCTCGCCCTAATCGGCGTCCCCAAAGCCACCGACCTAACCCCTGAGTCAATCCGCCAACGAGGGCGCTTCCTGTGAATTAGGAAGCAGCAGCAGAAGGCATGAATGTGAACATGACGTCGACATTTGCCTTCCAGTTTCGTCCCTCACGCAGGATCAGTCCTGCGCTGGCAAGTCGGTTGAGATCCCGACTTAGAGTTCGAGGGCCGGCTTTGGCATAGAGAGCTGCTAGCGCCGGGGTGAGGAGTTCGAGGTCCCCCCGAGTTATGGCCTCGTCGTACGGCATGGCTAAGACCAAGGCACGTTGACGATTGCTGGCTTGGCTGGTGGGGAAGTAGTCCATCGCCTCGTTCACGTAATTGGTCCAAGAGACGTTCAGCTGCTGGGCGCGAACGAAGCCGATTTGTTCTCTTAGCCCGTCTACGAGCCCCTGAGCAGCGTACGCGAGAAAGCTGTGCGTTGAGCTTGTCTTGCTGGCGGCTTCCAATTCTCGGTAGTACTGGTCGCGGGTGAGGTTGTAGTGGTTGGACAGCAGGTGTGCGGCCAACAGAGGTAATTCTCCTGACCGGGCCAAGAGCATGAATTCCAGCAACCGGGCGGTCCGCCCGTTGCCATCTCCAAACGGATGTATCCAGGTAATGTAGAGGTGGGCGTAGATCGCTTGGATGACGGTGAGCGCGAAAGCAGTGTCGGGATCATCGGAGCGGAACATGTCACTCTCCAGCCACTCAGCCAATCGGCAGGTCAGGTATGGACAATCTTGGGCTGGTGCCCCGCGGTAGCTGCCCGCCATAACTGAGTGGTCCCGAAATTCACCCGGTACAGCGTCAGGCGCGTGCTCGGTCGTATTGAGAACCTGGAAGTTGTAGTCGCAGATGAGCTCGGCGGTGACCGGTGCGAGCGAGCCGCTCGTTGCCTGCTCATCGATCTTGGTGAGGGCATCGAGCACGTTGCGAACTTCCCTTTCTTGGTATTCCCGCGATGGGGGTGCGGTGTACTCGCCGCGGTAGATGCCAGCGACCTGCTCCTCATTTAGAGTGTTGCCCTCGATAGCTGTAGTGGCTAGGGCCCCTTTGATCAACGCGACCTCATTGAGGTGCTCGACAACACCGGGCTTTAGCGGAGTGCTAGTGATTTGCTCGCAGATCGCCCTAGCCTCGCCCAGGAGCATCCATGTTCGTGGCGGTAGATCATTGACATCTGAGGCGCTGAACGTGATCCATGGATGGGACTCGGTGTAGGCCTTCACCGCCCGAACCGTACTAACACACCCCTATTTTGTCCACATAATTGTCCAGAATATTGTCCACGTTCCTGTCCACCAGCAAGCCGACTTCGTCATCACCTCTTCCAAGACTCCTCACCGGCTGTCTGCACTAGGGTTGCGAGGTGACTCCGAAGGAAGAGCACGCCTTCTTTAGCGAGCCTGAGAATCTCATGCCTCAGGGACCTGCGCATCGGCGCAACAGGCACCAAGGGCCAGATGAGTCATCGATGAACCCGGATTCTGAGGCCAGCTAGTCAGCGAGTCAACGGGGGGACCTCACTATGGCTTCCTGCTGGGTAGCCTCGGCGGGTGGTTGAGGCGGCTTTGTTTGATTTGGGTGGGGTGATTGTGGAGGGGCCTTGGGAGGGGTTTGCGGCTTATGAGCGGGAGAATGGGCTGCCGGAGGGGTTGATTCGGCGGATCAATTCGACTGATCCGGATAGCAATGCTTGGGCGCGGATGGAGCGGGGGGAGATTGGGTTGGAAGAGTTCGCGGCCGCGTTTGAAGCTGAGGCGGCGGTGCTGGGGTATCGGGTGGATGGGATGGCGGTGCTCAATGGGTTGAGCGGGGAGTTGCGGCCGGAGGTGGCTGAGGCGGTTCGGCGCTGTTCGGAGCGACTGAAGACGGGGCTGTTGACCAACAACTATTCGCCGATGGCGTCGTCGGAGCGGTCGGCGGAGATGGCCCAGGTCATGGGGTGGTTCGACGTGGTGGTGGAGTCGTCGGTGGTGGGGGTGCGCAAGCCCGACCCGGCGTTCTACACGATGGCCTGTGAGGCGCTGGACGTGGCGCCGTCGGCCTGCGTGTTTCTCGACGACTTGGGGGTGAACCTCAAACCGGCTCGGGCCATGGGGATGACCACCATCAAGGTGGTCGATCCCGACGATGCTTTGGCCGAGCTGGAAGCCGTGGTGGGGTTTCCGCTCAGGGGTTGAACCGGAGGGCGGAGTTGATCTCGGCTCGGAGCTCGGGGATGCCCTGGCCCTTGGTTGCGCTGGTCCAGATGACGTCGCCGGGGGCGACGCCGAGGCCCTTGGCCAGCTCAGCTTTTCGGGCGCCCCGTTGGGACGATTTCACCTTGTCGGCTTTGGTGGCCACCGGTTGCAGGGGCACGTCGTGGTGCGCCAGCCATTCCACGGTTTGGAGGTCTAGGGGGGTGGGGCCGATGAGGCCGTCCACCAGCAGCAGCACCTCCACCAGGGTCGGGCGGTCGATCAGGTAGCCGTCCATCATCTTCTGCCAGCCCACCCGCTGCGCCTTGGGGGCTTTGGCGAAGCCGTAGCCGGGCAAATCCACCAGCCAGCGGCCGGGCTCGCCCTCCAGCTCGAAGATGTTGATCAGACGGGTGGCCCCCGGGGCCTTGGAGGTGCGGGCCAGGCCCTTGCGGTTGGCCACCGCGTTCAAAAGCGACGACTTGCCCACGTTGGACCGCCCCACCAGCGCCACCTCGCAACGGGACTCGGGCAGCTGGCCGGCATCGCTGGCCGACCGCAGAAAGCGCAGCGCCAGCGGCTTGGACATGCTGAAAGGCTACCGGCCCCTTCGTCGGGCCTAGTTGAGGTTTGCCGGCGGCTAGCTGTTCATGACCTCGATGTCGAGGAGGTCGCCGAAGCGCTCGAGGGCGGCGGCTCGGCGGGTGGGGATGTGCTCGGTGGGGAAGCCGTCCACTGCGGCGTACTCCTTGAGGGTTCGGCGGGCGATGGACACCTTGTGTACTTCGTCGGCGCCGTCCACCAGCCGGGAGGCCCGGGCGTTGCGGTACATCTCCTCTAGGGGCATGTCGGCCGAGTAGCCCAGGGCGCCGTGGACCTGGATGGATCGGTCGATGGCGTTGTAGAGCATCTTGGTGCCGTATACCTTGATCATGGCGATCTCGGTGCGCGACGCCGATGAGCCGTGCTTGTCCATGTGCCAGGCGGCGTGAAGGCACAGCAGCCGGGCCGAGGCGATGTCGATGCGGGTCTCGGCGATGAAGTCCTGCACCATCTGCTTCTCGGCCAGCAGGCTCCCGTGGGCGTACCGGGACAGGGCCCGCTCGCACATCATGTCCAGCGCCCGCTGCGACTGGCCGATCCAGCGCATGGCGTGGTGGATGCGGCCGGGGCCGAGGCGCTTTTGGGCCAGCACAAACCCGTCGCCGGGATTGCCGATCAAGTTCTCGGCGGGCACCCGCACGTCGCGGTAGATCACCTCGGAGTGGCCCATGGGGTGGCGGGCGAACTGGCCGGGATAGGGGTGGTGCATGTTGGGCACGTCCCGCACGATCTCCAGGCCGGGAGTGTCGGTGGGCACCACGATCATGGACGATCCCTGGTAGGGGTGGACGTCGGGGTTGGTCACAACCATGGCGATGAGGAAGTCGGCCCCCGAGCCGCCGGAGGTGAACCACTTGTGGCCGTTGATCACCCAGGTGTCGCCGTCGCGCACCGCTTTGGTCTCCAGAAGCGTGGGGTCGGAGCCGGCGGTGTCGGGCTCGGTCATGGAGAACCCCGAGCGCAGCTCGCCGGCCAGCAGCGGCTCCATCCATCGTTTCTTCTGCTCGGCGTTGCCGCCGATGGCCAACAGCTCGGCGTTGCCGGAGTCGGGGGCGTTGTTGCCGAAGATGGCCGGCGCGATCGACGACCGGCCCAAAATCTCGTGCATCAGCCCCAGCTTCACCTGGCCGAAGCCCTGGCCCCCCAGCTCGGGGTCGAGATGGCAGGCCCACAGCTCCCGGTCCTTCACCTGCTGCTTCAGGGGCGCGGTCAGGGCCTTCCACTGCTCGTCGGTCACCTCCAGATCGATGGTCTCCAGCGGCAGGATGTGCTCGTCCAGAAAAGCCCGGGTCCAGTCGAGTTCTGCCTGGAACTCGGGCTCGGTCTCAAAATCCCAGGCCATGGTGCTGTTTCTTTCGGTTGGAGATGAGGGTTCGCCGGTGGGCTAGACGGCCAGCTGTGACAGGCCGGCGCCGTTGTCGCACATGATGCGGCGGATGTCGTCGTCGCTGAACCCGTCGAGGTCGTCCACGAACGACACCGGGTCGGCCAGACCCTCGGCGTGGGGGAAGTCGGAGCCGAACAGCATGTGGTCGGTGCCGATTAGCCCGGCCAGCTCGTGCAGGTCGTCCTCGTAGTAGGGCGACACCCACACCTGATTGCGGAAAGTCTCCACCGGGTCCTCGTCGAAGGCGTAGCGGTGCTGGCCGTAGGTCTTGGCCAGCTTCTGGATGAGGGGCCGCACCCAATACGAGCCGGTCTCGATGGTGGCCACCCGCAGGTTGGGGAACCGCACCAGCACCCCGTCAGCCAGAAGTGAGGCCATGGTGTCGCTGATGGGGGAGTGCGACAGCAGGCTCTGGAGGGGGTTGTATCGGAAGGCCTCGGTCTCGGTGCCGAGCCCCCAGCGGTGGTTCATGAACGAGTAGCCCGAGTCGCCAGAGTGGAAGGCCACGCACACGCCGTGGTCGTTCAGGAACTGCCACACCGGGTCGTGGTCGGGATGGCCCAGCGAGCGGTAGTTGCCGTGGCCGTCGGGCACCGAGGTGGCCCGGAAGTTCACCAGCCGCAGGCTCCGGCCGATGGCCCACTCCAGCTCGCCCAGCGCCCAGTCCACGTCCACCAGGCTCAGGTACAGGGCGGTGAACAGGCGCTCCTGGTAGGAGAAGCCCCAGTCTTCGTCCAGCCAGCGGTTGAACGCCCCGAACGCCGCGGTGATGGCCCCGAGGTCGTCTTCCAGGCAGGCCTCCATGCCCACCCCCAGGGTGGGGAACATGAAGCAGCCGCCCAGACCCTGCGAGTCCATGAGGGCCAGGCGGGCGTCGCGGTTGCGGTAGGCGGGGCTGATGGGGTCGAGCTCGCCGAATGCCTCCCGCATGTCGCTGGCCGAGGTCTTGGCCCGGAAGTACTCATCGAGGATGCCGGGCTTGGCCACCGGGTCGAAGGTGGGGTTGGGGATGAACCGGTTGATCCGCCCGGCCACGATCAGCCGCTGCTTGCCCCCGATGTCGGCCCACTGCATGCAGCGCTTGGCCATCTTGGGGTCGATGTGGCGGGTGAAGGCGTCGGTGGCCTCGTAGTAGTGGTTGTCGGCGTCGAAGGCGAGATATCCGAGCTCAGTCATGGCTCTATTCTGGCTTGTTTGCTCGGCATTCGACCACCGGCGGGGCCCTGCCAGTGCGTTTTTCAGCAGACCACCACGATGCGGCCGGTGGTGAGGCGGTCCTCCATCTGCTCGAGCGCGGCGGGCAGCTCCTCGAAGGGCACGGTGCCGCCCACCAGCGGGGCGATCCGGCCTTCGTCCAGCCGCCCACAGAGCTCTTCGTGAATCCAGTCTCCCAGTGATCGGGGGTTGATGTTGAACCCGGCCATTCCGCCGTAGACCGCCGGGTTGCTGCTGTAGGCCAACAGCACCCCTCCGATCGACACTTGCGAGAAGCACAGCAGCCTCGGGGGAAGGCCGACGGCGTCCTCGGCCTCGATCTTGCTGGCGAAGCCGATGATCATCAGCCGCCCGCCCCGGGTCATGCACCGTAGCGAGGCTTCGGTAACTTCGCCGCCCACGCCGTCGAACACCAGATCGACTCCGGCCCCGCCGGTGATGTCGCGCACCTCGGTGGCGAAGTCTCCGTCCCGGTAGTTCACCGCGGCCTCGGCCCCCAGGGAGCGCACAAACTCGCACTTGTCCTCGCTGCCCGCGGTGCCGATCACCCGGGCCCCGGCGTCCACGGCCAGCTGCACCGCGGCCGAGCCCACCCCGCCAGCCGCGGCGTGGATCAGCACCCACTCTCCCGGTTGCATCTGGCCCCGCTCGTGCAAGCCCAGCCAGGCCAGGTGGAAGGGGAAGAAGAAGGCGGCAGCCTCGGTGTCGTCCAGCGACTCGGGGGCGTCGAACACCATGTCGGGCTGGCAGATCACCTTGTCGGCGTAGCCCCCGAAGGCGCTCTCGGCGGTGGCGTGCACCCGGCGCCCGAGCCACTCCTCGGCCCCCTCTCCCACGGCATCCACCGTGCCCAGCACCTCCATGCCCAGGGTGTAGGGGAG
>JAJDYU010000066.1 GCA_022825005.1 Acidimicrobiia bacterium
GGGCGAAGAAGAAGGTCAGGTACAGCACGAAGGCGGTGAGCTCACCGGGGGTCAGGCTCCCGTTGATCACCATGGTCCCGCCGATCACCACGAGGAGGGCCTGGCCGATGATCACAATGGCCTCGGTGGTGGGGGCGTAGATGGACGCGGCCCGCACTCCGGCCAAGTTGGCGTCTTTGTGCCGCCCCACCACGTTGTTGTGGTGGACCACGTTGTGGCGGCGGCGATTGAGAGCGGTGATCACTCGGATGCCGGCCAGGCTCTCCTGCAGATCGGCCAGCACATCAGCGATGCGGTCTCGAACCAGCCCGTAGTACAGGTTGGACACCCTCCGGAACCAGATGCTGAGCACGAACGTGCCCGGTACCACGATCACGAGGGTCAGCACCGCCAGCAGCGGGTTCAGATAGAACAGCACGCCAGTGATCACCACCAGCACCAGCGTTTGCACCGCGAAGTTCACCAGGCCCTCCTGGAACAGCACGGTCAGGGCCTCGATGTCGCTGGTCATGCGGGTCATCAGCACCCCCGCCTTCTCCCTGGTGAAGAAGTCCAGCGAAAGTCGCTGGTAGTGGGAGAACACCCGCATCCGCAGGGCGTACATCAGCCGCTCGCCCAGCTTGCCGGTATAGCGGATGCGCAAAGACGAGCTGAAGGCATGGGCCACCACCGTGCTCAAGAACACGGCGGCCACAACCAAGAGCACCTGGAGGTTGCCCGACCGCACGCCGTGGTCGATGCCGATCTGGGCCAGCAGCGGGCCCGTCTGCATCATGGCCGACTCGATCACCACCAACAGCAGCGCGATGGCCAACTGGCGGCGGAAGGGCCACAGCAGAGTGCGCAGGGTGAGGGGAGGGTCGGCGGGCTGGCGGTGGCTGAAGTCGACATCGACCGGGGGATAGTCCGGCTCCTTCCTCAGCACCTCCTCCACCTGGACACGCAGGTTGCCGGGCACTCCGGCATGGGGGAGTCCGGCGTCGCGGGCCGCGCTCTGGGCCTGGGGCCCGCCGAAATACCCACCCCAGCCCATTAGCGACCGTTCCAAGAAGTCATGAGACCGTCGCCGTTGCCCGAAACGTCGTCTGATCCTTCGTCGCTGTGACGGGCCAGGATCTCCACATAGTGGGGATCGGTGGCCAACAGCTCGGCGTGGGTGCCCATGTTGGCCACCCTGCCCTGATCGATCACCACCACCCGCTCGGCCAGGCTGATGGTGGAAAGGCGGTGGGCGATGATGATGGTGGTGCGATTGTCCATCAGCTCTTGCAGGGCGTTGTGGATGGCCTCCTCCACGGTCACGTCGATGGCGCTGGTGGCGTCGTCCAGCACCAGCACCTTGGGATTGGCCAAAAGCGTCCGGGCGATGGCGATGCGCTGGCGCTGGCCACCCGACAGGGTGTAGCCCCGCTCGCCCACCACCGAGTCGTAGCCGTGGGTCAATTCGCTGATGAAGCCATGGGCCTGGGCCGCCACCGCGGCGGTGACGACATCGGAGCGGGATGCGTCGGGGCGGCCGTAGGCGATGTTGTCGTGGACCGACGCCGAGAACAGGAACGGCTCGTCCAGCACCAGCCCCACGGTGTGGCGCAGGCTTCGCAAAGTCACATCCCTAACGTCGAGCCCGTCGACGCGAACCGAGCCTCCGTCCACGTCGTAGAACCGGTCTAGAAGCCGGGCCACGGTCGACTTGCCGGATCCCGTGCTGCCCACGATGGCCACCCGCTCGCCTGGCTCTATGTGCAGGGTGAAGTCGTCGAGCACTGGGGTGTCTGGGTTGTAGCCGAAGCTGACCTGCTCGAAGTCCACCTGCCCTCGGGGGTCGACGATGTCCACCGCCGTTGGGGAGTCGACGATCTCGGGCGCCTCGTCGAGGATCTCATAGATGCGCTGGGCCGCGGCGCTGGCCCGCTGGCCCTGCATGAGCATGAACCCCGCCATGCGGAAGGGAACCTGGAGCATGATCACGTAGGCGCTGAACGCCAGCAGCGTCCCGATCGACACCACTCCCTCGATGGCCAGCCAGCCGCCGTAGAGCACCACCATGGCGGTGCCCAGTCGGGGCAGCGACTCGATGAGGGGATTCCAGCGGGATCGGCTGTTGGCGATCTCCACGTTGGTCCACTGGATGCGCTGGGCCGACCGGCCCAAAAGGGCGATCTGGCGCTCTTCGGCGGCGAAAGACTTCACCACTCGGGTGCCGTTCACGTTCTCGTCCACGATGGTGGCCAAATCGGCCATGCGGGCCTGCGTCACCCACGACAGCGGGAATACCTGATTGCGGAACTTCAGGCCGAACCAGTACACGCCGGGCAGCGGGGCCAGGGCCACCAGCGCCAGCCAGGGGTGGACGTACAGCATGAACCCCAGTGCCATCACGAACATGAGCACGTTCATGCTGACGAGTGGTCCGAAGGCGAGCAGCAGTTGCAGCGATCGGATGTCGCTGTTGGCCCGGGAGATGACCTCTCCCGACTGGGTGCGGTCGTAGTACGAGAACGACAACCGGGTCAGGTGCTCGTACATGATGGCCCGCAGGTCGGTCTCCACGTTCCAGCCCAGCTTGAACAGCTGGTAGCGGTAGACCCCGCCGAAGACCAGCCTCCCGACTCCGAAGGCGGCGGTGAGACCGAACACGATCCACAGTGCCTGGCGGTTGCCCTCGATGGCCGCGTCCACCGCCGAGCGGCCCAAGGCCGGGACTGCGGCCTGGATGGCCAGTGCCACCACTCCGGTGACCACACCGATCAGCATTGTCCGGCGGTAGGCCCTGACCAATGGCCAGAGCCGCTTCATCCAGCCCTTGGTTTTGTCGGGGTCGATGCCTGCCGGGGGCGGGTCGTAATGGGCCGCCACCGCGACCGGCTCAAAGTCGGGCGCGCTAGCTCGCGCCCCTGTGTCGTCCGGGTCGAAATCAGGGGATCCGACTGGTCCGACGTCGATCGCGGTCACTGCCGAGTCTCCTGCGCGGCGCGGTGGCGGTTCAACGCCTCATTCCAAAGGGCCAGCCCGTCAATCGCCTGATCGAACTGGTCTTCTTCGAGCTGGGCGGCGATCCCGGTGATCCGCTCGGCTACTGCGGCGTCGGCTACGGCCAGCGCTTTCCGCCCGGCCTCGGTCAGCTCGTGGGCAACTTTGCGGCGGTCGGCCGGGTCGGATTTCCGCTGGAGCAAACCCCGCCGCTCCAGCCCGTCGGCCAGCGCAGTGACGCTGGGCCGACTCACCGCCAGCCGCCCGGCCACGGCCGAAGCGGCCGCGTTTCCTTCCGAAAGGAACAGCAGCAGGCGATACTGGGAGGGTGACAAGTCCAGGTCCCCCAGCGCCACCGCCACTTGGCGGGCGAGGCGCGTCGCCGCCCGAGCCGCTTCCAGCGAGACAGTGGAAGGCGATTGTTTGAGACTCACATGTTTAGTCTCTCTAAAGAATATGACCGATGCCAAGCCCTGTGCCTGGTAGTCGCCCTATTCCCGGCATTTGGTAGCTCATGAGCTGGACCACCTCAGCAGGCCTGGCGGCCGCCGCGCTCCTGATCGGGGCCAACGCGGTTTTCGTGGCCGTCGAGTTCGCCCTGATAGCCGTAGACCGGATTCGCATCGAGCGGCTGGCCGCCGAGGGCCGACGGTCGGCGCGGACCACCTTGTCGCTGCTCAAAACCCTGTCGTTCCAATTGTCCGGGGCGCAGTTCGGCATCACCGTCACGTCGCTGGCGCTGGGCTTCATCGCCCGGCCGTCCATCGCCGAGGCCCTGGAGCCGGTGGCTGAACGCATTTCCGAGGGGGCTGCCACCGGGTTGTCCATCGCCGCCGCGCTGATCATCGCCGTGGTCGTCCAGATGGTCTTGGGGGAGTTGGTGCCCAAGACCTTGGCTATTGCCCGCCCGCAGCCCACGGCCATGCGCTTGGCCGCCCCCATGAAGGGCTTCACCGCAGTCACCCAACCCTTCATCCGCCTGTTGGACGGTTCGGCCAACAGGATTGTCTCTCGATTTGGGATCGAGCCTGCTGAAGAACTGAGCGAGGCCCGATCCCGCGAGGAACTGGCCTGGCTTATCCGATCCTCGGGCCAAGAGGGGTCGATGCGCCCGGCCCGAGCTCGCCTGTTGACCCGGGCGATTCGCTTTGCCGACCACGACGCCGCCGACGTGCTGGTTCCCCGGGTATCGGTGATCGCCATCGAGCAGCACCAATCGGTGGCCGACCTGGTCTCGCTGTCCAGCCAGACGGGGTATTCCCGCTTTCCGGTCATCGGCGCCGACATCGACGATGTAGTAGGCGTGGCCTTGGTCAAGAACGTGTACGAGGTGCCGTCTGGAGAGTGGCCCTCAACACCGGTGTCCGCAATCATGCGGTCGCCGCTGGTCGTGCCCGAGACCCGGGATCTGCGCTCCCTGCTCTTGGATATGAGATCCCAGCGAAGCCCCTTGGCCGTGGTCTTGGACGAGCACGGCGGCACCGCGGGCATCGTCACCCAGGAGGACTTGGTGGAGGAGATCGTGGGGGAGATCGCCGACGAGCACGACGACACTGAGCCCCCGGCTGTGGCTCGCGAGGCCGGGGAACTAGTTGTCCAAGCCGGGATCCATCCCGACGAGTTGGAGGATATGACCGGGCTGCGCGTTCCCGACGGCGACTACGAAACCCTGGCTGGATTCATCTTGGACCATCTTCAGCGAATCCCCGCCGCGGGCGAGGTTTTTCGCTTTCAGGGCTGGGAGTTCCAGATCGAGTCAATCGACCGGAACCGCATCGACGCCGTCCGCTTGCGCTGGGTGACCTCCGGCCACCCAGCCCATCCGAATCGAGCAGGCCAGTGACCGCGCTGTACATCATCGTTGCGGTGGTATTGCTGGTGGCCAACGCCGGGTTTGTGGCGGTGGAGTTCGCTCTAATTGCCGCCCGTCGGTCCCGCCTGGAGCCGTTGGCCGAGGCTGGCAACCGCCGAGCCCGGATGACGTTGACGGCCATGAGCGATCTCAACCGGCAGTTGGCCGGGGCCCAGCTCGGCATCACCATGGCATCGCTGGGATTGGGCTTTGTGGCTGAGCCGGCAGTGGCCCGCCTAATCGAGCGAGCGGTGGAGTCCTTCGTCCATCTGCCCTCGGGGGCGCTGCACACCATCTCGTTCGCGGTTTCGCTGACCCTGGTGGTGTACCTGCACATGGTGCTGGGGGAGATGGTTCCCAAGAACATCGCCTTGGCCGGGGCCGAGCGCACTGCGATGTGGCTGGCCCCGGTGAATCGCATCTATGCCATCGTCTTCGGTCCGCTCATCGGGCTGTTGAACCGCCTGAGCCGGGGGATTGTCCGCCTGTGCGGCGTGGAGCCAGTGGACGAGCTGCCCACCGCCCGCACGCCCCAGGAGTTCGCTGCTTTGGTGGAGCATTCGGCGGCGGAGGGGCTGTTGGACGAATTCGACCGGACGCTGCTGTCCAGCGCGCTGGAGCTGGCCGCTCGACCGGTGCGGGCCGTGATGGTGCCTCGCGAGCGGATCGTGGCGGTGGAGAGGGAGGCCACTGTGGACGAGGTTCTCGATGTGATGAACGCCAGCGGCCACTCCCGGGTCTTGGTCCAGAACGGATCACCCGATCAAGTGGTCGGGTTCGTCCATGCCAAGGACCTCCTCGAAATGTCCAGTGCTCGGGCATCGCTGCCCCTCGGTGACGAGCTGATCCGGGTTGTTCCCGCCATCGAGGAGGAAACCTCGTTGGAAGGCGCGCTTGTGCTGATGCAGGGCAGCCGACGCCATCTGGCCGTCGTCCGTCAGGGGGCCCACCGCCGCACTGTCGGCCTGGTCACCCTGGAAGATGTGCTGGAAGTGCTGGTCGGCGATCTCTTCGACGAGACCGACCGGGCGCAGGGGCCATAATGGCGGCATGAAATTCTGGTGCGTTACCGCGTTCATGAAGAGCACCGAACTGGTGCCCATTGCCCAAATGGTGGATGAAGCCGGGTATCACGGGATGGTGCTGTCAGATCACATCTTCTATCCCCAAGACCTCAAGAGCCCCTACCCCTACTCGCCCTACGAGGACGGCCGACCCATCTGGGATCCCGAGACGTCTTGGCCCGACACCTGGGTCACCATCGGAGCCATGATCGGGGCCACCGAGCGCCTGCACTTCTCCAACAACATCTACATAGCCCCCAACCGCCCCATTCTGGCGGTGGCCAAGCAAGTCTCGACCGCCGCAGTGATCTCTGGCGACCGAGTGGCGTTGGGCATGGCTGCGGGCTGGATGCGCGAGGAGTTCGAGCAGATGGGACAGGACTTCGACAATCGCGGCCCCCGCACCAACGAGATGATCGAAGCACTGCGGGAGCTTTGGAAGCCGGGCTGGGTGGAGTTCCACGGCGAGTTCTACGACATCCCGCCGATGATGATGGGACCGGCCCCCGATCAGCCCATACCCATCTTCACCGGGGGACACTCTGGACCGGCGCTGCGCCGGGCGGCCCGCCACGCCGACGGCTGGGTGGGCAATGCCTACGACTGGGACACTCTGGCCGGCATCGTGGCCCGATTGCGGACGCTCCTGGCTGAAGAGGGCCGGGCCGACGATCACTTTGAGATCATCTCCGGCTTCTACGAGCCGCCATCTCTAGACCTCTACCGCCGAGCAGAGGAGGAGTTGGGCATAACCGGGTTGTACGCCCTTCCTTGGGCGGAACTCGAAGATGTCAGCACCGACAACCGGGCAGGTCTTTTGGAAAACGCATCTGCCTATCGCGACGCCATCAACCGCTTCGCCGACGACTACGTTCTCCCCCTGGCCGACGGCTAGGCCAATCGAGAATCAGGCGACCATTGCGTGGGAGCCGGGCTCATCGGCGGGCTTAGGCGCCCATTGCGTGGTAGCCGCCGTCCACGTGGAGCATCTCGCCGGTGGTCATGGGGAACCAGTCCGACAAGAGCGCGACTGCGGCCTTGGCCACCGCTGAGCTGTCCTTGACGTCCCAGCCCAGCGGGGCCTGGGCGGCCCAGGAGTCCTCGAAAACCTCGAAGCCGGGAATGGAGCGTGCCGCCATGGTTCGCACCGGGCCGGCAGCCACCAGATTCACCCGGATGCCCTGGTCGCCCAGCGAGCGGGCCAGATAGCGGGCGGTGGACTCGAAGGCAGCTTTGGCCACCCCCATCCAGTTGTAGAAAGGCCAGGCCACGGTGGCATCGAAGTCCAGCCCCACGATCGAGCCGCCGTCGTCCATAAGCGGCACGACCACCTCGGCCAGGGTCTTGAGCGAATAGGCCGAGATCTCCAGAGCTACCTTTACGTCGTCCCACCCGGCGGCCATGAAGTCTTCGCCCAAACACACTTCGGGGGCGAAACCAATGGCATGCACGGCACCGTCCACCGATCCCCAACGTTCGGCCAGATCGTCTCTCAGGGCGGCCGGGTGGTCGGGGTCGGTCACATCGAAGGCCAGCACCGGCGGGGAGCCCGGTAGCTTGCGGGCGGTGCGCTCGGTGAGGCTGAGCCCCCTTCCCGCGCCGGTCAGCACCAACTCGGCGCCCTGGGCCGCGGCCAGCGAGGCGATCCCGTAGGCCAGCGACGCGTCGGTCAACACCCCGGTGACCAGAATCCGTTTCCCATCGAGGAGTCCCATGATCGTTGGAGGCTACTCGCCTCGGCGCGGCTGTCGTTATCCCATGTGGGTTCGGGAGTGCACCTCCTATACCGTTAGGCCGATGCGAATCGGGATACTGGGAGGCACAGGTCCGGCGGGCAGCGCCCTGGCCGTCCGCTTGGCATCGGTGGGATTCGAAACCGTGATGGGGTCGCGCTCGGCCGAGCGGGCCAGCGAAATCTGCGATCGCTTGAAGGCCGAGTGGCCCGACCACAAGCTCCCCCTGAGCGGCGCAGCCAACCCCGCCGCCGCGGCATGCGACGTGGTTGTGGTGGCCACCCCGTGGGACGCCGCCGCGTCCACCGCAGCCACGGTGGCCGACGAACTGGCCGGCAAGGTGGTCATCAGCATGGCCAACGCCCTGGCCAAGATGGGCCGAGAGTTCCAGCCACTGGTGCCGTCGCGGGGCTCGATTGCCGGTGCGGTGCAGGCGGCGGTTCCCCAAGCCCTGGTCTCGGGTGCCCTCCACCATGTGCCCGCCCATGATCTGGGCGACCTCAATAGGCCGGTGGACTGCGATGTGCTGGTGTGCTCTGACCATTCCGAGGCCACCGCCACCACCATGGAAATCATGAACAAGCTCCCCGGTGCCAGGGCCCTCGACGCCGGTGCGCTGTCGTACGCCAGCCCGGTAGAGGCTTTCACCGCGGTGCTGCTGCAACTCAATGTCCGTTACAAGAGCAGGGTCGCAGTCCGCTTCACCGGGTTGGGCCTCGAAGACGGCTGAGGCCGTCGGCCATGGCTGGCTCCTCTTCTCCGGCTGCATCCCCGCCGGATCCGATGCGCCTCTACGACACCGCACGCCAGGAAGTGGTGCCGTTCGAGCCAGGACCGGTGGTGGCCATGTACACCTGCGGCATAACCCCATACGACGCCACCCATTTGGGACACGCCGCCACATACGTGGCCTACGACGTGCTCCAGCGACGGTTGCGCGACCGGGGCCACGAAACCCGCTGCGTGCGCAACATCACCGACGTGGATGACGACATTCTCCGCAAGGCCCGGGAGATAGGCGTCCACTACCTGGACCTTGCCGCGGCCGAGACCGCCCGATTCGACTCCGACATGGAAGCCCTGGAAATGCTGCCCTGCTGGTCGGAGCCCCGGGCCACATCGGCCATCGTCGACATCCGCAAGATGATCGGCCTGGTGCTGGACCAGGGCCACGCCTACCAGTCAGGGGGGTCGGTGTACTTCGACATCTCCACCTTCGACCGCTTCGGCCAGGTCAGCCACCTGGACCGGGAATCCATGCTGGCGCTGGCCGCCGAGCACGGGGGCAATCCCGACGACCCCAACAAGCGGGATCCCTTGGACTTCGTTCTGTGGCAGAAGTCCGCCCCCGACGAGCCCGCATGGGATTCCAAGTGGGGCCCGGGGCGTCCCGGGTGGCACATCGAGTGCTCGGCGCTGGCCATGCGGGAGCTGGGCGAGACCGTGGACCTGCATGGAGGCGGATCCGACTTGGTCTACCCCCATCACGAGTGTGAGGCCGCCCAGTCGGAGGTGGTCACCGGCAGACAGTTCGTGCGCCACTGGATGCACCAGGCCATGGTGAGGATGGACGGCGAGAAGATGTCCAAGTCGCTGGGCAATCTGGTGTTCGTGTCCGACCTATTGAAGGAGTACGACCCTCGAGCGGTACGCCTGGCCATAGTGGCCCATCACTACCGGGACTCCTGGGAATGGGACGACGAGGTCATGCCCACCGCCGCCGAGCGCCTCGACGCCTGGCAAGCCGCGCCTGCTGGAGCCTCTTCCGGAGCCTCGTCGGTCCTCAATCGGGTGCGGGACTGTCTAGACGACGATCTCGACACCCCCGCAGCGGTAGCGGCTATTGACGATGCCGCGTCAACCGGCGGAATCGCCTCCGCAGCCGCACTGCTCGGCGTCCGGCTCTCGTAGCGGGTCGTTCGCGATAATTGGGCGGGCACAGGCAAGCCGAAGGGTTAATTTGTTGAGCCATGGCTGAAATCAGCGTCATTCTCCCCGACGGCAGCACGCGCACGATTCCCTCTGGTGCCACAGCGGGCGACTTGGCCGCCGACATCGGTCCCGGCCTGGCGAAAGCCGCTCTCATCGCCACCATCGACGACGTCGAGGTGGATTTGAGCAGTCCGCTGGCCGACGGTCAGCAGGTTTCGATCATCACCGCCGACAGCGACGCCGGCCTGGAAACGCTGCGCCACTCCACCGCACATGTGCTGGCCCAGGCGGTGCTGGAGATGTACTCCGGGGCGACCTACGCGGTGGGTCCGCCCATAGAAGACGGCTTCTACTACGACTTCGACCTGCCCGCCGGGGCCACCATCAGCGATGACGACCTTGAGGCCATCGAGAGCCGGATGAGGGAGATCATCGAGGCCGACCAGCCCTTCGAGCGCCACGAGGTGTCGGCGGCCGAAGGGCTCGACCTGTTCGCCGACCACCCCTACAAGCGGGAGATCATTGAAACGGTGGCCATGGCGCCCGATGCCGGTGCCAGCGGGCAGCAGGCCGACGAACTGGCCGACGAGGTGGCTGGCGACGGCCAGATCAGCTACTACCGCAACTCGGATTCCTTCATCGACCTGTGCCGCGGCCCCCATGTCCCGTCCACCGGTCGCCTTGGGTACTTCAAGCTGATGAGCGTGGCGGGGGCCTACTGGCGCCGCGACGCCGGCCGCCCCTCCTTGCAGCGCATTTACGGCACGGCCTGGGCGTCTCGAAAGGACCTGGCCGCCCACCTGCACCGGCTGGCCGAGGCGGAAAAGCGGGACCACCGCCGCCTGGCCCGAGAGCTAGACCTTTTGTCATGGCCCACCGAGTTGGGACCGGGGCTGGCGGTATGGCACCCCAAGGGCGCGGCGGTGCGCCGCATAATCGAGGATTACAGCCGTGACCGCCATGAAGAGGGTGGCTACCAGTTCGTTGTAACTCCCCACGTCGCTCGCTCTGAGCTGTGGGAGACCAGCGGACATCTGGACTTCTATCGGGAAAGCATGTACCCAGCTCTGGAGATGGACGGCGCCTCCTACCACCTCAAGCCGATGAACTGCCCCTTTCATGCGCTGATCTACAAGAGCAGCCAGCGCTCCTATCGGGACCTCCCAATTCGACTGTTCGAGTTGGGCACGGTGTACCGCTACGAGCTGTCGGGTGCGGTCCACGGCCTGATGCGCATCCGGGGATTCACCCAGGACGACAGCCACATCTTCTGCACCCGGGAGCAGGCCCCGGCCGAGATTGCCTCTTTGGTGGCGTTTGTGCTGTCGGTGCTGCGGGCGTTCGGTTTCGGCTCATTCGAGGCTCGATTGGCTACCCGGCCACCGGAGAAGTCGATTGGAGAAGACGCCGAGTGGGACCTGGCCACCGATGCCCTCCGCCAGGCGTTGGAGGCTGCCGGACTGGAGTACGAGTTGGACGAGGGGGGCGGTGCCTTCTACGGGCCCAAAATCGACATCGACGTGCGCGACGCCATCGGGCGGAGCTGGCAGCTGTCCACCATTCAGGTGGATTTCCAACTGCCCGAGCGGTTCGACCTGGAGTATGTGGGCTCTGACGGTGGCCGCCACCGCCCAGTGATGATCCACCGGGCATTGATGGGATCGATCGAGCGTTTCTTCGGGGTTCTCATCGAGCACTTCGCCGGTGCATTTCCGGCCTGGCTGGCCCCGGTCCAAGCCGCCATCTTGCCGGTGGCCGCCACCCATGCCGATTATGCCGCCGAGGTGGAGGCCCGCCTGCGCCAAGACGGATTCAGGGCAGAGGTGTCCGACGCCCAAGAGCCGTTGGGACGGCGCATCCGAGCGGCCAAGCTCCAGAAACTGCCCTACGTGCTGGTAGTGGGCGACGACGACGTGGCCCACGGCACCGTGGGGGTCAACGCCCGGGGAACAGACGGCGACGAGCGAGGCGTGCCGTTGGAAGACTTCGCGGCCCGGCTGGCTGATGAAGTGGAGGCTCACCGCTGATGCTGGAGCGCCTGTGGGCCCCGTGGCGCAGCCGCTATGTGTCGGAAATCCACGCCACCGTCTCTGAGGAGGGGGAGGGCACGCTCTTCGAGCGCATCCTGGCGTCTCCGGCGCCCGACCAGGAGACCGGCATCTTGTGGCGGGGCGCGACCTGCTTTGCGGTGCTCAACGCCTACCCCTACGGCAGCGGCCACCTGATGGTGGCCCCCAATCGCGCAGTGGCCGATTTGGCCGACCTCACCGATTCCGAAAGCGATGAGCTGTGGGCCGCGGTCCGGGCTGCGGTGGCCGCGATCCGAAGGGCCTACAACCCCGAAGGGGTGAACGTGGGACTCAACCTGGGTGCGGCCGGTGGAGCTGGCATTCCCGACCACCTGCACGTTCACTGCCTGCCCCGCTGGCGGGGCGACACCAACTTCATGACTACTGTGGCCGAAGCCCGAGTGCTGCCCGAGCCCCTCACCGAATCGTGGTCCAAGCTGAGAAATGCCTGGGGAGACCAGTAGCCTCAAACCGTGTCTGACGCGGAAGTGAGCGATACCGAGAGCCAGTCCGTGTCCGACTCTGAATCCAGCCTCTCCGAGAGCGGAGCGATGTCCGACGCGGAGATCACCGACGAGCTTCCCCAAGAGCTGAACGTCAGCGAGTACGTCGGCCCCTACCTGTTTCCCAACAACAGCCGCCGTCGGATTCCGGCCATCATCTACTTGTCATCCGCGGTGGTCTGCACGGTGTTGTGGGCGGTGGCCGCCGACAGCCCGCTTGTCAACGGGGGATTCCTAGGCGCCGCCGTGGCCCTGGCAGTCTTCTCCGCCTACGGGTTCATCTGCGGCAAAGAGCTGAAGATCGACGAGTCGGATGCATTGGTTATCGCCATCGGTGCAGTGGGCTTTCCCGTGGGCCATGCATCGGCCCAAATGGGGTGGCGAGGCTGGTTCAGCCGCCCCACCTGGCGCATCCTGCTCTACTCCAATGAGCCCCAGCCGGACCAGCGGGGCTTGGTGTTCGTTGACGGCATCACCGGCGAGGTGGTCGACCAACTTGTGCAGCCCAATCCCGAGGACTGGGCTGATCTGGGAAACGGCTGAGAAGTACAGTAGAGGCCACATGTTCGACGGGAATTGGCGCTCGGCGGTCAATCGAGGGCTTGATCCCATCGGCGCCGTCCTTTGCCGGATGGGTGTCAACGCTGATGCGGTCACCGTCTTCGGGATCGCCATGGCCACAGTGGCCGCGGTGGTCATCGGCCGTGGCGAGTTGATACTCGGCCTGGTCTTCTTGATTCTCACCGGTCTGTCCGATGCCTTCGACGGACCCATCGCCAAGGCGTCCGGCACCAGCTCGGTTAGGGGTGCTTTCTTCGACTCGGTGAGCGACCGGGTGTGCGATGCCCTGCTGTTCGGTGGCGTGGCCTGGTACCTGGGCGCCAACGAACCCGGCCAGATTTTCATGCTGCCTGTGGCGCTCATGGCCGTGGCTTCGCTGGTCTCCTATCAGCGGGCCAAGGCCGAGTCACTGGGACTCGACGCCAAGGGCGGGCTGATGGAGCGGGCCGAGCGGTTCTTCGTGCTGGGTGCAGGCTTGGCTTTCAGCTTTGTGCTGATCCCCATGCTGTGGGCCATGCTGGTGCTCACCGCGGCCACTGCCCTATATCGGTTCGTCAAAGTCTGGCGCCAAGCTAATTCCCTTTCCTCGACATGAATGACGCCCCTGAGAGGCCTGCTCCTCAAGCTCCACTAGCTCCTCTGGCTAGAACCCGCCGGCTCTCAGCCGATGTGGTTCTCTATCGCAGCGGTGCTGCTCTGGCCCGCCGCCTGCCTCAACCGGTAGGGGCCGGATTGACCCGGGCCATAAGCCGCAGTGCCTATCGGCTGCTCCCCGAGCGCCGCTTCATCACCGAGCGACGCCTCCAAAGGGTGTGCGGACCGCAATTGCAGGGCGACGCGCTGGCCGAGGCCGTAAGGGCCTCCTTCGAGTCGTACGCCCGCTACTGGTATGACGGCGCCCGGATCGGTGACTTGGCCGACGCAGAGGTTGAGGCGGGCTTCAGCCACCAGGGGTTCAACCACATTCAAGAGGCAATCGACACCGGCATGGCGCCGATTTTGGCCCTTCCCCACCTGGGGGGCTGGGAGTGGGCCGGCACGTGGATGGCCCGAATCCCCGGCTACCCGGTGATCTCCGTGGTAGAGCCGCTAAAGCCGGCTCGACTGTTCGACTGGATGGTGGAGGAGCGGCGCCGCATGGGCATCGACATCGTCCCCCTGGGTCCGGACGCGGTCTCGGTGCTCATCAAGTCGCTGCGCACCGGGCAGGTGGTGTGCCTGCTCGCCGACCGCCAGGTGGGCCGGGGAGGCGTGGAGGTGGAGTTCTTTGGAGAGCGCACCCTGCTGCCCGGCGGGCCGGCCACTCTCGCCCTGCGAACCGGCGCGGCGATTCTGCCGACCGCGGTTTACCAAGACGGGCCCAACCACCGGGGGGTGGTGCTGCCGCCGGTTCCCGCCGAGCGCCAAGGGCGGCTGCGGGCCGATGTGACCCGGGTGACCCAGGAGCTGGCCCGGTCGCTGGAACAGCTCATCCGCGCTGCCCCAGAGCAGTGGCATCTCATGCAACCCAACTGGCCCAGCGATGAGGAGGCACTCGAGAGATTCCGCCAGGAGCGAAGGGGCCTCGACCACCAAACTGATCAAGTCGAGCAATCCCCTCGAGTAAGGACGCCCGGATGAGGGTCGGGCTGGTTTGTCCTTACTCCCTCACCATCCCCGGAGGTGTCCAGGGCCAGGTGATGGGATTGGCCCGTTCGCTGCGCCGCATGGGGGTGGAGGCTCGGGTTCTGGCCCCGTGCGACGGTCCTCCGCCCGACGAGTCGGTCACGCCTCTGGGCAACAGCCTGCCCACTGCGGCCAACGGCTCCATCGCTCCTTTGGCCCCCGACCCCCCGGCCCAGCTCCGCACCATCCGCGTGCTGCGCGACGAGCGATTCGACGTGTTGCATCTACACGAGCCCCTCGCCCCCGGTCCCACCAATACCGCGGCGGTGATGAAATCTGCGCCCCTGCTCGGCACCTTTCACCGGGCCGGTTACAGCACCGCCTACCAGTTCCTGCGGCCAATCGTGCAGGCCGTGGCCAACCGCCTGGACTATCGCTGCGCAGTTTCCGAGGATGCCCGTCAACTGGCCCAAGGGCAGCTCGGTGGCCACTACGAGCTGGTGTTCAACGGGGTGGAGCTGGATGCTCCTTCGACTGAGCCCATCGCCAAATCGGATCCCACCATCTTCTTCGTGGGGCGCCATGAACCTCGCAAGGGTCTCGACGTCCTCATTGACGCCCTTCAGTACCTGCCCGGCGAGGTGCGGCTGTGGGTGGGAGGCGACGGTCCTGAGACCGAGGGATTGAAGGCCCGCACTGGCAACGACCCCAGGGTGGAGTGGTTGGGCCGAATCTCCGACGCGGAGAAGCAAGCTCGCCTGCGGGGGGCCGATGTGTTCTGCGCCCCGTCGCTGTTCGGCGAGTCGTTCGGGGTGGTGCTGCTGGAGGCAATGGCGGCCAAGACGCCGATCGTGGCCTCCGACCTGGATGCCTATGCCATTGTGGCCCGACCGGGACGCGATGCGCTGCTGTCGGAGCCCGGCGACCCCGCGGCCCTGGCCGCAGCTCTGAAACGGGTGCTGTTCGACCAGGACACGGCCCGCACGCTAGTGGAATCGGGATTGGACCGAGCCCAGCAATTCTCCATGGACACCCTGGCCGAACGCTATGCCGAGATCTACGCCGATCTATCCGCCCGACGCCCGGTACGCGCTTCCCGGCGACCACGACAAGATCCCCGCCACCACGAGGAGGAATTGTGAACACCGGTCAACGCCGATCTGCTGTTGTCCTTGGCACTATGGGCGTGGTTGCGGGAGCGGCGGTGCTGGCAGTGCTTTTCTTGCTAGGGCTGCCCTGGCTCGTAACCGTCGTGGCCGGGGTGGCGGTCGGCGTGGTGGCCGCGGTCGGATTGCACCTGATCGCGTGGCGCCTGCTGTTGCGCCTGGCTGGCAGCACTAGTCCCAGCGGCGAGGCAGAGGAAGTGCTCGAGAACGTGCTGGAGGGCCTTTGCGTCAGCCACGGCATCCCCACACCCGAACTGAGGGTGATCCACTCCCATTCCATCAACTCCTTGGCCGCGGCCCGCACCCCTGCCCACGCGGCAATCGTCGTCACCTCCGGCGCAGTGGAGCAGCTCGAGCGCATCGAGCTGGAGGGGCTGGTGGCCCATCACCTGTGTCGGATTCGTCGAGGCGATGCCGCCTTCGAGACGCTGGCCGGGGTGCTCTTGGCCTGGCCGCTCACAACAGTCGGATGGCTGCGTCGCCGGGTGATGGACCGGGTGCTGCCTGCGGAGCGGGGCCTGGTCGCCGACTTCGAGGCGGTGTCTCTCACCCGGTACCCGCCGGGCCTGCTGTCTGCGCTGATGACACTTTCTGCCCAGTCGGCTCAGGTACCATCGCCAACGGTGGCAGCGCTTCACATGTGGATCGATGAGCCCGATTGGGGTATCGCCGATGCCGTCCGCCATCCCCGGCTGGATACTCGAATTGCCGCGCTGACAGAGCTTTGACCCCTAGCTGGTTCAGCGGCTGGCGCGCCTGGGGGCGTGGGGCGACCGTTGCATTCCTGACAATTGCGCTGCTGGTCGCGGGCTGCGGAAACGACGACGAGGGCGCAGGCGGCGAAGGGGCCCCGCAACCCGCTACAGCCGCCCCCACCGCGGCCCCCGATAGCGGCGCAGGCGATGTCCCCACTCCCGAAGGTCCGCCAGACCCTAACAGCCCCGAGGAGTCGCCCGGTCCCGCCTCCCAAGCCCCCGATGCCGATGCCTCGGCCACCTCGGTACCGGGTGAGGGTGATCCCGAACCCGACCTGCCCACGCCCACCCCCACCCCGGGACCCACCGAGCCGCTGACCGGGGAGCCGCTGGTAGATCCGTCCATTATGAGCCGGCCGGCTCTGGCGGTGAAGATTGGGACGAGCAGCGTGGGGCGTCCCCAGACCGGCATTAACCAAGCTGATGTGCTCATTGAAGTGAGGGTCGAGACCATCACCCGCCTTTTTGCCGTGTTCCACAGTCAAGGCGCGGTGCCGCTAGGTCCCGTGCGGTCGGCTCGCAGCTCTGATCCCGACATATTGGCCAATTTCGGCCAGCCGATTTACGGCCACTCGGGGGCCAACCCGGGCGTGCTGCGGGAGGTGTCGCAGGGCCAGTCCGCCGGAAAGCTCTATGAGCTGCGCTGGGACAATCTGCCCTCCGACTACTGGCGCGTAGGGGATCGGGTGCCTCCCTGGAATCTGTACACCACGACTACCGCGATCTGGGGCGCCGCTCCCGGCGAATTGTCAGCGCCCGATCCTCTGTTCGAGTACCGCAGAACAGGCGAGGCGCTCCCGTCGGACGCCGAGCCGGTGCCCGGTGTGGAGGTCCGTTATCTCGGCGGCACCGTCGCCCATTTTGCGTGGGATGCCGAGAGTGGCGGGTGGGCCCGCTGGCAAGACGGAACCCCTCATGTGGACATGCCTCGAAGCGCCGACGGCACGCCCAACCGGGACGTCGAACCCGTGCAGGTGTCGCCGGCCAATGTCGTGGTGCTCCAAACCCGCTACACCGGCAGCGCCGCGTGCTCGTACTGCCCGGAGGCCATCACCGTAGATCCCGAGGGCGGGGTTGCCCTGGTGTTCACCGACGGACACATGATTCGGGGTCGCTGGAGCCGATCGTCGGCCAACCAGCCCTGGCAGGTGACCGATAGCAACGGCAACCCGGTGCGGCTTACCCCTGGCCAGACGTTCATCGCCCTGCCGGGAGGAGATGTACTGGTAATGGTGCAAGACTTCGCCGAGAACCTGCTCAAGAATCGCTAGGAGCCGAAAACCCACATCGTGTTTGCGGTGCGCAAAGCCATAGACTGCACTCATGGCTGCTGAGTCGATGACGGGCCGCGAGACGGGGACCCCTCTGGTCAAGCGAGGGCTGGCTGAAATGCTCAAGGGCGGGGTCATCATGGACGTGGTCACCCCCGATCAGGCCAAGGTGGCCGAAGACGCCGGGGCGGTAGCGGTCATGGCCTTGGAGCGGGTTCCTGCCGACATCCGCCGCGACGGCGGGGTGGCCCGCATGAGCGATCCCGAGATGATCACCGGCATCCAGGAGGCGGTGACCATCCCGGTCATGGCCAAAGCCCGGATCGGCCACTTCGTGGAGGCCCAGATCTTGGAGGCTCTGGATGTGGACTACATCGACGAGAGCGAAGTGCTCACGCCGGCCGACGAGGCCCACCACATCGACAAGTGGGCGTTCACCGTGCCCTTCGTGTGCGGGGCTACCAACTTGGGAGAGGCGCTGCGGCGCATTTCCGAGGGCGCCTGCATGATCCGCTCGAAGGGTGAGGCCGGCACCGGCAACATCGTGGAGGCGGTCCGCCATCTCCGGTCGATCATCGGGGATATCCGCAAAATCACCCAGTCCGATTCGGCCGAGCTTTACGACTGGGCCAAGCAGCTCCGGGCTCCGCTGCCGCTGGTACGCGAGGTGGCCGAGACCGGCTGGCTGCCCGTGCCAATGTTCTGCGCCGGGGGCATATCGACGCCCGCCGATGCCGGATTGGTCATGCAGCTCGGTGCGGAGGCGGTGTTCGTGGGCTCGGGGATATTCAAGTCCGCCGACCCGGCGCCTCGGGCCAAGGCCATCGTGGAGGCGGCCACCAACTATCGCGATCCCCACATCTTGGCCAAGGTCAGCCGCGGCTTGGGCGAGCCCATGCCCGGACTGGAGATCGACGGCCTCGAGACCCGCCTGGCCGACCGCGGCTGGTAGCGGCGGCTGAGCGTGCAGCAGATCGAGGCATCACCCCGAGACTCGGAGCCCCCGGGTGAAGGTCGGGGTCCTGGCCCTTCAGGGCGCATTCGGTCTGCATGAGCAGGTCCTAAACCGGCTCGGAGTTGCCGCGGTCCAGGTCCGCACCCCCCAGGATTTAGTCGAAGTCGACCGCCTCGTCATTCCCGGCGGGGAGTCCACTGCCATCTCCAAGCTGCTGGACGCCAACGGCTTGGCCGACCCGCTGGCCGACCGCCTGGCCGACGGCCTGCCGGTGCTCGGAACCTGCGCAGGGCTGATCCTTCTGGCCGCCGAAGTGGTGGACGGCTATCCCGGCCAGCACTGCTTCGGGGCTGTGGACGTGGCGGTGAGGCGCAACGGCTATGGCCGCCAATCCGAGTCGTTCAGCGCGCCGATCGAGGTCGAGGGATGGGAATCGGATTTTCCCGGTGTGTTCATCCGGGCCCCGGTGGTCGAGTCGGCCAGCCCCGACGTGGACGTCTTGGCCGAATTGGACGGGGCGCCGGTGCTGTGCCGACAGGGCTCGATCGTGGTGTCGTCGTTCCACCCCGAATTGGCCGAAGACGATCGCATCCACCGCTGGTTTGTGGAACAGGATTAGGGGAGGGCACCCATGTCAGGACACTCCAAGTGGGCCACCATCAAGCACCGCAAGGGGGCGGCCGACAAGCGCCGGGGCAAGCTGTTCGCCAAGCTGATCCGCCAGGTGGAGGTGGCGGCCCGAGAAGGGGGCGGCGATCCCGATGCCAACCCCACGCTTCGCACCATGTTCCAGAAGGCCCGGGACAACTCGGTGCCCCTCGACACCATCGAGCGGGCCATCAAGCGGGGGACGGGTGAGCTGGAGGGGGTGTCCTACGAGTCGGTGTTCTACGAGGGGTACGCCCCCGGTGGCGTTGCCCTGTATGTGGAGACTCTGACCGACAACCGCAACCGGACCAGCTCGGAGGTTCGGGCGCTGTTCACCCGCAACGGGGGATCGCTGGCCGAGCCCGGTGCGGTGGCCTGGCAGTTCGAGCGCAAGGGGGTGGTGATCCTAGACCGCGCCGTGGACGAGGACGAGTTGATGATGGCCGCCCTCGACGCCGGTGGCGAGGACTTGGAAGATGAGGGCGACACCTGGCGGCTCACCTGCGACCCCTCCGACCTTTCGACGATGCGGGACGCCTTGGCTGACATGGAAATCGCCTTCATGTCGGCCAACTCCACCATGCTGCCCACTTCAGTGGTGGGCGTCGACAGCGCCGAATCGGCCCGGGCCGTCCTTCGCCTCATTGACGCCCTCGACGACCACGACGACGTCCAAGACGTCTACGCCAACTTCGACATCCCCGACGAAATCCTCCAAGCCGCCGCGGCGGGCTGATGCACCTTCTCACCAGGGAATTCTGAAAACGGATGATTGATGTGTGCAAACCATATTGATATATTGCAAGTTGCAGTCGGAATCGGCTTCGCTACCGGGCGTCAAAGGGTTCCCTTCTAAGTCTTGTTGAGAGGTGAAGGGATCGAATGACGTTGGTTGGTGAAATTGAGCGGACGGAGTTGGTGAACCAGTTGGTAGCTACCATCGGCGAAGGACCAGCGGAGACGCTGATGAAATGCGTCCTGCCCGAAGGCCGCGACCAAGTGGCCACTAAGGACGATCTGAAAGTACTGAGTGCCGAATTGCGGACCGAGTTTCGGACCGAAATGGCCAAGCAGACTCGTTTCCTTATGGTGACCTTGATTGCTCTTGTGGCCCCGCTCTATGCCGCGATGGCGGCGCAGTTCTTCGTTTAGTCGAACAGGTTGGACTGGTCTGAAGCGCTTTCGGGTGGGGCCAGTCCAAGGTGGTGCCAAGCCGTCGGAGTAGCCACGCGGCCCCGAGGGGTGCGCATCAACAGGCCCTGTTGGATGAGGAAGGGCTCGTAAACGTCTTCCACGGTCTCGGCAGGCTCGCTGACGCTGATGGCCAGGGTTGAGAGGCCAACCGGGCCGCCTCCGAAGCGCTCGCAGAGGGCCGACAGGATGGCCCGGTCGATTTTGTCCAAACCGGCCTGGTCGACGGCGAACAGGTTCAACCCAGCGGCCGCGGTCTGCTGGTCGATCTTCCCGTCGGCCCGGACCTCGGAATAGTCCCGCACCCGCCGCAAGAGCCGATTGGCAATCCGGGGAGTGCCGCGGGCCCGACAGGCGATTTCGGCCGCGCCTGCGGGATCGATATGGATATCGAGGATGGCCGCGGCCCGAACGACGATCGCTTCCAAATCGGCGGTGGTGTAGTAGTCGAGCCGCGATACCAGCCCGAACCGGTCCCGAAGCGGCCCGGTGATGAGACCGGTGCGAGTGGTGGCCCCCACCAGGGTGAACCGGGACAGCTCCAAGCGCAGCGAACGCGCCGCGGGCCCCTTGCCCAGCACGATGTCGACGTTGAAGTCCTCCATGGCCGGGTACATCACCTCTTCGACGATTCGGGGCAGCCGGTGTATCTCGTCGATGAACAGCACATCGCCCTCCTCCAACCGGGAGAGGATGGCGGCCAGGTCACCCGCCCGCTCCAGCGCCGGTCCCGAGGTGACGTGCAGTCCGGCTTCCATCTCCTTGGCCACGATGTGGGCCAAGGTGGTCTTGCCCAAACCGGGGGGACCGGCAAACAGCAGATGGTCGGCCGGCTGTTGCCTGGCCCGAGCCGCCCCCAGAATGATATGGAGGTGCTCCTTCAGCTCCCCTTGGCCGACGAACTCAACCAATCGAGTGGGCCGCAGCCCGGCTTCGGCCCCCTCCTCATCGGGGAGAGTGGTTCCCGCCAACAGCTCTTCACGCTCGCTCATGGCTGCCCACTCACGGCCGGATGCTCGTGGTCGGAACTCATGCCCGAGTGGCCAGGTGCTGGAGGGCCGCCTTGAGCAGAGCACCGGGATCGTCGTCGGCAGGCAGGGACTGGATGGCACCGCTGATCTCCTCGGCGCTATAGCCCAGCTCGGCCAGAGCTTGACGCACCTCGGTACGGGCATCGGGCGGCCCGGCGGACGGTTCGCCGGACGCCACCGCGGTGGTCACGTCGCCGATATCGAGGCGGGACTTGAGCTCCATGAGCAGCCGAGTGGCGGTCTTTTTGCCCACACCGGGAATGAGGCACAGGGCGTCGATGTCGTCGGTGGCCAAGATGGCGGCCAACGCCTCCGGCCGGTGGACCGACAAGATGGCCATAGCCAGGGCCGGACCAACCCCGTGGGCCGACAGCAGCGCCTCGAACGTCCGCCGCTCCTCAGGAGTCCCGAACCCGTAGAGGGTTTGGGCGTCCTCTCGGATGTGGTGATGGATATGCAAAAGCGCTTCTTGGCCCGGTTCGCCCAGGGCGACAGCGGTCTCCGGCGAGACGGTGACCCGGTATCCGATCCCTGCTATCTCCAGCATGACCTCCTCCCCGTCACGCAAAACGAGCGTGCCCCGCAGCAGCCCGATCACACTGCGGCCTGGATGCTAGATCGGGTCGGGGCGTGGGCCAGATGACAAAGGGCTACCGCCACCGCGTCAGAGGCGTCTGCTGGCTTCAGGGGCTGGGGAAGCCCCAGCAAGGTCTGCACCATCTTGCCCATCTGCTCCTTGTCGGCCCCGCCCCAGCCGGTAATCGCCTTCTTTATCTGCGTGGGCGAATACTCGAACACCTCGGCGCCCGCGCCCACCCCGGCAGCCATGGCCACCCCGCTGGCCTGGCCCACCCCCATGGCGGTGCGCACGTTCACCTGGAACAGCACCTGCTCGATGGCCACCGCATCGGGGCGGTATTCGCCCATCAGGTCGGCTAGCTCGGTTTGCAGTTCGTGCAGCCGGCGGGGGATGGGATCGTCCTTGTCGGTGCGGATAATTCCGGCGGCCACCGCCTCAGTGGCGCGCCCCTTTTGGCGGATAACGCCGTAGCCGCAGCGCGACAGGCCGGGGTCAATCCCCATCACCAGCATCAGCCCCAAACTACCGGGCGGGTGCGACAGTTTTCGGGATGCGCGCGCCCGTCGGGTAAAAACTCTCCATGCGGACTCAGGAGCTTCACTACGAGCTGCCGGATGCCGCCATCGCCCAGCAGCCGGCGGATCCCCGCGACAGTTCTCGGCTGCTGGTGGACCGAGGGCCGGATGTTCCACCCGAGCATCGATTGACCCGGGATCTGCCCGAACTCCTGAGCCCCGGCGACGTACTGGTTGTGAATGACAGCCGGGTCATGAGCGCCCGGCTGCGACTTCGCAAAGCCACCGGAGGCCGGGTGGAGGTCTTGTTGCTGGAACCGGGAGATGGCGGCTGGTGGAGTGCGCTGGTGCGGCCGGGCCGACGGGTGCGGCCGGGCGCCGAGCTCTGGTACGAAGAGCAGCCCGTTTTGGAAGTAGGAAAGCGGATCGGCGACGACGGAAGGCGGTGGGTGAAGCCGATAGGCGACGTTGATGACCTGATGGACCGAGCCGGGGAGGTGCCGCTTCCTCCTTATGTAACCGAGGAGCTAGACGATGTTGAGCGCTACCAGACGGTCTATGCCCACCGGTCGGTGTCGGCCGCTGCCCCGACGGCCGGTCTCCACCTCACCAATGAGGTGTTGGAGCGGTGTCGAGAGGCGGGAGCGGTGGTGTGCAAGTTGGAGTTGGCTGTGGGCACGGCCACATTCACCCCGGTCATGGCTGAGAATTTGGACGACCACGTCATGCACACCGAGTCGTATCGAATCCCGGAGGCCACGCTGGCTGCCTGCGTTAGGGCCGATCGGGTGGTGGCGGTGGGAACAACCGTGGTGAGGGCGCTGGAATCGGCCGTGGCCACCGGATCTAGCTGGGGCTCGACCGATCTGTTCATCAAGCCGGGGCACAAGTTCGCGGTGGTGGATGCCATGTTCACCAACTTCCATCTGCCTCGGTCCAGTCTTCTGGCTCTGTTGGCCGCCTTCGTCGGTCCCCGCTGGCGCGATCTCTACGAAACGGCCTTGGCCGAGGGCTATCGCTTTCTTTCCCTGGGGGATGCCATGTTCTGCACTAGGAATCCGGGGCAATGACCCTCAGTTTCGACGTGTTGGCCCAAGACGGGCAGGCCCGCAAGGGGCGAATCACCACCCCGAGGGGCTCGTTCACCACCCCGTGCTTCATGCCAGTAGGCACGCGGGCTGCGGTCCGTACCCTCGACACCGCCGACCTCGAGGCCCTCAAGCCCTCAGTTGTGCTGGCCAACACCTATCACCTGATGATGCGGCCCGGTCCCGACGTGGTTGAGAGATTGGGCGGCATACACGGGTTCACCGGCTGGCCGGGCCACGTGCTAACCGACTCCGGCGGCTTCCAGGTGTTCTCCCTCGACCCCAAGGTGGACGACGACGGCGCCACATTTCAGTCCACCTACGATGGCTCCACCCATCGCTTCACGGCTGAGCGGGTGGTGGACGTCCAACTCCAGCTCGGCTCCGACATCCAGATGGCATTCGACGTGTGCCCCCCCTCGGAGGCGCCGGCGGAGGTTCAGCGTCAGGCGGTGGACCGAACCGCCGCATGGGCTGCACGAGCCCGCCGCCGCTTCCTGGAGAAGGACGGGCCCGACGTCGGCGCCAGCCAATTCGGCATCGTCCAAGGGGGCATAGATCCCAGTTTGAGAGCCGAGAGTGCGGCCCGGACCATCGAGGTGGGCTTCGACGGCTATGCGGTGGGCGGGCTGTCGGTGGGGGAGAGCCCCGAGCAGATGATGGCCGCGCTGGAGGCCACCACCCCGAAGCTGCCCGAAGATCAGCCCCGCTACTTCATGGGATTGGGCGATCCCATCGGGCTAGTCGACTGCGTAGCCCTGGGGGTGGACATGTTCGACTGCGTGCTGCCCACCCGGCTGGCCCGCCACGGCACCGCCCTCACCTGGGAGGGCCGCCTCAACGTACGCAACTCATCGTTTGCCACCGACGATCGATCTATCGACCCTGATTTCTCGGCCAGCCCGGTCGCCCGCTACTCCCGGGCCTACATTCGCCACCTTTTCAACGTGGACGAGCCCTCCGCGGCTCGGCTGCTCACTCTGCACAACGTGGCCTGGCTGCTGGCCCTCATGGACACAGCCCAACAGGCCATTGCGGCTGGCACGCTCAATCAGCTTCGGGGGAGGGTTGCCCAAGCCTGGGCCTAACCCTGTTGACCACGCCGTCTGGGCCCTTTTCGCCAAGTCGTCTGGTGTCCGGATCTTCCGGTAGAGTTCAGAGCCTTGGATTTCATATTTTTGATCGCCCTCATGTTCGTCGCCATGTACTTCTTCATGGTGCGACCCCAGCAGCGCAAAGCGCGCCAGCACCGCGACCTGCTTGAGTCTCTCGATGTGGGCGACGAGGTGATCACCGCATCGGGGTTGTACGGGATGATCACCGATTTCGACGGCGGAACCGTGTTCATTGAGATATCCGATGGTGTCGAGATCAAGATCAGCCGCGACACCATCGCCAACAAGGTTGTGTACGCCGACGTCGATGACGACGACGCTGAGGGCTAGACCCAACTTCCAGCGTCAATGAGCCGCCGATCGCTGGTTTCGCTTGTCATCATCCTGGCCTTGGCGGCCGGGTTGCTGGCCGCCTCGCTGGCCGTTGGCAATCGGCCCCTCTTGGGCCTCGACCTGAAGGGCGGGGTCGAAGTGGTGCTGGTGCCCGAGGACGACCCCGACCGCCCGGTGGGGATAACCCAAGGCGACCTGGACACCGCGGTCAACATCATCCGCGACCGCATCGACGGCCTTGGGGTAGCCGAACCCGACGTGACCCGCCAGGGCCGCCGGGTGGTGGTCCAGCTTCCCGGCATCAGCGACCAGCAGCGGGCCATCGACATCGTGGGCCAGACCGCCGAACTGCGCTTCCGCCCGGTGTGCGCCGACCTGTTTGCCGAGCCGTTTGCGCTCTCTGACCCTGAAGGCAATGCCGAGGTGCCCCCACCACCGGTGTTGCCCGATCCCGTGCTGGACGAGCGAGGGCTGGCCCCGTGCCCTACTGGAATCGACTACAACAGCTTGGAGACCTCCACGTCGGCCGACGACGAGCTTGACCGCTTCGTGGTCCTGCCCGAGCGCGATAGCAACGGTCAGGTGACCAGGCGACTGCTGCTGGGTCCGTCGGCCCTCACCGGTGCGGGCCTTTCCGGGGCTGACAGCTCCTATCGAAACGAGTTCGTGGTGGACGCCACCTTCAAGGGCGGCGATGAAGGGGCTGACAAGTTCGATGAGATCGCCATCGAGTGCTTCTCCGGCACCGCTTACTGCCCGCCCGGTGCGGAGGGGCGCGGCCGGCTGGCCATCGTGGTCGACGGCAACGTGCGGTCGGCACCGGTGGTGAACGCGGCCAACTTCGACGGCCAAGTGGTCATCTCCGGCCGATTCTCCGAGCAGGAGGCCGATGACCTGGCCTTGGTTCTTCGTTACGGGGCGCTGCCCATCGAGTTCCAAGACCCCACCGACCCCCAGAGCGACAGCACCAGCCGGGCCGTGTCGGCCACCATCGGGGGCGACTCCTTGCGGGCCGGGGTCATCGCCGGCATCGTGGGGCTGGCGCTGGTGTTTTTGTACATGGTGGGCATGTACCGCCTGCTGGGCTTGATCGCCATGTTGAGCCTAGGAGTGTCGGCCACCCTTTTGTGGGTGATCGTGGCCTGGCTGGGGGAGACCCAGGACCTTGCCCTGACCCTGGCCGGGGTCACCGGCCTCATCGTGTCGATCGGTGTGTCGCTCGACTCCAACGTGGTCTACTTCGAGCACCTCAAAGAGGACGTGGCCACCGGCCGCACCCTGCGCTCGTCGCTGGAGCAGTCGTTCCCGGCGGCGTTTCGGACCATCTTCTGGGCCAATTTCGCCTCCCTCATCGCCGCGGTCATCTTGTACTGGCTCTCGGCCGGTTCGGTTCGGGGCTTCGCCCTCATGCTGGGCTTGGCCTCGGTGCTCGACCTGGTGGCCACCTACTTCTTCCTGCGGCCCTGTGCCCAGCTGATGTCCCGGTCGGCCAGCCTGATGGCCCATCCCCACCGCCTCGGCCTGCCCACCCGGGAAGAGGCCATACCCGCGGGAGCTGAGGCCTCATGAGCCGGTTGCAGCGCCTGTGGCGCAACCAGACCAAGGTGGACTTCCCCGAGCTGTGGAAGACCACCCTGAAAGTGTCCGCCGCCCTGGTCCTCATCAGCATCGTGGCCCTTTTGGTGCGGGGGGTCAACCTTGGCATCGAGTTTGAGGGCGGGACCGTTTGGGAGGCCTCGGCCCCCGACGTGTCCACCGCGGATGTGCGCGACGCCCTGCGGGGAGTGGGCCAAGCCGACGCCAAGATCCAATTCGTCGGCGGCGACGTGCTGCGGGTTCGGGCCGAATTGGACGCCACTGACGCCTCCAGCGTGGAAGGGGTATCGCTAGCCCTGGCCAACCTCACCGGTCAGGGCATCGACGACATCAGCTTCAGCTCCATCAGCGCCTCCTGGGGCGATGAGATCACCAACAAGGCCATCCGCGCGCTGATCGTGTTCTTCATCGTGGTGGCCATCTACATCACTCTGCGCCTGGAATGGCGGATGGCCCTGGCCGCTCTTGTGGCGGTGGCCCACGACATCGTCATCACCGTCGGCATCTACTCCCTATTCCAGCTAGAGGTGACTCCGGCTACCGTGATCGCCTTCCTCACCATCATGGGGTACTCCCTGTACGACACCCTGGTGGTGTTCGACAAGAACCGCGACTACCAGCGCCGCTCCGCGCTGGTCGGGAGGGCCACTTACACCCGGATAATGAACACCGCGCTCAACACCGTGCTGCTGCGGTCGGTGAACACCACCATCACCTCGGTGTTGCCGGTGCTGTCAATGCTGATCGTGGGCTCGCTGGTGCTGGGGGCGGTCACCTTGGCCGAGTTCGCGGTGGCATTGCTCATCGGCCTGTTGGTGGGCACCTATTCGTCGCTGTTCGTGGCCGCGCCGACCGCCTCATGGCTGAAGGAGCGCCAGCCGGAATTCGTTGAGCTGAGGGACCGCCTCGAGGCTCGGGCCCAATCCCGGGGAACCTCGGTGCACGAGGTGGAAGATGTCGCGGTGGGCCCCTCGCCGTCCCGTCCGACCCCGCCGGCGGCTGGATCGCCCCGGAGGCCGCCGCAGCCGGGCACAGCCATTCCTCCTCGTCCAAGGAAGCGCAAGCGCCGGTAGGCGGTTTCAGCAGACGGGTAGGGTTGGAGGCAGTGGAATCTGGATGGCCTGAGAGCCTCATTCGGGATGTCCCTGATTTCCCCACACCAGGGATCATGTTCAAGGACATCACCCCGCTGCTCGATGACGCCGGCGCTTTTCGGTGGGCCGCCGATGAGCTGGCCGACCGCTTCAGCGACACCCCGGCGGACCGGGTCGTGGGCGTTGAGGCCCGAGGGTTCATCTTGGGGGCCGCAGTGGCCTATCGCCTCGGCCTCGGGTTCGTGCCCGTTCGCAAGCCGGGCAAGCTGCCCTACGACACCCGGTCGGTGGACTACCAACTGGAGTACGGCACCGCCTCCCTGGAGGCCCATACCGACGCTTTAGCTCCCGGTCAGCGGGTGCTCATCCTCGATGATGTGCTGGCCACGGGGGGTACGGCGGCCGCGGCAGTCGAGCTCGTCAGTTCCGGGGAAGCGGTAGTGGCCGGGGTGGGCTTCCTAATCGAGTTGGGATTTCTGAGCGGTCGGGAGAAAATAGGCGCAGACGCCGACTGTCCGGTGATATCTCTGTTCTGTTACGGGGGTGATGAGTGACTCTGACAGAGCGGCCATTGCCGTGGATGGATCAACCCGGTCAAAACGTTGGACCGCTGCTTGAGGCCTATCTCGATCGCCACCCCAACAGCACGTCTGATCGCATTGAGACGGCATATCGCCTGGCCGAGAAGGCCCACTCCGGACAGGTGCGCAAGTCGGGAGAGCCCTACGTCACCCACCCCCTGGCGGTGGCCCACATCGTGGTCGAGCTGGGTTTGGACGATGTCTCGGTCATCGCCGCACTGCTGCACGACGCCATCGAGGACACCGCCATGGATTTGGGGGAGGTGGAGCACCACTTCGGCGGGGAAGTGGCCTCGATCGTGGACAGCGTCACCCGGTTGGACCGGCTCAAGTTCAATACCCAGGAGGAGGAGCAGGCCGCCTCCATGCGCAAGATGCTGGTGGCCATTGCCAAGGATCTGCGGGTGCTGGTGGTGAAGCTGTCCGACCGGCTGCACAACATGCGGACGCTGGCCGCGCTTCCCCTGGAGAAACAGCACCGCGTGGCCAGTGAGACGATGGACATCTACGCGCCGCTGGCCAACCGGTTGGGCATGCAGGACATGAAGCTCCAGCTCGAGGACTTGGCGTTCGCCGCCCTGCACCCCAAGCGGTATTCCGAGATCGACCGCATGGTGGCCACCCGGGCGCCCGAGCGCGACCTGTACCTGACCCAGGTTCTGTCCAGCGTGGACGCCCGACTGGCCGAGCTGGGCATCCGAGCCCAGGTCACCGGCCGCCCCAAGCACCTCTGGAGCATCTACGAGAAGATGATGACCAAAGAGCGCAGCTTCGACGAGATCTTCGACTTGGTGGGCATCAGGGTGATCGTCGACTCGGTGCGGGACTGCTATGCCGCGCTGGGCTCCATCCACGCCACCTGGAAGCCGGTGCAGGGGCGATTCAAGGACTACATCGCCATGCCCAAGTTCAACCTCTACCAGTCGCTGCACACCACCGTGGTAGGGCCGGGAGGCAAGTCGCTGGAGGTGCAGCTCCGCACCAATGAGATGCACGCCCGGGCCGAGCAAGGGGTGGCGGCCCACTGGGACTACAAGGAGGGGGCCACCACCGACGATCTGGCCTGGCTGAGCCGCATCATCGACTGGCAGCAGGAGACCTCCGACGCCGCCGAGTTCTTGAGCAATCTCAAGACCGACCTCGACCACGACGAGGTGCAGGTGTTCACCCCCAAAGGCGACGTGGTTTCGCTGCCCATGGGGGCGATCCCCATCGACTTCGCCTATTCCATCCACACCGAGGTGGGCCACGCCTGCATCGGCGCCCGGGTCAACGGCCAGCTCGTCCCGCTCGACCGCGAGCTGCGGCCGGGCGACATGGTGGAGATCTTCACCTCCAAGGTGGCCGACAAGGGGCCGTCACGCGACTGGCTCGGATTGGTGGCATCCCACCGGGCCCGCAACAAGATCCGCCAGTGGTTCGCCCAGGCCCGCCGGGACGACGCCATCAAGGCCGGCCGCGACGCCGTGGCCGCCGCCCTGCGCCGTGAGCGGCTTCCCGTAGCCAAAATTCTGTCGGGCGATGAGCTGGTGCATGCCGCCCAAGACATGAACTACCGCGACCTCGACACCCTGTTCGCCGCAGTGGGCGAGCGCCACGTGTCGGCCAAGGCGGTGGCCGAGCGGGTGGCCGGCCTGCGGGTGGAGCCAACCGCCGACGAGGAAATAGATGACAACGCGGTCGTGGCCCCAGCGCCGGCGGCGCTGCCGCGCCGCACCGATCAGCCGGTGGAGGTGGAGGGCCTCGACGATGTGCTGGTCAACCTGGCCCGCTGCTGCAAACCGGTTCCCCCCGATGAGATCATCGGCTTTGTCACCCGGGGCCGGGGGGTGTCGGTCCACCGGACGGAGTGCGCCAACGCTGCGTCGCTGTCGTTTGAGCAGGGCGACCGCCTCATCGAAGTGGACTGGAGCGCTGAGTGCAGCGGTGCCTATTCGGTGACCATCGAGGTCAAGGCGTTCGACCGCACCCGCCTGCTGCGAGACGTGGCCAACGCCCTGTCAACCGGCTCGGTGAACATCCTGGCCTGCGAGACTCGCACCGGCGCCGACCAGATCTCCATCATGCGGTTCGATTTCGAGCTGATCGACAGCACCCACCTCGACGCCCTCCTCCGCACCATCCGGGGCATCGAGTCGGTCTACAGCGCCTACCGAGTCCTCCCCACCGCCGCTGGCTAACCCGATAAGCGTCGCTGGCCTTGTGAGGCCAGAATGTCCTTGTGGCGTGCAAAAGGTAGAGTGTGCAAGGACCGAATTCGGTGTGTTGCACGGGGCAAGGTATCGCGACATGGATGGAAAGATTCAGGTGGCCAGGCTGCTACGGCGCCCGCCTTTGTCTTTTGTGCTGCGAGTAGGCGTTCTCGCGCTCGTCGCCTCATTGTTGTCCTTTGCGGGGTTGGCCACGGCCCAAGACCCCCCAGGGTCGCAAGACCCGCCCTCCCAGCCGGGGAATCTGGACGCTCAGATGGGCAGTTCAGGCTTGCAGGTGGTGTTGAGCTGGGACGCGCCTGCGGGCGATGGGGCCACCACCTACCGGATCCAGCGCTTCAGCACCAGCGATGGCACGGTGTCTTTGGCCACCGCCCAAACGGCAACCACCTACACCGACACCAACGTGCAGCCCGATACCACCTACTGGTACGACGTGTGGGCCACCAGGAACTCGCTGGAGAGTGTGAAGGCCTCCGTGTCCATCACAACCGGGGCGGCGGCGGGTGCCCCGGATGCGCCCGGCAACCTGACCGCGAGCGAGGACACGCCGGGAGAGGTGGTTTTGAGTTGGGATGCGCCTGCGGGCGATGGGGCAACCACCTACCGGATCCAGCGCTTAAGCACCAGTTACGGCACAGTGTCATTGGCCACCGCCCAAACGGCAACCACATTCACCGACACCAATGTGCAGCCTGATACCGGCTACTGGTACGACGTGTGGGCTACGAGGAACTCGCTGGAGAGTGTGAAGGCCACCGTGGTCTTCAGAACCGGCGCACCAGCGGGCGCCCCGGATGCGCCCGGCAACCTGACCGCGAGCGAGGAAACGCCGGGAACGGTGGTTTTGAGCTGGGATGCGCCTGCGGGCGATGGGGACACGACCTACCGGATTGCGCGGCTTAGCGCCAGCGATGGCACGGTGTCGTTGGCCACCGCCCAAACCGGAACGACCTTCACCGACAGCAACGTGCAGCCCGATACCGGCTACTGGTACGACGTCTGGGCGACGAGGAACTCGCTGGAAAGCGTGAAGGCCACCGTGGCCTTCAGAACCGGCGCAGCCGCAGGAGCACCCGATGCGCCCGGCAGCCTGACGGCGAGCGAGGACACGCCGGGAGAGGTGGTTTTGAGTTGGGATGCGCCTGCGGGCGATGGGGCCACGAC
This sequence comes from Acidimicrobiia bacterium, assembly GCA_022825005.1. Classification (GTDB taxonomy): domain Bacteria; phylum Actinomycetota; class Acidimicrobiia; order Acidimicrobiales; family Bin134; genus Poriferisocius. The sequence goes on from JAJDYU010000066.1 coordinate 31,586, forward strand.
CTACCGGATCCAGCGGTTCAGCGTCAGCGACGGCACGGTGTCTTTGGCCACCGCCCAAACGGCGACCTCCTACACCGACAGCAATGTGCAGCCCGATACCGACTACTGGTACGACGTCTGGGCCACGAGGAACTCGGTGGAAAGCATAAAAGCCTCGGTGTCCATCACAACCGGAGCAGCCGCAGGCGCCCCCGACCCCCCCGGCAACCTCGAGGCCAATATCGGAGGGCTCTAGCGTCCTACTAGTCGGGCATGAGCGGAGCGGCCTCCTGGGTGCGGGGAATGGTCGCAGTGCGCCGGTAGCATCGGGCTTTGTGGCCGAGATGTTCCAAGCGCCCAAGGGAACGCGCGATATTTTGCCGCCGGAGTCGGATCGGTGGCAGGCGCTGGTGGGGGTGTTTGCCGATGTGTTCGGGCGGGCCGGCTATGGGCTGGTTCAGAGCCCCATGTTCGAGGACATCGGGGTGTTCCAGCGCTTGGGCGAGGGCACCGAGGTGGTCCGCAAGGAGATGTACGACTTCTTCGACAAGGGCGATCGCCACATGGCCCTGCGCCCGGAGGGCACTGCGCCGGTGGTGCGGGCCTTCAACCAGCACCGGCCCACCGTGCCGTGGAAGGTGTGGTACCTCACCCCCTGCTTCCGCTACGAAGAGCCCCAGGCCGGGCGATTCCGCCAGCACCACCAGGTGGGGGCGGAGGCAATTGGCTCGGCCGATCCCGACCTTGACGTGGAGGTCATAGCCCTCCAGCACGACTTCTACCGGGCGCTTGGACTGAGCAGCCTGACGCTGCGGCTGAACTCCATGGGCAGCTCCGGCGACCGGCAGGCCTACGCCGAACGGCTGGCTGCCTGGCTGGGCCAGCGGGTTGCGGAGTTGGACGAGGCCGACCGGGCCAACGCCGCCGACCACCCGCTGCGGGTGCTGGACTCCAAACGGGAGCGCACCATGGCCTTGGTGGCCGACGCCCCGCAGATCACCGATGGCCTCTCGGATGAGGCCGCTACCCACTTCGAGCGGGTGCAAGCTGGGCTGGACGCCCTCGGCGTGGCCTACGAGATCGACCCCCGCCTGGTGCGGGGCTTGGACTACTACACCCACTCCACCTGGGAGTTTGCCGCCGGCGCTTTGACATCGGCCCAGAACGCGGTGGGCGGTGGAGGGCGCTATGACGGGCTAGCCGAAGCGCTGGGCGGCAAGGCCACACCGGGAGTGGGATTCGGCGCGGGCATCGAGCGCATTTTGCTGGCCGCCGATGCCGAAGGCGCCCTCGCGGACGCTTCCGAAACGGTGGACGTGTTCGTGGTGGATGTGACCGGTGGCGACACCGGGAGGGATCTCACCTTCGAGCTTCGCCGCAACGGCATTTCCGCCGACCGGGCCTTTGACGCCCGCTCCATGAAGGCCCAGATGAAAGTGGCCGACCGCTCAGGCGCCCGGCTAGCCCTGCTGGTGGGAGAAGACGAGCTGGAGTCAGGCATCGTCACGCTGCGCGACCTACGCTCGGGCGGCGGTCAAACCGCACTGCCCCGGGCCGAAGTGGTAAATGAGGTGGCTCAGAGGCTGGCGAAGGAGTGAAATAGCCGCGATGCGAACTGACTATTGCGGCGAGTTGCGCGCCGGCGACATCGGCCGCGATGTATCGGTGTGCGGATGGGTGGACCGGCGCCGGGAGCACGGCGAGAACCTGGCGTTCATCGACCTGCGCGACCGCACCGGAGTGATCCAGTGCGTGGTGGATGAGCGCCACGATCTGCGCTCGGAATATGTGGTCCGCATCAGCGGCACGGTGCGGCCTCGGCCCGAGGGCACCGTCAACCCCAAGCTGGACACCGGCGAGGTGGAGATCGGCGACTGCCAGGTAGAGGTTCTATCGGCCGCCGAGCCTCCGCCTTTCCCTCTGCACTCCCGCACCGAGGTGGACGAGAACGTGCGCCTGCGCTATCGCTACGTCGACCTGCGGGGAGAGCGCATTCAGCGCAACTTGGAGCTGCGGGCCACGGTCAACAGCGCCATCCGCCGCTCGATGGAGGCTCAACGTTTCACCGAGATCGAGACCCCCATGCTGGTGGCCTCCACCCCTGAGGGGGCCCGCGACTTCGTGGTGCCCTCTCGGTTGCATCCCGGACGGTTCTACGCCCTGCCCCAGTCACCCCAGATCTTCAAGCAGCTCTGCATGGTGGGGGGACTCGACCGCTACTACCAGATCGCTCGCTGCCTTCGCGACGAGGATCTCCGGGCCGACCGACAGTTCGAGTTCATGCAGCTCGACGCCGAGGCCAGCTTCGCAGGCCAAGACGAGGTGATGGCCTTCATCACCGAGGCAGTGGCCGCCGCAGTAGAGGCAGTCACCGGCACCCGCCCCGATGAACCCATCTTCATGACTTGGACCGATGCCATGGAGCGGTTCGGCTCCGACAAGCCCGACGTGCGCTTCGGGATGGAGCTGATCGAGCTGACCGGGCTGTTCGAGGGCACCGAGGCCAAGGTCTTCCAGGTGGAATGCGTCAAGGGCGTCAACTGCAAGGGAGGCAGTCAGAGCTTGGGGCGCAACGCCATCGATGAGCTCACCAAGAAGTGCCAGCAGTGGGGGGCCAAGGGCCTGGCCTGGTTCCGGGTGGGCGACGACGGTGCCCTCGACGGCGCGCTGACCAAGTTCATGTCCGATGGCGAGCAGGCCGCGCTGGGCCCGGCCATGGGGACCGAACCCGGAGATCTGTTGTTGTTGATCGCCGACCGCCGCCCCAAGGTGCGCGACATACTCGGCCTGCTCCGCCTGGAGCTGGGCCGTCCGCCCGTCACAGAGGGCGGCCTGCACTTCGTGTGGGTTACCGAGTTCCCGCTGTTCGAGTCCATCGACGACCAGGGCCGGCCCATCGCGGCCCACCATCCGTTCACCATGCCCCATCCCGATGATGTGGGACTGCTGGACGGCGAGGGCGAGGAGCTGCTGGCCGTGCGCTCCCAGGCGTACGACTTGGTGCTCAACGGCTGGGAGCTGGGTTCGGGCAGCGTGCGGATCCACCGGCCCGACATCCAGCGGGCGGTGTTCCGGGCCCTCGGTATCAGCGATGACGATGCCGAAAACCGATTCGGTTTCCTTCTCGACGCCTTCCGCTACGGTGCCCCGCCCCACGCCGGGTTCGCTTTCGGCATCGATCGGCTGGTGGCCATCTTGGCCGGGGAGGAGAACATCCGCGAGGTCATTGCCTTCCCCAAGACCCAGTCGGGCGCCGACCCGCTGTCCAATTCGCCCACCCCAATAGCCGACAGCCACCTAGACGAGCTCGGCCTGCGCGTACTCCCGCCGCCCGCCGCTGGGTAGTCAGATGAAGCGCGATAGCTGGGCGCGATGGCGATGAGCGACGACCTGTTCGCCGCCGCCGCAGCCGAGCGCCTGGCCAACACTGCGCCGCTGGCCGATCGGCTCCGACCCCGCAATTTGGATGATCTGGTGGGCCAGGAGCACCTGCTCGGCCGGGGCAAGCCCCTGCGAAGCCTCATCGAGTCGGACCGGCTGTCGTCGGCCATCTTGTGGGGGCCGCCGGGCACGGGCAAGACCACCATTGCCCGGCTGGTGGCCGGTACCACCGCCCAGGCCTATGTCCAGCTCTCCGCGGTCGCCGCCTCAGTCAAAGACGTGCGAGAGGTCATGGCCTCGTCCCGCGACCGCCTAGGCCAGCACAATCAGGGCACGATCTTGTTCCTCGACGAGGTTCACCGGTTCAATCGCGCTCAGCAAGACGCCCTACTGCCTGCGGTGGAGTCCGGGCTCATCACCCTGATCGGGGCGACCACCGAGAACCCGTACTTCGAGGTGAACCCGCCACTGCGGTCCCGCTCCACCCTGTTCCGCCTCGAACCCCTGGACACCAATGCGCTGGGCGAGCTTCTGCGCCGCGGGCTGCGGGCTGAGGGGGCCGAGGCCGACGAAGAGGCGCTGGACCACCTGGCGACTCAGGCCGCGGGAGACGGCCGCCAAGCCCTGACCAGCCTGGAGGTGGCCGTGGCCCTGGCTTCGGCCCGGAGCGACGACCCTCCCCGAGTCACCCTGGCCGACGCCGAGGACGCTCTGGGCGCCAGCGCGGTCCGCTACGGCCGCGACGAGCACTACGACATCATCAGCGCCTTCATCAAGAGCCTGCGGGGCTCCGATCCCGACGCCGGCCTGTACTGGCTGTCTCGAATGCTGGAGGCGGGGGAGGATCCCCGATTCATCGCCCGGCGAATGGTGATACTGGCATCGGAGGACATCGGGATGGCCGACTCCCAAGCGCTGGTGGTGGCCGATGCTGCGGCCCGGGCGGTGGAGTTCGTCGGCCTCCCCGAAGCGCAGCTCAACCTGGCCCACGCGGTGGTGTATCTGGCCACCGCCCCCAAGTCGAACACCGTCACCACGGCTCTCGGGCGGGCTCGGGCCGACGCGGGCGACGGCAGCGGCGAGGTGCCGCCCCATCTTCGAGACGCCCATTACCAGGGGGCGGCCGGTCTAGGGCACGGCAAGGGCTACGTGTATCCTCATGATGATCCCCAAGGCTGGGTGAGCCAGCAATATCGCCCCGATCGCTTTGAAGATCAGCGTTACTACCATCCCTCTGAACACGGTGCCGAAAAGGAGATACACCAGCGAATTATGGGCCGGAAAGCAGACAGCAACGACAGTGAGGAGAGCTGATGGCCAAGCGACTCGTGTGGTTCGCCGCGGGGGCGGGTGCCGGCGCGGCCGGAGCGTCCTACGTCCGCCGTAAGCTGCGCCAGGCCGCCCAGCGAGCGGTGCCCATCAGACCGAGTTCTACCGCAAGCGCCCGCGTCAAGGCCGCGGCCTCCGAGGCTCGGGCCGCCCTTGCCGAAGGCACCGCCGCGGTCCGGCGCTATAGGGCTGAGATCGCCCGCCGGGCCCTCGACGACCCTCGAGGCCGATAGGACGGCATCTTGGCCCCCAAACGAGCCCAGGAGATCCGCAGCGCATTCACCTCCTTCTTCGGAGAGCGAGGCCACGCTGTGCTGCCGTCGGCCAGCCTCATTCCCCGCGACCCCACTGTGCTGTTCACCGTGGCCGGGATGGTGCCGTTCAAGCCCTACTTCACCGGCGAGGAGACCTCCCCCCACTCTCGGGCGGTGACCGTCCAGAAATGCGTGCGGGCCGGGGGCAAGCACAACGACCTCGATGAGATCGGGCGCACCCGCCGCCATCTCACCTTCTTCGAGATGCTGGGCAATTTCAGCTTCGGTGACTACTTCAAGACCGAAACCATCGACTGGGCCTGGGAGTTTGTCACCGAGGGCCTGGGCTTCGACCCCGACCGCCTGTGGATCACCGTCCACCTCAGCGACGATGAGGCCGCGGAGATATGGCGGGATGTAGCCGGTGTGGCTCCCGACCGCATCCAGCGGATGGACGAGGACAACTACTGGCGCATGGCCGACACTGGACCATGCGGTCCCTGTTCGGAGATCTTCTTCGACAAGGGCCCGGAGTTCGGCCCCGACGGCGGCCCGGCCCATGGCGGGGACGAGCGGTTCTTGGAGTTCTGGAACCTGGTGTTCATGCAGTTCGACCAGCGTCCCGACGGCCAAGTCCCCCTGCCCAAGCCCAGCATCGACACGGGGGCCGGCCTGGAGCGGATCCTCACCCTGATCCAAGGGGTGGAGTCGGTGTTCGACATAGACGAGATGGCCGAGTTGGTGGGCGAGGCCTCCGCGGTGACCGGCGTGAAGCTGGGCGCGGCCGAGCACAGCGACGTCACCCTGCGGATACTGGCCGAACACGCCCGCACGATGACCTTCCTCATCTCCGATGGGGTGTTTCCCTCCAACGAGGATCGGGGCTACGTGCTGCGCCGCATCATGCGAAGGGCCATTCGCCGGGCCTATCTGCTCGGGGTCACCGACGTGGTCACCCCCCGGCTGGTGGACAAGGTGGTGGACATCATGGGCCACGACTATTCCGACCTGGTGGCCAACCACAGCTTCGTGCGCGACGTGGTAGCCCGAGAGGAGGAGAGCTTCCGGTCGACTCTGGCCCAAGGATCGCAGATCCTCGACGACGCCATCGACCGCCTCGGCGACGGTGAGGCGCTATCGGGCGACTTGGCCTTTCTGCTGCACGACACCTACGGGTTCCCCTTCGAGGTGACCGAGGAGACCGCCCGAGAGAGAGAAGTGGCCGTGGACCGGGACGGCTTCGACCAGCTCATGGAGGGCCAGCGCACCCGAGCCCGCCAAGACTTCCAAGCCCGCCACGCAACTTCAGCCGACGTGTCGGCCTACACCGCGCTGGTGGCCGAACACGGTCCCACCGAGTTCATCGGCCGCGAATACGACACCGCCGAGGCCGTGGTTCTAGCCGTCACCGACGACGGCATCGTCTTGGACCGGACCCCGTTCTATGCCGAAGCCGGCGGCCAAGTGGGCGACACCGGAGTCATTACCTCGCCCACCGGCCGAGCCGAGGTAGCCGACACCTCCTATGTGGTGCCCGAACTGCACCTGCATCACGCAGAGTCCCTCGACGGCGAGATAACGGTCGGCCAGACCGTGATCGCGGCCATTGACGCCGATCGCCGGGCGGCCATCCGGCGCAACCACACCGCCACCCACCTGCTGCACTGGGCGCTGAAGGAGGTGCTGGGCGATCACGTCAAACAGCAGGGCTCGCTGGTGGCCGACGACCGGCTTCGCTTTGACTTCACCCACTTTGAGGCGCTGACCGCCGATCAGATCATTGAGATAGAGCGTCTGGCCAACGCCGACATCTTGAACAACCCCGCCACCCGCAACTACGAGACGTCCATGGCTGAGGCCATGGAGGCCGGTGCCATTGCCTTTTTCGGCGACAAGTACGGGGACCGGGTGCGTGTGCTCGAGGCCGGTCCGCACTCAACTGAGCTGTGCGGCGGCACCCATGTGCGGGCCTTGGGTGACATCGGCCCGGTGAAGGTGGTGTCGGAGGGTTCCATCGGGGCCAACATCCGCCGCATCGAGGCGGTCAGCGGCACCCGCCCGGTCGAGCTGCTCACCGAACGGGAGTCGATCTTGGCCCAGGCCGCGGAGAGATTGGGCGTGCCCGTCGATCAGCTGCTGGTGGGGGCTGACAAGCGCATGTCCGAGATCAAGAGCCTTCGGGCGGAGCTGAACGATTTGCGCAAGGCGGCCTCGGCCGATCAGTCCGGGGATTTGGCTCAGCAGGCGGTTGACGGTGTCGTGGTGGCGCTGGTCGAAGGCCTGGACCGGGGCCAGTTGCGCGATCTGGCCATTGCCACCCGGGATCGCCCCGGCGTGGCCGCGGTGGTGCTGGGGGCGGCGCCCGACGGTGGCGGTGCGGCCTTGGTGGCCGCGGTGGCCGCCGACTGCGAGCTCAACGCCGGCGAGCTGATCGCCGAGGCGGCCGCCACCATCGGCGGCGGAGGCGGCCGGGATGCCAAACTGGCCATCGCCGGAGGCCGGGATCCGTCGCAGCTCGAAGAAGCCCTCCAACAAGTGCGAGCCGCGGCTGGCATCGCGGGCTAGTGACGGCACGAGCGCTGGGAATCGACCTCGGCGAGCGCCGCATCGGCGTGGCCGTCTCCGACTCCGAGGGTCGGCTGGCCTCTCCGCTGACCGTCATCAAGCGCACAGGCAGCCGGAAGACTGATCACCAGAAGATCGCGGAGTTGGTTGACGAGTACGAAGCCGGGATTGTGATTGTAGGCCTGCCCCTGTCGCTGGACGGCGGCACTGGTCCCGCGGCCCTCGGCGCCGAGCGCGAGGCCCGAGAGCTGGAGTCCGCGCTGGGGGTGCCGGTGTTGACCCACGATGAGCGGTTGACCACGGTCATCGCCGACCGGGCGCTGGCCGAGTCGGGTCTCAGCGGCAAGGCCCGCCGCCGCCGGGTCGACATGGTGGCGGCGTCGATCATTCTCCAAGGTTGGCTCGATAGCGCCAATTCGGAAGCACAATCATGAGAAGCCACGCCGTACAGGGCCGTTTGGACTCCTCATGAGCACAGATGATGATTGGGACTGGTTGCCGCGGAGAACCTCCACCCTCACCCGGGTCGTGATATTGCTGGGCCTGTTGGGCGTGGTGGTGCTGATCGCCACGCTGTTGATCAAGGGCTGGGTGGACGACCGCCTCGACCCACCGGGCGACCAAGGCCCCGAACTGGTGGTCAACATCCCCCAGGGTGCGTCCATCAACGACATCGCCCGCATTCTCGAGGACGAGGGAGTGGTAGCCAACTCGACGGTGTTCCGTTACTACCTGCGCTACAAGGACGCCGGAGACTTCCAGGCCGGCAACTACGTCTTGAACGAGAACATGGCAGTTTGGCAGGCCAAGGACGTGCTGTTGGCCGGTCCTGCCCCCGGTCCGGCGGTAGATGCCTTCAGAGTGGTGTTGCCCGAGGGCCTCACCCTGGCCCAGATCCAAAGCGAGCTGCTGGCCCAGGTCTCCACCTTCAATGCGGACGATTTGGCCCGGGCCGTTGCATTTCCCCCGGTGCGGTCGGACTACCAGCCGTCCAACAGCACCCTGGAAGGGGTGCTGTTCCCCGACACCTATCTGCTCGACGGGGCCACCGCCGAGGATGAGGCCGCCCTTGTGGTCCGACTGGTCGAGCAGTTCGATCAGGTGGCCTCTGAGGTGGGTCTAGGCGGGGCCGCCGACACGGTGGGGGTGAGTGCCTATGAGGCGGTCATTGTGGCGTCGCTCATCGAAAAGGAGGCCCTCATCGACGAGGACCGGGCCAAGATCGCCCGGGTGATCTACAACCGATTGGGCCTGGGCATGGAACTCCAGATCGACGCCGCGGTGCGCTACGCGGTGAACAAGCCGACTGAGCCTCTGACCCTCGCGGACTTGCGGGTGGACAACCCCTACAACGTGTACAACCGAACGGGGCTGCCTCCCGGCCCCATTGCTGCACCTGGGCGGGCGTCGCTGGAGGCGGCGTTGAACCCTGTCGACGGCTTCTGGCTGTTCTATGCGCGCACCGATGATCCGGCGCCCGGCGCCCACACCTTCAGCAATACTTTCGAGGAACACGAGGCCGCGGTGGCCGTTTGCCGCGAGAGGGACTTGGGCTGCTGATGCCTGCCGTGGGCCGAGGAAGGAACCTGGTTTGCTGATTCCCATAGGCGTGGATCCCGACTCCGAGGTGGCCGCCGGAGTGATCGGCTTTCCCGTTCGCCACTCGCTGTCCCCGGTCATCTGCCAGGCCGCGTTCGACGAGCTTGGCTTGGATTGGATCTATGCCGCCTTTGAGGTGGCGCCAGGAGAGGCGGGGAGGGCGCTCGAGGAAATGCGGGATCGGGGCATGGCCGGCCTGTCGGTGACCATGCCCCACAAAGCCGACGTGGCCGCCGCCGTCGATGAGTTGAGCCCCGCCGCCGCGGCGCTGGGCGCGGTGAATTGCGTGGCCCGCGACGGAGACCTTCTCATCGGCCACAACACCGACGGGGCTGGATTCTGCGATGCCCTGCTGGCCGAGGGAGTGGAGCTGGCCGGTATCGGATGTGTGGTTTTGGGCGCGGGCGGAGCCGCCCGTGCAGTGGTGGCCGAATTGGCCCGCCGGGGGGCGGGCGAAGTGGCCGTGATCGCCCGCCGGCCCGAGGCAGCCGCATCGGCCTCGGAGTTGGCCGGACCGTCGGGAACCACCGCGAGCCCGGCCGATATCGGGCGCTACCGCTTGGTGGTGAACGCCACCCCAGTGGGAATGGCCGAAACCGAGGGCGCCGGTAGCCTGCCCCTCGATCCCGACCTCCTCCATGACGGACAGCATGTGGCCGAATTGGTCTACAACCCGCTTCAGACCCCATTGCTGGCCGAGTGCCGGCGTCGCGGCGTGTCTGCCTCCACCGGCGTGGGAATGCTGGTGTACCAGGCCGCCCACGCCGTTCGGATCTGGACGGGGGCTGATCCCCCGGTGGAGGCCATGACCGCCGCGGCCACCGCAGCGCTCGGGAGCCGATGAGCAAATCAGACGCCGGTGTCGCGCCGAGGCGAATTCCATGAGCAAATCAGACATTGCCATGGTGATCGCCGGGTTGGCCATCGGCTTCGTCGCCGGTAGACGCCTGCTCCCGGTCCTATGGAATTTCCAGGTGCGCAACAGCCGATCTTTGCGGGTGATGGTTACTGCGCTCACCGCTCTGTCCCTGGGCATCGCGGGCGGCCTAATGGGCACGACCTGGGATGTGATCCCGGTATGGGTGCTGTTCGTCGCCTTGGCGGGAGTCACCACAGTAGATCTGTTCCACTACCGCATCCCCAACGCCATCGTGTTCCCCGCCGTGCTGGCTCTGCTGTCGCTTATGACCCTCATCTCGCTGCTGCGGCGCGAGCCAGGGGCCATCGGCCAAGCGGTCGCCGCCGCCGGGCTCTATGGCGTCATCATGGCCATACTCCACTCGGCCTCAAGGGGCAGTCTCGGGTGGGGTGACGTGAAATTGGCTCTGCCGGTGGGCCTGGTTCTCGGCTGGGTGGGTTCCGGCTACGGTCAGTCGCTGCTGTCCGTGCTGTTGGCCTTCGGATTGGCCTCGGTGCTGGGGGCGATTATGGGCCTGTTCGTATGGGGAATCCGGGCTCTGGGCGTCGAGCTCCTGCCCGACCCCCTGGCCGATCCGGAAAACCCCCGTCCAACGGTGTTCCCCTTTGCTCCGTCGATGGCAGTTGCCGCCGCAGCCGTGGTGCTGGCCGTCTACGCCGTGAACTGACCCAAAGGCCACCAATGATGCGGTTGGCCATAAGTGCTCTCAGGGTGGCGACAGCCCACTTGTAGTATCGCGTTGTGGAAAGTAGGCCCCATGTGGCCCTCATCGGGATGATGGGGTCGGGGAAGTCGACGGTGGGCTTTTGGCTGGCCCGCTTAGAGGGACTTCGGTTCGTGGACCTCGATGCGGCCATTGAGGAGTGCCAAGATCGCTCGATCTCTGAGATTTTTGACGCTGACGGCGAGGATTGCTTCCGCGATATAGAGCAGGAAGTGTTGGCCCAGTGCCTGGAATCCTCGGAGCCGCTGGTGGTCTCCTGCGGCGGGGGGATTGTGCTGCGGCCCGAAAATCGGGCTCGGCTGAGAGACCGGGCGTGGGTTTGCTGGCTGCGGGCCAACATCGACACGCTGGGCCATCGAGTCCGCTCCGGCGACAGCCGTCCGCTGCTGGGCGACGATCCAATCGCCGACCTAACGGCTATCAGCGCCGCCCGGTCGGAATTCTACACCGAGACGGCTCACGAAATAGTGGACGTGGACGGTCTGGAGGCCGAGCAGGTGGCTGAGCAGATCAGACGGGTCTGGCCCCGGCCGGTGTCGACCCCATGACGGCCGAGACTGGCCCCATTGACGTGATCCGGGTTCCCGTCGAGCTGGGGGAGCGGTCCTATGACGTCTGGGTCGGCCCCGGTGTCCGCCATCGCCTGCCCGAGGTGATTCCCCGCGACGTGAGCCGGGTGGCCGTGGTCACCCAGGCGGCGGTGGCTGATGCCGGCATCACCGTGGATCCCGGTGTCGAGCACCGGGTGTTCATCACCGATAACGGCGAGCACATCAAGACGCTGGGCGCGGTGGAGGATCTGTGCCGGGAATTCGCCCAGTGGGGCCTCACCCGCCGAGACGCGGTGGTGGCCGTGGGCGGAGGTGCGGTCACCGATCTGGGCGGATTCGCCGCCGCGGTATACCACCGGGGCATACGGGTGGTGTTCGTGTCCACCACCTTGCTGGGCCAGATCGACGCCTCTGTCGGGGGCAAGACCGGTGTGAACCTCCCCGAGGGAAAGAACTTGGTGGGCGCCTTTTGGCAGCCCTCCGCGGTTCTCTGCGACACCGAGGTGCTCGACACCCTGCCCCCCGAAGAGATGCGATCGGGATTGGGAGAGATGGCCAAGTACCACTTCATCGCCGACGCCGACCTGGATTCCCTGAACCTGCCCGAGCGCATTGCCCGCTGTGTGGAGATCAAAGCTGAGGTGGTGGCCGCCGACGAGCGCGAGTCTGGGCGCAGGGCGGTGCTCAACTACGGCCATACCCTGGCCCACGCCCTGGAAGCCCACGGACAGTACGACCTCCGCCACGGCGAGGCGGTGGCGGTCGGGCTCGTCTACGCCGCCGAGCTGGCCCAGCGCACTGGGCGCATCGACGCCCATCGGGTGGCCGAGCACCGCCGAGTGGTCGGCGGCTACGACCTGTCTACCAGCCTGCCTGAAGGGGCCGATGCCGATGCCCTCGTCACCCTGTTCCAGCGCGACAAGAAGGCGGTGGACGGGGTGACCTTCATGCTGGACGGACCGGAGGGCATCCAACCCGTCACTGGGCTGGAATCTGCCCTGCTGCGCGAAACACTGGAGGCCATCCGATGAAACGCATCCCCGTTGGCCGGGAGGTTCCAATATGAGCCAGTTGATCCTTCTCCTGTCGGGTCCGAACTTGAACCTGCTGGGCGATCGCGAGCCCGAGGTCTACGGCACCGACACCTTGGACGACCATGCGGCCACTGCGTCCGCTGCGGCCGACCGCCACGGGCTCTCCATAGAGCACCACCAGTCCAACGACGAGGCAACCTTGATCGACCACATCCACCAGGCCAGGGGCAGGTGCGCGGCCATCATCATCAACCCCGGGGCGTTCACCCATTACTCCTGGGCCATCCACGACGCCCTGGCCGCCTTCGAGGGACCCGTGGTGGAGCTGCACCTCTCCAATCCCAACGCCCGGGAGCCGTGGCGCCACACCTCGGTGGTCAGCCCGGTGGCCACCGGCACCATCGTGGGCTTCGGCGGCCACGGCTACGAGCTGGCCGTCGAGGCAGTGGCCCGCCTGCTGGCATGACCGACACTGGGATCGCCCACGACCTTGGCCCCATGGACGTCGCCGGGCGGGCCGACCGGGTTCGGGCCTCGGCGGCCGAGGCGGAGTGCGACGCCCTGCTCATCACCAACCTGGTCAATGTCCGCTATCTCACCGGGTTCACCGGATCGGCGGGCCTGGCCTGGCTGGGGCCCGACGAGCTGTTGCTGATAACCGACCGCCGCTACGCCGAGCAGGCCGAGTCTGAAGCCGGCCAGGCCGGTCTGGACGTCCGAATCGAGATCACCAACGACGCCCCCAAGGACTTGCTGGCTGCGGCAGCCGCCAGTGCGGATCGAATCGGCTTGGAGGCGGCCTCGGTGAGCTGGGCCGATCAGCGAAAATACGCCGAATGGCTCGGCGCCGAGCTGGTGCCGACCACCGGCGTGGTGGAGCGATGCCGGCAGATCAAAGACGACGGCGAGATCGGCCGCATGGCGAAGGCAGCCGCCATAGCCGACGCTGCATTGGGCGAAGTCCGCCCCATGTTGGCCGGCAGACCCACCGAGCAAGAGGTGGCTTTGGCACTGGACACCGCCTTTCGCCGCCTGGGGGCGGAAAAGAGCGCCTTCACTACCATCGTGGCCGCGGGGCCCAATGCCGCTCTGCCCCACATCCGGCCCACGGACCGCCAGATCGGACCGGGCGAGTTGGTGATCATGGACATGGGGGCGGTGGTCGACGGCTACCGGTCGGACATGACCCGGACGGTGGCCGTGGGCGAGCCCGATCCTGAGGCCCAAAGGGTGTTCGACACCGTGAGAGAAGCCCAGCAGCTCGGGGTGGAGCAGATCGCCGCCGGAGCGCCCATTTCCGATGTGGACAAGGCCTGTCGGGAGCGCATCGACGCCGACGGCTGGGCCGACGCCTTCGTCCACGGCACCGGTCACGGTGTAGGCCTCGACATCCACGAGCAGCCGTGGGTGAGGGCCACCGCCACAGAGCCGTTGGAGGTGGGCCAAGTGATCACCGTGGAGCCCGGCGTGTATCTGCCCGGCTTCTGCGGTGCCCGGGTGGAGGACACCGTGGTGGTCACCGCGGACGGCCCCCGGCGATTGACCCATTCGCCCAAGACTCTCGCGGTGGCCTGAAGGGGATAGGGCGGGGTCTACTCTGTCCACTGTGGCCTGAAGGGGCAGGGTAGGCCAGACTTTGGCAATGCCCACGATCACCACCAACGACCTCAAGAACGGCATGACGCTGAACCTCGACGACGGCCTGTTCAACGTGGTCGAGTTCCAGCACGTCAAGCCGGGAAAGGGCGGGGCATTCGTGCGCACCACGCTGAAGAACGCGCGCACCGGCTCCGTGCTCGACCGCACATTTAGGGCGGGCGAGAAGGTGGAGCGAGCCAACATCGACCGCAGGGAGATGCAGTACCTGTACTCCGACGGCGAGAGCTATGTGTTCATGGACAGCGAGACCTACGAGCAGCTCCATGTTGGCGCCGATGTGCTGGGCGACGCGGTCAACTACCTGGTGGAGAACAACTCGGTGATCCTCGGCATGTTCGGCACCGAGATCGTGGGCACCGACATGCCTGCCGCGGTGGAGCTGGACATCACCCAGACGGAGCCCGGCGTCCAGGGCGACCGGGTGTCGGGCGCCACCAAGCCGGCCACATGCCAGACCGGCCTGGTGGTGCAGGTGCCGCTGTTCTTGAACCCGGGCGAGCGGATCAAGGTGGACACCCGCTCAGGCGAGTACATCAGCCGGGCGTGAGCCCCCGGCTTAGTCGGCGTCCTTTCGGCAACCCATGAGCTCGCCCGATCCGCTGGTTGCCGGATCTCAGCGCCGCCAAGTGAGGGAGCGGGCCTTGGGTCTGCTCTATGAGGCTGAAACCAAGGGCATCGACATGGCTGAGCTGCTGTCGGCCCAAGAGCTGCCTCTCGAGCCCTACGCCCACACCCTGGTTACCGGGGTCGCCGAGCACCAAAGCGACATCGACGCCCGCCTGGGGGAATTGTCCGACCGCTGGCCGGTAGCCCGGATGCCCGCTTTGGACAGGGCAATTCTGAGATTGGCCAGCTTCGAGCTCTCCCACAGCACAGACATATCGGTGGCGGTGATCATCAACGAGGCGGTGGAGCTGGCCCACGAGTACTCCACCCCGGGCTCAGCAGGATTCATCAACGGCCTGTTGTCGCAGGTGGCGACCATCGTCCGCCCCTCTGGGGGCGATAAAGAGGGCGAGTAGAAATACCATCCCCGAACTGAACACCGACCGGTGTATAGTTCCCCGAACAACCGTGAAGTGGGTCCGGCGAGGCCCATACGGACATGGAGGAAACCGAGATTGGCTGAACGCGAGCGCCGGCGAACGCCCCCATATGGGGGCGTTTTCATTGCCCGCACCCGAGTGATGGAAGCCGAGGACATCAAGAGGGCCACCTGGCGCATGGCCCACGAGATCATCGAGCGCAATCACGGCCTCGATGGCGTGGTGATCGTGGGCCTTCAAACCGGGGGGGTATGGCTGGCTGAGGACATCGTCGTTGCGTTGGATGAGATCGAAGGGGTCAAGCCTGCTTTGGGGACGCTGGACGTGGCCTTTCACCGCGACGACATCGGGCTGAGGCCCCTGCTGCCGGAGGCGCCCACCCAGATCCCCTTCAATCTCGACAACCAAGCGGTGGTGATCGTCGACGACGTGCTGTATACCGGCCGCACGATTCGGGCTGCGCTGGATGCGCTCAACAGCTATGGACGCCCTCGAACCGTGCAACTGGCGGTGATGGTGGACCGGGGCCATCGAGAGCTGCCCATCCGCCCCGACTATGTGGGCAAGAACCTGCCCACTCGCCGAGACGAGATGGTCGACGCCGGCCGCGATGGCGTGGACATCGGGGAGATCGTCAAATGACCCTCTTTCCTCCCAAACACCTCTTGTCCATAAACGATCTCGGCGCTGAGGGCATCGACGAGGTGTGCCGACTGGCCGATCACTTCACCGAGGTGTCGCAACGGCCGATTCCCAAGGTTCCCGCCCTGCGGGGCAAGACCGTGGCCATGATGTTCTACGAGGACTCCACCCGGACCCGGCTCTCATTCGAGATGGCTGCCCGACGACTGTCGGCCGACGTGATGGGCTTCAGCGTGTCCAGTTCGTCGGTGAACAAGGGGGAGTCGGTGCGGGACACGGTGGCCACCATCTCGGCCATGGGTCCCGACGCCATAGTGGTTCGCCACCGCTCGGCCGGGGTTCCTCATCAGACCACAGCCTGGACCCAGGCCAGCGTGATCAACGCCGGGGATGGCTGGCACGAGCACCCCACCCAGGCCCTGCTCGACTGCTACACCATCCGCGAGCGGCTCGGCTCGGTATCCGGCCGGCGAATTGTCATCGTGGGCGACATCAAACACTCCCGGGTGGCCCGCTCCTGCGTGATGGCGTTCACTGCGCTGGGGGCAAAGGTCACCTTGGTGGCGCCTCCAACGCTGCTGCCTCCCGCGGCGGAATCCTGGCCGGTGGATGTGAGCTCGAGTCTCGACGCGGTGCTCAGCGATTGCGATGTGGTATACGGGCTGCGGGTGCAACAAGAGCGCCAATCCGAAGCCTTGCTGCCGTCGCTGCGGGAGTACACCGCCCAGTGGGGGCTCACCGTAGACCGGGCTGCCCGACTACCCGCAGGAGCGCTGGTCATGCACCCGGGTCCGGTGAATCGCGGGGTGGAGATAGCCCCCGAGGTGCTGGACCAGCCCAACGCCACCCTCAACGAGCAGGTCCGCCACGGCGTGGCCGTCCGGATGGCCGTTCTCTACCTCCTGCTGGCCGCCGCCCCCGATCTGCAACCCGAAGATGGAGTCCAATGAGTCCCCAAGGCGAAGCCCAATGAGCCCCCTAGGCGAAGCCTCATGAGTACCGTCATCAAGGGCGGCTTGGTGGTCGACCAGACCGGTGAGCGAACTGCCGACGTGGTGGTCGACGATGGCAGAATTGCCGCGATCGGCCCCGATCTTTGGGGTGATGAGATCTTGGACGCGGCCGGCTGTGTGGTGGCCCCTGGATTTGTGGACTTGCACACCCACTTGCGCCAGCCCGGGGCCGAAGAGGCCGAGACCATAGAGACAGGGGGGTGGGCCGCAGTCCGGGGCGGATTCAGCGCCGTGGTGGCCATGCCCAACACCAATCCGCCCATCGACTGCGCCGCGGTAGTGCAAGAAGTGCTGGTGCTGGGCAGCCAAGCGCCGTGCGACGTGTACACCTCCGGGGCCATCACCGTAGGCCGCAAGGGGGACCAGCTGGCCCCCATGGCCGAGATGGCCGCGCTGGGAGTGCGCCTGTTCACCGACGACGGCAACGGGGTTCAAGACGCCGGGCTAATGCGCCGGGCAATGGAGTACGCCGCCGGTCTGGGGGTTGTGCTGGCCCAGCACTGCGAAGTCGATTCTCTGACTGCGGGGGGCCACATGCACGAAGGCGTGTGGTCCAGCCGCCTGGGCATACCCGGCGTGCCCGCCGAGGCCGAGGAGTTGATGGTCATGCGGGACATCGCCCTCAGCCGTTTCACCGGCGCCCCCGTTCACTTCCAGCACCTGTCCACCGGAGGCTCCATTGCCATGGTGAGAGCGGCTCGCGAGGCTGGGGTGGCGGTTACCGCCGAGGCGGCCACCCACCACTTCACCCTCACCGACGAGGCCTGCGCCTCCTATGACCCGGTGTTCAAGGTCAACCCGCCCCTGCGCCCCGCCGAAGATCGAGATGCAGTGCGAGAAGGGCTGGCCGACGGGGCAGTCGACGCCATTGCCACCGACCACGCCCCCCATCTCCCCGACGCCAAGGAGATGCCCTTCGACCAGGCACCGCCGGGGATGCTCGGTTTGGAGACCGCCCTGGCCTTGGCCCTCACCGAGCTGGAACTGCCCATTGCCGAGGTGGTGGGGCTGCTCAGCTGGCGACCGGCGGCCATCGCCGGGTTGCGCGGGGAACACGGCGGGCCGATCGTGCCCGATGCTCCGGCCAACTTGTGCGTGTTCGACCCCGAAGAGACGTGGACCGTCGACCCCGACAACTTGGCCAGTCGCTCCCGCAACACTCCCTATGCCGGGCGCCAGGTCCGCGGCCGGGTGCGCCACACCATTGTCGGGGGGAGGGCCGTGCTCGTGGGCCAGGAGATGCGGCCATGATTCGGCAGGTGCAGGTGTTGGCCCGGGAGGCCAGTTCGTGATCCGCCCCGCAGCGCTGGTGCTCAGCGACGGCGAGGTGTTCGAAGGCGAGGCCATTGGCGCTGAACCTCCCGACGGCATCACCTCTGGCGAGGTGGTGTTCAACACGGTGCTGACCGGCTATCAAGAGGTGATAACCGATCCGTCCTACGCCGGGCAGATCATCACCTTCACCTACCCCCACATCGGCAACTACGGCGTCGCGCCGGCTGATCACGAGAGCCGCCGACCCTTCTGCCGGGGCGTGATCGTGCGGGACATGGCCCGTCGCCGCTCCAACTGGCGCTCCACCGGCGACTTGGAGGCCTTCTTGGTCAACCAGGGCATCGCCGGTCTCGCCGGGGTGGACACCCGGCGGCTCACCACCCACATCCGCGACGCCGGTGCCATGCCCGGTGCCTTCGGTACTGCTTCAGAGTCCGACCTGCGGGCCGCCGCCGCGGCCGAGCCCGGCACCGACGGAATCGACTTGGTGGCCACCGTCACCCGCTCGGAGTCCGAGCACTTCACCAGCACGAGGGACGGCGGAAAGCCCCCCCACCGAGTGGTAGCCCTGGATTTTGGGCTCAAGGCCACCATCGTCCGCCACCTGCGGACCATCGCCCACGTTGAGGTGGTACCCGCCAGCACGTCTGCGGCCGACATCTTGGCCCGACAGCCCGACGGGGTGTTCTTGTCCAACGGACCCGGCGATCCGGAGGCGGTGGCCGGAGCGGTCGGAACTATCTCAGGACTGCTGGGCGAGGTGCCGATCTTCGGCATCTGCCTGGGTCACCAGCTTCTGGCCGCGGCACTGGGCGGGGAGACTTTCAAGCTGCCATTCGGCCACCACGGCGGCAACCACCCGGTGCGAAACCTGTCCACCGGAGCAGTGGAGATCACCAGCCAGAACCACAACTTCTGTGTGGCCGACAGCTCCATACCCGGCGCCGACATCACCCACATCAACCTCAACGACCACACCGTGGAAGGTCTGCGGTGCCGAGACATGCCCGCATTCAGCGTGCAGTACCACCCTGAGGCCGGTCCCGGCCCCCACGATTCCCGCTATCTGTTCGCCCAATTCGACGAGCTCATGGACGGCGTCCACACAACTGTGGCCGGCCCGACCCAGGGCCAGCTGCTCGGAGGGGCGACTCATGCCTAAGAGGACCGACATCGAGTCGATTCTTTTGATCGGGTCGGGGCCCATCGTGATCGGCCAGGCGTGCGAGTTCGACTACTCCGGCACCCAGGCCTGCCGGGTGCTGCGCGACGAGGGGTATCGGGTAATCCTGGCCAATTCCAATCCGGCCACCATCATGACCGACCCCGAGTTCGCCGACGCCACCTACGTGGAGCCTCTCAGCCTCGAGGTGCTCACCGGCATTATCCAGCGGGAGCAGCCCGACGTGCTGCTGCCCACCCTGGGGGGGCAGACCGCGCTGAACCTGGCCATGGAGCTCATCGAGTCGGGGGTGGTGGACAAGTACGGGGTGGAGGTGATCGGCGCCGATCAGACCGCCATCTCCACGGCTGAGGACCGGGCCAAGTTCCGCCAGGCCATGATCGACATCGGCCTGCCCGTGCCCCCTTCGGCCACCGCCCACACCCTGGACGAGGCGGTGGAGGTCATGGAGCGCATCGGGCTTCCCGTGATCATCCGGCCGGCCTACATCCTGGGCGGCACCGGCACCGGCATCGCCCACACTCCCGAGCAGGGACGGGACATGGCCGCCCACGGCCTGGCGGCCAGCCCCATCAGCGAGATACTCATCGAGCAGTCGATCGCCGGATGGAAGGAGTACGAGCTGGAGGTGATGCGCGACCGGGCCGACAACTGCGTGGTGGTGTGCACCATCGAGAACCTCGATCCCATGGGCGTCCACACCGGTGACTCCATCACCGTGGCGCCGGCCCAGACCCTGTCCGATGTGGAGTACCAGGCGCTGCGCGACGCTGCCTTCGCCTGCATCCGCCGGGTCGGGGTGGAAACCGGCGGCTCCAACATCCAGTTTGCGGTGAACCCCGAAAACGGCGAGTTCGTGATCATCGAGATGAACCCGAGGGTGTCGCGCTCATCGGCGCTGGCCTCCAAGGCCACCGGGTTTCCCATCGCCAAGATCGCCGCCCGCCTGGCGGTGGGCTACACCCTCGACGAGATTCCCAATGACATAACCGAGAAGACCCCGGCCTGCTTCGAGCCGGTTATCGATTATGTGGTGACCAAGGTGCCCCGGTGGGCGTTCGAGAAGTTCTCCGGGGTGTCGGGGGTGCTGAACACCCAGATGCAGTCGGTGGGGGAGGTCATGTCTATCGCCCGCACCTTCACCGAGTCGCTGCAAAAGGGGCTGCGCTCGCTGGAACTGGGCCGCTACGGCCTCAACGCCGATCCGGCCGAGGCCGCCTACGACCCCCTCAGCGACGAGGAGCTTCTGGCCGCCGCCGCAGTGCCCACCCCCGAGAGGATCTTCCAACTCGAGGCCCTGCTGCGGAGGGGACGCACGGTGGCAGAGCTGTTCGAGGCCACCAAGGTGGATCCGTGGTTCTGCGACCAGATCCTCCAGATCACCGAGGAGCGGGCCGCGCTGACCGAGTGCGGCTTCGAGGCCATGACTCCCAGGGAGTGGAAGCGGGCCAAGCAGTTCGGGTTCTCCGATGCCCAGCTCGGCTATCTCTGGAATGTGCCCGCCGCCGAGGTTCGAAAGGCCCGCATCGCTGAGGGTGTGGAGGCGACGTTCAAAACGGTGGACACTTGCTCGGCCGAGTTCGAAGCCGAGACCCCGTACCACTACTCCACCTATGAGGACGTGGGCGAGGTGGCCCCCTCCGATCGGGCCAAGGTGATCATCCTGGGGTCGGGTCCGAACCGGATCGGCCAGGGAGTCGAGTTCGACTACTGCTGCGTCCATGCCTGCTTCGCGCTCTCGGAGGCCGGCTATGAGACCATCATGGTCAACTGCAACCCAGAGACGGTGTCCACCGACTACGACACCAGCGATCGCCTGTATTTCGAGCCCCTCACCGAAGAGGACGTGCTCAACGTAATCGACGCTGAACTCCGGTCGTCGCAGATCGCGGGCGGCCCCGGCATTGCCGGAATTGTCGTCTCGCTCGGCGGCCAGACCCCGCTGAAGCTGGCCGGCATGCTGCCCAATGGACTGGTGGTGGGCACGAGCCCCGAGAGCATCGACCTGGCCGAGGACCGGGAGCGCTGGAATGCCCTTTGCGCCCGCCTCGACATCCCCCAGCCGGCCGGAGGCACCGCAGCCACCACCGAGGAGGCTCTGGCGGTGGCCGACCGCATCGGCTACCCCGTGTTGGTTCGGCCCTCCTATGTGCTGGGGGGCCGGGCCATGGTGATCGTCTATACCGACGATGACCTGCGAGATGCCATGGCCGAGTTGGCCGCATCCGGCTCCTTGGGCCGGGAGGGAGGGCTGTCGGCTGAGCGGCCGGTGCTCATCGACCGCTTTTTGGAAGACGCCACCGAGGTGGACGTGGACGCCATCCGGGACATGTACGGAGAGGTGCTCATCGGCGGAGTGATGGAGCACGTGGAGGAGGCCGGGGTCCATTCCGGCGACAGCGCGTGCATGCTGCCACCGGTCCACCTCTCCGAGGCCACCGTGGCCCTGTTGGAGCGCCACGTGAAGGACATCGCCCGCGCGCTGGATGTGGTGGGGCTGATCAACGTGCAGTTCGCGGTCAAGCAATTCGGAATAGGGGCAGCCGACCAGGTGTTCGTGTTGGAGGCCAACCCCCGGGCGTCGCGCACGGTCCCGTTTGTGGCCAAGGCCACCGGCGTGCCCTTGGTGAAAGTGGCCACCCGGGTCATGATGGGCTCAAGCCTGGCCGATCTACGACAGGAGGGGCTGCTGGGACGCCGGGCCAACGGCGACCACATATCGGTCAAGGAAGCGGTGCTCCCGTTCAACAAGTTCCCCGAGGCCGACGCCATCCTCGGTCCGGAGATGAAGGCCACCGGCGAGGTGATGGGCATCGACTTGCGTCCGGGATTGGCCTTCGCCAAGAGCCAGATCGCCGCCGGCGCCCCGCTGCCCTCCAGCGGCACCGTGTTGATGTCGTTGGCCGACCGGGACAAAGCCGCCGGGGTGGAGATGGCCCGAGGCTTCACCGGGCTTGGCCTGGCCATAGCGGCCACTTCAGGCACCGCCGCTGCGCTGTCCGAAGCCAGTGTGCCGGTGGCCGAGGTGGTGGCCAAGGTCGGCGAGGAGGGCACCAACGTGGTGGAGCTGATCGACGACGGTCGGGTGCAGCTGGTGGTCAACACCCCGAGGGGCCGCGGATCGCGGGCCGATGGCGATCACATTCGCCGGGCGGCCAGTCGCAACCGGGTGCCCCTTTTGACCACCGCCTCGGCCGGGTTGGCCGCCGCCGACGGCATGGTCGACTGGGCCCGTCACCAACTGAGGGTTAGGACCCTCCAGGAATACCACCGCGGTGTGACCAGCGATCAGCTGGCTCTCGATCTGTGAGCTCCGCTAGATGAGACGGGGCGAACCGAAGCCGGCGTTGGACACCGCCATCGGCTCGGTTCGGTTGCCCAATCCGGTGATGACCGCCTCGGGCACGGTGGGCCACGGAACCGAATTGGCCCACTATCTGGATTACCCCGCGCTGGGCGCGGTGGTGGTGAAATCGCTGGCTCCCTATGAGTGGCCGGGCAACCCCCCGCCCCGGGTCCACCCGGTTCCTGCGGGGATGATCAACAGCGTGGGCCTGCAAGGCCCGGGCCTGCCCCGGTGGCTGGCCGAGGAGCTGCCGGTGCTGGCCGAATCCGGCACCCGGGTGGTGGCGTCGATCTGGGGGCGCACCCTGGACGACTACTCGGCCGCCGCCGATCTGCTGTCGGCGGCTGGCGGTCCGGCCATGGAGGCGGTGGTGGCCGTGGAGGTCAACGTCTCCTGTCCCAATCTGGAGGATCGGGGGCGCATGTTCTCCCACTCCGCGGCCATGACGCGGGCCGCGCTGGCGGCCACCGAAGCCTGTGGCCTTCCCCGCTGGGCCAAGCTCAGCGCCACCGGCGACCTGGTGGAGATTGCCGGCGCCGCGGTGGAAGGCGGCGCCGAGGCTCTGACTCTGATCAACACTCTTCTGGGCATGGTTATCGACGTTGAAGACCGCAAGCCCCTGTTGGGCGCCGGTGGGGGAGGAGTGTCGGGGCGAGCCATCGGCCCGGTGGCGGTTAGATCGGTCTTCGACGTGTACGCCGCCCTTCCCGACGTGCCCATCATCGGGGTGGGAGGAATCGCCTCGGGTGCCGACGCGGTGGAGATGATCATGGCCGGCGCCCGAGCGGTGCAGGTGGGCACCGCCACGTTCGCCGACCCCCGGGCTCCGGCCAAAGTCCTGCGGGAGCTCACCCGCTGGTGTGCCTCCCACGGCGTGAATCGACTGGACGAGCTGATTGGAGCAGCCCATGACTGACCCCGAACCCCGAAAACACGATCCCCGGTTGGCCATTGCCTTGGATAAGGATCATCTGGACCTGGCCTGTTTGATGGCCGACGCGGTTCGCCCCTGGATGGGAGTGGCCAAGGTCGGCTTCGAGCTGTTTGCCACCGCTGGTCCGACGGCCATCATGGCCATGACCGATCGGGGATTCGACGTGTTTGCCGACCTCAAGTTCCTCGACATCCCCAACACGGTGGAACGAGCGGCCGCGCAGGTGGGCCGAGCTGGTGCCCGCTGGTTGACCGTCCATGCCTGCGGCGGGGCCGAAGTGCTGAAGGCCGGGGTGGAGGGCTTGGCTGAGGGCAGCAACGCCACCGCCCAGATTCTGGGGGTAACGATTCTGACCAGTGAGAGCGACCGGTCGCGGGCCGTCCTGGAAGAGCGGGTGGGTCTGGCCCGCGATGCGGGCTGCGGCGGGGTCATCTGCTCGGCAGCCGATATCGGGGTGGTCAAAGATGTCGCTCCGGAGCTGGAGTGCGTGGTGCCTGGCATCCGGCTCCCCGACTCGAGCAACGACGATCAGGCCTCGGTGGCCACCCCCGGAGCGGCAATCGCCGCGGGTGCCTCCATATTGGTGATCGGCCGAACCGTGACCTCACCGGTCCAGGGGATGACCATCGACTCAGACCACTTGGCCCATGCGCTGGTGGATATGGCCGAACGGGCCCGACTGGTGGGCGCCAGCATCAGCCATCTCCCTTGAGGGCGGCGAAATCCCCAATAAGACTTGCAGTGCAAACTACAATGGTGTAATGGCAGGACCCCCACAACTGACAGCAGAACAGCGCCAGGCAGCGTTGGCCAAGGCTGGCGAGGTGCGCCGCAAGCGCGCCGAAGTCAAGGCCAAGCTGAAGATGAGGTCAATTTCGCTTTCCGACCTGCTGGAACAAGCGGAAACAGACGAAGTGGTCGCCGGCACCAAGGTGCTTGCCGTCCTGGAATCCCTTCCAGGTATGGGCAAGGTCCGGGCCCGCAGGATGATGGACGAGATCGGCATTGCCGACAGTCGGCGCATCCGCGGGTTAGGCGATCAGCAACGGGCCTCGTTGCTGGCGCGCTGCGGCAACTAGATCAGCCTCTGATAATTGTGCTTTCCGGCCCCGGCGGGGTCGGCAAAGGGACGATCGCGGCTGCTTTGGTGGCTGTGGATCCCAAACTGTGGCTTAGCCGCTCATGGACGACGCGCGTGCGCCGTTCAGGCGAGCCGGAAACCGCCTATGTGTTTGCCGATGAGGCCGAGTTTCGGGCCAAGATTGCCTCCGGAGGATTCGTGGAGTGGGCGGAGATCGCCGGAAATCTCTACGGAACGCCCCAGCCCGATCCACCCGCGGGCTGTGACGTGCTGTTGGAGATCGACGTCCAGGGCGCGGCCCAAGTGCGGGAGAGCCACCCCGAAGCCCTGTGTATCTTCGTGGAGGCACCCTCAGCCGCCGAGCAGGAATCCCGCCTGCGGGGCCGGGGCGACTCCGAGAGCCACATCGCCAAGCGCCTGGCTCTGGCCGACTCCGAGCGAATCCAAGCCTATGAGCTCAACGCCATCCACGTTGTCAACGACAGCCTCGCTGAGGCGGTGGCCGCAATCGGCGCGCTGATCGAAGAAGCCCGCTTGCAACCATCTGACAATGCCGATTGAGTCAGCCTGTCCTGATAACATTGTCGTGCTCTCCCCAGACTCTTGGGAAGAAGGCTGCACGCAGTAGATGGGCTCGCTAGAAAAGGGCTGCACAGATGTCTGAACAGCACGAAACCATGATGTATCCGACCATTGAGGAGCTCTTGGGCCGCACCGACTCCAAGTTTCGCCTGGTGACACTGGGAGCGCTGCGGGCCTGTCAGATCAACTCCTATTTCGGCCAGTTGGGCGAGGGTCTGGGCGCCATGGTCCCGCCCCAGGTGCTGACCATGTCTCGCAAGCCCCTGTCCATCGCCTTCGAGGAGATTGCGTCCGACAAAATCATCGCCACCGATCCTCCAGAAGTCACCGAAGAGGAGGCTTTGGCCGACTCTATGATCCCCACCGGCGAAGCCAATCTCGAGCAGGCCGATCTGGTGCAGGCCGATCCGGACGACGCTGATGCAGACGGGGCCGATCTGGACTCAGCGTCCTGACAAACCCATGAATTCGCTGGCCGGCAAGCGAATCGTGCTCGGCGTCAGCGGGGGGATCGCGGCGTACAAGGCGGTTGAGGTCTGCCGTCGGTTAATGGACGCCGGTGCCTACGTCATTCCGGTCTTGACCAAAGGCGCCACCCGGTTCGTGGGCCGCGCCACCTTCGACGCGCTGGCCTCCGAGCGCACCCAGATGGGCCTCTTCGACGAGGACGACCCCATTCCCCACACCACATTGGGCCAGACAGCCGACTGCGTTGTCGTCGCCCCGGCTACCGCCCGGGTTATCGGCGCCTATGCCGCAGGCATCAGCTCCGACCTTTTGACCGCCACGCTCATCGCCACCCGGGCCCCCGTGGTTGTCTGCCCGGCCATGCACACCGAGATGTGGGAGCACCCGGCGGTGGCCGACAACATCGCCACCCTGGTCGAAAGAAGGGTGCACATTGTGGGGCCGGAATCGGGGCGCCTGGCGGGAGGCGACGAGGGTGCTGGAAGGCTCAGTTCGCCGGACGACATCGTGGCCGGCGTTACCCGGGTGCTCGGTGCCGGCAGCGGTCTCCGAGACATGGCCGGCCTGTCGGTGGTGGTCACCGCAGGAGGCACTAGGGAGCCCATCGATCCCGTGCGCTATATCGGCAACCATTCCTCGGGCAAACAGGGCTATGCCTTTGCCGAGGAAGCCGCCGGTCGGGGGGCCGAGGTGACCATCGTCTCCACCGTGGACCGCCCTGGGCCTTCGGGCGCAACGGTGGTGAGGGTCGACACCGCCGAGGAGATGGCCGCGGCCACCACGGCGGCGGCGGCAGACGCCGAAGTGGTGATCATGGCGGCGGCGGTGGCCGATTTCCGCCCGATCGACCCGGCCGGAGTGAAGCTCAAAAAGCGCGATGGGGTTCCGGCCATCGAACTGGAGCCCACCCCAGACATCCTGGCCGCACTGGGGGCGTCCAAGCCCGAGGGCCAGGTCTTGATCGGATTTGCCGCCGAGACCTGCGATGTAGCCGACAATGCGGCGGCAAAGCTGAACGGCAAGGGTGCCGACTACATCGTGGCCAATGATGTGACGGCCGAAAACGCCGGTTTTGCGCACGACACCAACGAGGTGCTGGTGCTAGCTTCCGATGGCCGGGCCCACTCGATTGGACTGCGCTCCAAGCGCCAGGTGGCCCAAGCCGTTCTCGACCTCGTGGTAGCCGACCGCGACGGTCGAGCCGACGTCCGCTAGGAGAATCAATGAGCCAAGGGTCAAATGGCCGGTACCGCTTCACGTCTGAGTCGGTCACCGGCGGTCACCCCGACAAGATCGCCGACCAGATATCCGACGGGGTGCTGGATGCCCTCCTTGAGGTGGATATCGGCAGCCGGGTGGCGTGTGAGACTCTGGTGACCACCGGTCTGGTAGTGGTGGCTGGGGAGATCTCCACCGACGGCTATATCGATATTCCCCGGGTGGTGCGAGACACCATCACCGGGATCGGCTACGACCGGGAAGATTACGGCTTCGACGGCAACACCTGCGGCGTGATGGTGTCCATCGACGACCAGTCTCCTGATATTGCCCAGGGAGTTGACCGGCTCGATCCCTTAGAGCAGGGGGCCGGCGACCAGGGGATGATGTTCGGGTTTGCCTGCGACGAGACCCCCGAGTTGATGCCGCTGCCCATCCATATCGCCCACCGGATGGTGGAGCGCCTGACCGAAGTTCGCCGGGCGGGCACGGTGCCCTAT
>JAJDYU010000072.1 GCA_022825005.1 Acidimicrobiia bacterium
TCGATGCAACCGACGGCGAGAGCCTAGAAGCGAACAAAGAGCTGGTGCTCAACAACGCGAAGGTCGCAGCGCTGATCGCCCAGCACCTCACATAGCCATGTGAGTCCCAAGACAAAGAGGGTGGTGCCAACAGCCCCCACGTGTAACGACTGCAACCCGCTGCAAATACAACAGTACGATGACCAAGCGATGACGGCCCCCCGCAACGTCCCCGAGAAGCCCGCGCTCGAGGGCCTCGAAGCCAAGTGGGACGACATCTGGGAAGCCGACGGAACGTACCGCTTCGACCGTACTGCCACCCGCGACCAGGTCTACTCAATCGACACCCCTCCCCCCACCGTCAGCGGCAGCCTCCACGTGGGCCACATGTTCAGCTACACCCACTGCGACACCCTGGCCCGGTATCAGCGCATGCAGGGCAAAGAGGTGTACTACCCCATGGGCTGGGACGATAACGGCCTGCCCACCGAACGCCGGGTGCAGAACTACTTCGGCGTCCGCTGCGACCCCTCCCTCCCCTACGACCCGCACTATCAACCCCCCGACGAGCCCGGCAAAGAACAGCTCCCCATCTCCCGGCGCAACTTCGTGGAGCTGTGCGAGCAGCTCACCGCCACCGACGAGCAGGCCTTCGAGGAACTGTGGCGCCGCCTGGGCCTGTCCATCGACTGGTCGCTCACGTACGCCACCATCGACGAGCGCAGCCGCCGGGCCTCTCAGCGGGCCTTCCTCCGCAACCTGGCCCGGGGCGAGGCCTACCAGAGCGAGGCCCCCAGCCTGTGGGATGTGACCTTCCGCACCGCAGTGGCCCAAGCCGAGCTCGAAGACCGGGAGCGCCCGGGCGCCTACCACCGCCTCGCCTTCCACCTGCCCGACGGCGGCGACCTGCCCATCGACACCACCCGCCCCGAGCTGCTGGCCGCCTGCGTGGCCGTGGTGGCCCACCCCGACGACCAGCGCTACCAGCCGTTGTTCGGCCAGACCATCACCACCCCGCTGTTCAAGGCCGCAGTACCCATGGTGGCCCACACCCTGGCCGACCCGGAGAAGGGCACCGGCGCGGCCATGATCTGCACCTTCGGCGACACCACCGACGTGACCTGGTGGCGGGAGCTGAACCTGCCGGTACGGGCCATCGTCGACCGGGGCGGCCGCATCGTATCCGACGCTCCCACCGGCATCGACCCCGCCCCTTACGCCGAGATCGCTGGAAAAACCATCCACGGCGCCCAGCAGCGCATGGTGGAGCTCCTCACCGAGTCGGGCGAGCTGATCGGCGAACCCCGACCCATCACCCACCCGGTGAAGTTCTTCGAGAAGGGCCAGCGCCCCCTCGAGATCGTCACCTCCCGCCAGTGGTACATCCGCAACGGCGGGCGCGACCAAGCCCTGCGCGACGCCCTCATCGACAGGGGCCGGGAGCTCAACTGGGTGCCCGAGCACATGCGGGTCCGCTACGAGAACTGGGTCGGTGGGCTGAACGGCGACTGGCTCATCAGCCGCCAGCGCTTCTTCGGCGTGCCCTTCCCCATCTGGTATCCGCTGGATGCCGAAGGCCAGCCCGACTATGACCACCCCATCGCCGCCGACGAATCCCGCCTCCCGATCGACCCGTCCTCCGACACACCCCCTGGCTACGCCGAAGACCAGCGGGACCAGCCGGGCGGGTTCGCCGCCGACCCCGATGTCATGGACACCTGGGCCACCTCCTCGCTGAGCCCCCAGATTGCCTGCTACTGGGAGGACGACCCCGACCTGTTCGAGCGCACCTTCCCCATGGATCTGCGCCCCCAGGCCCACGAGATCATCCGCACCTGGCTGTTCGCCACCGTGACTCGGGCCCACTTCGAGCACGACGGGCTGCCGTGGTCCACCGCGGCCATCTCCGGCTGGGTGCTCGACCCCGACCGCAAGAAGATGTCCAAGTCGAAGGGCAACGTGGTCACCCCCATGGGCACCCTGGAGCAATTCGGCGCCGACGCGCTGCGTTACTGGGCGTCGTCGGGACGCCCCGGCACCGACACCGCCTTCGAAGAAGGCCAGATGAAGGTAGGCCGGCGCCTGGCGGTGAAGATCCTCAACGCCAGCCGGTTTGTGCTCGGCCAAGAGCCGGCAGCCCACGCCCAGCCCACCGAGACCCTCGACCGGGCCCTGCTGGCCCACCTGGCCGACCTGATCGACGATGCCACCGCCGCCTTCGACAAGGGCGACTACGCCCGAGCCCTGGAGAGCACCGAGACATCGTTCTGGTCGTTCACCGACGACTACTTGGAGTTGGTGAAGAACCGGGCCTACGGCGGGCGGGGCGGGCCAGCGGGCGAGTCGGCCCGCTCCACCTTGGAGACTGCCCTCATCGCCTACCTCAAGCTGTTCGCCCCGTTCCTGCCGTATGTGACCGAAGAGGTGTGGTCATGGTGGCAACAAGGCTCGGTCCACCGCTCGCCCTGGCCTGTCGGAGCCGAGCTGCGGGCCGCGGCCGGCGACGTGAACCCCGAGGCCGCCGCGGTGGCCGCCGATACCCTGAGGGAGATCCGCCGCATCAAAAGCGATGCCAAGGTGCGCCTGGCCGCCGCGGTCACCACCGCCACCGTCACCGACACCGCCGAGCGGCTGGCCATCTTGGAGATGGTGGCCGACGACGTGGCCGACGCCGGGCGGTGCCGAGAGCTCCTCACCGCGGAGGGCCCGGAGCTGTCGGTGACCGCGGAGCTGGAAACCGAGTCCGCGGCCTGACGATTCGACGTTCCATGCGGCCACGAACTCTCGGTGCACTGGCCGGGGTTCTTGCCTGGTTGGTGACAGGATGCGGGGGTGGAGGCGAGACCACAGTGACCGTGTACGCCGCGGCGTCGCTATCAGAGGCATTCGAAGACTTGGCTGTCGAGTACGAGGCCGCCAACCCCGGCGTCGACGTGAAGCTCAACTTCGCGGGCAGTGCCCGGCTGGCCGCCCAAATAAGCGCGGGCGCTCGGGCTGATGTTTTCGCATCGGCCAACGGTGCCAATATGAACCGGGTGGCAGCCGAAGGGCGCACCGCCGCGTCCCCCGTCCTGTTCGCCCGCAACCGACTGGCCTTGGTGGTGCCAGCGGACAACCCCGGCAACATCAGTGAACTAGAAGACCTGTCAGATGACAGCCTGGTGCTGGCAGTGTGCGCCCCCGAGGTGCCCTGCGGTGCCCTCGCCCAGGTCGTGCTAGCCGACGCCGGGATCGACGCCGATCCCGATACCGAGGAGACAAGCGTGCGCGCCGTGCTCACCAAGGTGATGCTCGGCGAGGCCGACGCCGGACTGGTGTACGCCACTGACGCGGCAGCCGGCGGCAACAAGGTGGCCGCAGTGCCCCTCGGCCCCCAGATTCGGTTCAACGACTACCCGGTGGCCGCGGTCAGCGACCGGGCCGCAGCGGCTGCCTTTGTGGACTTTGTGGTCGGCCCCGACGGTCAGCGCATCCTCTGGAGCCACGGATTCGATTCCCCATGACCAAACGCCCCAACACCAAAAGGCCCAATCGCCGGCCGCCGATCGCGATTGTGGCTATGGCCATCATCGCGGTAGCCGTCTTGGCGCTGCCTCTCGTGGGCCTGTTGCAGCGCACGCCCTGGTCATCGCTGGGCACCACCCTGGGCGAGACGGCCACCCTGGAAGCCCTCCGAGTGTCAGTGGTGGTGTCACTTCTGGCCGCGGCGGTGTCGGTGGTCCTGGGGCTTCCCCTGGCCTGGGTATTGGCTCGGCTGTCATTCCGGGGCCGGGCGCTGGTGCGGGCCATAGTGCTGCTGCCCATGGTGCTGCCCCCAGTGGTGGGCGGCATCGCCCTGTTCTTCGCCCTCGGCCGAAAGGGACTGGTCGGCCGAGCGCTGCACGACTGGTTGGGTATTGACACCCTCATCGGCACCACCGCGGGCGCGGTGATCGCGGCGGCGTTCGTGTCTATGCCCTTCTTCGTGATCACCGCCGAGGCCGGTCTGCGCCAGCTCGATCCCCGTCTGGAGTCGGCCGCGTCCACCCTGGGCGCCGGGCGCTGGACCGTGCTGCGCCGCATTACCCTGCCGCTGCTGGCCCCGTCGCTGGCCGCGGGGGCCACCCTGTCGTGGGCCCGAGCCCTCGGCGAGTTCGGGGCCACCATCACCTTCGCCGGCAACCATCCGGGCCGCACCCGCACGCTGCCGCTGGCCATCGCCCAGGCCAACGAGGCCGGCCAGCCCGAGGCGGCCATCGCCATGTCGGTGCTGCTGATCGGGGTGTCGCTGCTCATCCTCATCGGCCTGCGCCACCGCTGGATCGCCCCCCGCACCCCTAGACAGCAGAGCTCGCCGGAGTCGTCCCCCTCATGAGCATCCAAGCTCAAGTCCATGCCGCCACCGGAGACTTCACCATACGCGCCCAGTTGGATGCGCCAGCCGGTAGCTGCACTGCCATCGTCGGCCCCAACGGCGCGGGCAAGACGACGCTGGTCCACGTGCTGGCCGGGCTGATCCCTCTTCAGCGGGGCAATGTGGTGTTGGCCGGCCAGCTGGTCGACCATCCCGCCCAGGGCATACATGTGCCCCCCGACCGTCGCCCCATTGCCCTGCACAGCCAGCACAATCTGCTGTTTCCCCACCTCAGCGTGGTGGACAACGTGGCGTTCGGCCCCCGTTGCGCGGGCCTGGCTGCTCGTCCGGCCCGCCGACGCGCCGAGGAGTGGCTCAACAAGGTGGGCCTGGCCGACCTGGCCGGTCTGCGCCCCGCGCAGCTATCCGGCGGCCAGGCTCAGCGGGTGGGCCTGGCCCGGGCGGCCGCCTGCGAGCCCGCCGTTCTGCTGCTCGACGAGTCCCTTGCCTCCCTCGACGCTGAAACCCGCACCGACGTGCGCCATTTGCTGGCCGACATCGATGCCACTCGGGTGCTGATCACCCACGATCCGGTGGAGACCAGAGTGCTGGCCGACCAGCTCCTGGTGATGGAGAGGGGTGAGATAGTGCAGACCGGCACCCCCGTGGAGGTGGCCTCCGATCCCCGTACGCCGTGGACCGCCGGGCTGCTCGACATCAACCTGCTCGCGGGCATCGCCGCCGGCACCGAAGTGGCCCTCGAAGGCGGGCTCGCCCTCACCACCGCCACCCCTATGACCGGGCCGGTGCTGGTCACCTTCTCCCCCGCGGCGGTCACCTTGTCTACAGCCGAGCCCCACACCAGTGCCCGCAACACCTGGCAAGCCGAAGTGGCCCGAATCCAGCCCGAGAGCGACCGGGTGCGGGTGCTTCTGGGGCGTCCAGTGCCCTGCCAGGTGTGG
The DNA here is from genome assembly GCA_022825005.1 of Acidimicrobiia bacterium. Classification (GTDB taxonomy): domain Bacteria; phylum Actinomycetota; class Acidimicrobiia; order Acidimicrobiales; family Bin134; genus Poriferisocius. The sequence continues at coordinate 5,275 of JAJDYU010000072.1, forward strand.
GTCACACCCCAAGCTGTGGGCGAGCTGGGCCTGAGCACCGGTTCGCGGTGCTGGGCCGCCCTCAAAGCCACCGAATTAACCGTCCGCGAGGCCTAGCCCGCGCGCGCCTTCGCGCCCTATTTTTCCCACCCCCTTTCTAAAGCCCCAGGCCACAGACCTAAGACGCCATGACTATTGCGTAATTTTCCGCGTGTAATTACACTCATAGGACTTCGCGCTGACCGCTGAAAAGCCTCGTTCTCAGGGGGGACTGATGACACTCATACAGGAGCCACTGGCCGCCGTAGGCAGCAATGGGGCCGATGCCGACCAGAATGGGGACAGCGCGACGGGGATGCAGGTCCGCAAACGCAACGGCGAGTTGGAGCCGGTAGACGTAAACAAGATCGTCAACGCCGTGGCCCGCTGCGCCGAGGGACTGGTGGGCGTCGACCCGATGCGGGTAGCCAAGCGAACCATCTCCGCCCTCTCTGACGGGGCCACCACCCGTGAGCTAGACGAGCTGTCCATGCGCACCGCGGCCGGTCTCATCGTCAACGAGCCGAATTACTCCAAGCTGGCCGCCCGGCTCCTGTCCACCTGCATCGACAAAGAGGTCCGCAACCAGAACATCCCCTGGTTCACCGAGTCGATCAAGACCGGCCACAGCTTGGGCCTGATCAGCGATGAGACGGCTGACTTCGCCGAGAAGAACGCCCCCGCGTTGAACGCCTCTATCAGCTCGCTGCGCGATAGGAACTTCGAGTTCTTCGGCCTGCGCACCGTGTACGACCGCTATCTGCTGCGCCACCCCGACACCCGCCTGGTGATTGAGACCCCCCAGTACTTCTTCCTCCGGGTGGCCTGCGGCCTGTCGGTCGACGCCGATGAGGCCGTCGCCTTCTACGACCTCATGAGCTCGCTGGCCTACCTGCCGTCGAGCCCGACGCTGTTCAACTCGGGCACCACTCACCCCCAGATGTCGTCGTGCTACCTGCTCGACTCCCCCGAGGACAGCCTCGAGGGGATCTACGGGCGGTACACCGACATCGCACGTCTGTCTAAGTTCGCTGGCGGCATCGGCGTGGCCTGGCATCGCATCCGCTCCAAGGGGTCGCTCATCAAGGGCACCAACGGCCTGTCCAACGGCATCGTGCCGTGGCTGAAAACCCTGGACAGCTCGGTGGCCGCCGTCAACCAGGGCGGCAAGCGCAAGGGTGCGGCCTGCGTCTACCTGGAAACCTGGCACGCCGACATCAAGGACTTCTTGGAGCTCAAGGAGAACACCGGCGACCACAACCGCCGAGCCCACAACCTCAACCTGGCCAACTGGGTCCCCGACCTGTTCATGGAGCGGGTGGAGAAAGACTGGCAGTGGTCGCTGTTCGACCCCAAGAAGGTGCCCCACTTCACCGATCTGTACGGCGACGAGTTCCGGGAGGCCTACGAGGAGGCCGAGCGTGAGAAGCTGTACGAGATCCAGCTCCCCGCCCGCCAGCTCTACGGCGACATGATGCGGTGCCTGGCCCAGACGGGCAACGGCTGGATGACCTTCAAGGACGCCTCAAATCTGCGCTGCAACCAGACCGGCCAGGAGGGGCGCACCGTACACCTGTCCAACCTGTGTACCGAGATCATCGAGGTCACCAGCGCCGATGAGACCGCAGTGTGCAACCTGGGGTCGGTCAACCTGGGAGCCTTCGTCGACACCGACAGCAACGAGATGGACTTCGAGCGGCTCGGCGAGGTGGTCCGCGGCGTGGTGCCCTTCTTGGACCGGGTCATCGACATCAACTTCTACCCCACCACCGAGGCAGCCGATTCCAACGCCAAGTGGCGCCCGGTGGGCCTGGGCCTGATGGGCCTTCAAGACGTGTTCTTCCATCTGGCCATACCCTTCGACAGCGACGAGGCCCGCCGACTGTCGGCCCGCATCTCCGAGGAGATCTACTTCAACGCCCTGTGGGCCTCCACCGAGCTGGCCGAGAAGCACGGTCCCCACCCGGCGTACTCCGAGACCCGGGCGGCCAGCGGCCACCTCCAGTTCGACTTGTGGAACCAGGAGCCCACCGACCCCGCCCGGTGGCAGACACTGCGCGACCGCATCGCCGAGCACGGGCTGCGCAACTCCCTGCTCATCGCCATCGCCCCCACCGCCACCATCGCCTCCATAGCCGGGTGCTTCGAGTGCATCGAACCCCAGGTATCCAACCTGTTCAAGCGGGAGACCCTCTCCGGGGAGTTCTTGCAGATCAACCGGTATCTGGTGAACGACCTCCAAGAGCTCGGGCTGTGGGACGACCAGATGATCGCCGACGTGAAGCGCTCAGAGGGTTCGGTGGCCGAAATCGACCGCATCCCCGACGAACTGAAGTCGGTGTACCGCACCGCCTGGGAGATCCCCCAGCGGTCGCTCATCGACATGGCCGCCGACCGGGGGGCATATATCGACCAGTCCCAGTCGCTGAACCTGTTCATGGAGTCGCCCACCATCGGCAAGCTCAGCTCCATGTACTCCCACGCCTGGAAGTCGGGTTTGAAGACCACCTACTACCTGCGGTCCCGCCCGGCCACCCGGATCAACCAGACCACTACCGGCGGCACTCCCACAGTCCCTGATTCCGCCCCGATAACCGACGCCGAAGCAGTGGCCTGCTCTTTGGAAAACCCCGAAATGTGTGAGGCATGCGACTGATGGCACTGGCAGAATCCCCCTTTTTCGAAGAAGAACTGGGCCACAGCCCGGCACCGCAGCCGGTGCCTCCGTCCGCACCGGCCAAGGGGCAGATCCTCGATCCCGGCTTCAATCTGACGCTGCGCCCCATGCGCTATCCGCAGTTCTACGACATGTACCGCGACGCCATCAAGAACACCTGGACGGTGGACGAGATCGACTTCTCCGATGACTTGGTCGACTTGGAGCGCACCCTTTTGCCCGCGGAGAAGCACTTGGTGAACCGGCTGGTGGCGTTTTTCGCCACTGGCGACTCCATCGTGGCCAACAACTTGGTGCTGAACCTCTACAAGCACGTCAACGCCCCCGAGGCCCGGATGTATCTGTCGAGGCAGCTCTACGAAGAGGCCCTTCACGTCCAGTTCTATCTGACCCTGCTCGACAACTACATTCCCGACCTCGCCGAGCGGGAGGCCGCCTTCGCCGCCATCGACAACATCCCCTCCATCCGCCAAAAGGCCGAGTTCTGCTTCCGGTGGATGAACTCCATGGACGACATCGAGCGGTGCGACACCCCCCAGCAGCGCCGGCAGTTCCTGTTGAACCTGATCTGCTTCGCCACCTGCATCGAGGGGCTTTTCTTCTTCGCGGCGTTCGCCTACGTCTACTTCCTGCGCTCCAAGGGGCTGTTGAACGGGTTGGCCGCCGGGACCAACTGGGTGTTCCGCGACGAGAGCTGCCACATGAACTTCGCCCTCGAGGTGGTCAACACGGTTCGGGCCGAGGAGCCCGAGCTGTTCGACGCCGAACTCAGCGAGCAGGTCTCCACCATGATCCGCGAGGCGGTGGACTGCGAATACCAGTTCGCCGAAGACCTGTTGGGCCAGGGAGTGCCCGGCATGTCGGTGGCCGACACCCGCCGCTACCTGGAGTTCGTGGCCGACCAGCGCCTCACCCAGCTCGGGCTGCCCAAGCAGTTCGGCGCCAAGAATCCGTTCTCGTTCATGGAGCTCCAAGACGTGCAGGAGCTGACCAACTTCTTCGAGCGCACAGTGGCCTCCTACCAGGTGGGCGTCGAGGGCGACGTCGCCTTCGACGAGGACTTCTAAGCCGCCCCCTCCCCAGACCGCAGCGACACCAGAAGATGCTGCGGCTTCCATTTGCCCAATAGACGCGCTGCGCCCCTGGGCCGGAGGGGGTCAGCCCAGGGGCGCACTTACCCTGTTGAGGGATCTTCTATCAGGCTAAGGGCAAGGGGAGGATTCTGGGTGGATGGTGTAGGTGTCGGGCACGACAGAGCCGGCCGGGAGTTCCACGTCGTTGCTCTCGCCGGGTTTAAGGTCGACTCTGGCGGTGGGACCCAGCTCGGTAACTTGGCCCTTGACAGCCATGTGGACCTCCACGCGGGAAGCGCACACCGTTTGGTCGGTGTTGTTGGTGACCGTCGCCTTGAAGGAGTTGGCCGCCTCGTCGTAGGCCGCGCGGTAGTCGAGGTTGTTGAACGTGCCGGATGTGGGCTGGCTGACGGGCAGGGTCGGGCTGGTCTCCTCGCCGGACTCGCCGCCTTCATGGCTATGGCCAGCGCCTTCTGAGTGCTCGCCGCCGCCTTCGCCGCTTTCTGAGTGCTCCCCCGCGCCTTCGCGGCCTTCGCCGCTTTCTGAGTGCTCGCCGCCGCCCTCACTGCCGCCTTCGTGACCGGCGCCCTCGCCGGACTCGCCGCCGTTGCTGCACGCTCCGGCGATGAGAGCGAGGGACAGCACGGCGGCACCCGCCATAACTGCGAACCTCTTCCTTGAATTGCCGAAGAAGCGACCTCCGTTGTTCTTGCCCTCTTCGAGGTTCGATCGGGTGTCGATGGTCATCTTTCCATCTCCTTTGATGTGACCGGTTCTGCGCTTCACAAAACCTGGTGGCCACAGTGTGCCGGGGAGATGGTTAAGGAATGATTAGATCGCGAGGGGCTTTAACTTTCCCTTAAGCAGGGGTTTCAGCCGCTGGGAGGGTGACCTCGAATCGGGCGCCGCCGAGCGCAGCGGAGTCGCCCACCCGGATGGCCCCACGATGGCGATCCACGATGGCCTTGACAAGAGCGAGGCCGATGCCGATGCCGCCCGTCTTCCTTTCCCGACTGCTATCCAGCCGGACGAAGCGCTCGAATATGCGCTCGCGGTCTTCGGGGCTGATACCCGGCCCGTCGTCCTCAACGGCAATCCTCACGTCGGCGCCATCGGGGGTCACGGTTACCGACACATGGCTCTCGGCATGGGTGACCGCGTTCTCGGCCAAGTTGAACACCACCCGCTCGATCTGCGAGAGCACCCCATCAGCATGAGCGGTGGCGGGAGCGTTCAGCGAGATCGCCGGCGCTGCGTCCACAAATCGATCCAAGGCCTCGCGGCACACAGAGGCGACATCCACGGCGGTCGTCGCCAGCTCAAGGCGATCCTCGTCGAGCCGGGCCAGATCCAGCAGATCGGCCACCAGCAGCTGCATGCGCTCGGCCTCGCCCGACACCGTCTCGGCCAGCTCCTGGAGCCTCATGGGGTCGGGGCTGACCGAGGCGATCTCCGCCGCAGCCACGATTGTCGAAAGAGGAGAGCGAAGTTCGTGGCTGGCGTCGGCCACAAAGGCCCGCTGTCTCTCCGATGACGATTCCAGCCGGTCGAGCATCTCGTTCATCAACGCAGCCAGCTCCGCGATCTCGTCTTCACTGGCCGGCACCGGCACGCGCTCGCTGAGGGTGGACCCCGAGATCTCGGTGACTTGGGAAGAGATGGCCCTCACTGGCCGAAGGGCTCGTCCAACCGTCCACCAGATAGCGAGGCCGAGCGCCACCACCACAATGGGAACGATGATCAGCAGCGCATTCGACGCCGCGTCGACCCCTGCTTCCACTTCGCGGACAGAGGCATCGGCCAATGCCTGCTGCCGGGCATCGCTGCTGGATGCGCCCTCGCTGCTACCTTCTCCGCCCTCCCCACTGGATGTGCCTTCGGCGCTGCCTTCGCCCCCCTCCCCGCTGACGGCGTGGGTGGCTGACTCCAGCGCGCTGCTGAGGGCGCCTCTGGCGTTGTCCTCCAGATCGCTCTCCACCAACCGGACGATGAGAACTGACGCCAGACTCAGCACAAGGGCCGTCAAAACCGTGGCCGCCGCCGTTGTCCTCCACCGGACCGACCGCAGCCGGCCGAGCCTCATGCCGCCACGATCCGGTAGCCGACTCCCCGCTGGTTCTTGATTGTGCTCACGGCGAAGGGCTCGTCGATCTTGCGCCGCAAGTAGCGAACGTAGACCTCCACGATCTTGGGATCGACATCGGCGTCGACACCCCATACCCGATCGAAGATGTCGTGCTTGGACACCGGCGTGTCGCCTCCTCGCATCAGAATCTCGAGAACCTGCATCTCGGTGCGGGTCAAGTCGATCGCCGTGTCTCCCCGGCGCACGGCCGACGAGGCGACGTCGAATACCAGGTCGCCTACCTGCAACACGGCGGGCCGCTCCACCGGAGGGCGGCGGGCCAGTGCTCGCAGCCGGGCCAGCAAGACGACGAATGAGAACGGCTTGGACAGATAGTCATCGGCGCCGGTGTCGAGCGCCTCGGCCTCGTCCCACTCCCCATCTTTGGCCGTGAGCATCAGAATCGGGGTCCAGACTCCGTCTTCGCGCAGTTTGCGGCAGATCTGGTAGCCGTTGAGCCCTGGCAGCATGATGTCCAACACGATGACGTCGTAGCTTCCCGCCATGGCCCGCCACAGCCCTTCCCGGCCGTCGTGCTCGATGTCGGCGGTCACCCCGTGCTCGTCGAGCCCGTCGCGGATCGTTTCCGCCAGCCGCTCCTCGTCCTCTACTAGAAGCACGCGCATAGGGTTACATCTTCCCTCAGATCCACCGGGCAAGCGCACCATTGGCCGCTGAGACAAGTGCGTTGGCCTACCTTCCTCGGCTGGAAGGGGTTCTTGGGTGGGGAGAGTGGAGGGGCGCGTTGCGCCCCTGGGCCGGAGGGGAACAGCCCAGGGGCGCACATGCCCTGTGGTGGGGTCCTTTCTCAAGTTACGGGCATGGGGAGGATTCGGGGTGAATGCTGTAGGTGTCGGGGATCACCGGGTCGGCCGACAGCACCACATCGATGGACTCGCCGGGTTGGAGGTCGACACCGATGGTGGGTCCGAGCTCGATCACCTGGCCTTGGGCGCCCATGTGGATCTCCAGGCGGGAGGAGCACACGGTCTGGTTGGTGTTGTTGGTCACCGTCGCCCGGAAGGCGTTGGCAGCCCGGTCGTAGGCAACCCGGTAGTCCAGGTTGTTGAACGTGCCGGTCACGGGCTGGCTCACGGGCGTCGCCGGGCTGGTTTCCTCGCCCGACTCCGCGCCGCTGCCCTCGCCGCCGCCTTCACTGCCGCCGCCTTCATGGCCGGGGCCCTCGCCGCCGGACTCGCCGCCGCCTGCTTCGCCGCCCTCGCCGGGATGACTGGGGGTGGCAGTACAGGTGAAGGTCTCGGTCTGGGCTTGCCAGGTGTTGAACGAGGTCTGGGGGCCCTCAAGGGTGAAGTCGGCCCGTCCCCCCACGTCCAGCGCGGGGATCAGCAGACTCTGGGGGCCGGGTTGGCCGTCGGTGACCACCTTGACCGTCGTGTCGCAGATTCCTGCCCCGGCCTCGTTTTTCACTCGGGCCACAAAGCGGTCGTTCTGGTCGTCGTAGGTGATGGCCAGCTCCAAATCGTTCAGCTTCCCCGCATAGGAGTCGCCGACACCCAGCACCTGGGTGGATTTGATTCCCCGGCTCACACCGGTGCTGGCCAAGTAGGTTCCCTGGCCTTGCTCCGCGGGCTGGCCGACGGACACGGTGCCCTCGGTTCCCTCTGGCCCATCGTTGGCACCTTCGCCGCGTGAGCCTTCACCGCCGCCTTCATGGCCGGCGCCTTCTGAGCCTTCGCCGCGTGAGCCTTCACGGCCCTCGCCGGCTTCGCCGCCGCCAGAGCCTTCAGCGCCTTCTGGACCTTCGCGGCCCTCGGTGCTTTCGCGGCCCTCGGTGCTTTCAGCTCGTTCGGGCACCTCGCCGCCGGTAACTGCGGGTTCGCTGTTGCCGTTGCCGGCGCACGCACCGGCGACCAGAGCGATTGCCAGCACGACGGCTCCAGCCGCGGCGGCAATCCGCTTCTTTGATTTGCCGAAGAAGCCTTGAACCTTGTTCTTGTCTTCTTGGTTCTCTGGGTGGGTTTCGATGGTCATTTTCATCTCCCTTGATGTGACCGGCTCTGCTCTTTGCAGAACCTGTTGGGCACAGCATGGCGGGGAGATGGTTAAGGTTTGGTTGGAATGCGGAGCGCTTTAACCCTCGTCTAACCAGGGCATTTGGCGAATCCGATGGCGGCGGTCGATGAAGACGGCTAGGTGCCTGGCCGCAGCAACTCCAGCAAGGCGCGGGCCTGATCCGATTCCCACTCCGCTGCCCTCAGCTTGTCCATCGCCGTTTTGAGGCTCACTACCCGGCGCAACAAGTCATCGTCGGCAGAGACGGTGCGAGCCTGACGCTCGAGGTAGGACAGCTCCCGCTGGGCCTCCTCGTACAACAAGATGGCCATGGCCACCTGCTGGCGGTGGCTGCTGGCCAGGAGATCCTCGTCCTCGGCCACCAACAGCTCCCGCATGAGGTCGACCAGTGCCGGCTCGGCCTCGGCCAGCAGCGCGTCCATATCCGGATACTCCAACAGAGCCTCGAACCCACCCCGGTACAGAGGGTGATCGAACATCTCCGGCCCAATCTCAGGCCACACCGCACCGGGCTGGTTGGCCGCCAGCCACAGCACCTGGCGCTCAACATTGTTGGGCGGGGGACTGCCGTTTGCCCCAGTGCCCCCGTAATCGGAGTAGCCCTCCTGGTGGCTACTGGGCTCGTGGCCCGCGTCGGCCGGATGGGGAGCGTCTTGGGCCGGGGTCAGCGGCGTACGCCGCGGGCCGCGGCGGCGGAAGTCGGCTACTACCGCTCGCAAGTGGTCGCTACTCACCGAGCAACGGTCGCCTATCTCAACCAGATATTTGTCCCGGACCTCCGGGTTGGGATGCTCGGCTACCAACCGGGCAGCCTGCTCCCCCGCTCGCACCTGCCCTTTCACAGTCGACAGATCTGCCTCGCCCAGCACCCGGTTGATGCGGAAGTCCATGAAGTCCACCGCGTCAGCCACCGCGGCCGCCAGCCTCTCCGGATCGCTTTGGGCCAGGTCGCCAGGATCGGCTCCCGGGGGCAGATCGGCCACCGCCACTTCCAACTCGAAGGCATGCTCCCACTGGGAGAAGCGCTCGGCCGCGGTCTGGCCGGCAGAGTCGGCGTCGAAGGCCAACACGATTCGGGGGGCGAACCGGCGCAGCACCCGCACGTGGTCCTCGGTGAGGGCGGTGCCGCAAGTGGCCACCGCCCTGGCGATGCCAGCCTGGGCAAAGCCGATCACATCGGTGTAGCCCTCACACACGATCACCTCGCCGGCGTTCACGATGTCTTGCTTGGCCCAGTTGAGGCCGTACAGAATCCGGGATTTGCGATAGACCGCGTTGTCCACCGAATTCTTGTACTTGGGCCCCTCCCCACCGGGTAGAACGCGACCGCCGAACCCCACTGGTTTCCCGCTGGGGTCGAAGATGGGGAACAGAAGCCGGGCCCGGAAGCTGTCCTGGACGCGCCCGCTCTTGTTGCGAAACCCCAGTCCGGCGTCGGAGAACACCTGCACTGGCATTCCCCCGTCGGTGCCCGCGCCGAGGCCGGTCGCCAGCGCGTCCCAGTCGTCGGGGGCCCATCCCAACTTGTACTGGCGCACCACATCGCCGTCGTACCCTCGGTGGCGGAGGTAGCCGCGGGCCTGCCCGGCGTCGGGTGAGGTCAACAACCGCTGGTGATACCACTCCACCGCCTGTTCGAGGGCCTCGGTGAGCTTTCCCCGCTTCTGGCGGTCGGCCCCCTCTCCGGGGGCGGTATAGCGCAGCGCTATCCCCGCCTTTCCGGCTAGCCGCTCCACCGCCTCGGGAAAATCGGCGTGCTCAATCTCCCGGACAAAGGTGATCGCGTCTCCGCTGGCCTTGCACCCGAAGCAGTGGTACACGCCCATCTCGGCGTTTACCGAGAACGAAGGGGTCTTCTCGGCATGGAAAGGGCACAGCCCCTGCCAGCGGCGCCCCACCCGCTTCAGCTGCACGTATTCGCTGATGACCGCGACGATGTCCGTCGCTTCTCTCACCCGGGCCACGTCTTCGTCGTGGATGCCCACAGTGGGAGATTAGGCCGAACCGATGACAGCTTGGGCAGTCGCTAGCCGGACCCCGAGGCCACAACCGCCTGGGCAGCCGCCAAGCGGGCCACCGGCACGCGGTGCGGGGAGCATGACACGTAGTCCACTCCCGCCGTGGCCCAGAATGCGATGGACGCCGGGTCGCCGCCGTGCTCGCCGCAAACCCCAATCTCAATACCGGGGCGAAAGGCGCGGGCCGCGCCCACCGCGTCGGCCACCAACCGGCCCACTCCACCAGTGTCCAGGGTCTCAAAGGGGTTGGCCGCCAGCAGGCCGTGGTCAATGTAGGGCCGCATGATCTTGGCCTCGATGTCGTCGCGGCAGAACCCGAAGGTCATCTGAGTCAAGTCATTGGTGCCCACCGACAAGAAATCCGCGCAGTCTGCAATCTCGGCCGCGGCCAGCGCCGATCGCGGCGTCTCGATCATGGCTCCTACCGGGATGGACCGCCCGGCCAGGCGGCTCTCGAATCCGGCGATCTCATCGGCCACCGCGGCCCGCACATGGGCCAATTCGGGTCCGCCCACCACCAGTGGCACCATCACCTGCACCCGCGGATCGCCGCCGTCGGCCAACCGGCGGGCCGCCGCCTCGGCCGCCGCGGCCGCTTGGGCCCGGTATAGCTCGGGGCGCAGCACCCCCAGCCGGGCGCCCCGAACGCCGAGCATGGGGTTCTCCTCGACCAGCTCAGGGTGATCGGGCAAGAACTCGTGCAGGGGCGGATCGAGCAGCCTCACGATCACCGGCAGCCCGTCCATCACCTCCAACAGATCGACTAGGTCGTCTACCTGGGCCTCGGCCAGCGCGTCCAGGGCGGCCCGGCCGCCGTCGGTGATGGCCCGCTGGATGAGCGGCAGCCGCTCCCCCAAGAACATGTGCTCAGTGCGGCACAGCCCCACCCCGGCCGCTCCGAACTCCCGGGCCAGCCGGGCCGAGAAGGCATCGTCGGCGTTGGCCCGTACTGCCAGCCGCCCGCCCCGCAGCTCGTCGGCCCACTCCAGCAGCGTGAACAGCTCGTCGGGGATCTCCACCTCGCCCACCTCGGCGGCCCCCAGCATGATGGTGCCCGCTGAGCCGTCCACGGTTATGGGATCACCGTCGCGCAGTTCCACCTCGCCCAGCCGGGCCGCCCCGGCCGCCACGTCCACTGCCAGGGTCTCCACCCCCACCACTGCGGGAATGCCCCAGCCCCGGGCGATCACCGCCGCATGGCTGGCCATTCCCCCCTTGGCGGTGATGATGGCCGCGGCGACCGACATGGCCACCTCGTCGGCCGGCGTGGTGAACGGACGCACGAAGACGGCGGGAACTCCCTCGTCGTCGGCGTCGAGCACAGTGTCAACCGACAGGCACACCCGGCCCGAGGCTGCCCCCGGCGAGGCGGCCACTCCGTGGGCGGCCACCGGCGCCGGCGGACCATCGGCCATCTTGGCGTGGAGCAGGTCTTCAACGTCGTCGGGCGCCACCGCCAGCACTGCGTCGGCCCGGTCCAGCTCACCCTGCTCGGCGACCTGCACCGCAGCGACAATCGGGCTGGTCACCGATACCCCCTCACAAATCGATCGGGCCGATCACCGACGCCCTCACAGCCCGAGCTTGGCGTCGAGGTGCTCGGCGAGCCCGTCGATTGGCACCCGGTCTTGGGCCATGGTGTCCCGATCGCGCACGGTTACCGCCCGGTCTTCCAGGGAGTCGAAGTCCACGGTCACGCAGTAGGGGGTGCCGATCTCGTCTTGGCGGCGATAGCGGCGGCCGATCGACTGGGTCACGTCGTAGTCGGTCATCCAGCGGGGCTGGAGCAGGCCCAGCACCTCCTCAGACACCGCTTGTAGCTCGGGCTTCTTCGACAGGGGCAGCACCGCCGCCTTGTAGGGGGCGAGCCGAGGGTGGAACCGCAGCACGGTGCGGGTCTCCCCCCGCACCTCTTCGGTGTCGTAGGCGGCCAGCAGAAACGCCATCATCGTGCGGGTGGCCCCCGCGGCTGGCTCGATCACGTGGGGGCGGTAGCGCTCGTCGGCCTGCTGGTCGTAATAGTCCAGATCGACGCCGGAGTGCTGGGCGTGCTGGGTGAGGTCGTAGTCGGTGCGGTTGGCGATGCCCTCCAACTCGCCCCATCCCCAAGGAAACAGGTACTCCACATCGGCGGTGCCAGCTGAGTAGTGGCTCAGCTCGTCGGCATCGTGGGGCCGCAGGCGTAGCTTATCGGCGGGGATGCCCAGCTCGGTGTACCAATCCATGCGGGCGCTGCACCAGTACTCGAACCACATGTCGGCCTCGTCGGGGGGCACGAAGAACTCCATCTCCATCTGCTCGAACTCCCGGGTGCGGAAAATGAAGTTGCCCGGGGTGATCTCGTTGCGGAACGACTTGCCGATCTGAGCGATGCCGAAGGGCGGCTTGTTGCGAACGGTATTCAGCACGTTGGCGAAGTTGATGAACATACCCTGGGCCGTTTCGGGCCGCAGGTACACGTCGGCACCGGCCCCGGCCACCGGGCCGGCCTGGGTTTGGAACATCAGATTGAACTCACGGGCCTCGGTGAGCTGGCCCTTTGCGCCGCAACTCGGGCACGTATCTGGGTCTTCCAGCTGATCCTCGCGGTGGCGTGCGCCGCAGTTGCGACAGTCCACCAGGGGATCAGTGAAGTTGGTCAGGTGACCCGACGCCTCCCACACCTGGGGGGGAGACAGGATGGAAGCGTCGAGGCCGACCACATCGGTGCGGAGCTGCACCATGGTCCGCCACCAGGCGTCCTTCACGTTGCGCAGCAGCAGCACGCCCAGCGGCCCGTAGTCGTAGGCGCTGCGAAATCCACCGTAGATCTCAGCCGACTGGTACACGAACCCCCGCCGCTTGCAAAGGTTCACCACCTTGTCCATCAGATCGTCGCCCGCACCCCGGTCGACCTCACCACCGCTCATGGCCCGCAGGCTACCGGCCCCCCGCACAAGGTCTGACACCGAAAACGGCGCTTTGCGGAGGTAGATCAGGCGGTTATGGGATCAGGAGCGATGACAACCTCAGGGTCAACGCCTACCAATTCTCCGGCTTCTCGGATCAATTCCTCAAGCTCTACGAGAGTCGCAGCGTTGGCGAAATAAGCGGAATCACCGATGGCGCCCTCCGCGAGCCAATCTCCGCTGCCCTGTTCTCTGGTGATCACGACCTGTGCCATGCCTTGTCCTCCATTTGGATGTTCAGAGTAGCGCCTCAATCTCCTGGTCAGACAGCCCCACCCTATCAACCAGCATTTCCCGCAAATGCTTGGGTTTCACCGTCCTCCCCTTGTGCAGCGGGAGGATGATCGGCTGCCGTCCTTCAGCCCGCAAGAGAACATGCGAGCCTCTCTGCCGGACCTTCTGGTAGCCGATCCTACGGAGCAGTCGCAGAACTTGGTTGGGTTTGAGGGCTGGAAACCGGGAGACCGGAAGCGACATTGCCAGCAGGATACCCATTTGTCATTACTTTTCAAATATTTTCCATACATGTCAATGATAGGCGCCGGTGGTGCGGAGTCGGCGTTCTAGGTGGTGTTCCATGGCCGCGGTGGCTAGGTGCTCGACTTCGCTGTTGGCGGGTGAGGGGGGTTGGGTCAGGGCGGCGCTGAGGTTGCCGCCGAGGACCATTCGCATCAACTCCAACGCGTCGGGTGACAGGGGGGATCCCCTGCGGCAGTTGCGGCACAGCGCGCCGCCGCTGGCGTAGTCGAAGGCCGAAAGATCGCCATCTGCTCCGCACGATGCGCACACTCCCACTTCGGGTCCTACCCCGTCGTGGACCAGGAGCTTGAGGTAGAAGGCGGGCACCACCAGCGCCGAGTCGCCCGCGTCCAGCGCCCGGAGTCCGCCCAGAAGCATCCGATAGAGCGCGCCGTCGGACTCCCGGTCCACGCCCACCCGGTCGACCGCCTCCAGCATGGCCATGGCCTTGGCGAGGCGGCCCAAGTCCTCCCGCACGGCCCGGAACTGGTCCACGGTTTCGGTCTGGGTCACTATGTCGAGCTCGCTTCGCCCCCGGTGGAGCTGGACCTGCACGTGGCTGGTCGGCTCAAGGCGCCCGCCGAACTTGCTGCGGGTTTTGCGGACGCCTTTGGCCACCGCCCGCACCTTGCCGTGCCCCCGGGTGCAGAACACCACGATGCGGTCGGCCTCGCCCAACTTGTAGGTGCGAAGCACGATCCCTTGATCCCGGTAGAGGCTCACCGGACCAAGCCTCTCACTCCTCGAACCAGGAGTGGCTCATGGTGCGCCCGTTATCTGACCCGGCCGAAGCGGCGGTGGCGGTGCTGGTATTCGGCGATGGCGGCAAACAGGTCGCAGCGGGTGAAATCGGGCCACAGCACATCGCTGAACACCAGCTCGGAATAAGCCAGCTCCCACAGCAGGAAGTTGGAGATGCGGTATTCCCCCGAGGTGCGGATGATGAGGTCGGGCTCGGGCATCTCCGGGTCGTAAAGGTGGCGGGCGATGGTCCGCTCGTTGATCATCCGAGACGGAATCCGCTGGGCGGCGATGCGCTTCACCGCGTCCACGATCTCGGCCCGGCCGCCATAGTTGAAGGCCACCGCCAGCGTCATCCGCGTATTGTTCTGGGTGAGCTCGATGGCCTCGTCCATCTCCTTGATCAGGCCTTTTGGCACCCGCCAGTCACGACGGCCGATGAAGCGGATCCGCACCCCCATTTCGTTCAACTCGTCGCAGCGCCGTCGCAAGATGGTGCGGTTGAAGTTCAGCAGAAAGCGCACCTCGTCGTCGGGCCGGTTCCAGTTCTCGGTGGAGAAGGCGTACACCGTGAGCCACTCGATGCCCAGCTCCAGCCCCCCTTCGATCACGTCGAAAAGAGCGTGCTCGCCCTGTTCGTGGCCATCGGTGCGGGCCATGCCCCGCTGCTCGGCCCAGCGCCCGTTGCCGTCCATCACGCATCCGACATGGCGGGGGATTCGATTCAGATCCAGGCCATGACCCGACAAGTCCACACCTGCACGGTACTCCCCCGCGAGCCCAGATTGTGTGCGGGAGAAGCCTCCCAACCGGGTTTCTCCCCAATTCCTCCATCGGGCACCACTAGCGTCGGGGTGATGCCCGAAATCGCCGCAGTCGACGAGGCTCTGGAGGCGGCCGTCTCGTCGCTGGACGGCGGGGGCGAGCGGCGGCCAGGGCAACGAGACATGTGCCATGCAGTGGCCGAGGCGATGGAGTCGGGGAGGCACCTGGTGGTGGCCGCCGGCACCGGAACAGGCAAGTCGCTGGCCTATCTGGTGCCGCTGGTACTGGGTGAAGGCCCTTCAGTAGTGGCCACCGCGACGAAGACTCTCCAAGACCAGCTGGTCGACAAGGATCTCCCTCAACTGGCCGAGGCGATGGGTAAGCCGGTGCACTTCGCCGTGCTCAAGGGGCGGTCCAATTATCTGTGTCTCCAGCGGTTGGAGGAGCATCTCGCCGACGATCAATTGAGCCTGGAAATCGCCGATAGCACCAAGGCGGAGATCAACCGACTGGCGGCGTGGGCCGGGCACACCGAAACCGGCGACCGGGCCGAGCTGGACTTCGAGCCCTCCCCGGCCGCCTGGGACGCGCTGAGCGTGTCGGGCCGGGAGTGTCCGGGAGCGCAGCGCTGCCCATCAGGACCGGTCTGCTTCGCGGAGAAGGCCCATCACCGGGCCGATGCCGCCGACATCGTGGTGGTGAACACCCACCTCTACTGCCTGCAACTGTTCAGCGACATCCCGCTTCTGCCCGAGCACGAGACGGTGGTCATCGACGAAGCCCACGGCTTGGAGGACATCGTTTCCGACACCGCGGGGCTGTCTTTGACCGGGGGGCGGTTCGACGACCTGGCCCGCCGCGTCCGGGCGGTGGTGGCCGAATCGGCCGCGGCTGGCGACCTGGAAGACGCCGGTGTGCTTCTGCGGGAGGCTCTGTCCCCCTACCGCGACAAGCCCCTTCCGGCCCCCTTGCCCGACGAACTCCAGCGCACGGCCGTGGTGGCACGGGGCCGGGTGGAGCAGGCGCTCGTCGAGCTGCGGGGAGTGCCCGACGATGCCCCCGGCGACGTCGCCCCCCGCAAACTGCGGGCCATGCTGTTGGCCGGAGCCCTGGCCGAGGACTTGGCCCGGGCGGTGGAGGCCACACCCGCTGAGGTGGCCTGGGTGTCGGGCACCGAGACCGCTCCCGCGTGGCGGATCGCCCCCATCCAACTGGGAGAATTGCTGACCGAGCACCTGTGGGATCACACCACCGCGGTGTTGACCAGCGCCACCATCCCCATGAACCTGGGCGAGGTGCTGGGGCTACACCCCGACGAGCACGACGCCATCGATGTGGGCAGCCCGTTCGACTACGAGGCCAATGGGCTGCTGTATTGCGCCAAGCACCTCCCCGACCCCCGCAACCCCGGCTACGAATCCGCCGCCCACGAGGAGCTGGCCGCCCTGATTGAGGCCGCCGGTGGCCGAACTCTGGCCCTGTTCACCAGCTACCGGGCCATGGACCGGGCCGCCGATGTGCTGCAAAAGAAGCTCGACTTCGAGATCTACACCCAGCGCGACCTGCCCAAGCCCGAGCTTTTGCGGCGCTTCGCCGCCGAGGTGGAGAGCTGCCTATTTGCCACCATGAGCTTTTGGCAGGGAGTGGACGTGCCCGGGGAGTCGCTATCGCTGGTGGTGATCGACCGCCTGCCGTTTCCCCGGCCCGACGATCCCCTGCTGGAGGCTCGGCGGGAGCGCTATGGCAATGAGGCCTTCCGCCTTGTGGACCTGCCCAGGGCCGCCACCCGGCTGGCCCAGGGCGCCGGGCGGCTAATCCGACGGTGTGACGACCGGGGCGTGGTGGCGGTGCTCGACTCCCGAATGGCCCGGGCTGGCTATCGCTGGGAGCTGGTACGCTCCCTTCCCCAATTCCCCCGCACCGCCGAGCGGGACCGGGCCGTGACCCTGCTGCGGTCGATTCGCGACGGGGTCTGACCTACAGATCGGGACCGGCCATGGCGCCCGGTCCGTAGCCGAAGCGGTCGAGCATCTCGGGGCGGCGCTGCCAGTTCCTCTCCACCCCCACGCGCAGCTCCAAGAACACGCCCATAGGAAGCTGGGCCCGGGCCGCGGTGCCCACTTGCTTGAGCACCGCGCCCTTCTTGCCGATCACCATGGGCTTCTGCGACTCCCGCTCCACCAATATCTCTACCTTGATGCGGGGCCACTCCCATTCGGTCACCGCCACGGTGATGGAGTGGGGCAGCTCCTCGCGGGTCACCGCCAGAAGCTGTTCGCGCACCAACTCGGCCACCCAGCGCGCCTCAGGCATGTCGCGCACCATGTCGGGGGGGTAAAGCGGAGGGCCGGAGGGCATGAGCTCGCACAACCGTTCCACCAGGGCGTCCACCCCTTTGCCGGTGCGGGCCGAGGTGGGGAAATACTCGGCGAACCCCAGCTCGCCGGCCGCGGCCAGCTGAGCCACCACCTTCGACCGGGAGGCGGCGTCGATCTTGGTCACCACCACGATGGAGTCGGGGCCCAGCCGCTCGGCAATGAACCGGTCGCCCCGGCCCAGCGGCCGGGTGGCGTCGATGCACAAACACACCACGTCCACATCGTCGGCCGCATCGGCCGCAGTGGCATTCAGCCGCTCCCCCAATGCCGTTTTGGGCTTGTGAATGCCCGGTGTATCCACAAATACCACCTGCACCCCGTCACGGTGCAGCACGCCGCGCACCGCATGTCGGGTGGTTTGGGCCTTATCGGAGACGATGGCCACCTTGGTACCCACGATGGCGTTGATCAGGGTGGATTTTCCTGAATTGGGCCGGCCCAAAAGCGTCACAAACCCCGACCGAAAGCCCTCCCAGGGGCTTCGACCGCCAGGGTCGCCGACCGCATCGTCTGTCGGCGCGTCTCCCTGCTCAGCCACGCCGACCAGGCTACCGCCCAAATGCCCCCGCCCTATCCCTGCCGCCCGGGTACCGTGAGCCAATGGCCGGGTCGAAGCCGGGATCGAATAGCGAGCAGGAGCCCACCAAGGTAGTGGCCACCAATCGCCGCGCCCGGAGGGACTACGAGATCATCGACGAGTACGAGGCCGGCCTGGTGCTGGTGGGTTCGGAGGTGAAGTCGCTACGGGAGTCCAACGTGACCCTCACCGAGTCGTACGCCCGTATGACCGATGGCGAGCTGTGGCTCCAGTCGCTGCACATCGCCCCCTACTCCCACACCGGTGGGGAGTCAGGCCACGACCCCGACCGCCCCAAGAAGCTGCTGTTGCACCGGGGCGAGCTCAACCGAATCAAAGCCCGCCTTGAACAAGACCGCCTCACCGTCGTTCCGTTGTCCCTCTACTTCAAGCAAGGCCGGGCCAAGGTGCAGATCGGTCTGGCCCGGGGCCGCCGCCGAGCCGACAAGCGCCAAGCCATCGCCGAACAAGACGCCCGCCGCGAGGCCCGCAACGAGATGGGCCGAGCGGCCAAAACCGGGGGAATGCTGTCCGAGTGAGCCGGTATCATGGCGGGGCACCTTGACAACTGTGCACACGGGGCTGATCGGTTTCGACGTTGGGACCGGGGGCTGCGCTGTGCGACCCGAGTTGCTCAGACTCGCAAAACGGGGCAACCAACCAAGCGGCAATGACCGTGAACTTCTCGCAGCCTGATCATTCTGGCCTAGAGAAGCACTGCGACCGGTAACGGCACGCGGGGCCGGTCCACCGCAGCCCGGCAACAGAAGCGGTGGAGACAGTAGGGACAGACCACTGACGGCGGGAAAGACCGCTGGCTCCGGGGAACAGACCCGGTGGCGGACCCTCTAGCGGGGGTCACCCGACCCGGCGACGCGGCTGCCATCGACGCCGCACACCGGGAATGGTCGTATCACAGTCAGATCTCGCCCAGCGGACGGGGGTTCGATTCCCCCCAGCTCCACTTCGGCTAGTCCCCCGTCCTTTGGCTCGATTCGAGGGGTATTCGATTCCTGATTGCCCCGGCTCTGCCATCGCGTGTGCGGTGATGGGCCAGACCAATTGAATGACACTCGCGAGGCCTTGAAGCGTCTTAGACCAGTTGACAAACCACATCTTCATTTTATTTCTTTATCTAGTATTCCAATAACACTCATTACATTGAAATCCGACTCGGCAAATGCCATTTAGGCACGGGGAATAGGGTTAGCGGATTACGACACCCACAATGGTCATATTGCAACCATTGAATGGCCCTACATCTTTACAACATTTGAAGGGTTTGAACCTTGCAACGTCTACGAGGGCAATTCAATAGGTAGCACGTTGTTAGCTTCGCAAATCAACGCAATCCGAAGCACAGTCCGAATTCAATGCAGTCATGTGGTGTAGCTTTGATAATGTCTGTTATGGTGACTATTTCCATGAACGCCCCCTCAATCAATGTGTCATGACGTCCAAGACAAACGTTCCCAATTCGATCTCACTTGAGGGCCATGACAGAGGCGAGCTATCGGCAGCCCTTGACAACTGCGTTTCATTGCTGACAGAGGCAGTCTCTTTCGCAGCGACCCTTGAGATGGAACGCAACAATCTCGACTCCAATGAGTACGCGGTGATGGAGCTCTTCTCGCAGCAAAGCGAGTGGACCGCAACCCAGTTAGTCGAGGAATTGTCACTCGACCCCTCACATATCAGCCGTCTGGTCGCCCATCTGGTTGACCGGCGCCTGCTGCGCCGACGGCGCTCAAGGACTGACCGGCGCGTGGTCCACCTTGCCCTGACCGATTCCGGAAGCGACATGATCGGCGAGGCGCGCGACAAAGTCCGCGCCTACCGGCACAGGCTCCTAGAAGGGGTGGGCCGCGAGGAGTTCGACGGTTTCTTCACAACCGCCCACAAGGTCTTCCAGAAATACACCGAGATCAGAACTACCCCCCACGGGTAAGCCGCCCAGCACCCGCCGCCCACTAGAGCGCGGCCAACGACGACCTCTTCGAAATCGCAGACCTGCCCTACTTCGGCACCAGTTGTTGTCCACTATCGCCTTGGGCTGTGAACGTTGCTGTTTGATAACGTTGTAGAACAAGTCTCATGACCCCGGATTCGAAAAACCAGCAAGCGAGCCCTGTTGAGTTGTCTATGCTGGGCGACCTGTCAGCTGTCTTCGGCGACTGCGTTTCGTCTTTGGCAAAGGTGATATCTGTAGCAGTCAATCTCGAGATAGAGCGAAGCGGCCTCCGTCCAAGGGAGTTCGCCGTGATGCAGTTGTTTTGCCAGCGATCTGAATGGACCGCCACCGAGCTCGTCGAGAAGACGTCGTTCAAGGCATCCCACTTGAGCCGCATCATCGACGAACTGGTGGACAGGCGCCTGTTGCGCCGACGGCGATCGAGGACTGATCGGCGAGTCATCAATCTCGTGCTTACCGACCACGGAGGCGAGATGATTGCCGAGGCGCACACCAGGATCGTTTCCTACCAAGCGACTCTATTGGAGGATGTGAGCGATCAGGAGCTGAGCGGGTTTCTTGCCACTTCCCGCAAGGTCATCCAAAGCTACACCAACCCGGCACCCATTCAATCGCCAGACTCCGGCCTTGGCATGCGGTAGCCGACGCGGGGAACTGTGATTACGTAGCGGGGGTTCTTGGCCGGGTCGCCGAGCTTGTGCCTCAGGTTCTTGACCATCGTGCGTATAGGGCGGAAATCGCCGGCACTGTTCAGCCCCCAGATCTTCTTCTGAAGCTGATCGTGGGTCAGTGCAACCCCGGGGTTGGCCGACAGCTCCTCGATGAGGCGATATTCGGTGGGGGTTAGATCGACAATGCGACCGGCCACCGACACCGAGCGCTGGGCGTAATCGATGGCCAGTTCGTCGAAGAGGTAGGACGCCGGCGTGCTCGATCTCTTGCGCAGGGCGGCCTTGACCCGTGCGGTCAGCTCGGTGGTGGAAAATGGCTTTACGATGTAGTCGACAGCGCCCATCTCAAAGGCCTTGGCAATGAGATCCTCCTGGTCGAAGGCCGACAGCAGGATCACCGGCATGCCGCCGGTCATCTGGATGTCTCGCATCAGCTCCGTGCCGTCTGTGCCGGGAATCATCATGTCGAGCAACACCAACTGGGGATTGGCCTCCTCTATCAGGTCGGCCACCTGCTGGGGATCCCCGGTCACCACTGGGTCGCAGCCCTCGCCCTGGAGCGCGTCCCGAATGAACTTGAGCGTCCTAGGGTCGTCATCAACAGCCAGGACACGCGGCTGGTCGCTTCCGCTGGATCGCGGGGCGCGAGCCCCGCTTCGAACGCCGCCGGCGATCGCCCTGTCAGTGCC
Source organism: Acidimicrobiia bacterium (assembly GCA_022825005.1). GTDB lineage: Bacteria > Actinomycetota > Acidimicrobiia > Acidimicrobiales > Bin134 > Poriferisocius. The sequence goes on from JAJDYU010000072.1 coordinate 26,480, forward strand.
CTCTTCGGCAGTTGGAATGGTGAACGTGAATCGGCTGCCCAAACCCGGCCCGTCGCTCTCGGCCCAAATCCTGCCCCCGTGGGCTTCCACAATCCCCTTGCAGATGGCCAGACCCAGATCGAGATCGCGGCTTTGATCATTTCCCGGCGGCCGGGAGTACTTGCTGAACAGGTGCGGAATCCACTCGGCGGCAACGCCTCGGCCATCGTCGGAGACGGAGAAGGCAACGTGGACATCGTCGGCAACGGCGTCGATTCGTATGGTCGACGTCTCATGGGAGCTGCGAGACGCATTGGTCAGGAGATTGCCGAAAACCTGGACTAGGCGACGGCGGTCCGCAAAGACCAGGGGCAACTCCGGGACAAGGTTGATTCGAACATTGTCTCGACCACCGGCGCTGATGAAGGTATTGCGAGCCTCGTCAACAACCCGAGGCACCTCCAATGGCTCCGGGTCCACCGACAGCGTGCCCGTGTCGATCCTCACAACGTCGATCAGATTGCCGACCAGATCCCGCATGTAGTCGGCCTGCTCGCTGATGATCCGGTGATACTGGGACACCTCAGCGGGGTCCAACGAAGACTCCGTCTCCAACAGCGTGGCCACCGAGCCCTTGACGCTGGCCAGCGGCTTTCGAAGCTCATGACCCACGATTCCCAGGAATTCGGCGCGCAGCCGCTCCAGCTCCGACTGTTGCGTCATGTCCTGAAAGGTGGCCATTACCGACTCAAGCTTCCCGTCGTGCGAGCGGACGGGGGTGGCGTTGACCAATAGGACGATGTTCTGCCCTCCGGGAATCTCGATGACGATCTCCTCGTCACGCACCGTCTCCCCCAGGCTCAGCGCCTCGACGATAGAGGTACCCTCCGGCGATATCTTTCGGCCATCAGCCCGGCTGAAAACCAAGGCGCTGAGGAGATCCTCCAAGGAGCCCTCGGGAAGACGCCTCTCGCGGACAATCCTGCGAGCTTCCCGGCTGACAGACCGGGTTGCCCCGGTTTCAGCATCGAACACCACCAGCCCTAATGGTGCTGTGTTCACCAACGTCTCCAGGTCCACCCTGGCCTGAAGCTCCTGTTGGTATCGACGGGCATTGGAGATGACGTGGGCGGCCTGCGAGGCAAACATGACCAACGTCTCCTCGTCGTCGGACGTAAACCCTTCCTCTGCCTCCGTGGCCAGCAGTTCATTTTCCTTCTCGGCCAAAAAGATCCCGCCAACCCGCTCACCCTGGTAGCGGATCGGTGCGCCCAAAAAGGAGACCCCCGAATCCCGTGGCACCGGAAAGCGCACCTCGGGAAGACCCAGCTCTTGCAAGTGGCCGGGCAGGTCCCGTACCCGAAGCGGATTCTCAATCCCAAACACCGCATCCAACACCTCCCACTTCTCCGGAAGGCCCCACAGATCTTCATTCTGCTCGGACGTGAAGCCAGAAGAGAGAAAATCCACCACCTCTGCCTGGACATCGACCAGCACCATCACCCCGAATTGGGCCCCAATCAGCTGTCGGGCGCTGTCCAACACCCCCTGCAATACCTCGTCGAACTCCAAACTCTCATTGATCCGCAAGCTCGCTTCGCTCAATTTGGACAAGCGCTCCCGCAGACGCCCGACCTCCGAGGTCAACTCGCCAACCTGGTTCACCGGCCTGCCCTCCGGCCAAGCCTGTTCCAGTTGCTCACATGGGATGCGCCATTGGAACCGCTAATCATCATAACTATGTCATAACCTAGCGGTTTCGCCCTCGCCTCGCCGGAGGGCAGCCTGGTACCGAAAAAATCTACTAGTCGGCAGATTCGACGAGACTCTTGATGTTCTTCTCGATCTTGTCGGTCGTCGAGCGGAAGCCAGCCAGCTCTCTGCTGCCCACGCCACGAAGGAGCGCCGCCTCGTGAGCTTCCATCTGCTCGGAGATCTCTTCGGCCAACTGCGCCCCTAGGTCGGTGAGGGTCAGGTGAACCACACGGCGGTCGGAACGGGCCCGCCGTCGGCGGAGCAGGCGGTTGTCAACCATCTTGGCTACGAGCCTGCTCATGCGAGATGGATCGACATCAAGGTGATCCAAAAGCTGTGTTGCGCTCCATTCTTCCTGCTTTGCGAAGAGTTGCAACACAGCAAACTCATTCGCATGGAGGTTGTGGCGCTTGACCTCCCGCCTAATGCACAATGCAATTGCGCCGCTTAGGGACGCCGCGCTTTCTTGCAGTGTCATGGGCTGGTCGTCCTGTTCCGATTGAGAGGATTGTTCAGACACTTGCTGCACCTTGCTTGATGTTGTGGGCTGGTCGCTGCGAAGCGATCCACTAAGTGACTCACTTCGTTAGAACAGAATACAAAATCAAACGCGCAACATTCAGGTTTAGTAGACAACTGCCGATCCAACAATAGCTGATCGTCCCTATGAATTGACTCGACCGTTGGCTAAATCAACCGTAAACATCATGACTAAGTCATATAATGATCACAGTTCTATTGCCTTGTATTACAGTGCTTTAGGCCTCGGTGGCTCGCCAAAAATACCAGGCGGCGACGCTGCGGTAGGGGCGGAATTGGTCGCCGAGCGGCTCCAGTTCATCGGCGGTGGGCGCCTCGGTCCAGCCGTGGGCCAGGCCGTACCCCCTGCGGACCCCGAGGTCGCCAACCGGCCAGACGTCGAGGCGGCGCAGCGAGAAGATCAAGAACATCTGAGCGGTCCATGTGCCAATTCCCCACACCTGGCTGAGCTCGTCGATTACCTCCTGGTCGGACATTCGTCCGAGGCGGGCCAAGTCCAGCGAGCCCTGCTCGCAGTGGGCGGCCAGATCGAGCATCGCCCGGGTCTTGGCCCCCGACAGCCCGGCGCTCCGCAGCGGCTTCTCCCCTAGCGCCAGCACCTCGCCCGGCACCCACTCCGGCGTCTGCCCTCGCACCCGTGTCCAGATTGCGCTGGCCGCCTTTCCGGCCAGCTGCTGAAAGGCGATCTCGCGGCTCAGCACCTCGAAACGCTCCCTCACCGGTGGCTTGGGTCCGAATCGGGCCGGGCCGAACCGCTCAACCAGGCCAGCCATCACCTCAGATGCCTGGGCCAAGGCACGGCTTGCCTCAGTCAAGCCGGCTCTGCTCACGCCAATTCCCCAGACTCGATCAGGTGTAGGAGCTGCGTTACCCGTCAGGCACCGGCATCGCCGCCGGCTTGACGATTACCCGGGCGATGCGCCGACCGGTGACCCGCTCCACCAGCAACTCCCAGCCGTCCATAACCAGCGTCTCCCCCTCTTCAGGAACGTGACCCAGGGTGTTGAAGATCAGGCCGCCCACTGTGTCCCAATCGCCGTTGGGCAGCGGCGCTCCCAGCACCTCGCTCAGCTCGTCAATGGGCACTCGGCCGTTCACCCGCACCGTTCCAGGGGCCACCCGCTCGATCATGGGCTCCTCGATGTCGAACTCGTCGACGATTTCGCCCACCAGCTCCTCGATTAGGTCTTCCAATGTGACGACTCCGGCGGTGCCGCCGTACTCGTCCACCACGATGGCGATGTGAAACTTCTCAGCTTGCATCTCCCTCAGCAGGAGCGCGATTCGCTTGGTCTCCGGCACGAAGCGGGGCGTGCGGGCCACTGCCACCGCGGGAGAACCGGAACCCTGGTCCCGCTCGGCGCGCATCAAGTCTTTGGCGTGGACCACGCCTACCACGTCGTCGATTCCCTCGGCGTACACCGGCACCCTGCTATAGCCGTGCTCGATGACGATGGCTATGGCCTCCTCCACCGTGTGCTGATTGCTCATCGCCACCGTGTCGGTGCGGGGCACCATCACCTCTCGAACCACTGTGTCGCCAAACTCGATGATCTGGCCGATCAACTCCCGTTCCTCGGGCTCAATGGCGTCGGATGCTTCGGCCGCTTCGGCCATGGCCAGCAGCTCTTCCTCCGACACCTGAGGTGCTTGCCGGCGCCAGCTGGCCTGGACCAGCCGCCGCAGCAATCCGAATCGGCCCAACACACTCATAGCGATCCCGATTCCTCAGCGGTGACCGCCGTGGCCGCAGCCGGGGCCAGTGCCGGGTCGACACCCGAGGCCGCCGCCGGACCCAGCAGCTCCTGCTCCCGGCTCTCCATCCTCTCGGCGTCGCGGTCGTCGGTGTGGTCATAGCCCAGTAGGTGCAAGGCACCGTGCACCACCAGCAAGGCCATCTCATCTTCGACAGGCCTGTCGCAAGCGGCGGCGTTGGCCGCGGCCACCGACGGGCAGATCACCACGTCGCCCACCAGCCGGGGCTCATCGGGACCCCGGGGGGCGCTGCCGTCGTCGGCGCCGAAAGCGAGCACGTCGGTGGGACGTTCGACTCCTCGATGGGCGACGTTGAGGGCGGCCATCTCGTCGGCGTCCACGAACGAGAGTCCTGCCTCCCAGGGAATCAACACCTGCTCCTCGGTGAGGACACGGCGCATCAGCTCGGCCCAACGGCCCTCGTCCACCGTCAGGTCCCGCTGGCGGTCGAAGACCACGACCACCGCACGATCGATGTCAGAGTCGCTGGGTCTAGGAACCCCGTCGCGTTCGGCCGTCACTGCTGGGCCCGCTCGTAGGCGTTCACAATGTCGGCCACGATGGGGTGGCGGACCACATCGCGAGAGCTCAGGTGGACGAACGACAAGCCATCGATGCCGGCCAAGATCTGCTCAAGAGACACGAGCCCGCTGCGGCCACCCTCGACGTCAACCTGGGTAACGTCGCCGTTCACCACCGCTCTTGAGCCGAACCCTATGCGGGTCAGGAACATCTTCATCTGCTCGGGGGTGGTGTTCTGGGCCTCGTCGAGGATGATGAAGCTGTCGTTGAGGGTGCGGCCCCGCATATAGGCCAGCGGGGCGATCTCGATAACGCCACGGTCGATGAGGGATTGCACTTCCTCGGCGTCGAGCATGTCGTAGAGGGCGTCGTAGAGCGGTCGCAGATAGGGGTCCACTTTGGCGATCATGTCACCGGGGAGAAATCCCAGGCGCTCTCCCGCCTCTACCGCGGGGCGGGTCAGAATGATCCGCTCCACGCTATGGGCTTTCAGCTCCCGCACCGCGGTGGCCACCGCCAGCCAACTCTTGCCGGTGCCGGCCGGACCGATGCTGAAGGTGATGATGTTGCTTCGCATCGCGTCGACATAGCTGCGCTGGCCGGCCGACTGGGGGCGGATTACCCGGCCCCGTCCCGACCGCAACACGTCGGTGTCCATCACTCCTGAGGGGCTCTCGTCTGCCTCTACCATCTTGATCGCCCTGCCCAGCGTACGGGAATCGAGTTGGTGGCCGCCTTGCACGAGCAGGATCATCTCGTCGAATAGACCGGCCACACGGTCGGCGCATTGTCCTGACACCGTGATCCGGTTGCCCCGCACGAAGATGTCGGCATCGGGGAACGACTGCTCAATCTGGCGAAGGTGCTGATCGCGCTCGCCTAACAGGGCCGCCATGAGCCCGTTGCGCGGAATATCAATAGTGACCGGCGCTGCGGTGGTCATTCAGGAGTCGGAATCTGCGTCGCCGCCATCGTCCCCCGAATCGGCACCGCCGAGGGGGACAGGGTCGGGATACAGATGTCCGAGCGTGCCGGGCTCAATGCGGCTGCGCTCGATGAATGCATCCACGTCAGCCTGTTTGACCCGGATAACTCGACCCATTCGATAGGCGGGCAGACCCCCCTCATTGATGAACCGGTATAGCGTTCGCGTGGTGATTCCCAGCCGCTTGGCCGCGGTCTCGGTGTTTAGCCACACAATCTGAGTGTCGCTCATCTACTTACACTCTAACCTGTTCCCCGGCCTTCGCACCCCAAAAATCTCAGCAAACTCCATGCTGGCCCCAAATTTCTGGTGACACTGACTTTCATGAATTGTCATACCGCTTCACTCGGCGGCGGCGGGTCGTTGGCATGGCGCAGCATCTGCACCGCACTCACAATGAGCAAAGCGGCAAACAGGATTCCCGAGAGTCGGGGGCTGAGTGCACTGGCGCCCAAAGCACCGACAAACGCCGTAGCCACCCCCGACGCCCCTACGCTAAGCGCCGACTTGGTGTCGATGTTGCCGGAGCGGCGGTTCCGCAGGGTGCCGATGATGGCGGTGGGAAGGATCACCAGCAGCGAAGTGCCCTTTGCGGTGGGATCTACGAAACCGAACAACAGGATCAGTGCGGGGATCATGATCACGCCCCCGCCCACACCCATGGTGCCCGACAAGAGTCCTGTGGCCAGGCCGCAGCCCACATAGGCAAGAGCCAGAGCTGCTGTTACGTCGCTGTGGCCGTCGGTGTCGGGGGCGAACGCCAAGAAGCGGGCCGCGGTGGCCAAAAGCAGCAGAGCAAACCCGATGCGAAGCGACCGGATGGGTATGTGGTCAAGCAGTGACGTGCCCACGGTTACCCCCACTGACGAACCCGCAAAAATCAGCAGACCGGGCAGCCAGGCGACCGAGCCCTCAAGGAGGAACCCGCCCAGCGCCGACGCGGAGATGAGCACCATGGCCCCCAGCGAGGTGCCATGGGCCCTGCGCTGCTCCATGCCCAGCAGCAGCACCAGGCAGGGGACCATGAGGATCCCGCCGCCGACTCCGAACAACCCGGATAAGAAGCCGGTGGCCACCCCGACCCCGACAGGCCCCCACTTGGAATTGTTCATGTGGCAGCCACCCCGAGGGGCACCCACTTAGAGTTGTTCATGACATGTCGATGATTGCAGTGTCAGGAGCTATAACAGCAGTCACTCGGCGGCTGCTTGCTCGCGGAGCAGGTACTTCAGAACCTTGCCCGAAGCATTTAGGGGCAGGGCGTCGGTGAATCGCACCCGGCGGGGCACCTTGTAGTTGGCCATCTGGTCGCGGCACCAGGCAATGACATCGCTCTCGGTGAGATCGGCTTCGGGGGCGGGCACCACGGTAGCCACTGCCACCTCGCCTAGCCGATTGTCGGGCATCCCGATCACCGCCACCTGTCCGATCTGGGGATGGGCCAGCATGATGTTCTCGATTTCGGCTGGATAGGCGTTGAACCCGCCCACGATGAACATGTCCTTTTTGCGATCAGTGATGTCGATATTGCCCTGTTCGTCCATTACCCCGATGTCGCCGGTGTGGAGCCAACCGTCGGCGTCGATGGTCTCGGCGGTCTGCTCGGGGTCGTCCAGGTAGCCCACCATCACGTTGTATCCCCGCACCACGATCTCGCCGGGCTCACCCCGGGGCAGCTCATTGCCGTCGTCGTCGGTTATCTGAACCTCCACGTCGGGGATGGCCCGCCCGGAGGTGTTGGCGATGGTCTCGGGGTCGTCGTCGTGGCGGCACATGGTGGCAATTCCCGACGCTTCAGTGAGGCCGTAGCCGGTGACGATGGTCTCGAACCCCAGCCGAGACCTCATCTGGAGGATCATCTCCACCGGGATCGCAGCGGCTCCGGTTACCGCTAGGCGGAGGGTCGACATGTCGAAGCTGTCCAGGTCGGGATGATTCAAGATGGTCTGGTAGATGGCCGGTGGTCCGGGAAGCATGGAGATCCGCTCCTCGGGCACTCGGGCCATCACCGCCGGGACGTCGAACACCGCGTGGGGGATGTTGGTGGCCCCGGTCATAAGACAGGCCAAGATGCCGGAGTTGAGGCCGAAGGCGTGGAAATAAGGATTGACGATGAGGTAGCGGTCGCCGGCCCGCAGGCCGATCACGTCGCACCACGACTTGAAGCCCCGGCAGATGGCGGAGTGGATGAGCATGGCCCCTTTGGGCAGGCCGGTGGTGCCCGAGGTGAACATGATGTGGCACAGGTCGTCGCCCTCGACCGAGGCGGCCCGGGCGTCGCCGTCGGCCTCGGCCACTTGGCCGGCCCGCTCGAGGAAATCGGAAAATCGTGTAGTTCCCTCCGGGACGGACCCTCGAAGCACCACGATCTCGTCGAGGCTGTGGCCGCCGTCGGCGTCGCGCAGCAGCGCCACGTAGTCGGTGTCCAAGAAGTCGGTGACAGTGAACAGGATGCGGGCCCCCGACTTCTGGAGAATGAAATCGGCCTCGCGGCCCTTGAACCGGGTGTTCACCGGCACCAGCACTCCCCCGGCCAGATGGACTCCCAGTCCGGCCACCACCCACTCCCAGATATTGGGGGCCCATACCGCCACCCGGTCGCCAGACTCGATGCCCGAGGCCATGAGGGCCCGGGCCGAGGACCGAATGCGATCGCGCAGCTCCGGGAAGGTCCAGCGCATGTCGCCGTCCACCAGTGCCTCCAGGTCAGGGAACCGGCGGGCCGCATCGTCGACCAACTCGCAGATGGTGGTCCACGGGCTTTCAGACATGGCTGCAACCCTAATTCACTGCTTTGGCCACCTCGGAGTTGGCCAGCTAGTCAGCGGCTCGCACCGTGCCCTGAGCAATGAGATGGGCGATCTCGTCCCTGCCCAAACCGAGATCGTCGGCCAATACCGTGAGGGTGTCCTCGCCTAGTCGGGCGGATCGGTGAGTGACCCCCACGGTGGCGTCACCCATTGCGAACGGTTTGGCCGGCACCGGAATCCCGGGGCGGATCTCGGCAATGAGTCCCCGGTCGGCGGCCCAGTCGCTGGCGGCCAGCTCCGCTACTGAGCTGATGCGGGCCGCAGGCAACGGCTGTTGCTCTACCACTTCGGCCAATTCCTCGTAGGTGGCGAAGCCGGCCACCAGGCCCCGCAGGATGGCAATGGCCTTTTCACGGGTGGGCTGGTTGGGGCAATCGCCGACATCGCCGCCGAGGGCGGCCACCCACCGGGGCAACATCTGTTCGGGATTGCCGATCAGCGACACCGCTTGGCCGTCGGCGGTGCGGGCGACGGTGTAATTCCAGGTATCGAAATCCCTCGGTCCGTCGTAGCCCGAGAGGTCGTTGCCGGCTTGGTCGTTGGCGTAGATGAGGGTTTCGGCCATGGCGATGTCTAGGTGCTGGCCGGTGCCGGTGTGCTCCCGCTGGTAGAGCGCAGCCAGCACCGCCGACACCGAGATGAACCCGGCGTAGAGATCGCCGTGCTGGTGGATCTCCTGGAGGGGCTCGCCCTCCCGGAGCCGGGCGGCCATCTCGATGGTGCCGGCCACGGCGTGCATCATGGGAGCGTGGGCTCGGCGATGGGTCCACGGCCCGGTTTGGCCGAACCCGGTGATGGAACAGAATACCAGCCGGGGGTTGCGGGCCGACAGCTCCTCGTACGACAGCCCATAGCGGGCCATAACGCCGGGGCGGTAGTTCTCCAGCAGCACATCGGCTCGGTCGGCCAGGGCGGCTACCAGCTCGGGGGCGCCTTCGGCCTTGAGGTCGATGCAGATGTTGCGCTTGCCCGCGTTCATGTGGCTGAACGTGACGCCTATGCCCTCGTCGTCCACTGGGGGAACCGGCCGGGTGAGATCGCCGGAAGGGGGCTCCACCTTGATGACGTCGGCCCCCAGGTCGGCTAACACCCGCCCGCAGATCGGTCCGGAGAAGATCCGGGTTAGGTCCACAACTCGGATGCCGTCCAGCGGGCCCTTCGTCATAGCCGATCAGCGGCGGATAACGCGGCCGTGCCCGACCCGCCGCCGTTGAGGCAGCCGATCGGGCACGGCGCTATTGAATCAGTTGGCGCTATTGACTCAGTTGTTTACCGGTTGGGGTCGCCGTAGCAGGAGAACACGAAGGCTTCCTCAAATAGTCCGTCAATCACCTGCACCATGCCAGTGCAGTCGGGGGCGGTCACATGGTCGGCCGGCAACTTGACCGAGCCGAGACCGCCGGCCAACTGGGTTGACTCGAAGCCGTCGATGTTCACCGCCTGGTAGAAGGTGGCGGTGTTCAGGTCTTCTCCCGCAGCCGCAATCATCTGGATCATCAAGTCGGCTGACCAGTAACCCACCATAGAGCCAAAGCCGGGGAACGCCTCTATGGCGTTGAAGTCGTCGATAAGCTGGCGGACAGCGGCCACTTGCTCCTCGTCAGACTTGGCGGCGTCTATAGGCGGAACCTGAGTAACCGCGAATCCGCCTTCTAGGGCTCGGCCCATGTCGGGACTCATCTGCGGCAGACCGGGCACGTAGGTCACATAGTCGGCCACCGGACCTTCATATTCATCCGTAGCGCCGATTGCACCCTTCAACGCGATCGCCCCGGCAAAGTCGGTGGACAGCACTACGACATCAGGGTTGGTGTCCAGCACTAGGTTCACGAACCGCGTTGGGTCGGTTACTCCGCCCGCGCTCTCTGTGGGGACGAACTCATTGAACGCCAATTGACTGCCCCAGACCGTCTCGTACAGCGTGGCCCCGGCGCGGCCGGCGTCATCGTCACTGTTGAAGATGCCAATGGAGAAGTCATCGCGTCCGAAGTAGTCATTCCATATCTCCTGCACCGACACGTTGGGCTCGGCTCCCTCGACTCCGAAGGCGTAGCCGCTCAAGCACCCATTGAAGCCGAAGCCCCAGTCATTGGGGGCACAGAATCCGGGCATGAATCCCCATCCGGTAAACGGCACCTGATTCTCGGCCAGATAGTCGGTGGTCTGGGGAAGCGATACCGCCGAGGTGACAATGATGCCGAATACCTCGTCGTTTTCCACCATGCTGCGCGCGCCCTCGAAGTTGGCCTGAGGATCGCTGCCGTCGTCCACAAACTGGACCAGCTCCAATTGGCGTCCGCCAGGAAGCTCGCCGTCACGGTTGGCCCGAGCAATTCTGGCATTGATGCCCGCATCGAAACCGGCGTAGAACGCCCCCTGGGTCATGGCCCCGAGGCGAACGGTGTCGTCGGTGACGCCCCGGGTGGAGGGCTCGAAATCAATCTCGTAGGTGTAGGCGCCCCATGTGCGGGATGTTGCCATCTCCTCGTCGTCCATGGGCTCCTCGTCCATGGGCTCTTCGGCATCGTCCATGGGCTCCTCGGCATCGTCCATGGGCTCCTCGTCCATGGGCTCTTCGGCATCGTCCATAGGAGCCTCGGTGGCCGCAGGCGCGGGAGCAGGCTCGGCTGCTCCATCGTCATCGTCATCGTTGCCGCAGGCGACAGCCACCAGCGTCAAAGCGGCCAAGAGCGCGAGAAGCTTGTACAACAGTGATTTCTTCATTTCCCCCTCCGAGATTTGGGCTGCGGACATAGTAGGACAGCGACCATCGACTGTCATCCTCAAGAAAGTCAGTTTTGTGGAGAGGTGGCTTCCCCGAGGTAGGCGGCATCGAGCTGGTCGTGGTCCACCTCGGAACGGGGGCCGTGCCAGGTGATGTGGCCCAGGCTGATGAACGCCACCGAATCGGCGATCTCCAGCACGTCACGGGCCTTCTCCTCCACCAGCAACAGGGCCACACCCCGCTCTTTGAACTCGATGAACAATTCGAGGATCTGACTTACGATCAGTGGGGCCAATCCCAACGATGGCTCGTCGGCAATCAGTACTTCGGGAGGATTGGCCAACAGCGGCGCCAAGGTGAGGATCTGCTGCTCGCCCCCGGAGAGGTTGCCGGCTAACTGGTTCTGGCGCTCTCCCAGGATGGGGAACCGATCACAGCACAGATCGCGGTCCTCGGGGTTGGGCAGCCACAGCTGCATGTTCTCTCGCACGGTGAGGCCGCTGAAGATGCCTCGGGCTTCGGGGGCCAGCACCACTCCCCGACGGGCGAGACGATGGCTGCGAAGGCCGGTTACGTCCTCTCCGTCCAATCGAATCGTGCCGTGGGTGGCAGGCAAAAGACCCGACGCCACTGAGCAAGTGGTGGACTTGCCCGCTCCGTTGGGCCCGAGCAGTGCCGTGATCTCGCCCCGGGGAACCGACAAGTCGATCCCGTGCAGGGCCTCAACCAACCCGTAGCTGGACCGCACTCCCACCAGTTCCAGGGCTGGCGGGTGGTCGCCGACATATTGGTCGCCCGCTCCTTCGGCGGATACCGGCGCGTCGGATGTAGCCCGAGCAGTCACGACCGGCTGCGGGGACGATTCGGCGGTCGAACTTGGCCCAACGGCCTCAGCCTCTCCCCGCCAGGCGGCGAGCCGCCGGCGCCAGGCGTCGCGGCGGGCCCGATTCTGGGCCGCGGTGAACGCGAGGATCCCATCAGGCTCGCGAGCAAGCTGCATAGCGCCGAGGCCGAACATGAAGGCGGTGATGTTGCGGGCCTCGTCGTACTGGTCGAAACCGTCCCAGTCGATGGGATACCAGGAATACACCCGGGCCAGGCAGATGAAGGCCAATACCGCCAGCACCCCGAGAATGGGCGGCGAGAACGGCAGCCCGACCTGGCGATCCCGGATGGCGGTGGCCAGCGCCGCCGCGCCGAACACCGAGGCCACCAGCACCACGTGCCATGACTCCATCCACTCCCAGTGCCAGCCGGTGCCGAATGTGTGGCCGCTGGCCGCCACCATGATCCCGGCCATCACCGCGGCTCCGGGCCGACGGATTCCGACCAATATCACCACTGCCAGCCAGAACAAACCGGCTTGAGTTGTGGCGGTAAACGGGGTCACGTTCCCGATGAAGGAGGCAAAGAACACCCCACCGAACCCGGCCAACAGCGCCGATAGGGCGAATACCGCCAGCTTGGTCCGGACAACCGAGTGCCCCGAAGTGGCCGCGGCGGGCTCGGAGTTTCGCACCGCGATGATGGCGCGGCCGGTAACCGAGCGCTGGAGGTTTCGCACCAGCCAGCCCGCGGCCAGCACCAGAATCACCAACAGCACCGCCAGAGACTTCTCGTCCTCGAGGTCGAATGGCCCCAATTCGGGGCGGGGGATGTCCCAGCCTTTGGTGCCTTGGCCGTTCTTGAACCAGCTCCACTCGAACAGCACCCGCTCGCTCATGAAGGCCAGCGCCAGAGTGGCCAGGGCTAGCGGCAAACCGCCCAGACGCAGAGCGGGCAAGGCCACAACCACGCCGAGCACTCCGGCGACTATCACGCCCACGATCAGCGCGGGAATGAACGGAAGTCCGGTTTTATCCAAGATCAGACCGGCGGTCATGGCCGCCATGGTCACGAAGGCGGCTTGGGCCAAACTGACCATGCCGCCGAGGCCGGTGACCAGCACCCAGGACATGAACACCAATCCAAAGGCCAAGCCGGTGACCCACAGCCCCAGCCAGAACTGATCGGCGAAGATGAAGACCTGAAGCACGATGAACGCTGTGCCCAGCACCCAGGGCAGACGGACTCGCCATGCTGGCAGGTCGCTGGTGTAATCGGTTACCGGGGGAGCGTCGGCCACCACGCCGCTGCGGCGGGTGCGATCCCGGGCCATAAACAGCAGTCCCACCAGCAGCACAACGAATGGCACCGAGCTCTCGAATCCTCGAATGTCCTGGGCAAACGTGGCGTACCGGCCAACCCAGCTGGTGACTACGCCCAAGGCCACTCCACCGGCAAACGCCAGCGGGATGGAGCGCAGCCCGCCGATCACCGCGGCCGCGGTGGCGATGAACATGAATACGTTGTATTGATTGGAATCGAGCGAGTTGAACACCGGTGCTCCCACCACCCCGGCCAGCCCGGCCAGCATTGTGCCGATGATCCAGGCCGCCGACGAGGTGAACGACTCGCTAACCCCTCGAAGTCCGGCCAGATCGGGGCGGTCCACCGCCGCTCGCATCTGAAGGCCGAGGCGGGTGTGGCGCATCATCGCCCACAGCACAATCGCAACCACTACCGCCACCACCAGCACCGCCCACTGGTTGCTGCTGATGCGCAGGTCGAAGCTGCCAAGGTCGTAGGTCCAGGTCTCGCTGGGCACTTTCCACACCCCGGGGGTGAGGAACACGTAGTCGGTGGATTGCAAGCCCCAGTCCCACGTTTTGGTGCCCAAGTCGACCAGCAAATCGGTTAACGCGGGCAACGCCACCAGAATGCCGATGGTGGCCATGACTTTGGCCGCGTCGTTGGCCCGGGCCAGAGGGCGGAACACCGCCACGTTCAGGAGTTGGCCCAGCAGCGGGCAGAACACCAGCACCACCAAGAAGAACGACAGCAGCCGCATGCCCAGGCTCTCAACGCCCAGGGCATTGATCAACTGGAAGTAGAGCATCGCCGAGGTGTAGGCGATGCCCCCGTAGGCCAGGTTGAAGATGCCGGTGGATGTGTAGCTCAGAGTGAGACCGGCGGCGATCAGCGAGTAAATGGAGCCGGCAATGGCCCCGCTCACTAGCAATTGGATGAACTCGCCCACCCGATTATTTCCCCCTGGACTATTCGACCTGCGCCACTCTAGTGGCCCGTCCCGATCTGTACATTCGTCGCATGGACGACGTGTTGTTGGACGACCTCGCCGCCGAGCATCAGGTGTTGGACGATCTGGTGGCTTCGCTGCCTGCGGAGGCGTGGGCTAGCCCGTCGCCGTCGCCCGGGTGGACGCTGGCCCACCAGATCCATCACCTCGATGTGAGCGAAGGCGCCGCTCTGCTGGCGTTGACCGGCCACAGCGATCAGGTGTTCGCCCCCACCGGCCGCTGGCCCGACCGCCCCGTGCCCGACGACCCAGCCGAAGTACTGGGCAACTGGCGATCATCCCGGACGGCCAGCTTGGAGGTGATGGGCACGCTGAACGCCAAAGCCCCGATTATCTGGGGCGACGGCCCCATGACCTGCCGCTCGTTCGCCACCGCTCGATTGATGGAGACCTGGGCCCACGGCTTGGACTGCTTCACTACCGCCGGAATCGAACCGGTGGACACCGACCGGCTCCGCCACGTGGCCCACCTCGGCTTCCGAGCCCTCCCCTACGCCTTCCGCAACCAAGGAGTAACCCCGCCCGCCCCCCTGTCCGAGCTCCGCCTGGAGCTGACCTCGCCATCGGGCGAAACCTGGACCTACGGCGACGAGAATGCCCCCCAATCCATCACCGGCACAGCCAGCCACTGGTGCCGAGTAGCCACCCGCCGCATGCCCCCCGAGGACGCTGATCTGATCGCCGAGGGCCCCCTTGCCCAAGAAGTGCTCACCACTGCCCGCGCCTATCTCTCCGACGGCGCCTGACCCAGGTCTCTGCCAAGCCCGCTCCAAGAAAAACGTGCCAAACTTGGGCATGACCGCTGCGCGAGATCAGATCCGAGTTATTGACGTCGACACTCACCTAACTGAGCCCCACGACCTTTGGAGCAGCCGGGCCCCGGCGGACTACGTCGACCGGCTCCCGAAGGTGGCCGATGTGGACGGTCGGCCTCACTGGGTCCTCGACGGGGAGGTTCTGGGCTTCGCCACCGCCAGCGGGGTGGTGCGCCCCGACGGCTCCAAGGCCCTGGGCACCGACTTCATGGGCTGGACCATCGAGGAAGTCCATCCCGGCGCCTATGACATGGATGCCCGGGTGGAGGTCATGGACCAGATCGGCATCCACGCCCAGATCATTTACCCCAATCTGGCCGGCTTCGGCAGCCAGAAGTTCGGCCAGATCGAAGACGTGGAGCTCAAGCGGCTGTGCGTGTCGGTGTACAACGACGCCATGGCCGAGATCCAGGACAACTCCGGCGAGCGCCTGTTCCCGATGGGGCTGATCCCCTGGTGGGACATCGAGGGCTCGCTGGCCGAAGCTGAGCGCATTGTCGGCCTGGGCTTGCGAGGCATCGTGATGTGCAGCGATCCGCAGTTGCGAGGGCTGCCCGACCTGGGCGAAGAGGCGTGGCGGCCGCTGTGGGAGTTCTGCTGCGACCACGAGCTGCCGGTGAACTTCCACATCGGGGCCAGCGAGAGCTCGATGGGCTGGTTCGGCACCTCGCCTTGGCCGTCGCAGGGCGACGACGAAAAGCTGGCCATCGGCTCAGCCATGATGTATTTGACCAACGCCCGGGTGCTGGCCAACCTGATCTTCTCCGGTGTGTTGGAGCGCCACCCGACGCTCAAGATCGTGTCGGTAGAGTCGGGCATCGGCTGGATCCCCTTCGTGCTGGAGTCGCTCGACTACCAGATGGACCAGCTAACCACCGAGGTGCAGTCCCAGTTCAGTCTGAGCCCAACCGAGTACTTCCGCCGACAGATGTACGGCTGCTACTGGTTCGAGGACCTCTCCCCCGACCTGCTCATCAACCAGATCGGCCCCGACAACGTGCTGTTCGAGACCGATTTCCCCCACCCCACGTGCCTGTACCCCTTCGGCCTCGAAGAAGCCTCCAACGCCCTAGGCGATGTGGACGACGACGTGGCCCGCAAAGTGCTCCAAGACAACGCCGCCGAGCTCTACAAGATCGCGGTCTAGAGGCGGAAAGCTCGCCTAGAGATCCTCGTAGTCGATCCGATCGCTGCGGGCCGGTTGGCGGCCTGTTTTGAACGGGCACAGCGGGGCGTCTACCAGCAGGATTCGGTGCCGCCTTTCCACGAGGTCGTACACCGCGCTCTGCCACCGGGCCAGGCCCGGGTCGGTGCGCTGGGCCTTCTCGAAGTCGGCCCAGGCCTCCCAGGTGGGGATGGCCCACAGCAGGAAGGCCTCGTCGCCGGCCACCATGGCCGTTTCCCACGCCCCGGCCAGCTCCCAGCCAAAGGGCTCATGGGCGGCTATGGCGTCGGTGCGCACCTGCTCCAAGAACTCGGCTGACGTCCCCCGCTTGAGGCTCACCTGCTCGTGGGCGTAGCACTCGCCGGTGACGCCGTCGGCGCAGAGCTCCTCGATGGTCCGGGTCCAGGGGGCGGGCACCAGCAGCCGGTCGGTCCCCCTGCTGCGGTAGTTGGCCGCCTGGGCCCACCACTTGGCCAGTTTGGGGTCTTGGGCACCGGCACCCTGGCACTCGAGGCGGAATGAGGTGGCCATGCCGTCCCAGCCGTCCTCCTCCCAGAGGTTCAGCACCTGGGGCCAGCCCCTTGTGGTGCCAACGATGGCCCACACCCCGTAACAGAGCTGATCGCGCTCGTCTTGAGCGATGGGAGACCAGTTGGCCGTCATGTGGTGCATGTAGTTGGCCCGGTTGTGGCCGATTATGTCGATGAACTCGTGGATGTAGAGCTTGTGGTTGGCCACGATCAGCCTTCCCTACCCTGGCCGAAGTTGGGCGTGCGCTTGTTCAAGAAGGCGTCCACAGCCTCCCGGTGGTCGTCGGTGTCGAAGGTGATGGCCTCCAGTGCGAAGGCCAGGTCGTAGAGGCGGTTAACCCGGTCTTCCAGTTCCTTGTTGCACAGCCGCTTGTTGAACTCGATGGCATGGCGGGGACCGTTGGCCAGTCGCTGGGCCATGGCGGTGGCCGCAGCCAGCACCTCCTCGGCGGGCATCACGTGGTTCACCAGCCCGTAGCGCTCAGCTTGGGTGGCATCGAGCAGGTCGCCGGTCATCAGCATCTCCTTGGCCCGGTTGAGTCCCACCAGCAGTGGCCACAGCACCGCTCCCCC
>JAJDYU010000018.1 GCA_022825005.1 Acidimicrobiia bacterium
ACCTCCGACGCCCAGTACAAGCGGCTTACCGAGGAGATGGGTCGGCCCGATCTATGGGAGCTGGGCCCGAACATTCCGGTTCGAGCAGCAAATCGGGCCGAGATTTGCGAAGCAGTCGCGGCCTGGATGGCTGAGCAGACCACCGAAGAACTGGTGGCCCGCCTGCACAAGATCCGCGTTCCAGCCGGGGCAGTTGCTTCCGCCTACGCCGCCGCCGAAGACCCCCAAATCCAACACCGCCAAGCCCTAGTCCCCCTCCAACACCCCCACGCAACCAACCCCACCAACCGCCTAGGCCCCGCCTTCCCCATAAAGTTCTCCCGCTCCGACACCACCCAACGCCCCGCCGAAACCCTAGGAACCAGCACCCAAGCCGTCCTAAAAGAAATCGCCGGCCTAACAGAAGAAGAAATAACCCGCCTCCGCGCGGAAGGAGTCCTCGGGTAGGCGGGTTGGAGTCGCCTGAGGCAGGCTGGCGGGGTGTTTAAAGCCCTATTGCTGAGCCAAGACGACGACGGCAACCGTTCCCACGCCATAACCGAATTGGAAGACACCGAATTGCCCGACCGGCCGGTGATCGTTGACGTGGACTACTCCACGCTCAACTACAAAGACGGTTTGGCCGTGGTGAACGGCGCCCCCATCGTGCGCACCTGGCCCATGGTTCCCGGCATCGACCTGGCCGGCACGGTGGCCCGCAGCGACGACCCGGCATGGTCGCCGGGCGACAAGGTGATCGTGAATGGCTGGGACGTGGGCGAGTCGCATTGGGGCGGCATGGCCACCAAAGCGGCCATGGACGGCGGATGGCTCACACCCCTGCCCGACGCCTACACCACCCATCAGGCCATGGCCGTGGGCACGGCCGGTTACACCGCCATGCTCTGCGTGCTAGCCCTTGAAGAGCACGACATCACCCCCGACTCCGGCCCGGTGGTGGTGACCGGTGCCGCCGGCGGAGTGGGCAGCGTGGCGGTGGCAGTGCTGGCCCAGCTCGGGTATGAGGTGGTGGCCTCCAGCGGTCGCATCGACACTGAGGGCGACTACCTGAACGGGCTCGGAGCAACCGAGCTGATCCACCGAGACGAGCTCTCCGGCCCGGCCCGACCCCTGGGCAAGGCCCGTTTCGCCGGAGGCGTCGACTCGGTGGGCAGCCACACCCTGGCCAACATCATCTCCCAGACCCAGCCCCACGGGTGCGTGGCCGCCTGCGGCCTGGCCCAGGGAATGGACTTGCCCAGCTCGGTGGCCCCCTTCATCCTGCGGGCCGTGACCCTGGCCGGCATCAACTGCGTCTACGAGCCCCCCGAGCGTCGGGCCCAAGCCTGGAACCGCCTAGCCCGCGACCTAGACACCGCCAAGCTCGACGCCATGACCGACACCATCGGCCTGTCTGATGTACCTGCCGCCGCCGCCCAAATCCTGGCCGGCGAAATCCGCGGCAGGGTGGTCATCGACGTGAGCAGCTAAATTTCTGAGCCAACGGAGGAGACTGATGGAACATCACATCGTCATCAGTGCTGACACCCATTGCGGCGCCGATTTGAGGGCCTACAAGCCGTACCTAGAGTCGCGCTACCACGCGGAGTTCGACGAGTGGGCCGACTACATGGACGGGCACAACGAGCGGCGCAAGGAGATGTTTGCCGACATGGAGCGCTCGCCCATGGAGGTGGGGGTTGACGGCGATCCCGAGGTTTGGGGATTCCGCAATTGGTCGTCTGACCAGCGACTGGCCGAGCAGGAGTCCGACGGGTTCATTGCCGAGGTGCTGTTCCCCAACACCCAGCCCCCGTTTGCCCCACCGGCGGCCACTGCTTTTGAGGCACCGCCCTACTCGGACAACTTTGAGCATCGCTGGGCCGGGCTTCGGGCCCATAACCGGTGGGTGGCCGACTTTGTGAGCCAGGCGCCCGAGCGCCGGGCCGGAATCGCCCAGGTGTTCTTGGGCGACGTGGAGGGGTCGGTCAGAGAAATCGAGTGGGCCGCCGAGCACGGGTTGAAAGGTGGCGTTCTCATCCCCGGCGCTCCGCCCGACTCTCCGTTCGAGCCGTTGTACTCCAAGAGTTACGAGCCCATTTGGGCGGCCACCGCGGCGGCCGATCTGCCGCTGAATCACCATGCGGGTGGCGGGTCGCCCAACTACGGGAACCACTTCCCGTCGTCATTGGCCATGTTCATCCTCGAGGCCACTTGGTGGACCCAGCGGGCGCTGTGGCACCTCATGTTCTCGGGGGTGTTCGAGCGCTACCCCACGCTGAAGTACGTGACCACCGAGACCGGCACTGCCTGGGTGCCCGAGACCCTGGAGAGGCTGGAGAGCTTCTTCCACCGGATGAAGTACTCCAAGTACGGCTCCGAGACGGTGTTCGGGAGCCAGGCGGTGGCCGACATGTCGCTTACCCCCAGCGAGTACTTCGCCCGCCAGTGCTACATCGGGGCGTCGTTCCTGCGCCCGGCCGAGGCCCTGCTCACCCGCACGGTGGGCATCGACCGCGTGATGTGGGGCTCCGACTACCCCCACATCGAGGGGTCGCATCCCTATACCCGGGAGCACCTGCGGCTGACGTTTGCCAACCTCACCCAAGACGAGACCACCAAAATCCTCAGCACCAATGCCGCTGAGGTGTACGGGTTCGACTTGGAGGCGCTGGCCCCGCTGGCCGTGCAGTTCTGCCCCACTAAGGCCGAGGTGGCCACCCCCATCGACTATGCCGACATTCCCGAGCGGGCCAAGGGCTGCCCGGGCATGAACCCCCTCAACCAGGTGGAGGCTGCGGCCTGAGCCGAATCAGGCCGAACTAGAACTCAGCAGCCACCGAGGCCAAGAACTCCCGGGTGCGCTGGCTGGAGGCGATGAGTTCGTCGCGGCCGTCTCCCACGGGCAGCACCCGCACCGAAAGGTCGGTGACCCCGGCGTTTGCGAACGAGCGCAGTCGGGCCAGCACCGCGGCCTCATCCCCTACGGCCATGATGTCGGACACGCCCTCGGCGTTGCCCCGGTCCAATAGCCGCTGGTAGTTGGGGGACACCTCGGCCTCGGCCAACAGCCGCTCGGCCCGATCCTTGGCGGTGTCCACCTCGCCGGGGTTGCACAGACACACCGGCACCCCGGCCACGATCCGGGGTGGGGGCCGACCGGCTTCGGCCGCCGCTTCGTTGATCCGGGGGGCGATGAACTCGCCGATGGCCCGCTCGTCGGCCAGCCACAGCGTGGTGCCGTCGGTGCGTGAGCCGGCCAGCCGCAGCATCACCGGGCCGAGGGCGGCCAGCAGCACCGGGGTGGCGGCTTGGTCGGTTATGTCGAGGGGGTTGTTGATGTGGAAGTGCTCGTTTTCCACCCGAACCATGCCGGGACCGGCCAGCGCCTGGTCCAAAACGTCGAGATACGAGCGGATCTGGGCCGCGGGCCGGTCGTAGGACAGCCCCAGCATGTCTTCCACGATCCAGTGGTGCGACGGGCCCAGCCCCAAAGCGAACCGGCCCTCGCAGGCCAGTTGCACCGAGAGCACCTGCTGGCACAGCGCGACGGGGTGGCGGGTTTGGGCCACCACCACTGCGGTTCCCACCTCCACCGTCGAGGTGGCGGTGCCGATCAGCGCAGCCGCAGTCATGGCGTCGAACTCATCGGGTATCTGGGGGATCCACACCGACGAGAACCCGCCAGCCTCGGCCTGTTGGGCCGCCTCGATCATGCGGTCGATCTTGGTGTCGTACCGGCGCCGCTCGGGCCCCACCATCAGTCCTATGCGCACAGCAACTCCTCCGCCCCGT
>JAJDYU010000033.1 GCA_022825005.1 Acidimicrobiia bacterium
TTTGCCCATTTCGTTGAAAATTGCCGGCTGGCAGGTCGCCATTGCGCATCTCCTCCCTGAAAACGTTGGCTGCTAACGAAGTCTGGCACTATTGCCAGGCAGATTCACCTTGAAGCGCAAAATTCCAGAACCCATGCTGACAACCGCAGGAGGAGCCCATGAATCCCGATGACTACGGCGCCTTGGAAGTGTCCACCGTCGATCGCATTACCACGGTGGTGCTCAATCGACCCGAGGCCCGCAACGCCATCAACGCGGTGCTCCACGACGACCTGTCCCGGGTGTTCACCGACCTGGATCGGGATCCCGACACCGACGTGGCCATCCTCACCGGGGCGGGCGGCGCCTTCTGCGCCGGCGGTGACATTCCCTGGCTGCGCAGCATGGCCGGGGATGTGTCGGCGGTGGAGCGGGTCATCCGGGCCGATCGGCGCATCACCGAGTCGGCGCTCACCCTGGAGAAGCCCATCTTGGCCAGGGTGGACGGCCCCGCGGTGGGCCTGGGCTGCTCGCTGGCGCTCTACTGCGATTTCGTCTACGCCTCCGAGCGGTCGGTATTCGGCGATCCTCACGTGTCGGTGGGCCTGGTAGCCGGCGACGGCGGCGCCCTGCTGTGGCCGCAATTGGTGGGCTACGCCCGGGCCCGGCGCTACCTGCTCACCGGCGACCTGATCAAGGCCCCCGAGGCGGCCGATATCGGCCTAATCACCGAATGCGTACCCGGTGATGAGCTCGATAACACCGTGCAGGCCATGGCCGAGCGGATGCGAGATGGCGCCCGCATGGCCATCAAATTCACCAAGGCGTCAATCAACGCCGGCTTGCGCCAGGTGGCCGATGCGGTGGTGGACCGGGCGGCGTCCACCGAGGGCATGACCATGATGACCGAGGACTTCAAGATCGCTCTCGACGCCTTTTTGGCCAAAGAGCCCCCCAAGTTCATCGGCCGCTAATTCGGAGACACGTTGTGGACTACCCCAAGGCCCTACAACACCTACCTCTAGGGCCAGACCGATGCCAGGAGTTTTAGTGGACTACCCCCAAGAAGCCGAACACCACGGACTGTTGAGGGATACCGTCCGGCGCTTCGTTGAGACGGAAGTGCCCCGGGAGGTGGCCCGCCAGTGGGACCGGACCAACGAGATTGACCGAGCAGTGCTCTACAAGCTGGCCGACCTAGGGCTGTTCGGCATCACCATCCCCGAGCACTACGGCGGGTCGGGCCGGGACATCACCGCCACCATGATCGTGATTGAGGAGCTGTGCCGCCGCAGCACCGCCCTGGGCAGCGGCTACATCTACGGCGCCTGCTACGCGGGCATGAACCTGGTGGAGACGGCCAGCGAGGCCCAGCGCCAAGCGTGGCTGCCCAAGGTGGCCCGAGGGGAGATGCTGTTCTCCTACGGACTCACCGAGCCCGATGTGGGCTCCGATCTGGCCAGCGTCACCACCACCGCGGTGCGCGACGGCGATGTGGTGCGGATCAACGGTGCCAAGCGGTTCTGCTCGGGCACCACCTACACCGACTACATCTACGCCCTGGTCAACTCGAACCCCTCCGGCGAGCGCTATCACAACCTGTCGTTCGTGCTGATTCCCCCCCGGCAGCCGGGGGTGACCATCGAGCCCCAGCACGCCATGGGTCTCAAGGGGTCGATGACCACCGACGTCACCTTCATCGATGTGGAGGTGCCCGCCGACAACATCGTGGGCGGCGACGAGGGCTGGAACCAGGGGTGGGCCAAGCTGGCCGGCCCGGGTTTGGACGTGGAGAAGATCGAGGTGGCCGCCATGGCCCTGGGCATCGCCACCGGAGCGGTCGAGGACGCCTGGACTTACGCCCAAGAGCGGGTGCAGTTCGGCAAGCCCATCAGCAGCCACCAGTCCATCCGCCACATGCTCTCCGAAGGCCGCACCCGGCTATTGGCCGCCCGCCTGATGACTTACCACGCCGCCCGACTGCTGGATGAAGACAAGCCGGCATCAGTGGAGACCTCCATGGCCAAGCTGTTCGTTTGCGACACCGCCAAGGACATCGTGTTGTCGATGCAGCAGGTGATGGGCGCCTACGGCTACGTGGAGGACTTCGACATGGAGCGCTACGTTCGCGACGTCCTGGTGATGCCCATCATCGGCGGCTCCTCCGCCATCCAGCGAAACAACATTTCCAACCGTCTCAAACTGGCAAAGGAATAGGTTGCAATGACTGTTACCAAAGACCCAATAGACACTGATGCTGCTACCGAGAAGGTGGTGGCCTGGCTGGAGGGCAATCTGGGGGGCGCGGTCATCCATATCGAGCGTCAGGCCCGGTGGCGGCCGGTGTGGTTCGCCGACATGGAGCGCGACGGCGAGCGGCTGGAACTGTGCGTGCGCGGCGACCGCACCGATATGCCTCTGGTCTTCCCGCTTGACCACGAAATGCGACTGCAAAGGGTGCTCGGCGATCACGGGATTCCCGTGGCCCAAGTACACGGTTGGATCGACGACCCGACGGCCTACGTGATGGACCGGGTGCCGGGCGAGAACCATTTCGAGAACTGCACTGACGCCGAGCGGGACGCGGTGGTGGACGACTACCTGCACATCCTGGCCCGAATGCACGCCCTGGACATCGGGCCGTTCGTCGAGGCCGGAATCATGCGAGCAGAGCGACCCGAGGAGTCGGGCTTGCTGGGTTTGCGGCGGTACGAGGCGCTGTACCGCAGCGTGAAGACGCTGCCCGACCCGTTCCTCGAGTTCTGCCTGGGCTGGCTGCGGCGCAATCCCCCGTTCTCCCGAGGCCGGGAGTCGGCCATCGTGTGGGACACCGGGCAATTCCACCATCAAGACGGCCGGGTGGTGGCCGTCCTCGATGTAGAGATCGGTCATATTGGCGACCCGATGATGGACTTGGCCGCGTGGCGCCAGCGCGACACGGTGCTCGGTTTCGGTAACTTCGCCAAGCTCTACGACCGCTACGGCCAGTTGGCTGGCGAACCGGTGGACTTGGAGGCCATCCAGCGCCACCACTTCATGTTCACCCTCTCCAACCAGCTCCCGTTCAGCGCCGCGCTGCGGGAGCCAGCCCCCGACTCCGACCTGATGACCAACCTCCAGTGGTGCTACGAGACCAACCTGTTCGCCACCGAGGCCCTGGCCGAGATTCTCGACGTGGAGTTGCCCACCGTGGAGATGCCCGAGCCCCGGGAGTCACGAGCCGAGGTGGTGCTCAACCATCTGGTGCGAAATCTGCGCACCGTGCAGATCGAAGATGAGTACCTGCGCTACAAGCTGCGCACCATGTTCCGCATGGCCCGCCACGCGGCCCGCATCGACGAGATCGGCGACGCCGTCTCGGCAGCTGATCTGGACGACCTCCACGAACTGCTCGGGCATCGGCCAGCGTCATGGCTGGAGGGAGAGGCCGAATTGGAGCAATTCGTCCTGGCCAACGGCGACACCGATCGATACAACGAAGATCTGGTGAAGCTGTTCCACAAGCGCAATCTGCGGGCGCAAATGCTCCTCGGCCCGGCCGGCTCAGCCATGGCCCGCCACCTCCGCATTCAGACCTTCAGCGACTGAGGCCTACGCCGCTGAAGTTCGGGCGGCGACGGCCGCGGCACCGATCAGGCCGCCGTCAGAGCCGAGGGGGCTGGGGATGATGCGGGTGCCTTGGGAATGGACCAGACGGCAGATCCGGTCGATCTCGGCTTGGGCCGCTTCGAAGAAGTCGTCGCCATAGCCCAGCGCTACCGATCCGCCGACCACGGCCAAGCGAAGGTCCAGCAGGTTGGCCACCGAGCCCACGCCCCGGCCCACCAGCGTGCCCACTCGACGGCGCATCTCTGTCGGCGCGTCGGCCGGCGCGATCCCGTCCAGCAGATCGGCGATGGCGGTGCCTGATGCCTGTCCCTCCAACAGCCCCACTGCTCCAGCGGCGTCGGCTCTCCCGCCTTCGGCCACAAAAACATGCCCGATGTGCCCGGCATTGCCGTCAGCGCCGTCGAGCAGCCGGCCGTTCAGCACGATGCCGCCTCCAATGCCAGTGGACACCACCATGGCCAGATAGTTGTCCTCCCCTACGGCCCCACCTACCCAGCCCTCAGCCAGAGCGAGGGCTTTGGCGTCGTTGTCCACCGCTACCGGCAGGCCGAGCGCGTCTGACAGTCGGTCCCGCAGAGGAAAATCCCGCCACACGGCGATGTTGAGCGGAGATAACAGTCGGTGGTTGTCACGAGACGGTCCGCCGCTGCCCACGCCGCATACGCTCACTGGTTGGCCGTGTTCTTCGAGAACTTCCCGGGCCAACTCCACAACTAGGGCGAACAACGCCTCCTCGTCGGCGGCCTGCGATGGCCCTCGTCGCTGGCCCAGCACCTGTCCGTCGGGGGCGACCACGCCGACGGCTACTTTGGTGCCGCCGATGTCCACGGCCAGCACCGGGCCGTCGAGCACTATCTCCACGGTCTGAGGTTAGGAGACGGAATCCCCTGCTGGTTTGTCCTGGGGGTACACAAACCGGATCAATAGCACCGCTGCCACCAGCCCCACGACCTGCATCACGATGAACATGGGAGCCGACGACGGCTCGATGCCGGCGAAGGTGTCAGAGAACATCCGTCCCACGGTCACTGCCGGGTTGGCGAAGCTGGTGGACGACGTGAAGTAGTAAGCCCCGCCGATGTAGGCCGCTACCCCGCCGGCCACATACCGGAGCCGCCCGGTGCGCACCAGCGCGAAGATTAGAGCCACCAGACCGGCAGTGGCGATCACCTCGCCCAGCCACAGATGGCCAGCCGAGCGGTCCTTGGTCGACCAGTCCACCGCGTTCAGGTCGAACATCAGGTTGGCCAGCATGGTCCCGACCACCGCACCGGCCACTTGGGCCGCGATGTAGGGGGCGATGTGGTGGCGGGGGAAGTCTCCCAGCGCCCAGTCGGCCAGCGTCACCGCCGGGTTGAAGTGGGCCCCCGAGACCGGGCCGAACATCAAGATGATGGCGAACAGCACCGCGGCGGTGGCCGCCGCGTTCTGGAACAGTTGCAACCCCACATCGGTGGGCGACAGACGCTCGGCCATGATGCCCGACCCCACCACGCCAATCAGCAGCAGGGCCGTTCCCACACCCTCGGCAACCAGCTTTCGCGTCAGCACGCGAAAAAGCTAATACGCTCAGCGGCCATGCGGTTCACCGGCGCCAGCGTCCCCCG
The DNA here is from genome assembly GCA_022825005.1 of Acidimicrobiia bacterium. Taxonomy (GTDB): domain Bacteria; phylum Actinomycetota; class Acidimicrobiia; order Acidimicrobiales; family Bin134; genus Poriferisocius. The sequence goes on from JAJDYU010000033.1 coordinate 5,196, forward strand.
ACGGGAGGACCCGCGTCTTTTGGCCGGTGCCGGGCGTTTTGTGGACGACATCGACCAGCCTGGCCTCTTGGAGGCAGCATTTGTGCGCAGTCCGGTGGCCCACGGGCAACTGGTTTCCCTCGACACTGAAGCCGCTTTGAGCACCGAGGGTGTGGTGGCCGTGCTGACCGCCGAGGATCTCGCCGGCTGCTGCTACCCCATGGGATTGGGAATGTCCGGGCCGCTGATTGTGCCCGCCCATCTCCCCTTGGCCGACACCAAGGTTCGCTTCGCCGGCGATCCTGTCGCAGTGGTGATTGCCACCAGCCGGGCCGCCGCGGAAGACGGCACCGATGCGGTGGAGGTGGACATCGAGCCGCTGCCCCCGGTGACCAGCGCCGCCGCGACGGGCGAACACGCCGCCGCCGTGTGGGATGAAGCTCCCGACAACGTGCTGTGGTCTGGCGAGGAGGTGTGGGGCGACCCCGACAAGGCCTTCGCGTCTGCGGCCCATGTCATCTCAGAGACGCTCACCCAGCACCGCCACACCTGTGTCCCCCTGGAGACCAGGGGCGGAGTGGCCCAATACGATCCGTCCACCGGCGGCCTTCGCTACGAGGTCTCCCACCAGAACCCCCATGCGCTGAGGGTGCACTTGGCGGCCATCCTCGGACTGCCCGCCTCCCAGATTCGCATCATTTGCGACAGCATCGGCGGATCGTTCGGCCTCAAGTCCAACCCCACCCGGGAGGATGTGGTGGTGTGCGCCGCCTCCCGCTTGCTGGGCCAGCCGGTGCGGTGGGTGGAGGACCGGGCCGAGAACCTGGTGGCCGGTGGCCACGCCCGCGAGGAGCAAGTGCACGTGGAGGCCGCGCTCGACGAGAACGGGGTGGTGATCGGCCTGCGAGCCGATCTGGTGATGGACCACGGGGCCTACCCGTTCCTCAACCTGCCGCTGTCGCTGTTCGCCAACATCATCAAGGTGCTTCTGCCCGGCACCCTGAGAGTGCGCCACTACCAATTCCGGGGATCGGTGGTGGCCACCACCAAGACCTCCTTTGTGGCCTATCGGGGACCGTGGGAGATCGAGTGCTGGGTGCGGGAGCGGCTCATGGACCTCATCGCCCGACGGCTGGATCTCGATCCTCTGGAAGTGCGCCGCCGCAACTACATGGGCGACGACCAATTCCCCGGCGCCATGCTCACCGGCCCCACCCTGGACTTCATGACCATCAACCAAACGCTGGACCAGGCAGTGGAACTGGCCGATTACCAGGGCTTTCGGGACGCCCAGGCCGGGGCCCGATCAGAGGGGCGGTATCTGGGCATCGGGCTGTGTACCTACTTGGAGCCCGGTCCCGGTCCCACCAACTACGGCCAAGCGCTGGGCTTCACCTACGAGCAGCGATCCATGCAGCGGGCGCGAGTGAAGCTGGAGCCCGACGGCTCGGTGACCGCGTTTACCAGCCAGCAACCCCACGGCCAGAGCCACGAGACCACCCTGTCACAGGTGGTGGCCGACGAGCTGGGGGTGCCCATCGACAGCGTGCGGGTGGTGTGCGGCGACACCGATCAAGTTCCGTTCAACATGGTGGGCACCGGGGGGAGCCGGGCGGCCACGCTGGGCGCCGGGGCCGCTCAGGGCGCGGCCCGCATCGTGCGCCACAAGCTGCTGGCGGTGGTGGCTGCCCTACTAGAAGCCAACCCCGACGACTTGGAAATCGTCGACGGGGTGGTGGCCGTGCGGGGCTCGCCCGACCGATCCAAGACGGTGGCCGAGGTGGCCCGCCTGTCGTACATGGCCCCGTTCACCTTGGACGAGGCGCTGGGCGACGGGTTCGACGCCTCGTTCGACTTCGAGACCCCTGCCGGGGGCTGGACCCAGTCGACCCATGTGTGCTGGGTGGAACTCGACCCCGGCACCGGCCTGGTGACCGTGCCCCGCTATCTGGTGGTGGAGGACTGCGGGGAGATGATCAACCCCGCGGTGGTGGAGGGCCAGATCCGAGGCGGGGTGGCCCAGGGGATCGGCAGCGTGCTGCTCGAGCGCATCATCTATGACGACAGCGGACAGTGCACCACGTCCACGTTCATGGACTACCTGCTGCCCACCGCGGCCGAAATCCCCCGCATCGACATCGAGCACATCGAGGGGCCCTCGCAGGGCGACGTCCCCTGGCGGGGCGTCGGCGAGGGCGGGGCCATCGGTTCCCCCGCCGCGGTGTGCAACGCCATCGAAGACGCCCTCGCCCCCTGGGGCGTGGAGATCACCGAGCAGCACCTACCCCCCAGCCGCATCCTCGAGCTGATCGCTCCCACTTCTGAGCCTGCCGCAGGCGACCACTAGCGTGGGCGCCGTGACCCACAACCCCATTGGCGAGCGGCAACCGATCCGCATAGCCGACATCGAGTGGGAGGACTACGCCGATCCCGACGAGCCGGATCGGGCGCCGGGGCCGTTCGTGCGCTGGCTGGTAGATCCGGCGTCGGGCAACCGGGTCATGCACGTGAAGTCGTGGGCGGGCCGCAATGCGGCGGCTCATTGGCACCTGTCCGACACGGTGTATCTGGTGACCAAGGGGGAGTTCATCGTGGAGGGCGAGGAGCCCTACCGGGAGGGCGACCTGCGCTGGGTGCGGGGCGGATTCGCCTACGGCCCGGAGCGGTCGGGCCCCGACGGCTGCGAGTACCTGTTCTTCAGCCTCGGCCCCTACGACAAGCTCGACCCCGATGAACACCCACCCCCGCTGGGCCGCTGGGACGACCCCTCTACCTGGGTGGAGGGCTACCCCCAAGTGGAGCGGGCCAAGCTGATGGACAGCCCCCGATGAGCCTGATCATCACCCCACTGGAAGCCCCCCTTGGCGCGGAGATTGCCGGCTTCGACTTCGCCGCTCCACCGGATTCGGAGACGGCCGCCGAGCTGCTGGCCGCGGTGGACGAGCACCTGCTGTTGCTGTTCCGCAACCCCGAGCCGCCCACCCCCGCCCAGGTAACCGACTTCTGCGAGTCGTTTGGCCCCTTGCGACCCACGTTGGCCGACAAATCCCGCCTTCCCGGCTTTCCCGGCATCAACCGGGTGTCCAACGTGGACGTGGACGGCGTGGTCGGTACCGGGGGCACCGATGTGGTTACCTACCACTCCGATCTCAGCTTCACCCCGCCGCTCATCGAGTTCCTGTATCTGGACGCGGTGACGCTGCCTTCGGAGGGTGGGACCACCAAGTGGCTGAATCTAGTGGCCGCCTACCAAGACCTGGACGACGACATCAAGGCCCGCATCGACGACATCGGTGTTGTCTACCGTCTACGCGACGGCCTGGATTTCGGCAGCTACTTCAAGGCCACCGACGGCGATGCACTTCTAGCCGACCGAACCTGCATATCGCTGGTGCAAACAAACCCCCGCAGCGGTCGCCGCAGCGTGTGGCCCAATACCGGCCCCGACTTCGCCGCCGACGTGGAGGGCCACGATGCGGACGAGGGTGCTCGGCTGCTGGCCGAGCTGTTCGCCCACTGCACTCAAGACCGCTACGTCTACGAGCACCACTGGACCGTCGGCGAATCCGTCTTCTGGCTCAACACCCAAACCATGCACCAGCGCGAGGCATTCCCCCCCGACCAAGTGCGGGAGCTGCGCCACGTCAACATCCTCGGCCACACCGACCCCCGTCAAGCCGCCTAGGGGACAAAGAAGATGACCGCACATCGACGCTGGTCCCGTTATGGGGCGTTGGCCGCGGCAATCGCCCTTGTCGTTGGGATGGCTGGCTCTTCGGCGGGCGGGCAAGCACCCGATGAGCGGGATGCAATCATTGCCCGTCTCCGAGCGCAGGTCGCCGAGCAAGAAACCCAGATCGCGGCCCAAGAAACCCAGATCGCGGCTCAAGAAGCGCAACTGAACGACTACCGATGCCGGTTCGGCGTTGACACTCATCTGGTTCCCAATGGCTGCCCTGCCCCCGTCCAGCCAACTCCCACCCCGACTCCAAGTCCGACTCCAAGTCCGACGCCCACGCCTTCTCCAACGCCCCAAACCGCGCCGATACCCGCCGGAACCATCGAAGCCCAGTGGGAGCAGCTCCGCCAGTGCAATGCGAACGGGAACTACCAGTACTCCAACCCCAACGGGGTCAACCACGGTGTCTATGAATTCAGGCAACCCACCTGGGACCGACTTGCCCGACTCCACTATCCGAGCCTCGTGGGAGTAAGGCCCAGCAACGCGGCCCCAGCTGACCAAGACCGCGTGGCCTACCGCCTTTACGAAGAACTGGGTTGGGCACCGTGGCCCCAGTGCGGAGCGTCGCTGCCTTCGCTCTTGTCCCAGCCGACTCCCCCTACGACTCCATCCCCTGGACCATTGCCACCGATACCCGCGGGCACCACCCAGGCCCAATGGGACCATCTCATCCAGTGCGAATCGGGAGGCAACTACCGGGCCTACAACCCCGCAGGGCCATACCTGGGTGCCTTTCAGTTCAACCAGCCCACCTGGGACGGGGTGGCCGGTCGACACTACCCCCACCTTGTTGGGGTAGACCCCCGAGATGCCGCCCCCGCCGACCAGCACCGCATGGCCTACGCCCTTCACGGGGAACGGGGTTGGCAGCCCTGGCCCGCGTGCGGTGCGCCATTCCGGTCGTCCTAGCGGCCGCGCTGCTGGCCTGCTGTCGCACCGCTAGCGCCCGATACCATCGTCCCGCTCGAACAGTTAAGGGAGACCGCGAATGCAAGGCATGAGAATTGGGGCGATGGCCGCCGAAGGCACCGGCGACCCGCCGGTGCCGGGGATGAGCGGGCCTCCCGGACTGGATGAGATAACCGAGAACGCTCAGCGGTTCGAGGCGCTGGGGCTGGACACGGCGTGGATCGCCAACATCGAGATCGACGCCGTCACCGCATCGGCGGTGGTGGGCACTGCCACCAGCCGCATCGAGATCGCCACCGGGGTGACCCCCACCCCCATGCGCCACCCCTTCGCCCTGGCCCAGCAGGCCGCCACCGCCCAAGCGGCCTGCGACGGGCGGTTCACCCTGGGCATCGGCCTGTGCCACCAGGGGATGGTGGAGAACCTGATGGGTCTGTCCTACGCCCGGCCGGCCCGCCAGATGGAGGAGTACCTGGAGATCGCCGGCCCCATGCTGCGAGGCGAGGGCATGAACTACGAGGGCGAGATCTACACCACCCGCTGGCGGGGCCTGTCGCATGCCCCTCCCACCGAGATCATCGTGGCCGCCATGGGGCCGATCATGTTGGGCCACGCCGGGCGGCTGGCCAGCGGCACCTTTGTGTGGGCCACCGGTACCAACACCCTGGCTGACTATGTGGTTCCCACCATCAGCGCCGCGGCCACAGATGCCGGGCGTCCCCAGCCGAGGGTGGCGGCCGGATTCCCCATCTCGGTGGTCGACGACGCCACCGCTGGCTATGAGGCCGCGGCCCGCACCTTTGCCCACTACAAGGACATCCCCTCCTATCGAGGCATGCTCGACCGCGAGGGCAAGCCCGGCGTGGAGGACTTGGCCATCACCGGTGACGAGGCCGCGGTGACTGCGCAACTGGAGCGAGTCCGCAACGCTGGAGTCACCGACCTAGTGGCCTTCATCTACGACACCGACGACCAATCCCGAGCCCGCACCGAGGCCTTGCTGGGAGAATTGGCCGGCTCAGGCTGAGCTGAGCAGGGCGATATAGGGCTCGGGGTTGCCGATCCAGCGCAGGGCCCGCAGTTCTTCGGCGTCGCGCTCTCCGGCCAGCACCGCGTGGAGCTCATCAAGGGGTGCTTCGAGAGTGGCCGCGGGCGGCATCCGGTCGGCCACCCCCACGATCCGGGTCTCGTCGCCGAACCGCAGCACCAGGCCGCGCAACCCGGCGTCCACGATGCGCCGGCCCAGCTCGGCGGCTAGCGCTTCGAACTCCGGGCCTGCCTTGGGGGTCAAACCGCTGCTTGGTCCCGCAGCTCGACTGCGGTTGGGATATCCAGGCCCAGCATCCGGATGGCATTGTCCCGGCAGATGGCGTCCACCTCAAGCTGGGTGAGATGGCTCATCTGCGAGGCCAGCAACTCCTTGGAGTGCGGCCAGGTGGAGTCGGAGTGGGGGTAGTCGGTCTCGGTGGTGATGGTCTCCAAGCCGATGGCGTCAATGTTGGCTAGACCCACCTTGTCGTCGAAGAAGCACACGAACACATGGTCCCGGTAGTAGGTGGACGGCGGCTCGGGCACCTTGTCGGCCACCCCGCCCCAGGCGGCGTTCTCCTTCCACACCACGTCCACCCGGTCCAAGATGTACGGCAGCCAGCCCATCTGCCCCTCGGAGTAGGCCACTTTGAGGCCACCGAAGCGGACGAACACGCCCGACATCAGAAAGTCCACCAGGGAGTAGGTGGCGTTGGAGTGGACTAGCGCCGAGCCCACCGCGCCGGGGGCATCGGGCGAGGTGGACACCATTTTCGAGGACGACCCGATGTGCATGCACACCACCGTGGCCGTCTCCTCGCAGGCCGCGAAGAACGGATCCCAGTACCCGGAGTGGATCGACGGCAATCCCAGGTTGGGCGGGATCTCCGAGAAGCACACCGCCCGCACGCCCCGCTCGGCGTTGCGCCGGACCTCGGCCGCGGCCAACTCCACGTCCCACAGCGGGATGAGGCACAGCGGGATCAGTCGCCCACCGCTCTCCCCGCACCACTCCTCCACCATCCAGTCGTTGTAGGCCTGCACGCACAACAAGGCCAGATCCATGTCGGAGGCCTCGGCAAAGGCCTGCCCGCAGAACCGAGGAAACGACGGGAAGCACAGCGAGGCATCCACGTGGCCGATGTCCATGTCGGCCAGCCGGGGCGCCACCTGCCAGGCGCCGGGTTGCATCTCCTCGAAGGTGATGCCCACCATCTGGAGCTCGTCGCGGGGGAAGGTCACCGCCGAATGGGTGCGGACCATCGGATAGTGGAGGTCCTCGTAGTACCAGTACGAGGTGGGCCGGCCCACGCCCTCAGTCCACGAGAACACACCCCCCACGTAGGAGATCTCGCACGGGGCGGTCACCACCCGGGGGCCGATATCGGAATAGCGGGCCGGCAGCCGGGACTGCCACACATGAGGCGGCTCGATGACGTGGTCGTCTACCGAGATGATGGGGGGAATCTCGATCCCCGTCTCGGCAGCCGACACAGCCATTACTGCACCGTGATGGGGAACATTCCCAAAGCGCCATCGCCCTCGGCCTCGCTTCGGGTGAACTCCACAAACAAGCGCTCCAGACCGCGGGTGAACGCGCCGGGACGGAAGCTGGGCTCATAGAAGGGCTCCAGGCTCATGTCGGGAATCCGGCGCGTCAGCTCCTCGAACATCACCTTCAGCTCTAGTCGGGCCAGCGACGCCCCCAGGCAGAAGTGGGTGCCGAATCCAAAGGAAACGTGGTGGCGGGCATCGCGCCGCACATTCAGCTCGTCGGGATTCTCAAACGCCTCGGGGTCGCGGTTGGCCGAGGCGTACATCAACAGCACCTGATCGCCCTCGTTGAGGGTCTTGCCGTGCAACTCGTGGGTGGCGGTCACGGTGCGGCGCATGTTCAAGATGGGCGACACGTAGCGAATGAACTCCTCCACCGCGGTCTCGCCGATCACCTCAGGCTCGTCGATGAGGATCTGGCGCTGGTCGGGACTCTCCATCAGCGCCAGGCAGGTGGTGCCGATCACCGTGCGGGTGGTTTCGGCCCCGCCGTCCAGCACGAGGAGCACCTCGTGCATGATGTCGTCGTCGCTCAGCGGCTGGCCGTCCAGCTCCTTGTGGCACCACATGGAGATGAGGTCGTCTTGGGGGTCGGCCTTGCGCTTCTGAACCAGCTCGTAGGTGACGCCGATCCACTCTTCGATGGCCCGCTCGCCCTGAATGGTGTGGAAATGGGGACCGCCGCCGCCCTGCATGGTGGCCTCCGACCAGTGCATGACTCGGGGCCACATTTCGGGGGGATACCCCAGCCGCTCGCCGATCATGTACGCCGGCAGTGGGGCGGCCAGGTCGTACACCACGTCGCACCACCCCCGGGGTGCCACCCGGTCGATCAGCTCGGTCACCACCGCTCTGATCTTGTCCTCCTGCTTGCGAACCGCCCGGGGGGTGAACTCCCGGGCCACCAGCATCCGCTGACGCTGGTGGTCGGGGTCATCCATGTTGATCATGGAGTCGGACATCTCGATCTTGGGGCGGCTGCCCGAAGCCGAGCTGTAGAGGCCGGTGTTCTTCTCCACCGCCAACAGGTCGGCGTGGCGGGATATCCCCCAGATCTCGTTCTTGGCGTCCCAGTAAACCGGGTCGTTGTCCCGCAACCAGGCATAGGCCGGATACGGGTCGTGGGCGTACATGTACCCGTCCAGCAGATCGACGGACTTGGTCACCTCAGCAGTCGCCATAAGCGGCGATGGTAGTGGGCGCGCTCCGGTCAGTCGGAAGCGGCGATGGTAGTGGGCGCGCTCCGGTCAGTCGGAAGCGAGGTTCTCGGCGGCGAACTCCCAGTTGATCAGGTGGTCCAAAAACGCCTCCACATAAGCGGCCCGGGCGTTCTGGTAGTCGAGGTAGTAGGCGTGCTCCCACACGTCCACCACCAGCAGAGCCCGGCGATCTTCCAGCAGGGGCAGATCGGCGTTGGGGGTCTGCACGATGTCGAGCCTGCCGTTGTCGGCTACCAGCCAGGTCCAGCCGGAGCCGAACAACCCCACGGCCGCATCGGCGAACCGGCGGCGGAACTCGTCGGTGGAGCCGAATGACTCCTCAATGGCCGCCCGAACGGGCCCCGAAGGAGCCCCACCCCCGTCTGGGCTCATCGAATGCCAGTAGAAGGTGTGATTCCAAATCTGGGCTGCGTTGTTGAAGATCGCACCCTCGGCCCCCAAAACCACCTTCTCGAGTTCGGCGCCCTCCCACTGGGTGCCGCTGGTCAGGCGGTTCAGGTTGGCCACATAGCCGGCGTGGTGCCGCTCATAGTGGAAGCTCACGGTCTCGGCGCTCACATACGGTTCGAGCGCGCTTTGCGGGTACGGAAGGGGAGGAAGCTCAAACGCCATAACGGGCTATTACGGTACCGGCAAAAAATTCGGGATTGATAGCCGTATACATCCGATACGGGTTGTCGAACACAAACGCCCGGAAATCGGCGTCGGTGATCAGCCCCTCTTCCACCAGACCGTGGGCCTCGTCCATAATCGAGCCGATATCGGTCACGTCCCAGTGGCCGATGTCGGAGGAGAAAACCGCGTTGAGCTTCACGCCGCAGGGGTTGGCCGGGCCGAAGGCCACATGCACCCCCCGGTCGTCGGCTTCGCACCCGAAGTAGAGAGAAGACGCGAACGACTCGGCGATTTCCTCGTCGGAGCTCACTCCCAGTCGGGTCCACTCGTCGGGCTCTTCAGGCGCTCCCCCGTGGATGGGCATGCCGTGGGCATATGAGGCCAGGTCGTCACCGAGGATCTCCCGGAAATCCCCGCCGTAGCGCTCGAAGTACCGGCCCAGCTCATCGAGGTCGAGCAGAGCGGGGTCGAAGTTGCGCTGGATGGCCTCCCAGCTGCGCTTCTCCCAGTGCTCGATGATGTCGCACAACAGCTGGGTGCCCCACGACACGCCGCACTCCAAGAACACGAACGGCAGCTCGGGAATGCGCCGGGTGACCCCGCCCAAGAACAAGGCCTTGCACAGCTCATACATAAGGGCTTGGAACTGGCCGATGTGATTAGCGGTGTAGCTGGATACGAAGGTGTGGATGCCGGGGCGGAAGGCCAAGCCGCCGTGGAAGGTGGCGGCAAAGCCGAGCTCTACGCAGCGGCGCCACACCGGGTCGTAGTCGTAGGCCGAGTCGAGGCCATAGCAGTCGATCCAGTGGTGCTGGCCGGGCCACAGCCATCCCGACCGGGTCTGCTGGTCGGGCTCGTCGATGGGCCGCATCACTCCCTCGGCGAACACCACCACCTTCAGGCCCAGCTCAGCGCAGTGCTCCAGCTCGGCGATGGCCTCGTCGGGGGTGTGGGCGGGGATGATCCCGGCCATGGCCATGCGATCGGAGTAGGGGTTGTAGACGTCGGCGTAGAACTCGTTGAACGCCCGGCACAGACCGGTGCGGTAGTCGGCGTCTTCCACCGCGCAGCTGGTGAGCGTGTTGGTGGGGTACAGCACCGTATAGTCGATGCCCACCTCGGGCAGACGCTCATAGAGCAGGGCGGGCAGCATGGCGGTGGCCCGGTCCAGCACATTGGCGGTGTGGGTGCCCCACCAAGCCCCCTGCGGCGAGCGGTTTCGGCGGCGCTCACCGAGGCTGCGGGCCTTCTGCGAGTTGCGCATGGGAAGACCCTCCGACAGGTGTCGCGCATACAACTCGGCCCCCAGCACTCGCTCCAGGTGGGGCTGTTGGGCCGCGGTTATCTCCAGCACATGGCCATCGGCATCGATCACCGGGTGGCCGAACCGGCTCACGGCCGTCCCCGCGTCACGTCAAGCAGCGAGCCGGAACCGAATCCGAGCTATGGAAGGCGGACGTCGGGAAGCGGGTGGCGGAACATGCGAGCCGCGTTCTCATGGGTGAGCTTGCGGATCACGTCGTCGCTCAAATGCCCCAGCTTCGACTCCAGGGTGTCCTGGCAATTGGGCCAGGTGGAGTCGGCGTGGGGGTAGTCGGTTTCGACCATGGTGTGGTCGAGGTTCATCGCGATCACCGCGTCGATGGAAGACGGGTCGTTGATGGTGCAGTAGTAGAAGTTGCGCATCAGTACTTCGTGGGGGCCGATGTCGGTGCCGCCTGGCCACAAGCTTCGACCGTGGCCGGAGATCTCGATCTGGTGCTTGAGGCGGTCGTACATGATGGGCACCCAGCCGCAGCCTCCCTCCGACATGGCGATCTTGATGTTGGGATAGCGCACCGGGATTCCCGACCACACCCAGTCGGCCGCGGCGGCATAGGCGTGCATCTGGAACATGGTGGCCCCAACACCAATGGGCGGTCCACCGGGGTCTGTGGGCATGACGTGTCCCGACGACGCCACATGCAGGCAGATCACGGTGTCGGTCTCCTCGCATGCCCTCCACACTGGCTCCCACCATTCGCTGTGGATGGACGGCAGATCGATGTTGTGCGGAATCTCCGGCAGCGTGACGGCCACGAAACCCCGCTCGGCGTTGCGGCGGATCTCGGCGGCGGCCAGATCGGCATCCTTCAGCCAGGTGATGCCCATGGGGATGATGCGCTCCGGGTACGAGCCCCACCACTCCTCGTAAATCCAGTCGTTGAACGCCCGGGTCACCGCCAAGCCCAGCTCTGGATCTGAGCAGTCGGAATAGACCCGGCCGCAAAAGCCGGTGATCTGGCTGGGAAAGCAGATCGATGCCCAGATGCCGCCCAGGTCCATGTCATAGATGCGGGCCTTGATGTCCCAGGAACCCCGGCGCATGTCGGAGAATCGAGCGGGCTCCATGGTGAAGTCGTTGCGGTCGGCCCTTCCCACCAGGGCGTTCAGGCCGAGCTGAGCGTAGATCTCGCCATCGAATTCCCAGTGCTGGCCCCCGTCGCCGCTCTCGACCACCTTCGGCGCCCGATCGGCGAACCGGGCGGGCAGCCGACCCTCGAACAGCCAGGGCGGCTCCACGAGGTGGTCATCTACCGAGATGAGCGTGTACCGGATGCGCTGGGCCTCGGGATCGGGAAGCAGCAGATCGCTGGGCTTCTCGTGGATATCGACGATGGTCATGGCAGCAGCCTACGGGCCTGGAGGCGACCTGCGCTATAAGCCAGCTCCCTTTGGTTCGGATTCCGTGGTCTCGGCGAGTCAGTCCAACCCGGCTGCCCTGAATGCCCGGCTGAGCAACGGTGGAACCTCCCCCACCGCGGCGTCTTCCATGTCCTCCACCATCGCCTCCTCCATATCGGGAAGCCTGAAGGCCCTCGGAGATTCGGAAGAGGCGTCGTCCACCAGCACCAGCTCGGGCTCGAAATCGGACTCATCGAATGGGGTCCGCAAGTCCGCCAGAGTCCAGCCCAACGGCACCACAACCGCATCCGCATGGTGACGGCACAGCGGCACACCGGCGATGCCGGTGTCGTCCTGGATGTCGATCAACTGCGCCGACAAGTCCCGGGCGTTGATCAACAGGATTGCCGAAGCATGTTCGCCGCATGTCGATCGCGCACAAAACCTTGGCGACATACTCAGAAAATACTCCCGCCCAAACCAGAATTAACGGATACCCCGGTTGCACCGCATCGCTGGGCGGCAGTAGATAGGTGAAGAGATGAGATCAAATTCAGTCAACCGCCGAGCAGTTGATGTCTTGGCCCGCCAGTTGGAGCTGTGCCGGGCCGCACCCGGGCGCCCAGCAATGGTGCTGTCCGACGGAGCCACTGACCCTGTACTGGTTGACGCCGCAATCCATGCCTTAGACCAAATCGGGGCCCGGGCCGAATCGGTGTTTGTCGACGATCAGTCGTCTGATGAAGAGAATGCTGAGCCGACAATGCCCGACATCGTCGTCAACCTGCTCGACGGCTACTCGGATGCGGCTAGAACCCTGGTCTCTCCCAACGCCCGAGTGCTGTCGGTGGTTGCCCGTACCACCGGCGAACTGCACGGAGTGGTGCCCCATGTCGGATTGAGCCGCCGGGTAAAGCGGGGATTGGACCTACTGGAAACCGGACAGGAACTGCACGTAGGCGACGACAAGGGCACGAATCTGCGGATCGGCTTGAGAGGCGCCCGCCGGTGGATGCACGACGGCCTGACCACCGTACCCGGCACGGTTGCCGAGTGGCCCCGGGGGATGATCGGGTCGTCCCCAGCTGGCGAGACCGCCGAGGGAACCGTGGTCATGTCGCCTGGCGACATCTGGCTGCCGATGGGCTGGTACGCCCGCTCGTCGGTGGCTTTGACCTTTGAGGGCGGGCGGATGGTGCGCATCGAGGGGCCGCGGAGCGAGACCGATGCCATCCGGGCCCATCTGGCATCGGTCGGCTCTCCCTCGGCCTACCGGCTCGATGCGGTGGAGATCGGCCTGCTGTGGATTGACCGACCCCAGCGGCCAGCTCTATTCGAGCCGGGATTCGCCGATTCATTCGGAGTTGCCGACCGCTATGGCCATGTGGTGATAGCTACCGGTGACTACCCCACCGTGGGGATCGCCTGCTGTTTGAGAAGTGCCACAGTGGCGGTGGACGAGGTGGCTGCCGTGCGGTCGGGACAGCCCCAGGGAGACCTCGCTCCCGACGTCTACGAGCAGGCCGCCCACCGCTTCCCGCTGTAGTGTCCCAGCGCATGGAGATGCGCAGCATTGGAAGCTTGTCGGCCTCGGTTATCGGGCTGGGGTGCAACAACTTCGGCATGACCATCGACGCCGATGCCACTCAGACGGTTGTCGACGCCGCTATGGACGCCGGGATCAACTACTTCGACACGGCCGACCTGTACGGCCGGGGCAAGTCTGAGGAGTTCCTCGGCGCCGCGCTGGGCGGCCGGCGCGACCAGGTGATTGTGGCCACCAAGTTCGGCCATCCGGGCGCCCTGCCCGAAGGCCAGAAGGGCGGCGACCCGGCCTGGATTCGTCAAGCCGTGGAGGCCAGCCTCACCCGGCTGAACACCGACCGCATCGACCACTACCAGCTCCACATGCCCGACACCGAAACCCCGCAGGCCGAGACGCTGGGGGCGCTTCAAGAGCTGGTGGACGAGGGCAAGGTACTGGAGATCGGCTGTTCCAACTTCAGCGCCGAGCAGATTGACGAAGCGGCTCGCGCCGCGGAACAGGCGGAAGCGGGCAACTACGCCAGCGTGCAAAACCACTACTCGGTGCTAACCCGCAGCGTGGAGGATGAGGGCGTGGCAGACGCCTGCGAGCGCACGGGGATGATGGTGGTCCCCTATTTCCCCTTGGAGTCCGGACTGCTCACCGGCAAGTACTCGGGGATGACGCCTCCCGAGGGGTCGCGCCTTTCGCTTTGGAAGGGCGAAATGCGGGACATGTTCCTCAGCGAGGACAACCTGGCCGCAGTGGACCGACTAACCGACTATGCCGCCGACTCGGGCCACAGCATTCTGGAGCTGGCCATCGGATGGCTGGTGTCCAATCCGGCGGTGGCCACCGTCATCTGCGGGGCAACCAAGCCCTCCCAGGTGGCCTCCAACGTGGCAGCCGCCGACTGGGCTATGAGTCCTGCTCAGCGGTCCGAGATCGCTGAGCTGGCCTCCTAGGACATTCTTCGCACGCGCTCAGCGCTCGTCCGGGCTGCGGGTCCTGTCACCTACGGCGGCCTGGCCGGCGGAGCGGCCAGGTCCGCCTGCGGCGCCACCCACAGCCCTCACGGGGCTCATCTGCGACCAGAGCTCTCTGCCCTGTCAATCAGCTCTCGGACCGCCTCGCTCAAAGTTTGGAGCGGGTCGGGGAACTGGATGTCGCCGACTACCTCGATGTAGCCCTTGATCTGGGGTTCGGTCCCGCTGGGACGCAGGGACACCCGATTTCCGTCGGCAAGGTCGAACCGGAGCACATCCGCGGGGTACAGACCACTGGCACCTTCTTTGAAGTCGGTGGTCTCGGCTACCGCCACGCCTCCGAATTGACCAGGCAGGTTGGCTCGAACAGCTTCCATAATCTCTGCTCCAGGGCGTCTGCCCAGTTCTACGCTCACCTGATCAGTGCGATGGAGGCCGAACTCGTCCATCAGCTCGGCAAGCCGCTCAATTGGAGTGCGTCCGAACTCGTAGGCCAGATGTCTGCACATCATGGTGAAATGGACCGCTGCGCTAATGCCGTCTTTGTCCCTCACGGCGTCGTTGCAAGCGAAACCCAACGCCTCTTCGTAGCCGAACACGAACCTCCATGGCAGGTGGCCGGGCCGAGGCTTCAGGTTGTCGGCTGCCCGGGCAATCCACTTGAACCCGGTCAATGTCTCCACATGGGTAGCTCCCCGGGCCTCGGCGATACGGCCGACCAGCCGGCCCGAGACGATGCTGGAGGCCACCACACGCTCGTCTCCACCTGACTCGACCCCCAATCCCAGAATCCAGTCGCATAGGAGGGCGCCGATCTCGTCGCCGGTCAATACGCGCCACTCGTTCTGGTAAGCCCACACCACGGCCGCCATCCGGTCGGCGTCTGGGTCGTTGGCTATGGCCAAGGGGGTGTCGATCTGCTCGGCTCGCTTGATCACCTTGGCCAGGGTGTCGTGGTTCTCGGGATTGGGCGAGACAACGTTGCGGAATAGGGGGTCAGGCTCGGCTTCGTCTTCCACCACGAAAGGCTCGCCATTGTCCAACTGTGTCAGCGCGAAGTTCACGTAGTGCAGCCCCACGCCTTGAAGAGGGGTGTACGCCAGCGGGTGAAAGGAGTAGAGCCGAGGCACATTGGCCAAGATGGCTGCCAGGTATTCCACTTCAACCGAAACCTTCTGCGGCCACTCCGGATCGGAGCCTCGATCAGGAAGGTCGCAGGGAGGCAGCGGCTGGGCTGCCATGGCCGCTTCGATGGCCTGATCGTGGGGCGGGATGACCTGGGCGCCATCAGCCAGGTACAGCTTGAAACCGTTGTCGCCGACGGGATTGTGACTGGCGGTGACCATTACGCCTGCCGCGCACGTGAGGCGGGTGACGGCGAAGGCCAAGACAGGGGTGGGCGAGTTGGGGGGCAGCGTCACGGGCCAGCAGCCAGCCCCGGCCAGGATCTCGGCGATGTCGGCGGCAAAAATGTCGGAGTTTTGGCGGGCGTCGTGGGCTATCACCACCCCGCCACTGCCACCGAGCCACTCGGCCAGCGCGGCGGAGAACTGGCGCGCCACCACCCGGTTAATGCGGTTGGGGCCGGCGCCCATCGGGCCTCGGATGCCGGCAGTGCCGAACCGGAGGCGGTCGCCGAATCGGTCGTCTATTCCCGCTTGGTCGCCCGCGTCGATCAACTGCTGCAGCTCAGTTCGTGTGACTGGGTCAGGGTCAGCAGCCAGCCACTCTTCGGGCGTTGGGGCCTGGAAACTCACAGCACTCTGATCACGGTGCTCAGCACGTCGGTGACCCGGCTCTGGGCGGCCTGGCCGGCATCCAGCACTTCTTGGTGATCCAGCGCCTCTCCCATGCCGGCGGCCGCGTTGGTAACCAGCGACACCCCGGCCACCTCAGCCCCCAGATGGCGAACGGCGATGGCCTCCAGCACGGTGGACATGCCCACCAGGTCGGCGCCCATGCGGGCCAGCATGGTGATCTCCGCCGGGGTTTCGAAGTGCGGCCCAACCAGCCCGGCGTACACCCCCTCACCCACTGTTGGGTCGATGCGACGCACGGCCTCGCGGATGCGGGACGAGTACAGGTCGGTCAGGTCGGTGAACCGGATGGCGTAGCCCTCGGGCGGGGCCGGGCCGAACAGCGGGGACTGGCCGGTGAGGTTGATGTGGTCGCTGATCAGCACCGGCTGGCCCACTCCGAAGGCGGGGTTCATGCAACCGGCCGCGTTGGTGAGCACCACCGTGGAGCATCCCGCCGCCACCGCGGCCCGCACGCCGTGGACCACGTCGGCAGGAGGATGGCCCTCGTAGAGATGGACCCGGCCGGCCATCACCAGCAAGCGCCGGCCGTTCACATTCACCGCCCGGAGAGTTCCACCGTGGCCGGGGACTGACGGCGAATGAAACCCAGTGATGGTCTCGGCGGCCACTTCGGCCTCCACCTCGCCGAGACCGATGGCTACCTCGGCCCAGCCTGAGCCCAGCACCGCGGCAGCGTCAAAGCGGCCTCCCAACTGCTCGACCAGCTCTGCCCCGGCCAGCTCGGCCCGCTCGAATGGGTTCATGCCCTGATGGTAGAAGGCGCCGATGACACTTCCCGCACCGCGTTCGGCGGGGAGCTACTGGGCCAAATGGGTTAGCGAGCCGGAGGGGCGGGCGCCGAACTGACTGATGGTCTCGGTGGCGGCCATAGAGCCCAGCCAGCCGCACTGGGCCAAGTCCATTCCCCGGGTCCAGCCGTATAGGAAACCGGAGGCGTACAAGTCGCCGGCACCGGTGGTGTCCACCACTTCAGCCGTGGGCGCGGCCGGCACCTCGATGATTTCGGTGGGGGTGACCAGCACCGATCCCCGTTCGCTCCGGGTCAGCGCGGCCACTTGGCACCGGCCCTGCACCGCGGCCACCGCAGCCTCGAAGTCATCGCCGGTCTCGTACAGCGTGCAGATCTCGTGCTCGTTGCCGAACAGCAGATCAATGGGGCCGTCCACCAAGTCGAGCCACTCCTGGTGGTGGCGCTCCACGCAGAAACTGTCCGACAGCGTGAAAGAGATCGTCCCCCCGGCGGCCGAGCAGATCGAGATGGCCTTGCGGATGGCCTCCTTGGTGATGTCCACGTCCCAGATGTAGCCCTCGCAGTACAGCACCTGCGCCGCGCCCACCAGGTCGGGATCGATGTCGTCGGGGTGCAGTTCGGTACTGGCCCCCAGGTAGGTGTTCATGGTGCGGGCCGCGTCGGGGGTCACGACGATGAGGCACCGGGCGGTGGGTGGTCCTTCAGCAGCCGGCGCCACCTCGAAGCGTACCCCCAGCGCTCCAATGTCGTGGGCGAACACCTCGCCGAGCTGGTCGTCGCGCACCTTGCCGATGTACCCCACCTGCCCGCCGAATGAGGCCACCCCGGCCACCGTGTTGGCCGCCGAACCCCCCGACGTCTCAATGGCTGGGGCCATTGCCCCATAGAGCTGCTCAGCCCGCTCGGCATCGATCAGCGTCATCGCCCCCTTCACCAGGCCATGAGCATCGATGAACTCGTGATCCTCAGTGCTGATCACATCAACAATGGCGTTGCCGATTCCCACCACGTCCAACGCCTCACTCATAGCGAACCGAGGCTACCGAGCACCCTGGCCATGGAACCAAGACGGGCAATTCAACCCGTCTCGCCATAACCACTACCCCTGAATCTAAGGTGGAATCGATGGGATCACGCTCATGAGCGACCGAATCGACGGCGACGAGTACCGGGTTTCCGATGAGGAGAGGGCGCACTTTGCGGAACACGGCTATGTGCATCTGCGGGGGGTGCTGACCGACGACGAGGTCTCAGAGCTCGAGACCGTCTACGACCGGTTCCTCCGCCGCGAGATAGAGGTGCCGGGCAAGGACTACTGCGACATGGCCGGCGACTACGGCCGAGACCCCGAAGACTTCTCAATCATCAACGTGATGCTGCCCCGGCGCTACTACCCGGCGTGGCAGGGCAACGTCTACGAGCGCCGAACGGCCTCAGCCGCCCGCCAACTGTGCGGCGACGGGATGACCATCGACTACGACCAGATCCTGGCCAAACAACCATTCAAGCTAGATGCGGTGTTCGCCTGGCACCAGGACATGGCCTACTGGCCCGACACCCCCGACACCCGCACGGCCACGTTCTGGCTGGCCATTGATGACTCCACCGTCGACAACGGCTGCATGCGCTTCGTACCGGCCACCAATCGGGAACCGGAGCTGCGCCCCCACACCCCCCAGTACGGTGACCGGGGCGAGTCCCACGCCCTGGGCACCAAATTGCAAGAGGGCGACGAGCCGGTTCCGGTGCCCATCGCCCGGGGCGACGTGACCGTGCACAACGAGCGGGTGATGCACGGCTCGGGCGGCAACTCCACCGCCGGTTTCCGCCGGGCCTACGTGATCGCCTATCGATCCGAGGACACGGTGGCCATCGAGCGCCAGCTCGGTTTCACCCACAGCCACAACGACAGCGGCGATGTGCTCGACCAGGTGGGCGTGGAGGGCCAGACCCGCTGAGGTCTAGCCCGAGAAGACGTAGTCGACCTCTTCGGCGGACAACTCTGCCCTCTCCGCCGCGGTGCTCTGCTCCACATCCTCCACCGAGGCGTTGCCCACGATCACCAGCGGCTCGAAGTCGGCGTGGAGCGCCCAGGCCAGCGCCACCTGGCTCAGGCTCAATCCATGCTGGCGGCCCACCTCGGCGGACCGCTCCCGCCGCGCCCAATTGACCTCATTGAGATAGCACCGGGCGGTGTCGGCCAGATGCCCCTCGGTGGCCGACTCCAGCTCGTCGCGGCCGATCCGCTCGCTCAGAAATCCCCCGGCCAGCGGCGACCAGGCGACAACCCTCACCCCCCGTTCCTGGTGCCAGGCCCGGTCGGCCGACCGCCCCGCACCGGTGAGCGTGACCACGTCGTCCCACGGCTCGTCAAGCTGGTCGACAAGGCTCCAATGGGCGCTGTTGGCCACCGGTCCCCGCAGGTCGTGAGCGTCGGCGTATTCCACGGCCGCCTCCACCCGGGCCGTCGTCCAATTCGACACCCCCCACGCTCCGATGTGGCCCCGGTCGATGGCGGCGTTGACCGTCTCAACCAGAGTTCCGATGTCCATGGCGGGATCGTCGCGGTGGAACATCCATAGATCGAGCTCGTCCACGCCGATCTGGCGTCGCGACAGTTCCATGTCCGCAGCTATGGCCTCAGGGGTCACCCGGGGACTCCAGTCGGGAATCTCGGGGTGGCACCCCTTGGCAAAGAAGACGATGCCATCCCGACCGCCCCGGTGGCGGACCCACCGGCCGAGGATGGCATCCACCCCGTCGTCGCCGAAGGCGTAGTTCACCGCGGTGTCGAACGCATTGATCCCCGCATCAACGGCGGCATCGAGCATGGCGAAGCGACCTGGGTCGTCCAATGCGAACAGTCCAATGGCCCCTTGAACCACCCGGCTCACCGGGGTGGCGACTCCGGGAAACTCCTTGTACTCCACTACTGCCCCATTTTGGTTTCGAAGGGGTACACAACCCCGATGCGGGCTCGGATCTCATCGCATAAGCCGGCCATCTCCAACGTCAAAGGCAGCGGCATGCGCTCGCTTTCGGTGCGCCCGGCCCGAACGCAATCCACCACCTCTTGGATCTCGTATTCGAACCCGTTGGCCGGGTGGGGAATCGCCTCGGTCTCCTCTTGGTCCCCGGCTCGCAGAATGGCCCGGTCGGCCGCCCAAAAGACCGGTATCTCAATCGACCCTGCGGTGCCGGAGATCACCGCGCTGGATTCCAGTTCGGCCACCACAGCAGAGCCCAGCTGAGCCAGCCCGCTCCCCGGATACGACGCCGAAATGGAGACGATCTCATCCACGTTGGTCTCGCCCACCCGGGCCACCACCCCGTAGTCCAACGGTGGCGCGCCATACAGCCACCGGGCCAAGTGCAGCGGGTAGACCCCCACGTCGAGCAGACTCCCGCCGGCCAGATCGGGATTGAACAGCCGGTGCTCGGGCATCACCGGCGCAGCAAAGCCGAACGAGGCCGAAAGCTGCCGCACGTCGCCAATGCGCCCGTCGTCAATCCAGCCTCGCACCACCTCATAGATGGGCAGAAACCGAGTCCACATCGCCTCCATGGCGAAGACCCCGGCCTCCTGGGCGGCCTCCACGATGCGGGTCGCGCCCTCCAGGTTGGGCGCGATGGGCTTCTCCACCAGCACCGCCACCCCGGCATCAATGCAGGCAACAGCCGCCTCGACATGGGAAGGGTGGGGCGGACAGATGTACACCGCGTCGAGCTCCTCCCCCTGAAGCATCTCGCCCACCGACCCATAACTCGCCGCAATGCCGTGTTCTCGAGCAAACGCCCCAGCCCGGCCCGCGTCCCTCCCCGCCACCGCAGCAACGTGTGCCCCCTCCACAACCTCCATCGCCCCCAGAAACTGACCAGTGATGTGACCGTGCCCAACCATCCCAAAACGAAAATCCATATCCCCCACTCATACCACCCGCGACGGGGTGGTGAACGAAGTGCGGGCGCTGAGGGACCGCAGCCGCCCGCAGAGATCCCTGGATTATTGAGGCGGGACAACCACTTCGCATTGGATGCCGCTGGCTTTGCTGAGCTTGCGATCCAGCGTGAACAGGGGATTGTCGAGCGCCTCGGCGAGCGCCACATACCAAGCGTCGTAGCTGGTCACATTGGCTCGGAGCTCCCAGATGCGCTCGGCCAGCGGACTGAACGGATACAGCTCGACATCGAGACGCAGCAGGTCGCGAAAGGATGCGGTGGCCTCCAGCCTTGAGACATGGCCGGACTGCTCCATGCGACGCAAGATGTTGGTCGCTTCAGCCATTGCCATTTCCGGCGCGGCCAACTGGCCTTGCGCGATAGCCGCTTCGGACCACGGGCCGTCTTGGTCAGAATCGACCAGCGCCGCCACTAATACCGACGCATCAACGACCGCGGTCATCGACGGTCGGCGTCCCGAGCATCAAGGATTTCTGAGGTGGCGATACTGGTACCGGCAGCGTCTTTTCGGCGGCGAACCTCATCCAACCACGAATCCAACGTGGGTCTCTCCGCCATACGTACGAGCTCTGCCCGCAAGTACTCCTGCATCGACTGGCGTTTCAGCGCGGCCCGAGCCGCCAACGTATCCCGGACTTCCTCGGGAACCCCTCGAATCGTGATCTGCACGGGCATGACATCATTATGACAGCATCACCAGCAGGTTGCATGCAGGGTTCACAGCCCTTGCCGCCACCTAGTTCCCGAGGTGCGAAACGCTCAACAGCAAATCGGCCAGTTCTTGGGGGCGGGAAGCGAAGGCGCTGTGGCCGGCGTTGAGGGTGACGATCTCGTCGGCTTGGGCGGTGCGGGCTTGTTCGAGTTGGTAGGCGGGCGGGAGGGCCTCGTCTTTCTCCAGCAGGATGTAGGTGGAGGGAATGCCGGGGGGTCCGGAGACCACCGTTACCTTCTCGGCCATCGGGCCGGGGGGTTCAGGACCGAGGCGGGACAAAAGCCAGGTTGAGGTCTCCTCGTCAAGGTCGTTGCAGAACATGGTCTCGAAGTCCACATCCCGGGAGATCGGCGACAGAGGGTCATTCATGCGATCCTCCACTGACTGGCCTATGGGCGGGTTCGTGGTGGAGAGATACACCAACCGACGCAACCGGCCCACTAGCCGGTGGGCCGCCGTAGGAAGCGTGATCCCGGCCAATGAGTGCCCCACCAGCACCGCATCGTGCAGATCACGGCTTTCGATCTCCCGAACCACATCGTCGGCGTAATCGTCCAGACAGACCTCATCAAGGGGCTTCTCATCCAATCGAGCCCCATGCCCCACCAAATCGATCGCCGCCACATGTTCAACTTGAGGGCTCGCCTCAAGAATCGGAACCACCCGCTCCCAACACCAAGCCCCATGAGCCGCCCCATGAACCAACACAAAGTTCGCCACCCCCCGGTTCTAGCAAATGGAACAAAGAACCGTCTGTACAGGTCATCTAGTCTCAGCCGATGGCCGATGACTCTGTGAACCCTTATCGGCTGCCGCGGGTGGTGGTGCCGCGGCGGTATGAATTGCGGTTGGAGCCGGATCTGGAGGCGTTTGCGTTTGCGGGGTCGGTGGGGGTGGATTTGGAGATAGTGCAGCCGACCAGCGAGATCGTGCTCAATGCGGCTGAGCTGGATATCTCTGGCGGGGACTTCGACGGGGCAGCGTTGGCGGGGGTTGACTATGACCGCGAGCACGAGCGGGCGGTGTTGCGGCTGGGCGAGGCAGTTCAGCCGGGGGCGGCTCGGCTGAATCTGACGTTTTCTGGCACGCTCAACGACCAGCTTCGGGGGTTCTACCGGTCCACGTTCACGGATGACGATGGCGATGAGCGGGTGATCGCCACCACCCAGTTCGAGTCCACCAATGCCCGGCGAGCGTTTCCGTGCTGGGACGAGCCCGACCTCAAAGCGGTGTTCGAAGTGACCCTGGTGGTTCCCGACGACCTGATGGCGGTGTCGTCGGGGGCGGAGGTGGACTCCCAACCCACTGGCGATGGTCGCCGAGCGGTGTCCTTCGCACCCACCATGGAGATGTCCACTTACCTGCTGGCGTTCATCGTCGGCCCGCTGGAGGCCACCGACCCGGTGGATGTGAACGGGACACCTCTGCGCATCGTGCACCCTGCGGGCAAAGGCCACTTGACTGAATTCGCCCTCGACGCCGGCGCCTTTTGCCTTGGCTTCTTCGAGGACTACTTCGCCATCGATTACCCCGGCGACAAGCTCGATTTGGTGGCCATCCCCGACTTCGCCTTCGGGGCCATGGAGAACATGGGGTGCGTCACTTTCCGGGAGATCCTGCTGCTGTTGGACCCCGACTCCTCCACCCAGCAGGAGCGCCAGACTGCGGTGGACGTGATCGCCCACGAGCTGGCCCACATGTGGTTCGGGAACCTGGTCACCATGAAGTGGTGGAACGGCATCTGGCTGAAGGAGGCCTTCGCCACCTTCTGCGAGATGCTGGCGGTGGACGCTTACCGTCCCGACTGGAAGCGGTGGCTGGCCTTCGGTCTGTCGCGGGCCGCGGCCTTCGACGTGGACGCCCTGGCCGCCACGCGGGCCATCGAGTATCCGGTGGTGTCTCCCGCAGACGCCGAGGGCATGTACGACCTGCTCACCTACGAGAAGGGCGCGGCCGCAGTGCGGATGCTGGAGCAGTACCTGGGCGCCGACGAGTTTCGCGACGGGGTCCGCCACTATTTGCGGCGCCACTCTTATGCCAACACCGAAACCCACGACCTGTGGGACGCGCTGACCGAATCCACCGGCGAACCAGCCCGAGACGTGATGGACTCATGGATATTCCAAGGCGGCCACCCGGTGGTGACCGCCGCAGCCTCCGGTGACGGCACGGTCACGCTCAGCCAAAGCAGGTTCCGCTACGACGGCCAACCCGACGACGCCCGCTGGCAGGTGCCGGTGGTGGCCGCCGTGGGCAGCGACGCCGAAGAGCACACCGAGCGGATGGTGCTGAATGACCCGGTGGCTCTGGGCCCCGACGACCCCGCCTGGGTCATGGTCAATCCGACCGCCGACGGCTTCTACCGAGTGGCCTACGAGGGCGGATTGCTAAACCGGCTGCTGGACGGCGGCCCCGATCTCGATCCGCTCCAGCGCTACGTGCTGGTGGACGACCAGTGGGCCCTCACGGTGGCCAACCGGCTGAGCGTGGCCGACTACGTGGCGTTCGCCGAGCGAATGTCCGCGGCCGAAGACGACTTGGCGGTGTGGCGCCGATTGGCCGGCACGCTGGGCACTCTCGACCACATGGTTCCCAACGATGGGCGGGCCAGCCTCCAAACCCGGGTCCGGGAAATGGTCGGCCCGGCCTGGAGCCGGGTTGGTTGGGAGCCGACCCCCGGAGAGGACGACCGCATCGGCGAGCTGCGAGGCGTGCTGGTTCGCACCCTGGCCGTGGGGGGCAACGACGCCGAGGCCGTTGCCCGGTGCCGGGAGCTGATTGCCTCCGAGGGCGTCGACCCCGCCCTGGCTGCGGCCGCCATTGCCGTGGTGGCCGCCACCGGCGACAACGCCGACTACCGGGACATCTACCACCGCTACCAAAGCGCCCCCACTCCGCAGCTCGAACTGCGCTACCTGATGGCGCTCACTACCTTCGACGACTCCGAGCTCATGGACCGCACCCTGGCCGCCACCCTCGACGGCACCGTGCGCAGCCAAGACGCCGGCTTCGTGCTCCGAGGCTGCCTGGAAAACCGCAACTTCGGCCCCCGAGCCTGGGCGTTCATCGCCGACCAGTGGGACGAAATCAACCAACGCCTCCCCACCGCCATAGTCCCCCGAATGCTAGGCGGCATCACCGCCCTCTCCACCCCCGAACTCGCCCAGTCAGTACGAGCATTCCTCGACGACCACCCCGTCCCCCAAGGCAAACTGATCCTCGCCCAACACCTAGAACGCCAACAGATCAACGTACAACTGCGAAGACGAGTCCAGGAGGCTCTGAGCTAACCAGTTCCTACCGCAGCCCGAATGGACTCGCGCAGCGACTTCATTGTTGCGAACACCGCGGTGGGCTCGTAGCCGCAGTGGGCCATGCAGTTGTCGCAGCGGGGGTCCCTCCCCCGGCCGTAGCTGTCCCAGTCGGTGGTCTCGATCAGCTCCTGGTAGGTCTCGGTGTAGCCGTCGGACATCAGATAGCAGGGCCGCTGCCAGCCGAACACCGAGTAGCTGGGGATGCCCCAGGCGGTGCACTCGTACTCCACCTTGCCCTCGAGGAAGTCCAAGAACAGCGGCGTGTGGTTGAGCCGCCACTTCTTGCGCTTGCCCTCCGAGAATGCGTCCCTAAAGAGGCTCTTGGTCTGCTCCACCGGCAAAAAGTGCTCCTGGTCGGGAGCCTTCTCGTAGGCGTACCCCGGCGAGATCATCATGGAGTCGACTTCGAGGTCGTCGTTCAAGAAGTCGAGCACGCTGCGCACGTCTTCGGGGCTGTCGGTGCTGAAGAACGTGCTGTTGGTGGTGACCCGGAATCCCTTGGCCTTGGCCTCGTTCACGGCTTCCACAACCTCGTCGAAGACACCCTCGCGGGCCACGGCCAGGTCGTGGCGCTCCTGAAGGCCGTCCACGTGGACCACGAACGAGAAGTAGGGCGACGGCGTGAACTTGTCGATCTTGCGCCGCAGCAGCACCGCATTGGTGCACAGGTACACGAACTTCTTTCGCTTGATGAGCTCGTCGACCATCTCGCTGATCTGGGGGTGCAGCAGCGGCTCACCGCCGGCGATGGACACCATCGGGGCACCGCACTCCTCCATTGCGGCCACCGCCTCGTCCACGCTGACCCGCTTGCGCAGAACCTCGGTTGGATACTGGATCTTGCCGCAGCCCGGACACTCCAGATTGCAGGCGAACAGCGGCTCCAGCTCCACAATGAGCGGGAACTTGTCGCGGCGTCGCAGCTTGTTCTTGAACACGTAGGTGCCCACCTTTGCCGCTTGCCTCAACGGAATAGGCATGTCAGACAACCTCCTTGGTAAGCACTGGCGTCAACCGGCGAATGGTGCGCAGCGCTCGATAGATCCTTGCCGGTGCGGCGGCCGTCCGCAGCTCGTGGGCAGGGGTGTCGGTCACCACCCGAACCACTGCCGCGGGACCGCGATGATGCTCCAAAAGCCAGGCCGACTCCATATCGACCGCCACCGCGCCCCGATCGGCCAGCTCTTGTCGGCGGGGGCCGACGGCCAGCTCCGGCACACTGGCCACTGGGCCGGTGTGCACGGTGAACCCGGCATCAGACAGACCCTTGGCCACCGCCTCGGCCCGGGGCAGACTAATCGAGGTCACATCGTCAGCTGACACTTCGGTGGCCACCACCACGTCGCCCGGTTCGATGCCATCTACCACCGCTCCGCCGATGCCCACCACTGCCACTGGCCCGCTTTCCGGTTCAACCCGGCGGCTGCGGTCCGGCCCCATACCAGTGCACACCACCTTGGCCTCTCCCCGGCTCCCTCTCCGGGCTGCTCGGGCCTCCATGGCCAGCGGACACCACACGGTCAGGCTCATGCCTCGTCCTCCATGGCCCTCACCCATCGGCCCAGGGCCATCACCGGGAAGACCAGGCGATACAGGTGGTAGCGGATGTAGAAGTCCCCGGAGAAGCCCGTCCCGGTGTACCAGGGCTCGTCCCAGTCACCGTCTCGGCGCTGGTTCTCCACCAGCCAGGCCACCCCCCGCCGGGCTGCGTCGTCGGCCGCCCGGCCACCGGCGATCAACGTCAAAAGCGCCCACGCGGTCTGCGACGGGGTGGACTCCCCCCGGCCCCGCCACTGGTGGTCGGTGTAGGAGCGCATGTCCTCGCCCCAGCCGCCGTCGTGGTTCTGTATCGACTCCAACCACTCACAGGCCCGCACCACCCGCGGGTCGTCGGTCGGTATCCCCGCGCTGATCAGCGCCGGAATCGCCGCGCCGGTGCCGTAGATGTAGTTGGCGCCCCATCGGCCGTACCAGGATCCGTCGTCTTCTTGCTCGTCGCTCAGCCATTGAATCCCCCGGTTCACTATCTCCCGGTCCACCTTCAGACCCTGCTGGTCGCCGTCCAACTCGCACAGCATCTCGATGACATGGGCGGTCACGTCGGCCGACGGTGGGTCGATTACCTCTCCGAAGTCACAGAAGGGCAGCTCGGCCACCAGCGGCGAGCAGTTATCGGCGTCGAATGCCGCCCAGCCGCCATCGGCGCACTGCATCCCCTGGACCCATTCCACTGCCCGGCCCAGGGCCCGGTTCACCTGCCTGGCATCGTTGTGGTGTATTCGCCGCAGGGCCAAAGCCACCTCGGCGGTGTCATCCAGATCGGGGTAGAAGTTGTTCTCGAACTCGAACGCCCACCCGCCGGGGGCCAGATGGGGGCGCTTCTCAGCCCAGTCGCCCACGATTTGGACCTCCTGTTCCAGCAGCCAGCGGGCTCCGGCTTCCAACTGGGGGTCGTCTGGGTCCACCCCAGCATCGGCCAGCGCGTTGAGGGCCAGACAGGTGTCCCACACCGGCGACTGACAGCACTCCAGCCGCCGCATGTCGTCTTCGACAATGGTCCAGGCGTCGAATCCGGCCAGCCCTTGGGCCAGGATCGGATGGTGGAGGGAATATCCCCGGACGTAGAGGGCCAACAGCGAATACACCCATGGGGGCTGGATGCCCCCCCAGCAGCCGTCGGCTTCCTGGCGGGCGATTATCCACTGCTCGGCCCGCCGTAGCGACCACTCCCGCAGCCGCCGGTGTGGGCGATTCTCATAGTGATGCAGAACTCGGTCCAGTCGCTGGAACCGTCGAGCCACCGTGCCGGGCGGGGCGAACTCTCTTTCCGGCGGGGTGGCCCCGGTTCGGATCTCATCCAGGCTGACATTCATGGAGCGCACCGGGCGATGAGCACCCACCACGGTCAATGAGACCACGGTCTGACGGGCCCAGCAGGCGAAGTCATAGATGTTCAGGGGCACCTGCTTGGGGAGAAGAACCACCTCGGGCGGGAGTGCGGGCAGGTCTTCCCAGCGCCAGAGGCCGAACAGCGCCATCCAAATGCGGGTGAACACCCGGCTGCGCTCCAACCCTCCCTCGCTGCGGATATAGTCGGCCGCCTTGGTCATGTGGTCGGCGTCTATGGGATCGCCTGCGTAGCGCAGCGCCCAATAGGCCTCAACCGTTACCGACAAATCGGCCGGACCCTGGTAGAAGGTGGCCCAGGTGCCGTCTGCCCGCTGGCTGTGCCGGATCCAATTGGCGGTCTGGCGGGTGACCTCCGGGTCGGCGATGCCCAAGAACTCCCTGAGGAACAGGTCTTCGGCCTCGATGGACACGTTGGTCTCGAGCTCGTCCTTCCACCATCCCTCAATGTCTTGGAGGCTCAAGAGCCGATCTCGGGCTCGGTCCAGACATTGCTCCACACCCATCAGAAGTCCCTCCCCACGATGAATTCGGCTAAAGAGCGCATTTCCTCCACTGCTTGCCCCACGACCTCCTGGCGCGCTGCCAACGAGTCCAAGGCCGAAACGGCCAGGTCGTAGTGGGCCCGGGCCAGGGCCTGGGTGTGCTCCCGACCGCCCCCCGCCTCTACCAAGGCTCGGGCGGTGTCCACACTCCCGGCATCCCAGTCGGCACGGGCATAGAGATCGGCCAGTTCGTCGGCCGCTGGGGTATCACTGTTGAGGGCGATCACCACCGGCACCGACTTTTTGCGCTCCCGCAGATCGGCCCCCGAGGGCTTCCCGGTGCGCTCGGGGTCGCCCCAGATGCCCAGCAGATCGTCCACTGCCTGAAACGCCACCCCCATGTGGGCGCCGAAATCGGCCAGCTCCTCCACAATCTCGCCGTCGGCCCCGGCCAGGATCGCCCCCACCGAAGAGGCGTAGGACAACAGCGCTCCGGTCTTTCCCTGCTCCATGGCCAGGCACTGCTCGAGGGTGACCGAGGGCATTTCCTCAAAGGCCATGTCCATGCTCTGGCCGGCGATCATGGCCGACACCGCCTCGGCCAGGTTCTTGGCTGCTGTGACCCGCGGCGGGGAGGGGTCGGACAGCAGCACCTCGAACGCCAGGGCGTGGAGGGCGTCGCCTACCACCACGCCGACCCCAGTGCCGAATTTGGCCCAGACGGTGGGCCGGTGCCGGCGTTCGGCATCGTTGTCGATGATGTCGTCGTGGATGAGCGAGAAGTCGTGGATCAATTCGATGGCCACCGCCCCAGGCACCGCGGTCTCCGAAGGAGCGCCCATGGCCTCGGCCGACAAGATGGCCAGCGCGGGACGGGTGCCCTTTCCCCGGCCTTTGAAGTGGTATTCGGCGGGCACCCTGAGTTCTTCGCCCAGCCCGCCGAGAGCAGAGGCGATGGCCGGGTCGACCAGTTCCCTGGCCCTGCCCAAAATGTCCGGTGCGCCGCTCATGCGCTCAACCTTTCTCGCTCGGCTGCTGATGACTCTGGGCTCAGGTGCTGCCCAGAAATGTCGTCGGATAACTGGTCGGGCGCCGCTGCGGCCAGATCCCGGCTGTGATCCAGCGCGAGCCGGGCCGCAAGGTTGCCGGAGCGGACTGCTCCCTCCATGGTGGCGGGCCAGCCGGTATCGGTCCACGCCCCGGCCAAGAACAGGCCGTCGATGGCAGTGGCTGGCCCAGGACGGAGCCGCCGGGTTCCGGGACGCCCGGCGAAGGTGGCCCGGTGCTCGCGGGTCACCACTGCGTCGAGCACTTCGGCCTTGGCCGCCCGCGGGAACAGGTCCTCCAGAGCCGACCGATAGCGGTCGATCATCTCGGCCGGCCGGTCGCCGATCTCGTCGAAGGCCGCCGACTGCGACACCGCCACCACCTGCTCGTCTCCTGCGGGGTCTGAAGGGCGGTCCGACTCATCCTCGGTCCAGCGGGCGGACTCGGAGCGTTCGAACACGAATTGCACCGGGGAGTCCAGGGCCGCGGCAAAGGGCACGTCCATGATCCGGCGGTCGAACACGAAGTGCACGTTGACGATGGGGGAGATTCCAAGCTCGGCGAGCTCGGATTGGCCGGCCACGGTTCCGGGGGGCAAAAGGGCGTCCACCGCATCGTGGGGGACGGCGAGAATCACCGCGTCGGCGGTCACCCTCTGTCCGTCGGCGGTTACCGCGGGCCCGTCGGCCACCGCCTCCACATGGGCCTGGAGCCGGATGTCGCCGCCCCCGGCGGCAATCACTCGGGCTGCTGCATCGCCGTGCAGCGCGCCCAGCGGCACCCGGGTCCATCCCAGATCGCCGCCATCGGCATCGTCGAGGAGCCCGGTGCGAAACACCTTGACCGCCAGGGTCAGCGAGGCGTCATCGGCTCGCAGGTTGATGGTGGGCAAACAGATCAGCTCCCACAATCCGGCGATGGCCCGATCAGACTCACCACGGAGTCGGAGCCATTCCCCGAAGCTCATCTCATCGATCTGGGGATCGTCGGGATCGAGTCGGCGCAGGGCCAGTGCGGTGCGAATTGCCCGCAACCGCTCGGTCACCGACAGCGGGCTGTATCCCAAAAGAGACCGGGCCAAATGCAGGGGTGCCGGAGCGCGGGTGCGGAATATCCGTGCCGGACGGCGGCCGGGGCGCAAAACCGACACCGACATCCGGGTCTGCTCTGTCACCTGATCGGTCACCTCCAACCGGTCCAGGAATGCCCGATACTCCGTGCAGCACCGCATGAAGACGTGCTGGCCGTTGTCGTACCAGCGGCCGTCGCGCTGAAACGACCAGGTGGCCCCGCCCAGGCGGGGACCCCGCTCATAAAGGGTCACCTGTGCGCCGCCGTCCGCCGCGGCAACCGCCGCGGCCAGACCGGCCAGTCCGCCTCCGATCACTGCGATCTGGGGCTTGGCGCCCTGATCGCTTCGCACTGGGGAAGGGGCCGGGCTCACGTGGTGACCCCAGCCAGGCTGCGGAGAGCCACTCTGAGCTTCTCCCCGGTGGACAGCGACATCCGCCTCTCCAAAACCGCGGTGGGCGTCTCCGCTATGCGAGCCAGCAGGCGGTGATAGATCCCGGCCATCGCCCCGGTGCAGGCCCGGCTGCGGTGATCCAACACGTCGAGCAGCTTCAGACCCTCGGCGAAGTGCCTTTCGGCTCGCTCGGCTTCGAACGCCACCAGCTCGCCCACCGCGTCGGCGGGGCCGGTCAGGTCGGGAGCGCAGCCGAACCGCTCGATGTCGGCAGTGGGCAAATACACCCGTCCCATTCCCCGGTCTTCCACGATGTCGCGCAGAATGTTGGTGAGCTGAAGGGCCACGCCCAGCACGTCGGCCAGCTCGGCGGCCCTGTCGGGATCGCCGCGGGCGCCGAACACCCCCAGCGAGAGGCGGCCCACCGATCCGGCCACCAGCCGGCAGTACTCCTCGGTTTCGTCGATGGTGGCGTATTCCTTGCCGACCGCGTCCTGCTCGCATCCGGCGACGATCTCGTTCAGCGCCGCGGCGGGAAGCGGGAAGCGGTCGATGACATGGCGCAGGCCCACCAGCACCGGATCGTCGGGGTCGCTGAGACCGCCGTCGGCCAAGGTGTCGATGTCGGTCCTTATCTCCGCCAGCTCGGCCAGCTTCTCACCCTGGGGCAGCGGGCCGTCGCCCACATCGTCGATGCGTCGGGCCATGGCATACAGCGCCGACATGGCCTGTCGCTTCGACTTGGGCAGCAGCCGTATCCCGTAGGAGAAGTTGCGGGCCTCGGTCCGGGTGATCTCCTCGCACCGCTGGAGCGCTTCGGCCGTCCTCATCGACGCCTCCAGCGGGCCACGACGCCCTGCGCCGCCCGGACCGCGGGGGCCTCGGTCACCTGTCGGGGCGTGACAAGGCGGGTCAGATGGAATGCGGTGCGGGCTTTCGACGGGGTCCGCAGCTTTCTCAGCACGTCGTGCTCGGCGCCGGCAATGGCGTCCAACGCGGCCAATCCTCCGGCGGCATAGCCAGCCACAGTCACCTTGGCCCATCCGCTGAGGGAGGACACCAGCGGCTTCCCCCGGTTGAGCAGCCCTTGTGAGGTGTCGCATTGGTGGGCCACCAGCCGCTTGAGCGGGTCCGATGCCCGGTCAGCCCCGAGATCGGCCTCAGCCACGCCGAAACGGGCCAGCTCGTCGGCCGGGAAATAGATGCGCCCCTTCTCGGTGTAGTCCTCGCCGATGTCTTGTAGATGCTCCGCCAGTTGCAGGCCGGTGCACACCGCATCGCTGAGAGCGATGCGCTCAGGGGTGGCCGCGCCGAAAATCACCAGAACCAGCCTGCCCACGGGGTTGGCCGACAGCGAGCAGTACTCGGCCAACTCGGCCTGGGTCTGGTAGCGGTGCTTGCGCTGATCGAGCCGGTTGGCCTCGATGAGCGCCAAGAACGGCTCGTCGTCGATATCCAAGTCGGCCAACAGCGGGGTAAGTTGCACCATGACCGGGTGGGTGGCATTGCCCGTGCGGGCCCGAGAGAGTTCCGTTTCGATCCAGTCCAATGCGGCCAGCCGGTCGCCTTCGTATTCGTCGCCGATGTCGTCGACCAGCCGGGCGAAACCGTAGACGGCCAGCAGATGCGCCCTTGGGCGCGCGGGGACTGCCTTCAGCGCCACTGGGAAGTTCTCACTCCCCTTCTGCGCCATGATCGAGTTCAAGTCAAACCCGACTTCAGCTTGCACAGCACCCCCGCTGTATTCCTGGCGAACCCGCTGGTCAACGGGCTAGCCGGGCTATCCATGACAATGTTCTGACAATCGTTACCCAATTGCAAACAATAGAGTGACCATCAGGTCACCTTTTTGTACGCGCTCAATCCGAAGCTGTCAAGGCAATGGCATCCCCAGAGTCTTCAAATTTTGGGCGATCGGCGAAACGACCCATAAGACCCTCGGCAAAAATATGGGCAATGGCGTCCATGATGAGGGTTCCGGCGAGCCGGTGCCCCCGCGGATCGTCGGACAGGGCCTCTCCCAGTCGCTCGGCCAAGCGCCAGAACACCCGCTGGGCAGCGGCGGCATGCTCCACCTGACCCTGTACCGAGCGCTTGGCCACTTCCAGCATGATGGGAAGGCCGGGCAACAGCGCCTCGGCCAGGCGACTGGTGAGTTCTTGTCGGCTCAATCCGGTCTGGCCGTGGATCGAGGCAGAGAACTCCTCGGCGGTGTTGTCCACCACCGCTTCCACCGCTCGGAAGAACAAGTCCTGCTTCGAGCGGTAATAGCGGTAAAAGGTGCCCTTGGCCACGCCGGCCTGGGTGCATATTTCGGCCACGCTCACCTCGGTGTAGCCCCGCAGGGCGAATTCCTGGATGGCCACTTCCCGCAATTGCTCGCCGCTGTCGGCCAAGTGGGCCACTTCGGCGTGGTCGGGATTCTCCGCGTTCATTATCTGGGCGATGTGGCGAAGCGGCAGGCGGTGTCGCTCTCGCAGCTCCCTGATCTGCTCTATCGCCTCGACGTGACGCTGGTTGTAGAGGAAGCGGTTGGCCGCGGCCCGGCGGGGCGCGGGCAGCAGACCCAGCCGCCGATAGTGGTGGATGGAGGCGGCTGGAACCCCGGTGCGGGCTACCAGCTCGCTGATGGGGAACTCGTCGAGAGTGCCCATGCCTCCACTCTTATTCCCATCGCCCTGCCACCGCCAGTGCGTAACGCAAACTCGTGGCCGCGGATGGCTACTCCTGTTCGGCGATTTTGACGGCTTCTTCGAAGCTCGTGCCCTGTTCGATGAGGTTGCGGTACTTCATCACATGGCGGGGGCGGTTGAAGCCGAGCACCCCGACCAGACGGCCGGCTCGGCCGTAGAGGGCGGCAAACCGCCGCTCCTCGGTCGATCCGGTGATGATGCGCACCTCGTCGTCGGGCCGGGCCCGCCCGGCCAGCTGGATCTTGCGGTCGTACTGATCGCTCCAGAACCAGGGCACCGGGGCATAGGGCTGAGCCTCCTCATCGGAGGCCAGCAGGCGGAGCGCAGCATGCTGGCCCTGGGCAATGGCGTTGTCCCAGTGCTCCACCCGCATGATCTCGCCGAACAGTTGGTTGGGCCAGCGAGCCACGTCACCGGCGGCGGCGATGCCCGGGGCGGCCAGGCAGGTGTCGTCGCACACCACCCCGTTGTCCAACTCCAACCCCGATCCCTCCAGCCACTCGGTGTTGGGAGCCACCCCGATGCCCACCACCACCACATCGGCGTCAACCGATGTGCCGTCGCTCAAGTTCACCCGCTCCACCCGGCCATGGCCGTCAAAGCCGTCGACGCCCACGCCGAGCCGCAAGTCCACCCCGTGGTCTCGGTGCACATCAGCGCACACCGTGCCGATCTCGGTGCCCAAAACGCGGCCCAGCGGCACCGGGAGGGCCTCGATCACCGTGACCTCCAGGCCCCGCTCCCGGGCGGTGGCCGCCACCTCGGCGCCGATAAATCCGGCACCTACCACCGCCACCCGCTGTGGGGAGGCCTCCAGCTCTGCTCGGATGGCCAGGCAGTCGTCCAGGCCCCGCAGGGTGTAGATGCCGTCGAGGCCGTTGGTGGGCAGCTCCCGACACCGGGCCCCGGTGGCGATGAGAATG
>JAJDYU010000004.1 GCA_022825005.1 Acidimicrobiia bacterium
CCAGGCAGTAGCCGTGGACCTGGGCGATGACCGGCTTGGCCAGATCCCAGATGCTCATCCAGCCCTCGGTCACGTGGCGGGGCCACTGGCCCTCGCCGCCGGGGGTGTAGAAGGGCAGCTCGTAGCCCTCGTTGCCCCCGCCCAGGTCGTAGCCGGCCGAGAACGACGGGCCGGCGCCGCAGACGATGCTCACCTTGACGTCGTCGTCTCGGTCGGCCTCTTCCAGCGCTTCGAGAACAGCCCCCCGCAGCGGGTGGATGAGGCTGTTGCGCTTCTCGGGGCGGTTCATGGTGACGCGCCGCACATGGGGACGGGGATTGTCGATCAAGACGATGTTGTCGCTCATGGCCGCCAACCGTAACCTGCGGGCCGATGTGTGCTCTTACCGCAGCGGCCACAGTTCTTGGGCTATGAGCGGCCCGATGCTGATCCCCTCGACCAAGGGGGCTCGGGTGGCGCTGCACGACCTGGGGGGCGACGGGCCGACGGTGCTGTTCTGCCACGCCAACGGGTTCTGCGGGCCGATGTGGGCACCGGTGGCTCGGGAATTGGCGTCGATGGCCCGGTGTTGGGCGCTGGACTTCCGGGGCCACGGCGACAGCGTGTCGGGCCCCGACGAGGACTACCACTGGAACGGCATGGCCGACGACGTGCTGGCCGCGGTGGATGCGCTGGATCCCGCGCCCCGGCTGGCGGTGGGCCACTCTTTGGGCGGGGCGTCGATCTTGAAGGCCGAGCAGGCCCGGCCGGGGACCTTCGACCGGGCCTGGGTGTTCGAACCGGTGACCATTCCGGGCCGGACTGTTCCCCGAGACGGCGTGAACATGCTGGCCGCTATCTCCCGGATGCGGCGGGCGGAATTCGAGTCTCGCCAGGCGGCCTATGACCGCTACGCCTCCAAGCCGCCGCTGAGCCTGTTCGCCCCTGAGGCGCTTCGGGCCTATGTGGACCACGGGCTTCGGGATCTGCCCGGCGGCACGGTTGAGCTGAAGTGCGCGCCCGACACCGAGGCCAGCATCTTTGAGAACCCCGACCCAGAGGCGTTCCCCCGGCTGGGCGAGGTGGCCACCGCGGTCACCGTGGCGGTGGGCACCGACACCGACCCGCCAGCCATGGCCGCCCCCCTGGTGGCCGAGGCGCTGCCCAACGCCACCCTGGTGCAATACGACAACCTCACCCACTTCGGCCCCCTCCAAGACCCACCCCTAATCGCCACCGCCATCGCCGACGCCCTGTTCAAGAGCTGAGGCATTATGGGGGCATGGACAACATTGATTTCGGCGATCTGAACTACTTGGCGATCTTGGTCGCCGTGGTATTCAACCAACTGCTCGGGGCCTTCTGGTACAGCACCTTCGCCAAGCCGTGGATGGCCGAGACCGGGATGACTCAAGAGGACATCGAGGGCATGAAGGGCACGCCCCAGCAATGGGTGCCCTATGTGGTGGCCATCGTGCTGGCCATTGTGTTCACCCTGGGGCTGGCACTGTTGGTGCAAGGCATGGAAGCCGACAACGCCGGCGAGGGCCTCGGCCTAGGGGTGCTGGCCGCAGTCGGCTTCGTGGTCACCTCGCACGGGGTGAACTACGCCTTCGAGGGTCGCAGCCTGAAGCTGCTGGCCATCAACTCCGGGTACCCGCTGGTCTCCTACGCCGTGATCGGGATCGTGCTGGCGGTTTGGACCTGACAGCCAACTAGGCGTTCGAACCAGAAATAGCCTTAATGACTAGCGCCTTCGCAAAATATCCACTTGCATTTTGCTAGGAATTCATTATGCTTTCCTAGCATGAAGGGATCGGTAGCTAAGCAAGTTGCAAGCCATGTGGCAAAAGAGCCAGCGCGGTCGTTTATCGAGGTGAGCAGCGTTAAAGGCTCGCGCAGTGCAGTCGAGTCTGCGTTTTCGCGTCTTGCCGCGTTAGAAGAGATCACTCGGGTCCGAAAAGGCTTGTACTGGAAGGGCGTGAAGACACCCCTCGGCATGTCGCCGCCACGGGTTGAAGACGCAGCGATTGCCATCGGTGGACCAGGTTCTGGGCCAGCAGGAATAGCCGCGGCCCATTGGTTGGGTTTGACTTCACAAGTCCCCTCGACCTACTTGACAGCGGTGCCCAAGCAGACACCAAATCCCTGGGAGGGTGTGCGTTTCACGCAGCGCCCGTTCGAACGGCGAATGCGGGGTTTATCGCCATCCGAAGTCGCTGTGATAGAGGTGCTGCGATCAGGCCCTAGCGTGGTCGAGACAAGATGGGAGCGGCTGGCCGAGGTCATTGCTGAACTGGCGTCAAAGGGAGAAGTGCGGCCAACGGTCTTGGATGCCCAAATCAATGAGGAACGGGAGCGAAAGGCCCGTTCCCGCTGGTCCGAGTTGTGCCATTCCAATCCGGACATTCTGGCAACTACATGAGTTGGTCACTGCGTGAGTCACCTGACACGTTGGCCGCTGCCGCCGCTCAGGTGGCGAAGGCTACCGGGATCCCGATGGCGCACATCGAAAAGGACTTCTGGGTGACTGAGGTCTTGCGCGGTGTCGCTCAGTGCAGCGCCAACACCGGCGTAACCGCTCTGTTCAAGGGTGGTACAAGCCTGTCGAAGGCATACCACTTGATTCAGCGGTTCTCAGAAGACGTGGACATCATCGTGGTCACTCCGACTAGCAGCGCCAAAAGGAACAACCAATGCCTGAAGTCGTTCGTATCGGCGGCTGAGGAGACAACAGGGATAACTGCGAACGTCGATCCCGAGACCGTCACAAGGGGAGTGAAGCGAACTGAACGATTTGCCTACCCAACTGGGTCTCCGCCCGGCCGGATGCCGCCGGAAGTGAAACTCGAACTCGGCACCAAAGGCGGCGCTATGCCCAGTTCAAAGATAAAGGTATGCAGCTTGCTCGCAGAGCATGGTCCAGCAGCACATCTCAATGTGGACTTTCTCGAATCCGCCCCGATCCAGATTCACGTACTGGCGCCGGTGCGCACGTTGGTCGAAAAACTGATGATCGTTCATCACGCGGCATCCGAGGGTGACCCAGATGAGCAGAAGCGTCTTGCTCGGCACTACTACGACATTTGGTGCCTGCTCAACGATCAGGGAACGGTCGCGGCATTCGCTGAGTCACCAGCCGACACACTCGCTCGAGAAGTTCGAGTCTTCACCAAAGAAGCGGAACTCAAGACAACCCAAAGACCAGAAGACGGATTCGCTACCTCACCTGCGTTCGACCCCGCATTCTGCGAACCTGCAAGAACAGCGTTTGATCTTGAGGTCATTGATCAGCTGCTTTGGCCCGATGCG
The DNA here is from genome assembly GCA_022825005.1 of Acidimicrobiia bacterium. Taxonomy (GTDB): domain Bacteria; phylum Actinomycetota; class Acidimicrobiia; order Acidimicrobiales; family Bin134; genus Poriferisocius. The sequence continues at coordinate 3,292 of JAJDYU010000004.1, forward strand.
CGACGACCTACCTTTGAAGAGTGCTGTGAAATAGTCCACAACAACGCTGCGGTTCTCTAGTCGTTCACATGTCGCCGAAGACTCAGATCCCGACAGCTAATGCGGTTTGGGGCTAGAGGATGGCGCCGGATTCTTTCATGGTGGCTATTTGGTCCCAGGGGATGCCGGCTTCTAGGAGGAGGGTTTCGGTGTGCTCGCCGTGTTCGGGGGCGCGGTCCACGGACACGGGCTGCTCGTTGAACATGGCGGGATTGGCCACGAGCTGGACTTCTTGGCCGGTGCCGGTGGTCATGGCGGGGAGGTAGCCGTTGGCGATGACCTGGGGGTCTTCGTAGAGTTCGTTGAGGGTTTGGAACGGCACCCACACGCCTTTGAAGTCGGCCAGGGCCTCTTTCCAGTACGACAGGGGTTGGGATTCGAACACCTCGTCGAGGATGGCGATGCAGACCTCGTTGTTCTCGGCCCGGGCGGCCATGTCTACGAATCGGGGGTCGGTGGCCAGCTCGGGGCGACCGATGCACTCGCAGAGCTGGGCCCAGTGCTTGTCGGCCTGGAGCAGGATGAAGCTGAGGTAGCGATCGTCGGAGGTGCGGTAAGCATTGACCACCGGGTTGACCATCTTGGTGCGGTCGCCGGCGGGGAGCCGGTCCATGCCGAAGAGCTTGGCTGCTATGACGAGGGGCGAAAGCTGCCACATGGCCGTGGCCAACAGCGACACGTCGATCACCGACGGCTCGCCCGTGGCATTGCGCTGATAGAGGGCCGCGGCGATGGCGCCGGCGGTGGCCATGCCGCCCATGACGTCGCCGAAGGCGGGAGCGGGCTGGCTCATGGGCCAGCCGTCGGGGCGGGCGGGCAGGGTGGCGCCCATGCCGCCCCGGGCCCAGAAGGAGGCGCCGTCGTAGCCGCCTTTTTCGGCGTCGGGGCCGTGGGGGCCCTGGCCCGACCCCCGGGCGATGATGATCTGGGGGTTGCGCTCGCGTAGGTCCTCGGTGTCGATGCGGAGCTTGCGGCGCACCGGGGGCATGTAGTTGGTGAGGAACACATCGGCGGTCTCCACCAGCTTGAGCAGCATCTCCCGGCCGTCGGGGTGGGCCAGGTTCAAGCCGATAGAGCGCTTGCCCCGGTTGGGCTGCTCGATCATGAAGTTGACCCCGCCAGCGCCGCCGGGCACGAGGCCGGAGGTAATGAGACCCCGCTGGGGATCGCCGGTCACCGGGTGCTCCACCTTGATGACGTCGGCCCCCCAGTCGACCAGCACCGACCCGCCGGATGGGATGAACATCCAGCTAGCCACCTCGACTACCCGGACGCCCTCAAGGGGGCGGCTGGGCGGGGCGGTTTCGTCGCTCACCACACCAGCTCCAGGTTGTCTACTTGGCGGATGCCGGGGCTGTACCTCAGCTCGAGGCCGTCGGCCAGGCGGTAGTCGGGCACCCGGTCGTGCCACTCTTCCAGCGCCACCCGCAGCTCCATGCGGGCCAGATGCGAGCCCAAACAGCGGTGGACGCCGCCGCCGAATCCCAGGTGCTTGTTGGACTCCCGGTCGAAGTCCACCTGGTTTGGGTTGTCCCACACCCGCTCGTCGGTATTGGCCGAGCCGAGCAGCACGGTGATGCGGGAGCCCTCCGCGATGGGGCATCCGCTCATCTCGGTGTCGGCTGTGGTGATGCGGGGCACGATGGGCACCGGGCTCTCGTAGCGCAGCAGCTCCTCGATGGCGTGGGGGATGATGGCCGGGTCGTCGGCCACACGCTGGCGGTGGTCGGGATTCTGGGCCAAATAGGCCACGATGCAGTCCAGCGAGGCCGAGACGGTGTCGAGCCCGGCCAGGAAGAACAGGTAGCCGATGTCCACCACGTCGTCGCGGCTGAGAGGCTGGCCGTCGACCTTGGCGTCGATGATGGTGGACAAGAAGTCGTCTTGGCGCTCGGCCATGCGGGCCTCCACCACCTCTTCGAGCACCGCGTAGATCTTCTGGCCGGTGGCCTTCACCATCTCATAGCGCTCCTCCAGGGAGCGGGCCGGCGGGCGGATGATGCCGTCTTTGAGGGCCAGGAACTCGTCCACCCGGCTGACCGGCAGGCCCAGCAGCTCCACAAAGATGGTGGAGGGCAGGGGCTCGGCGATGTCGTTATGGAAGTTGCAGTGGCCGTTGTCGGCTACCTCGTCGATGAGCTCCCGGATCAGCTCCCGCACCCGGGGTTCGTACTTCACCATCTGTTTGGGGGCGAACAGCGGGTCGAGCGCCTTGCGGTGCTTGCTGTGGTGGGGCGGGTCGACCTGCAAGGGAACCAGGGGCCGGGTGTTGCCGATTTGGACTGCGGAGGAGTCGGAGGAGAACAACTCGGGGGTGCGCAGGGCTGTCATCACGTCTTCGTGGCGGGAAATGGTGAGCGTGCCCGTGGTGGACCGACCGGACAGCTGGACGACCGGGGTGTTGTCGCGCAGGTCCCGGTAGATGCTCTGTGGATCTACCGCTTCTTCGGGGCGCTCCAGCGTGTAGTGGGAGTCGGGGGCGGCGTCGGTCATGAGGTCTCCTCGGTAAGAATGACGGCGTCTTCGGGGCAGTTCATGAATGCCCGGCGGGCCTGGTCGGCCAGCTCGGAGGGCACGGGGCGCTCGGCGGTGGGCTGGGAGTAGCCGTCGTCGTCGGCCTCGAACAGGTCGGGAGCCAGCATGTAGCAACGCCCGTGCCCTTGACAGAGCTCGGTGTCAACCCGGATGCGCATCAGCGGGCATCGTAGGCCACGCGGCCGAGGTGCGGCTCACGACGGGGTTCACTGCGGGGTTCACGGCAGGGGCAGAACGCCGAGGCCGTCGGGGAAGGAGAGGCCGTAGTCGAGGGTCTCGGGGGGCAGGGGCTGGTTGTCTTCGTCGAAGAGGATGCGGCGCACGGTGCCCTGTCTGGAGGCGGGGCCGATGCCCGAGTCGTTGATGACCAGGGCCAAGTCGGCGTAGTAGAGGGTGCCGTCGAGGCCCACGGCGATGCCCAGCGGCGATCCGGTGCTCATGGGCTCGAGGGCCAGCGTCTCGCCTTCGGGCGGGGCCAGCACGGTGCGGACGTAGTTGCCGTTGCCGTCGTACTGGTTGATGACGCCGCCGAGGGTGTCGGACACGTACCAGCCGCCTTGGCGGTCGGCGGCGACGCCGGTGGTGAGGCTGAGGCCGTTGCCGACGCCGATGAACAACTCGACGGCCACCGCCTCGGGGTCGCACTCCTCAGCGGTGCGGGGCAGGTTGGAGTAGCGCTGCACTCCGATGGTGGGCGGGCGGGCCGAAGCCACCAGCACGTCGTCGCCGTGGGCGGCCAGCTGCTGGGCGGTGGCGATGTTGTCGGCCACCACGCAGCGGGCGCCGTCGTACGGGGGGAACCACACGGTGAGCTGGCCGGTGCCGGGGCCAGACGCTTGGTTGCCCACGTCGGTGGTGAGCAGGCGACCGTCGGGCAGGAAGGCGCAGCCGTAGGGCTCGGGCTGGCTGTCGGCCGACTCGAAATCGGGGGTGAGCTTGCCCACTTGGGTGGCGGTGAGGTTTCCGAGGGTGTCGCCCTCTAGTTGGAAGATGCCGAACCCGGCAGGGACGGCGGGCTGGCCGGTGTCTTCGCCGGCGATAAAGCGGCCGTCGCCGGTGAAGCACACCTGGCCGTTGATGTCGCGGCCGTCGGGATCCTCACGGGCGTTGGTGATGAGCCGCTGGGTGCCGCCGTTGTCGCCGTACACCACCAGGTTGTTGCCCTGGGGGCTGAAAACCAGGTAGGTGGGCGGGCTTAAGGGCTCGGTTTGCAGCGGCGGGTTGAAGCCGATGCTGGCCACCAGGCGGTCGAAGCCGTCGGCGGGGCCGGGGATGGTGGTGGTGTCGGCCAGGGCCAGCAGGCTGATGCGGTTGTAGGAGGCGCCGGGGCGGGGCACGGTGCGAGCGATGCAGCCGCCGTCTTCTTCGAGCACGCACAAGTAGCCCCCTGATGGGCGGTCATCGCGCTCGGACACCAGCACGCCGTAGGCCGATGCGCCCACGGCGGCGGCGTCGCTCCCCTCCCGCAGCCAGGCGGCGGGGTCGCCCAGCCCGCTGGAGCCGACGGTGAGCTCGAAGGGGTCGGATTCAATCGACAGGGTGAGCATGGGGTCGGTGCCGGGCGGCGGGGTCTTGAAGTCGAAGCCCACGTCGCAGGGGGCGTCGATGCAGCGGCCCGACGCCCCCACCAGGCGGACCTGGCCCGCTTCGGGCTCCGGCTCTTCGACCGGGGCGGTATGGGCGGCGGCCTCCACGTCTGGGGTCACGGTGTAGCGGAACACCCCAGAGGTCTCCGACGGGCCGGCTGATCCCGGCTCGCGGAAGCCGGCCACCGCCCACATGTCGTTACCCACGATGGCCACTCCCCCGGAGATGAGCCCGGTGAGCTCGTCGGACCACAGCACTTCGCCGTTGTCCAGGCGCAGGGCTCGCAGGGTGAAATCGAGCGAGCCCACGAACACCACCCCGTTCACCTCGGTGGTGGGCGAGTAGGTAGGGCCGACGGCGGGCTGCTGCCAGACGATGTCGCCGGTGGCGGCGTCGAAGGCGTGCATGCAGGGGCAGTCGGCCACCCCGGTGCCCCCGGCGATGATGCCGTTTGCGTAGGCGGCGGGGCCGATGAAGCCGCCGCTGGCGAAGTTGGGGCGGATCACGTTGTCGGCGGTGGCCCGGGTGCTCCACACCAGCTCGCCGGTGTCGCGGTTGACCACGTAGAACACGGCGTCTTTGTTGCCGAGGCCCACTAAGTCTTGGCCATTGGCGGTGAACAGCAATGGGACACCCGAGAAATCGGAGTCGTCGTTGTTGGGGGGATGGGGCTGGAAGCTCCAGGCGGGCTCGCCGGTGTCGATGTTCACCGCGAACAGGGCCTCGGTGTAGGGGCCCCACCCGTCGGGGGAGGTGGGGCAGTTGGCGCTGCCCGCGAACATGAGACGGCGCTCCAGGTCGACCGAGGGCGATCCCCAAACTCCCCCGCAGCCCATGTGGCTGCCGCCCTCGAGGTCGAAGTGCCAGAGCAGCTCGCCGGTGGCCAGGCCCACAGCCACCACCCCGGCGGGGAAGGGCGCGTTGTGGGTGTCGAAGGTGGCGATCACCCTGTCTTCCACCACGATGGGGGTGGTCTCCAGCTCAGTGGGCCAGCCGGGCTCGCCCAGGGCGTGGGTCCAGATCACGGTGCCGTCGGCGGCGTTGAGGGCGTGGATGGTGCGCCCGGCGTTGAACACTACCGCGGGGGTGCCACCGATGAGGGTGTAGGAGGCCGACGAGGTGATCTGCCCGGCATAAACGTTGTCGTGGTACTCGGCGTCGTAGTGCCAGAGTTCGGTGCCGTCGGCGGCGTTCAGGGCGTAGAACCGCCCGGCCCAGTCGCCCACATACAGCACGCCTTCCACCACCACCGGGGCGGCGGTGACCACATCGCTGGTGTTGAAGTACCAGATGCGGCGCAGGCTGGCGGCGGTGTCGGGGTTGATTCCGCTGTCGCAGGGGTAGGAGAAGGTGCGATCGATGCCGTGGCCCCACATGGGCCAGTCGCAGGTGGGGCCGGCGGGAGCGGTTGGTTCAGCGGGGTCGGGTGAGGCGGGCGTGGGCGCCGGATCGGCGGACTGGGCGGTGGCGGTGGGAACTGCGGTGCTCGGGGCGGCCGGCTGGTCGTCGTCATCTCCGCAGGCGGCGGCAAGGAGGGCAAAAGCGATCAGAAGGGCGGCAATGCGCATGGCCCGGACCATGGATTGATGATGCTAGTGAAACCTCGTATCCGGTGAGACGGGAACCGGCATGGAGTGGGAGACTGAGGGCGAATGACCGTTGACACCGCTCCGGCCGAAGTCGAGGTTCCCAATACGGCCGAGCGCCGGTTTAGCCAGTCGATGGTGGTGTCGGGAACGCGGTGCCTGCTGACCTACTTGGTGTTCCCGTATCTGTTGCCATTGCTGGGGGTGGCCGATTCGGTGGGGCCAGCCATAAGCGTGCCCATCGGGCTGGTGGCCATTGTGTTCAACGGGCTGAGCATTCGGCGGTTCTGGCGGGCCGACCACCGGCTGAAGTGGCCGGTGAGCACGGTAAACGTTCTGGTGATCGGGTTGCTGTGCTACCTGACTGTGCGTGACCTCGTCGAACTCGCCGGCTGAGCCCGGCGATCCTGCTGCTCTAAGCCACTCCAAAGTGGCCCGCAACCCGCTGGTGCGGGGGCTGTGGATTCTGGGAGGGCTGGTGTGTGTGGCGGTGGGGGCCATCGGGGTGATCGTGCCGGGGTTGCCGTCGACGGTGTTCTTCATCATGGCCGCCGCCGCGTTCAGCCGGTCGAGCGAGCGGATGGAGCGCTGGGTGCTGAACCTGCCCGGCGTGGGCAAGCTAGTGGCCGATTATCGGGCCGGACTGGGGATGCCGTGGCGGGCGAAGGTCATCGCCGGAACGATGATCGTGGTGGCGGTGGGGTTGAGCACGGGCTTGGCGATTGGGTCGTGGACGTGGCGGGGCGTAGTGATCGGGTTGGGAATTGTGGGACTGGCCTACATCTTCGGCCGAGTGCCGACCCAGCGCTAGAGGTTGGCGATTTCGTGTTCTAATCGGGATTCGATGTATTGGCGGGCGTTGGCTATTCGGGTGGGGAGGTGCATGGAGGGGAACAGGCCGTCGGAGGGCTTGTAGCTCTTGAGGATCTGCTTGGCGATGGTGTCTTTGTGTACCTCGGTGGGACCGTCGGCGATGCCCATGACGGGGCCGCTCATCCACATTGAGGTGAGGGGCATGAGGTTGGACACGCCGAGGGAGCCGTGGGCGTGCATGGCCCGGTACACCACGTCGATCAGCACCTTGGGGGTGGCCACCTTGACGCCGGCGATGTGCTGGCGAACCTTGGCGTAGTCGCCCTCGTTGTCGATCAGCCAGGCGGTGTGGAGCACCTGGAGGCGGAACTGCTGGATCTGGATCCAGGAGTCGGCGATCCAGTGCTGGATGGACTGCTTCTCGCCGATGAGCGAGCCCTTCGTTTCCCGGGAAAGCACCCGCTCGCACATCATGTCGAGGGCCCGCTGGGCCACGCCCACCGATCGCATCCCGTGGTGGACCCGGCCGCCGCCCAGGCGGGTTTGGGCGATCTTGAAGCCCGTGCCCTCGTCGCCCAGCAGGTTCTCGGCCGGCACCCGCACGTCGTTGAACCGGAGATAGGCGTGGTCGCCGTCTTCCAGATCCTCGGTGCCGAGGCCCACGTTGGCCACCACCTCGATGCCGGGGGTGTCGGTGGGCACCAGCATCATGGACGAGCCCCGGTATACCGGCACGTCGGGGTTGGTGATGAGCATGACGATCATGAACCGGGCGTACTTGAAGTTGGAGGCGAACCACTTCTCGCCGTTGATCACCCACTCGTCGCCGTCGCGGTGAGCCGAGCAGGTGAAGTAGTTGGGGTCGGAGCCGCCCTGGGGCTCGGTCATGGCGTAGGTGGAGGAGATCTTGCCGTCGAGCAGGGGCTGGAGGTAGAGCTCCTTCTGTTCATCGTTGCCGTAGTGGGCGATGATCTCGGCGTTGCCCGAATCGGGTGCCTGGCAGCCGAACACCACCTGGGCCCACAGCGCACGGCCCAGGATCTCGTTCATCAGGGCCAGCTTCACCTGGCCGTAGCCAAGGCCGCCGAGATGGGGGCCCATGTGGCAGGCCCACAGGCCGTTGTCCTGCACCTGCTTCTGGAGCGGGCGGATCAGGGCGTTGGCCGTCTCGTTGGTGCGGTCGAAGGGGTTGACCTCGCCCCGGAAATAGAGGTCGATGGGCTCGATCTCGGTGGTGACGAACGTGTCCATCCAGTCGAGCTTCTCTTGGAATTCGGGCTCTACGGAAAAATCGATGGCCATGGGACTACCGCACTCTCTGGGTTGGATTTACAGTGGCTGACTATGAAGTTCGAGACTCGGTATAGCAGCGGCTTGACATGAAGTTCGAGATGACTCCGGGCGAGATTTTAGCCGCCGCCCGAGCTCCCGAGCCTGGTGACGAAGGCTACGACCCGTTCGACGCCTTCGACCAAGCCCAGGGGGCCGAGCACTCCATCAACCCCTATGACGTGTACAACGAACTGCTGGCCCAGTGCCCGGTTCACCGGGGCAGCGTGTCGGAGATGCTGGGGGCGGTGAGCGTAAGCGACCTTATGGCCGGGGAGCGGCAGATCGTGAACGTGCTTTCGTACGACGGTGTGGAGGCGGTGCTGCGGGACGGGACTACGTTCTCTTCGGCGGGGTATGCCGAGTCGATGGGCCTGGTGATGGGCCACACCATCTTGGAGATGGACGAGCCCGAGCACGGGCAGTACCGCAAGCTGATCCAACAGGCGTTCACCCGCCGGGAGATGGAGCGGTGGGAGCACGACATCGTGAACCCCGTGCTCAACCACTACATCGGCGCCTTCGTACACCGGGGCCGGGCCGATCTGGTACACGAGCTGATGTTCGTGTTCCCGGTCCACGTGATTGCCATTGCGCTAGGCCTGCCGGAGGCCGACCTGCCCGCCTTCTACCGCCGGGCGGTGGAGATCACCAACATGGCCTCTCAGATCGAGCGGGGGTTTGCGGCATCGCAATGGCTGTACGAGTACCTCGAGCCGGTGGTGGAGGTTCGGCGGGCCGACCCGCAAGAGGACTTGATCAGCATCTTGGCCCATGCCGAGCTCGACGGGCAGCGCCTCACCAACGATGAGATCATCGCCTTCTGCCGGCTCCTGCTGCCCGCGGGAGCCGAGACCACCTATCGGGCGGCCAGCAACATGATGGTGGGGCTGCTGTCGGACCCGGCCCAGTTGGAAGCGGTACGGGCCGACCGGTCGCTGGTGACCGCCGCGGTGGAGGAGGCGCTGCGGTGGGAGGCGCCGCTGACCGGGATCTCCCGCACCGCGACAGCCGACGCGGTGGTGGACGGCATGGAGATCGAGGCCGGCACGGCGGTGAACACCTCTTTGGGCTCGGCCAATCACGACCCGTCCCGGTGGGACAATCCCGAGCGGTTCGACATCTTCCGCCAGCCCAAGGGCCACATGGCCTTCGCCACCGGGCCGCACCTGTGTTTGGGCATCCATTTGGCCCGCATGGAGATGCGGGTGGTGCTGGAACACCTGCTCGACCGCCTCCCCGGCCTGCGCCTCGACCCCGACGCCGAGGCACCGTCGATTGCCGGGCTGGCCTTCAGAGCCCCCGCCACCTTGCATGTGGTGTGGGACGCCTGAACGATTGGTCGGGCGGCCGCTACAGGTTCGTGGTTTGGGCCAAGGCAGCGGCGTCGCGGGCCAGGTCTAGGACGACTCGGCCGAAGGCTTCCATCCTCGGGTTGTCGGCACCGCCGGCGACGAAGCGGGCGTAGCCGCCCTCCAGCACGATGGCCAGCTTGAAGCGAGCCAGGATCACGTAGTAGTCGATCTCGTCGACGTCGCGGCCCGACATGGTGGCGTAGCGCTCCAGCAGGTCGTCGCGGAAGGGCAGGCCCTCATAGTCGACGTAGCCCACCGAGGGGCGGCCGGCCTCGTCTTCGGGCCAGTTCATCACCACCCAGGCCAAATCCAGCAGCGGGTCGCCCACCGTGCCCATCTCCCAGTCGACGATGGCGGCCATCCGGGCCGGTGCGCCGTGGTGGAACATCACATTGGCGAACTGGTAGTCGCCGTGCATGATGCCCGGCGTATAGCTGCGGGGGGTGCGGCCCCGGAGCCAGTCGCCGGCGGTGTCGAGGCCGGGGATGTCGCGGAACTTGAAGCGCTCTAGGTGGGCGTACCAGCGGTCGACCTGGCGCTCGTGGAACCCGTCGGGCCGACCGAGGCCCTCGAGGCCGTTGGCCTGCCAATCCACCTTGGACAGCCGGGCGATGGCGTCGACGAGCTCGTAGGCCAGGGCAGGGCGGGATTCCATGTCGGAGGCGAAGGGCTCGGGCCAGCCGGGCTCTGAGATGGGCGACCAGCCGTCGACGAAGTCCATGAGGTAGAAGGCCGCGCCGATAATGCTGGTGTCGTCGGTGCCGCCGGCGGCCCGGGCGTGGGGGACGTCGGTGTCGGCCAGGGCCGAGAGGATGCGGAACTCCCGCATCATGGTCTCGTTGCGGCCGTCGGGAACCTTGCGGGGCGGGCGGCGCAGGGCCCAGCGGTGCTCGCCCCGGCACACCTCGAAGATCTCGTTTGACGCGCCCCCGGAGATGAACCGGCTGGTGATGGGCTCGCCCTGGCCGGGCAGGCCCTGGGCGTCCATCCACTCCCCCAGCGCGACCGGCTCGATCAGCCCCTTGGTGCGCTCGGCTTCGGAGGCCTCGTCGGTGTCGGAGCGCGAGAAGACGCTGGAGTCCGTGGTTTGCTCTGGTTGTTCGCTCATGCGGCAGGTCGAAGCGTCAAGAGCTCTTTGAGGTTCTCGGACATGACCTTCTTCTGGTCTTCGGGGCTGCGGTCGGCCACTTCCTTGATGAAGTCGAGCGGCTGGCCGAGGCCCTCGGGGTGGGGGAAGTCGGAGCCGAACAGCACCCGGTCGATGCCGACGTGGTCTATGAGACCGGGAATGTCCTCCTCATAGAAGGGGCTGATCGAGATGTGGCGGCGGAAGGTTTCCACCGGATCCTCGGCGAACTCCTGGGGCATCTTTCCGTAGGCGTCGGAAAGCTCCAACAGCAGCGGGGCCACCCAGGTGGAGCCGTTCTCGATGCAGGCCACCCGCACATTGGGGTGGCGCTCGAACAGGCCGTGGCAGATCATGGCCGCCATGGTGTCGAAGATGGGCCGCCCGTGGGCAATGACGGTGCGGAAGGCGCCCGGCTTGAAGGGCAGGAACTCGTCGCGGCCGCCCTCCCAGTCGCTGGCGTAGGCGTCGTAGCCGGAGTCGGAGGCGTGGCAGGCGACCAGGATCCCGGTTTGCTCCACCGCATTCCAGAAGTCGTCGAACTCGGGCAGGCCCATGGATCGCGAGCCCTTCACCGCAGGCACCGGGGCGGGGCGGATCAGCACAGCTCGGGCACCGTTTTCCACACACCACTCCAGCTCCTCGATGGCCCGGCAAGGATCGGGCAGGGTGATGATCGGGGTGGGGAAGATGCGGTCGTGATAGTTGAACGTCCACTCGTCGAGCATCCACCGGTTGAAGGCGCTGATGGCGGCGTGGGTGAGGTTGATGTCGTCCTTCATCCGCTCTTCGAGCAGCGAGGCCAAGGTGGGGAACAGCAGGGTGGCGTACACGCCCTGCTCGTCGAGCAGCTTGATGCGGTCGTCGGGGTGGCGGAAGGCGGGCAGGCAGCGGATGGGCTTGCCGGTGAAGTCCCGAAGGGTCATGCCGTCGGGGTTGTTGCCCCGGTAGTACTCCTCCCAAGCGCCCGGGGGCGCCACCACCTCGAAGGTGGGGTTGGGGATGTACTCGCTGATCTTGTTGTTGATGGCGATCTTGGTGCGGCCGTCCACATCCACATAGCGAATGGCGCCGCTGTACCGCTCGGGGAGGTGGCGGGTGAAGGCGTCGATGGGCTCGTAGAGGTGATTGTCGGCGTCGTAGGCGTGGTAGTCGAGGTTCATGGCTCCTCCGGGGAGAGGATTTCGGGGGTTGATTCGGTGACAAGGACCGTGTCGCGAGCATATTCCGCTGCGGTGGTGGCGCTCACGCTGACAACCATGTTGGCTTCGAGAGTTTCGTGGGCGCCGTAGCGGGAGTTGATCACCGGGGGCTCGAATCCCATGCCCAGGCCTCGTACGAGCCAATCGCCGTCGGGGGCGGCTTGGCGCAAGTCATGGCCGGTGGCGCCGGGGACGCAGGCGGCGATTAGGGCGGCGTGGGGGCGGGCGTCGGGCGGTGCGCCGTTGGCGGTGCGGCCCAGGCCGCCCTCGTAGTGGGACCGGATGCAGCTGAAGTCGACGATGTTGCCCTCTGCTTGGGGTTCGGCGGCGGGGGTGGATGATCCGGCCAGGGCCATGGCCTCCACGCCAGCAGCCAGGCGCTGGGCGTCGCTGCCGGGGTGGGCGAGTGCGGCGGCGGCGGCAGCAGCAGCCACGGCGCAGGCCGCCCGGATGGCGTCGACCTCCGAGGGCAGCTTGGTGCGGCGGGTCTCGAGCAAGATGTCATCGGCGGGGACGATCTCGGCGTTGGGGGCCACTGCGCTGAGCAGCCCGGCCATGCCCGGCGACCAGGCGTCGATCCCCACGCGTTGGGCGGCGGCAATGTCCGGGGTGGCGGCCAGACGCTGATAGATGACGGCCCCGCTCCAGGTGATGCCATGGAGGTGGTCGAGATCGATGTCTTCGGGGACGCCCTCGTCCCAGGTGGACAGCAGGAAGATCTCTTCGGTGGCGACGTTGAGGGTGCAGACCGGGCCGAACGGGCGGGCGCCGGCGGTCCAGAGCTGGTGGGCTCCGGTGATGTAGTTGATGTGGTCTTGTCGCCCGGCGACCAAAAAGTCGATCCCGGTGGAGGCCAGGGCGTCGACGGCTCGGGCGCGGCGCTGGAGGTGCAGGCTCATGTCGGCACCTCGAAGGGGTCGTAGGGATGGCCGCCGCCCAGGGGTATCCAGCCGTCGTCGGTGATAGCCACGATCTCCTCGGACCGGTAGCCGCCGGTGCCGTCGTCCCAGATGGCGGGCTCCAGCACCAGCACCATGCCGGGCTCCAGGATGTTGGCGGCGTCGAAGTCGGGGCCGTTGTCGGTGCCCAAGAAGGGCATCTCGGCGCTCTCGATGCCCACCCCGTGGACTAGGTAGAAGTGCGGCATCCAGGGGCGCTCGCCGTGTGGCTGGTGGGCGGCGTCGGCGGCAGTGGCCGCGGCGCACACCTCGGCGAAGGTGGCGCCGGGGACGATGGCCTCGTAGGAGGCGTCCATCACTGCCAGCCACCGCTCGAAGCAGCGTTGCTCGGCGGGGGTGGGCGGGCGGCCGACCACCCAGGTGCGGCCGAAGTCGGAGGCGTAGCCGTGGTAGTCGCTGCCGGCGTCCACCCAGATGAGGTCGCCCTCGGCGTAGACGGGGTCGCCCGACCAGGTGGGGAAGGCGAGGTGGCCGGTGGTGGTGCGGGGGCCGTCGGCCATGCGCCGGGCCATGGGCTGGAAGATGACGTCGATCATGTTGGCGTCGATGCCCTCTTCCCGGAGGCGGCGGAGGAACACCGCGGCCAGCTCGCTACGGCGCACGCCGGGAACGAGGGCCTCTTGCACGGTGGCCATGGCCGCGCTGGTGCGGACCTGGGCCTGGTGGATGCAGGCCAGCTCGTCGACGGTCTTGTGGAGCTTGACCGCGGCCATGGTGTTGGCCGCGTCGGTGATGTCGGCGGCCGACAGCACGCCGACACGGCGCATGGCCCCGGTCATGAGGTCGATGCCGACACGCCCGCCGTGGGCGATGCGGCCCAAGATGGCGTCGAGTTGGGCGCCAAGGTCGGCGGCGCCCTCGTCGATGTCGGACCACACGGCCGGGTAGGGATCGACGTCGAGACCGTCGGAATCGCCGCCCAGCAGGCAGGGCTGGGACTGGTCGGCCAGGACCACGGCCACCGGGCGGTTGGCCGAGACGTGGGTGGCGTCGGCGGCTATGGGCAGGCAGTCGGTGGCGTAGGCCACGTGGGGGCCGTGGAGCAGCACCAGGGCGTCGAGCCCGTCGGCGGCCATCTGGGCCTGGAGCTTGGCGTACCGCTCCCGCCGCAGCCGCCCCACGTCGAGCTCCAACTCGGCGGCGATTCCGGTGGGCGGCTTACTCATCGCGGTGCTCGGCGAAGACTTCTTTCATCGACGACTTCTGCATGCGCCGCTCCAGCGCGCCCAGGGCGGTGTCGGTGTTGTGCATCCAGTGGTGGGCCATGAAGTGGTAGTCCCAAGAGTCTTTCTGACCCATCAGCTCGAGGGTTTTGTTGATGGATCGCTTGACCACTTGGGCGGTGGCCGGGGGGACCAGGGCGATGGCCTCGGCCATCTCCTTGGTGGTGGCGGCCAACTCGTCGCGGGGCACCACCCGGTTGACCATGCCCAGGCGCTCGGCGTCGGCCGCGGAGATGGTCTGGGCGGTGAGCAGGAACTCCTTGGCCTTGCGGGGCGGCATCTCCCAAGGCTCGATGAGGATTTCCACCGCGGCGCCGGTCATGCGCAGCACCGGGTTCTGGAAGGAGGCGTCGTCGGAGGCCACGATCAGATCGCACATGGCCGCCAGCATCACACCGGCGGCGATGCACTTGCCCTGGACGGCGGCGATGGTGGGCTTGGGGAAGTCTCGGATGCGCAGGCAGCGGTCGAAGTACATGGTTTTCTCGTGAAGGAACTTGCCCTCGGGCGTGTCGCGCATGAGCCGCCACTTGTCGGGCTCCACGTCGCCCACCAGGGCCTTGAGGTCGTGGCCGGCGGAGAAGTGGCGGCCGTTTGCGGCCAGCACCACCACCCGCACCTCGTCGTCGGCCTCGGCCAGGTCGAAGGCGGCGTCGAGCTCGTCGATGAGCTGGGTGTCTTGGGCGTTGGCCACATCGGGCCGGTTCAAGGTGATGGTGGCCACGGCCTCATCGACGCTGTATTCGATGGTGTCGAAGGCGGTGCTCATGGGTGCTCCTATCGGGGCTCTCGAGGGAGGCCCAGGGTGCGCTCGGCGATGACGTTTCGCTGGATTTCGCTGGTTCCGGCGAAGATCGTCGCAGCTTGATAGTACAGCCAGGATCGCTGCCAGCGGCCCTCGCCGGGATTGTGGGGATCGCCCCGCCACAGGGGGCCGGCGGCGCCCAGCACGTCCATGGCCGTGCGGTGGAGGCGCTGGCTCATCTCGCTCCAGAAGAGCTTGGCGGTGGCCGACTCGGGACCGTGGTCGCGGCCGTGGGCCAGCCGGGACAGCACCCGCCAGTTCTGGAGCTGGAACAGGCGGACCTCGATGTACGACCGGGCCAGGGCTTGGCGGATCACGGGATCTTGGCTGCGGCCGGTGTCAGCGGCCAGGCGGAACAACTCCTCGAGGAGTTGGAGGTGGATGACGAGCTGGCGGGGGTTGGTGCCCCGCTCCACGCTGAGGGTGGACTGCGACACCCGCCAGCCGTTGCCGGGCTCGCCGATCACCTGGTCGTGGGCCACGAACACTTCGTTGAGGAAGACCTCGTTGAAGTCGGACTCGTCGGTCATCTGGCGGAGGGGGTGGATGTCGACGCCGGGAGCGTGCATGTTCACCATGAAGGCGGTGATGCCCCGGTGCTTGGGCTCGTCGGGGTGGGAGCGGGCCAGGCACAGGCCCCAGTCGGCGAACTGGGCGTAGGAGGTCCACACCTTCTGGCCGCTTAGCCGCCAGCCGCCGTCGGCGGGCACGGCCCGGGTGGATAGCGACGCCAGATCGCTGCCCGCATCGGGCTCGCTGAACAGCTGGCAGAAGAGCTGTTCGGCGGGGAGGATCGAGGGGAGCCAGCGCTGCTTCTGCTCTTGTGTGCCGTGGGCCAGCAAGGTGGGGCCGATGAGGTTCACGCCGAGGCGGCCGACCAGCTCGGGGGCCCGAGCCCGGGCCAGCTCCTCTTGGACGATGAAGTGGTGGAGCGGGCCGGCCCCCCGCCCGCCGAACTCAACCGGCCAGGAGACCCCCACCAAGCGGGCTTCGGCCAGAGCGGCCTGCCACTGGCGGAGATAGGCGACCTCTTCAGCCAGATCGTCGAACAGCGGCGGCAAGCCCTGGCCGTACTCCCACGGCAGGTTCTCCTGGAGCCACTGCCGGCACTTTTGACGGAAGGCTTCTTGGTCAGCGGTAGGAGTGAGATCCACTACCTGATGTTCTGTTTAGGCGGCGGTGACGAAGATGCGCTCGCTGGCGAAGCCGCCGATGCCGACGTGGTTGCCGTCGATCTCCACGGTGGTGGTGCCGTCGGGGGAGGAGGCGGTGATGATCCCCTGGGCGCCGGGGATTACCGAGGATCCCTCTAGGAAGTCGAGCAGACCCTCGGTGAACTCCAGCTCTTCGGTGATGCGAGTGACTACGAACCGCTTGCCCACCTCGATCTTGGCCAGTGCCTGGGTTGGGGGGGCCTGGTAGGCAGAACCGGGGATGGGATTGCCATGGGGGCAGGTGGTGGGATCGTCGAGGACCCGCATCATGGCCTGTTCCACCAAAGGTGAGATCACGTGCTCCCACTTGCCGGCCTCCGAATGGGCGTCGGCCCACGACAGGCCCAGCACCTGGGTGAGGAACACTTCGGCCAGACGGTGGCGGCGCACCACCCGCTCGGCCAGGTCCATACCGTCGGGAGACAGTTCGATCGACCGGCCCTTGAGGGTGACCAGGCCCTCGGCCTCCAGGCGGTGGATCATCTCGGACACGGCGGGACGGGACACCTCCAAGCGCTCGGCCACCCGGGCCTGGATGACGTCGACGTCGTCTTCGGCCAATTCGAAGATGGTCTCGCAATACTCCTCGAACGCGGGATGCCACTCGGGGGTCTGGTATTGGGCCACGAATGGAAGTCTACCCAGTGGAGTCTTCCAGCAGCCGGGCGAGTTCGGTCTTGTCGGGCTTGCCGGAGGGCATCGTGGGCATGTCGTTGATCGGGATTAGGCGCTCGGGGGTCATGAAGCGGGCCGCGCCGGACTCGGAGAACCAGCGGCGGCACTCGTCGAGGTCGAACGAGCCGTCAGCCACCACGAAGGCGGCCACCCGCTCGCCAAGGCGGTGATCGGCCGCCCCCAGCACCACGGCCTGGCCCACCGCCGGGTGAGCCTCGAGGATGGCCTCCACCTCTTTGGCGTCGATGTTCTCGCCGCCCCGGATGATCTTGTCGCCCAGCCGCCCGACGACGGTGAGGTAGCCCTCGGCGTCGATGGTGCCCAGGTCGCCGGTGCGGAACCAGCCGTCGTCGGTGAAGGCGGCCGCAGTATGGGCGGGGTCGAGATAGCCGACGGTCACCTCGG
Source organism: Acidimicrobiia bacterium (assembly GCA_022825005.1). Classification (GTDB taxonomy): domain Bacteria; phylum Actinomycetota; class Acidimicrobiia; order Acidimicrobiales; family Bin134; genus Poriferisocius. The sequence goes on from JAJDYU010000004.1 coordinate 20,145, forward strand.
GTCCGTGGATCTGGATCTCGCCGTGCTCGTCGACGCGGATCTGGGTGGGGGCGAACGGGCGGCCGTCGGTGTTGGCCATGCGCTCGGGATCGTCGTCGGGGGTGCAGGTGGTGACGGTGGGTGCCTCGGTGGAGCCGTAGGCCCGCTTGACGACGCAGCCGAAGGCGTCGTGGGCCCGGTTCACGAAGGCGGGCGTCACGCTGGAGCCGCCTATGGAGAGGAACCGGAACGAGGCGGTGCGGCTGGGACTGAAGTCGGGGTGGTCCATGAGGTCGTTGAAGAAGGTGGGCGGGCCGATCATGTAGCTGACCTGCTCCTGCTCGATGAGCCGCAGGGCCTCGGCCGGGTCCCAGCGGGCCATGAGCACAGTCTTCATGGGGACGGCGCCGGGAACGAGCACACCGTGCAGGAGCCCGGCAACGTGGGCCAGCGAGGCGGGGAAGAGCACGGCGTCTTCGGAGGTGAGGCCCTGTATGAAAACCGACTGGCGGGCTTTGTAGGCCAGGGCTGCCTGGGTGTGGACCACTCCCTTGGGCACGCCAGAGGAGCCAGAGGTGAACATGATGAGGGCCCGGTCGTCGGGCCGGTCTTGGGTAGAGCGCCGGGAGGAAGCCTCACCGGTTGCGGAGTGGTCTGCTGGATCGAACAGGCCGTCGATGCCGAGAGTGGAGAAGGCGTGCTCGCGCTGGCGGCCTCCGTCGGCATGCAGCAGGGGCACGGCCACTGCGCCGGCCTGCCAGCAGGCCCGGTAGGCCACCACGGCCTCGGGGCCGGTGGGGAGCTGGAAGGCGGTGGGCTGGCCTGGCTCTAGGGCAGCGGCGGCCTGGGCAACCCAGGAGAACACCTCATCGGACGACAGGCGGCGGTCGCCGGCCACGATGAGGTCGTCGCGTCGGGGCACGACGGTGAGCATCTCGTGGATCATGGACTGCCGGCGAAGCGCTGCGACAACAGCTGCTTCACGCCCATGAGGTCGATCTTTCCCGAGTCGAGCCAGGGCAGCGCATCGGGAGTGTCGAAGACCGCGATGTGGCGGGGCACCTTGTAGGAGGCGACCCGCTCAGCGACATATGCCCTGAGCTCCTCGGCGGTGGGAGGCTGTCCCGGCCGCAGCACCACTGCGGCGGCCACGTCTTCGAGGCGGTCGGGGTGGGGCACGCCGCAAACGAAAGCGTGCATGACCTGATCGGGCTCCTCGAGAACCAGCTCGATCTCGCGAGGGGCGATGTTCATGCCCGACGACTTGATGAGGTCGCCCATCCGGCCGGTGAAATAGAAGTAGCCGTCGTCGTCGAAGTAGCCGCTGTCGCCGGTGCGATACCAGCCGTCGGGGGTGAAGGTGTCGGCCCGGTCCACCTTGTACAGCCGGGACATGAGGGCGTAGCCCCGCACCCACACCTCGCCCCGCTCCCCCGTCGGGCAGGCTTCCCCGGTTTCGGGATCCACGATCCGGTGCTCCATGCCGGGCACCGCCCAGCCGAACGAGCCCCGCTTCTCCTCAGGCAGCCGGGCGCCCATGATGCCCAGGGTGTGGGGGCCCAGAGTCTCGGTCATGCCCAGGGAGTTGACCCGCAGCTCGGGATCGTCGATCTGCTTCTCGGGGGGCAAGAGGGCGTAGAGGCTGCCGGCCCGCACCGAGGAGAGATCCCGCTCTGGGAAGTCGGGGTGGTTGGTGAGCAGCTGGGCCATGTGAGGCCAGCCGAAGACCAGGGTCACCTTCTTTTTCTCGATGAGGGCCAGGGTGGCGCCGGGCTCGAACCGCTCGTCGAACACCAGACAGGTACCGGCGTAGATCGAACCCACCAAGCTCATCACCATGCCCCCCACCCAGAACAGGGGCATCGCCGAGTAGACGCGGTCACCCACCTGCAAGTCGCGAAACTGGGCCAGGTTGTGGGCGTGGCACACCACGGCTTGCTGGGTGTGGACCGCCCCTTTGGGCGACGAGGTGCTGCCCGAGGTGTAGACCACGGTGAACTCGTCGGCCGGGGTCACCTGGGCCTCGGCCGCGGCCAGCGCTTCGTCGCTCACGGCTTCCCCGGCGGCCACCAATTCGTCCATCGAGCGGGCCCAGGGGGAATCGCTCTGGCCCCATACCCACACCGAGCGCAGGAGGGGGTGCGAGGGGGAGGCTATGACCGGGTCTTGGCCCGGGGATAAGACCTCTTCGAGCCGGGCCAGGTAGTCGTGGCCCAGATAGCGGGAAACGCTCAGCAGCACTTCCACATCGGAGTGGCGCAGCACCCATTCGAGCTCTCGGGACTTGTAGTAGGTGTTGGCCAGCACGCCGATGGCGCCGAGGCGGCCGATGGCCAACCAGGCCGCGATCCAGTCGGGGCTGTTGGGGGCCAGCAGCCCCACCCGAGTGCCCTTGCCCGCGCCGATGGCCAAAAGGCCTTTGGAGATGGCCGCCGAGGCGGCGTCAGCGTCGGCGAAGGTCATCCGCCGGTCGCCGAGCACGCCGAGGTCCAGCGGGCCGTAGGCGTCGACCGCCGCTCGGATCATGCGGGGGACGGTCGGCTCGAACGGCGGGAACTCGACCGGGTGAATCGGGGCGGGGACGGGCAGCTCGCCGGGGCTGGCGGTCATCTACCGGTTCTGAGAAGGGCCGATGACCGTCTCGCCGTAGCGGCGCATGGTGTCGAGCGTGGCCTCGATGTCGTCGCCGGGGAGGTTGACGGTGATCCAGGTGACCCCCAGCGCCTCCAGCTCGGCCAGCGCGGCGATGTGGGCGTCGGCGTCGAAGTCGGGGTCAGCCGGTAGGCCGCCGACGGGGTTCAGATAGCTGACGTCGAACTCGGACGGGTCGCGGCCGGCCTCGTCCACATAGGTCCACAGCTCGTCGAGCATGGCGGAAAGGTCGTCGAGGGTTTCCAACGGCGGGGTTTTGGCCGTCGTGGCCAGCACCCGGGGGGCGGGAAACGGGGTCCAGCCGTTGCCGTGGGTGGCCACCCGGCGTCGGGCCCGCTTGGAATTGCCGCCGATCCAGATGGGCGGATGGGGCTTTTGAACCGGCTTGGGGTTGGCAGTCTGGCCCAAGGCGGTGAAGTTGCTGCCCTCATAGGCGAAGTCGTCGGTGGTCCAGATGCCCACCATGGCTTCGAGCGCCTCGTCGTAGATCTGGTTGCGGTTGTTGAAGTCCACACCAAGGGCCTTGAACTCGCCCTTGAGGTAGCCGGCGCCGGTGGCGAATATGAACCGCCCATCGGAGAAGGCATCGATGGTGGCGATGGCCTTGGCCATGATGAACGGGTTCCGGTAGGGCACCACCACGATGTTGGGAATCAGCTTGATGCGATCGGTGACCGCGGCGCAGAACGCCAGGGCGGCAAACGGGTCGACGGCGTCGTGGCCGCCGGCATTGAGCCAGCGGTCGGTGGGGGCGGGATGGTCGGTGAAACCGAGCCCGTCGAACCCGGACTCCTCGGCGGTGCGGGCAAAATCCACCACGCCCTGCTTGGTTATCAGCCGCTGGTCCCACGGATGGGCCACCAACGGAAACACTACTGCGAACTTCATGGGTCTCCTTTTTTGTGCGCGCCCTACTGTGCAGCACCGGTCCGGGTGTCGCAAGCTGCCCGCCATTGGGGGTAGCGGCGGTTGGCGGCTTCGGCCCATTGGGGCCGGGGCTCGACCCGGCGGCCTGTTCGGGCCCAGCGGCGGGCCAGAGCCAGGTCGTTGGACTCCAGACCGGCGCAAACGCGGGCCAGCCAGGCCGCTCCCCTAGCCGCCCCCTCGGGCACCGCGGTGACGTCTACCGGCAGATTGGTGGCATCAGCCAGGGCCTGCATCCAGCGCTCGACGTGGGTGCCCCCGCCCACGGCCACAATGCGCTCGGGGTTGGTGCCAGCCAGATCGAGGTGATGGCGGACCACGAACCCGGCAGCCTCGTAGCCGGCGGCCAGCACATCGGCAGGACTGTGGCCCACATCGAGGCCGACAAGTGCGGCCCGCAGATCGGGATCGTGGCGGGGGGTGCGCTCACCCCGGATGTAAGGCACCCACAGCGGCACGCGGTCGGGGTGGGACGGTTCGTCGGCCGGATCGCCGGTGAGGGCCCTCACCCGCTCCAGAAACAGGCCGCCGGCGTTGCTCGGCCCGCCGATGGCGGCCATGCCGGGTTGGAGGTGGGGAATGGTCCACAGTCCTTCGGCCTCGGGCCACCCCTCGGCAACCGCCCAGGTGATGAGGGTGGTGCCGCAGATCACCAGCACATCGCCCGGCGAGTCGGCTCCGGCCACAAGCTGTTCGGCCAGCGCGTCCACCGTGCCGGCCGCTACCGGCGCCTCGTCCCGGTAGCCGACGGGGGCCGAGCCCATGGCCAGCTCCGGGAGGCGGGCGGGGTCGCACCACTGCGGGTCCCAGCCGTCAGCGCCGAATACCGGCAGGCAGGTCATGGCGGTTATCGCGTCGATGGCGGCCGCCCCACACAGCGCTTGGCTGGCCACCGCCTGGGCGGGCCAATAGGCGTGGGCGTCGGACACGGCCTGTTCCAACGAGCGCAGAAAGCCTACGAATTCGCCGTCGGGGTGGTGGCCCCGGTGGTCGCCGTACAGGATGCCCGGAGAGATCGGCTCGCCGTTGGCGTTGACTGCGGCCAGCGACGGGACCATGGCGGCCAGGCCGATGCCCGCCACTTGATGGCCGGCCGACACCGTGTCGCAGGCCTGCACGACGCTGATGGCCCACACCGCGGCGGCGTCGTGTTCGAACACTTCCGGGGTGGGAGCGTGCACGGCGTGGGGGATGCGGGCTCGGGTTAGGACGACGCCGTGTTCGTCGACGGCCACCGCCTTCACCGAGGTGGTGCCGATGTCGATGCCGATCGTCACCTGGACTGTCTCAGCCACAGCCTCAAAGGTAGTTGCCGCCTATGGGAATGGCCGTGCGTCGATGGCGTCAAACGCCTTCTCAAACCCTACGCTCAAAGCGTGAGCCGACCGAGGGCGCTGGTTACCGCTCCGCTGCGGGGGCCGAGTTTGGACCAGCTGCGGGACGTGGCCGAGGTGGAGTTCGACCCGTGGATCGAGCACAGGCCAATCCGGCTCTTGGGTGCCGATGATCTGGCCGCCCGTCTGTCCGACGTGTCGGCCGACTTGCTGGTGTGCGAGGCCGACGAGTGCAAGGGGCCGGTGTTCGAGCAGCCGCTGCGGGCAGTGGCCTCCACTCGGGGCGACCCCACCAACGTGGACGTGGCCGGGGCTACCGCGGCGGGCATTCCGGTGCTTCACGCCCCGGGGCGCAACGCCGACGGGGTGGCCGAGATGGCGGTGGCGCTGATGTTCGCGGTCAATCGCTTTGTGCTGTTGGGCGACCGGGACATGCGAGCGGGCACGGTGTTCACCGACACCATCCCCTATCAGCGTTATCGGGCCTGGCAGATGGCCGGCCGCACGGTGGGACTGGTGGGGTTGGGAGCAGTGGGGCGAGCGGCCAAATGGCGCTTCGAGGGGCTGGGGATGAAGGTGGTCGCCTGCGATCCCTATCAGGCCGATGCCGACTGCGAGCTGGACGAACTGCTGGCCACTGCCGATGTGGTGTCGATGCACGCCCCGGTCAGCCCGGAGACGGCGGGGATGATCGGCGCCGAACAGTTTGCGGCCATGCGGCCGGAGACCATCTACGTGAACACCGCCCGGGCCGCACTGCACGACACCGACGCCCTGGTGGAAGCGCTGACCTCGGGTCATCTGGGCGGCGCGGGTCTCGACCACGTTCAGGGGGAGATCCTGCCGCCCGACCATCCGCTGACCACCCTCGACAACGTGGTGCTGACCCCCCATGTGGGGGGTGCCACCTACGACACCGAGGTGAACCAGACTGACATGGTGGTGGAGGATATCTGCCGGCTCCTGGCCGGTGAGCGACCCCACCGATTGGCCAACCCGGAGGTGTGGCAATGACCGACAGCACCGACATTCGAACCCAAGTGGTGGCCGCGGCCCAGGCCATGGATGCCGCAGGGTTGGTGGTGGGCACCGCGGGCAACGTGTCGGGGCGGGCTGACGACGACATGATCTGGTTGACCCCGTCTTCGCTCCCCTACGACCAGGTGAGCGTGGACAACTTGGCGGCGGTTGACCTGGACGGGAACCTGTTGGAGGGCACGTCTCGGCCCTCTACCGAGAAGGCCATGCATCTGGCCTGCTATCGGGCTTTCCCCGAGGTGGGCGGGGTGGTGCACTGCCACCCGATACACGCCTCGATGTTCGCGGTGGCCCACAAGAGCATCCCCGCGGTGATCGAGGAGGTCATCGTGTACCTGGGTGGAAATGTGCCGGTGTCGCACTATCAGCCCACTGGCTCCGATGAGCTGGGTGAAGAGGTGGTGCGCCACTTGGCCGACCGCTCAGCGGTGCTGATGGCCAACCACGGCATGCTGTGCATCGGCGAGTCGCCCGACCACGCCCTCCACGCCGCCCTGGTGGCCGAGCACACCGCCCGCATCGTGTGGGGCGCCAGCCGCCTCGGCGACCCCATCGACCTCCCCGAAAAAGCCCGCACCGATTTCGAAGGCGTCTACACCTACCTCCGCACCGAAACCTGGTCGGTTTCGTAGCTGATCAGGCGGTGGCGAGTTCTAGGGGGGCGATTTCTTCGAGGCTGATGGGGCGGTTTGCGACGCCTTCGAAGGCGTCGTTGGCGGAGTAGACCTCTTCGCCCCGCAGGCGGGCTTCGGGGTCGTCGAAATCGACTGGCCACACGATGCCCATGCGGGCTTGGGCCAGGTAGTAGGAGTCCACGTCGGGAACCTCGATGCCCATGGCCTCCAAGGTGCGGCCGGGGTAGGCCATGCTCATCACGCCCTCGGTGAACACCGCATCGTCGTCGGCGATGACCCGGTCGCAGTCGAACTCGAGTCGGTGGGCGCCGGTCTGCACGATGCTGCGGTCGTAGAAGCCCCGGATGGCGTCGCGATCACCGCCGGGGCTGGCGATGGGATCGTCGGGGTTCGACCAGATGATGTACTGGGGCTTCTCGCTGAGAGTGGCCACCACCCCTTCGATGTCGGCCTGGGCCTCGCACTTCATGTGGGCCAGCACCAACTCCAGCACATGGCGCCGCCGAGGGTTGGTCTCAGCCTCCAGCTTCTCGGCCACCAGCCGCCACGTCTTGTTCGGATCCATCTTCATCGGGTTCCCCTCCCAGGTTGTTCTCTCCCCCGACGATAGATGCTGCGCTGTGCCCACGTCACAAGCAGGGAGTGGCGGCGGGCGGCCATTAGTGTGCCTAGCCGATGAGCGATCGGGAGTTCGCCGGGAAGACGGCCATCGTTGGTATTGGGGGCAGCGATTTTGCCCGGCTCTACCGCACGCCGGACCCGGAGCGGACGGGGGAGGCGCTGGCCACAGAGGCCATTGCGGCGGCCATTGCCGATGCCGGGCTGGAAAAGTCGCAGATCGACGGGCTCATTACCGGGGGGCTGCCCCACTATGAGCCGGTGGCCTACCGCACCGGGCTCACCGACGTGCGTTTCGTGGTGGACTATCCCCAGGCCGGGCGCATGTGCGCCATGGCGCTGATGCACGCGGCCACCGCGGTGCATCACGGGCTGGCCGACTACGTGGTGCTGTTCAACTCGGTGGCGTTCCGCAGCCAGGGCGTCAAGTTCGGGGCCCAACCCCAAGGGCTGCTGTACGACACGATCTACGGCATGGCCTCGCCGGGGGCGCAGTACTCCATGGGGTTCACCCGCTATCAGGCCGAGTACGGGGGCACCGAGGAGCAGCTCGGAGCGATTCCGGTGGCCATCCGCTCCCATGCCCGGATGATGCCGGGGGCCATCATGCAGGCCGAGATGACCATCGACGACTACCTGGCCGCCCGGTACATCGCCGAGCCGCTGCGGTTGTTCGACTACTGCCTGGTAAACGACGGCGCGGTGGCCTACGTGGTGACCACCGCCGAGCGGGCCCGGGACCTGGCCCATCCTCCGGTGTTGATTGCTGGCACCGCGGGACGGGCCAACTTCCGGGAGTGGTACGTGGACCTAGGGTTCTGGGACGAGGCCTGCCGGTCGATGAAGGCCGACCTGTTCGATCCTCTGGGGGTGACCACCGACGACATCGACTGCCTTCAGGTGTACGACAACTTCAGCGTGTCGGTGCTGTGGGGGCTGGAGGGATTCGGATTCGCCCCCAAGGGCCAGGGTTTGGAGTGGGTGCAGAACGGCCGCATCGCCTTGGGCGGGGAGCTGCCTGTCAACACCAGCGGAGGGATGCTGAGCGAGTCGTACCTCCAGGGGTGGAACCAGCACGCCGAGGCGGTGCGCCAGCTGCGGGGCCAGGCCGGCGATCGCCAGATCCCCGACTGCGATTGGTCGCTGTACTGGTGCCTGTCGGCCCTGCCGGGGGCGACGCTTTTGTGCCGGGACGGGCTGCTGTGAGCGGGGGCGGGGACGGCTACCTCAAGCCGCTGCCGACGGTGACCCACGAGGATCGGGAGTTCTGGGCGGCGGCCCGCGAGCACCGCTTCGTGCTGCCGAAGTGCCAGGCCTGCGGGCATGTGTGGTTTCCGCCCTATGCCTCTTGTCCCGCGTGCCTGTCGTTCGACCGGGGATGGACCGAGGCTTCGGGCCGGGGCACGGTGTGGGGCTTCACCATCATGCGCCAGCCCTACATCCCGTCGTTCGAACCGGAGCTCCCCTACAACGTGGTGCTGGTGGAGTTGGAGGAGGGGCCGATGGTGTACTCCAACCTCATCGGCATCGACAACGCCGACATCGCCTGCGGCCTGCCCGTCGAAGCCGTGTTCGAGGACGCGACCGACGAGATCACCCTCATCAAGTTCCGCCCCGTTTGAAGGGCCGCGCTAGATGGTGGTCATGCCGTGGGCGTGGCCGGCGGTGTAGCCGCCGTCGACCGGCAGGGCGACGCCGGTGACGAACGAGGAGTCGTCGGAGGCCAAGAAGAAAGCGGCTCCCGCGATCTCCGAGGGAAGGCCCCAGCGCTTGAGCTTGTGCTGGTCGCGGATGCTGTCGGCAATGGGCCCGAGATGGGGGATGACCGACTGGAACATGGGGGTGTCGATGAAGCCGGGACAGATGGCGTTGGCCCTGATGTTGGCCGGGCCATAGTCGTTGGCGATGTTCTTGGTGAGCAGGATCACCCCGCCCTTGGAGGCGTTGTAGGTGCTGCCCCCCTCGCAGCCTTCGAGACCCTCCACGCTGGCGATGGTGATGATGCTCCCCGAGCGGGCCTTCACCATGGGCTTGAGGGCGGCCCGGCACGACAGCATGGTGCCCTTGAGGTTGATGTCCTGCACCCGGTCCCACTCTTCTACGTCGAGCTCGTGAACCTGGCCGCCGCCGGCCACCCCGGCGGCGGTGACCAGAACGTCGAGCCGTCCGTGGTCTTGGATGATCTGGCCCACCAGTTCCTCTTGGGCGTCGGCATCGCGAACGTCGATCAGGTGAAAGCTCGAAGCCGGGGCCGTTTCAGCCACTGCCTTCCAGCCGTCGCCTTCGGCAATGTCGGAGCCGATCACCACGGCACCCTCTTCGGCAAACCGTTCTGCGCTCGCCAAACCGATGCCCGAAGCCGCTCCGGTGACCCATGCCACCCTGCCGGCTAGTCGTCCCATGTTGGTTTCTCCTTGTTGTTACGCCACTAAGCGGACTTGTTGGCGCTTGACGGCGCCGACATGGAGGTGACCGTGGCGCTCGGTTTCGCCGGCCAACTCGAGTCGGGGCAGAAGGGGCAGGATGGCCTTGAGCATGGCCCGTAGCTCCCAGCGGGCCAGGTTGGCGCCCAGACAGAAGTGGACGCCGTGGCCGAAGGCCATGTGGTGGTTGGGGTTGCGGCCCACGTCGAAGCGGTAGGGATGGTCGAACACCGCATCGTCGCGGTTGGCCGACGGGTAGAACACGCCTACGGTGTCGCCTTCTTTGATGAGCTGTCCGTGGAACTCGACATCGGCAGTGGCGGTGCGGGCGAATTGAATGACCGGAGAAGTCCACCGCAGGATCTCCTCCACCGCGGGCTCAATCAACGACTCATCGGCCAGGAGACGGTCGATCTGGTCGCGGTTCTGGAGCAGGGCGGTGACCCCTCTGGAGGTTGCGTTGCGGGTGGTCTCGTTTCCGGCCCCCAATAGCAAGACGATGTAGCCGGTGAGCTGCTGGGTGGTGAGCGGGCAGCCGTCTACCTGGCCTTGGACCACTGCACCGGCGAGATCGTCGCGGGGCTCAGCCTGACAGTCGTCGATGATCGTCCCGATATAGGAGCTGAATTGGCGGCTCATCCGCAGTTTGAGATCGCCCATGGTCTCGCCCGGCTCGGCCCAGCGCAGGTTCTCTTCGTCGTCGAACATCATCTCGGTGAAGCTGTGGATCTTCGACCAGTCGTCTACAGGCAGGCCCATGAGATCGCAGATGGTGGCCAGCGGCAGCTTCACCGCATAGTCGAGCACCAAGTCGGCCTCGCCGTTGCGCTCTAGCACTTCCTGGAATTCAGCGGTGAACCGGGCGGCGTACTGGGCAAGATGCTCCTCGTGCTCGCGCATGGCCCGAGGGGTGAACCGGCGAGCCGTAAGCAGTCGGAACTTGGTGTGGCGGGGGCGGTCCATGAAAACCATGTCCATGGGCTCGTCGAGGTCCCAGCCCAGCTCTGTGAGGCGCTGAATTCGGCGCTCCCACATGCCCTGGTCGTCTTCAATCGAAGCCAGACGCAGGCGGGGGCCTCCGTTGATGAACAACTTGTCGTTGGACGACACCCAATGGATGTCCTCGTGGCGGGTAATGGCCCAGAACGGCTCGATATCGGGGCGCTCGTACCAGTGCACCGGAGCCTCGGCCCGCAGCAGATCCCATGCGGCCCACGGGTAGCCGTGGTCGCGATACTGCTCGGTGGAGTGAATGTCGATCTCGTCGAGCGAAAATGCCCTGGTGTCTGTGATGGCCATGCGCTGCTCCCCCTGCACTTAGCTTGCAGGGACATATTGGCAGAGCGGCGTGCTTTGACCCTAAGTGCTCTCCCTCCCTATACCCTTCCATAACTGCGAGCGGAGGGGGTCGGGGGCTACTAGTTCGAAGCATTGGTTGTCCATGCGGGCGAAGCCCTCTACGGGGTAGCCGGGACGCCACCACAGTGCGTTGGGGCTAACCGAGTTGGGGCCAGCTATGTAGCGGATGTAGCTGGCGGCCAGCATGGTGGCGGAATCCTGCACGAACTGCTCGTCGAGCTCAATGGGGCAGACCATCACGGTGTGGGCCGCGGGCACGGTGATCACGGCACCCTGAGGACCGATGTCGGGAACCGTGCGTACGAAATCGAGCAGGTGGCCGGTAACGAACAGGGACTCGCCGGTGAAGACCCGGATATTGCCAGGCAAATCGCTCCCCTCCAGAGCGGTCAGCGGCTCGTCCATCAAGGTGTTGGCCAGCGCAGCGGCCATCACCTCCCCTTGCTCGATGCCCCATTTCTCGAAATAGCTGCGATCGACCGGGCAGGCGGCGCCGTCCAAGTCCACCGACAGACAGGCGTAGAGGCCCAGCGGCAGGGGATCGCAAACCGGGTCGATCTGGCTCAGATGATGGCCGCCGACCACCCTGACCCGCAGGTCGGGTTGGAGCTTCTGGTAGTCGGCCAAGCGCTCGGCCAGGACCTCGGGGGCGAAATCGTCGAGCCGGGCGATGTGGTTGTAGATGATGAGCCGCCAATCTCCGGGCTCGGCCGCCCGACAGGTTTGGGCCAAGTTGGACAGGCCCAGCACACACTCCATGTCCTCGACGGTCACAGTGCCCTCGGCTTCGTCGATGTCGTGCTCGCCGAAACGGGCTTGCACGACGCTCTCCACGTGGTTGAGGAATCTGCGGAGTTGCTCTGGGTTCCACCACGGAGCCCAAGCGCAGGTAACAGGTGGAGCAGACACGCGCTCCTCCCCTCATTCTTCGGTTGTTGAGGGGAAGGTTGGGTTGACCGTAGCGGGCCTGAGCTGGGGATCGCTTGTGGAAATACGACTATTTCCAATTTATTTCACTTTATTTCGAGCGAACGAGCCCCATCAGCGGCGACCACTAGTGTGGGGACGTGGCTGACGCGGCGCTCATTGACATCATCAAACGGCAGGGATTGCGGAAACTGGACCAGCCGATAGAGCTGGCCAGCGGGGCCATGTCGAGCGATTTCGTTGACGTCAAGGTGGCCCTCTGCCGATGGGCCGACCTTCAAGTGGCATGCCGAGCGATTGTGCAGCAGGTTCGAGAGGCCGGCATCGAGTTTGACGCGGCTGGCGGGATGACCATGGGCGCCGACTCGCTGGCGGTGGGCATAGCCGCCGAGACGGCCGGCCATTGGTTCTCGGTTCGAAAAGAGCCGAAGAAGCGAGGCACGAAGCAGCAGATCGAAGGCACCCCCCTCGGACCGGGCCACCGGGTATTGCTCCTGGAGGATGCAACCACAACGGGAGGCTCGACAGAGAAGGCCTACGAGGTGATACGCGAAACCGGCGCCGAGATCGTTGCCGTCGCCACGGTGATCGACCGGGGAGACACCGCCCGTCGACGCTTCGAAGCCCTGGGCGTGCCCTATTTCCCCGCTCTCACCTACACCGATCTGGGCATCGACCCAGTGGTGCCGCCGGGCTAGGCCAACTGCAGGGACCAGCCCGCCGGGCTGCTCAGGATGAGCGGAGGGTGGTGGCGGGGAGGGTTTCTAGCTGGTCGAGGAGGGACTTTCCGTCGAGGCGGGTGGGGGTGCCGGCCACCAGGATGTGGTCGACGCCGGTTGGTTGGTCGGCGATGAGGCGCTCGCCGCTGGCCGGCATGTCGTGTACCCGGCGGATAGGGCCGACGTCGAGGTTGTCCCAGTCGATCACGGTCACGTCGGCCACTGCGCCGGGGCGCAGGTAGCCCCGGTCGGGGGCCAGGCCGAGCATCTCCGCCAACTCGCCGGTGAGCTTGTGGATGCCGGCCTCGGGGGTCATCACCTGGCGGTCGCGCACCCAGCGGGACAAGAAGTCGGTGGGCATCACCGCATCGCAGATCTGGCCGACGTGGGCGCCGGCGTCGGACAAGCCCATCACCGCCCCCTCGGCCTGCATGAGAGACGTCACGCCATCGACCTCGTCGTTGGCGAAGGTGATCTTGAAGCGGGTCAGCAGCCCGTCGGCCAAGGCGATGTCGCACATGGCGTCCCATGGGGTGCAGCCCCGCTCGGCAGCCACTCCCCCAACGGTGTTGCCCACCAGATCGGGCTGGTTGGGCGACTCCACGATGGCCAGCGTGTTCCAGCGGGAAGCCAGCAAGCCGTTGGCGTCGAGGTCGGACTGCACTCGGGCCCGCCAATCGGGGTCGGCGTACAGGGTGGGTCGGTCTTCGTGGGCCAGCGCCACCAGCTCCTTGAACGAGCCCATGGTGTAGAAGGAGGTGGGCTCGATCATGGTGACGTGCTGGGTGATGGGGCGGCAGGTGACCTGGACCCACACGTCGGCCCCGGCGGCCCGGCCGGCCAGGTGGTCGGCCAGCTTGGTGCGGTAGTCGGCCCGGGAGGAGGCCACGGCAGGATAGGTGAGGATGGACGACCAGTTGAGCCGGCGGCCCAGCTTGGGCTGGAGGTCGTAAACCCAGCGGTAGTTCTCCCCCGGCGCCACATGCACCACGCCCCGCCCGATCTCGGCGGTAACCCCGATGAGGGCCTCGGTCTCTTCTTGGGAGGCGGCGATGGACGGCACCGGGCGGCCGCCGTCGCCCAGGTGGAACCCGGCCCGGTCGGTGGAGAACCCCAGAGCCCCGCCGGTGATGGCCTCGGCCACCGCGGCCTTCATGCGACCGATCTCTTCGGGGGTGGCCTCCCGCTCGTAGGCGTCTTGGCCCATGACGTAGAGCCGCACCGCGGTATGGCCCACGTAGCCGCCGAAGTTCACGGCCAGGCCCCGGCGCTGGATCACGTTTAGGTATTCGCCGTAGGTCTCGAAGTCCCAGTTGACCCCGGCCTCCAGGGTGGCCACCCGCATGTCTTCCACTTTGTCGAGAGTGCGGATGAGCGAGGCCCGGTCTGCCGCCTTGGTGGGGGCGATGCTGTAGCCGCAGCTTCCGGCCACCACCGAGGTGACCCCGTGCCAGCACGACGACGACAGCCACGGGTCCCACAGCACCTGGGGGTCGTAGTGGGTGTGGCAGTCGATGAAGCCTGGGGACACCAGCCGGCCGGTGGCGTCTATCTCTTGGGGGGCTTTTACGGTCTTTTCGATCTCGACGATGCGGCCGTTGGCGATTCCTATGTCGGCTTGTTGGCCGGGGTTGCCGGTGCCGTCTATTACGGTGCCGCCGCGGATCGCTAGTTCTGGGGTCACGGGGGTCAATTTAGGCCACTTTTGGCGCGCTCGACCGGGCGGCGGGGTACCGGTTGGCGTAGAACCGGCGGGTTGGCGGGTCCTGTCACCTACGGCGGCCTGGCCGTCGGAGCGGCCAGGTCCGCCTCCGGCGCCACCCCCCAACCCGCCTACCTCTTGCATTACCCCGCCGCCCTACGGTTGGGCCACCCACTCTTTTTTTGGGGAAGGGGGGTGGAGGTGGGGGGCTTAATGTTCTTTTAGGTGGAGTTTTTCTCTTGTGGCTTCGGGGCTTAGGACTTCGTAGTTCATGGATTCGAGGATGGTTACGGCCCTGGCGACTAGGGCGGCGTTGGTAGCTAGTTGGCCTCGGGTTAGGTAGATGTTGTCTTCTAGGCCGACGCGGACATTTCCTCCGGCTATGGCGGCCAGACCTACGTAGGGGAGCTGGCTGCGGCCCAGGGAGAAGGCCGAGAAGATCCAGTCTTCGGGGAGGTTGTTGACCATGGCCATGAAGGTGTTGAGGTCGTCGGGGGCGCCCCAGGGTATGCCCATGCACAGCTGGACCATGACCGGATCGTCGATAAGCCCTTGTTCCACGAGGCGCTTGGCCAGCCAGAGGTGGCCGGTGTCGAAGATCTCGATCTCGGGGCGAACGCCCAGCTTCTGAACCTGGCGGGCCATCTCGTCGAGCACCGACGGGCTGTTGACCATGATGTAGTCGCCCTCGCCGAAGTTCATGGTGCCGCAGTCGAGGGTGGTGATCTCGGGCATCAGCTCGCGCACGTGGGCCAGCCGCTCAGTGGCGCCGGCCATGTCGGTGCCGGCCTCGGCGGGGGGCAGGGGCTGCTCGGCCGACCCGAGGGTGAGATCGCCGCCCATGCCGGAGGTGAGGTTGAGCACAACGTCGGTGCTGGAAGCCCGGATCCGCTCCACCACCTCGGCATACAGTTCCACGTCGCGGGCCGGCTCGCCGGTGTCGGGATTGCGGACGTGGATGTGGACGATGGCCGCACCCGCTTTAGCGGCATCGATGGCCGCCTCGGCGATCTGCTGGGGGGTGATGGGCACCAGGTCGGATTTGGACGTGGTGTCGCCGCTGCCGGTGATGGCACAGGTGATGAATACTCCCGCCATCGCCATAAGCGTATACCAGCAATATGATGATTGGTATGCCTTCTCGCCAGCTTGATTTCCCGGTTTTCGACGCCGACAACCACATGTATGAGACCACCGAGGCGCTCACCAAGCACCTGCCCGACTCCCACCGGGGGCTCATCGACTACATCGACCACAAGGGCCGCACCAAGATCATGGTGAGGGGCAAGATCAGCGAGTACATCCCCAACCCCACGTTCCAGCGAGTGGGATCGCCCGGCGCCCAGGAGGAGTACTTCAAGCACGGCAATCCCGAGGGCAAGTCGCACCGGGAGATCATGAAGCCGATCGACGCGCTGCCGGCGTTTTTCTCCCCGGAGCCCCGGCTGGAGCTGATGGACGAGCTGGGCCTGGACTACGCCATGATGTACCCCACCCTGGCGTCGCTGGTTGAGGAGCGATTCCGGGACGCCCCCGACGAGTGCCACATCGTGATCCACGCCCTCAACCAGTGGATGCTGGAGCACTGGACGTTCAACTACGAGGGGCGCATCTTCCCCACGCCCATCGTGACCCTGCCCATCGTGGACAAGGCCATCGAGGAGCTGGAGTGGTGCGTGGAGCGGGGGGCCCGGGCGGTGTTGATCCGCCCCGCGGCGCCTCCCGGCCTGCGGGGGCCGCGGTCTTTCGCCCTGCCCGAGTTCGACCCGTTCTGGGAGCGGGTGGTGGAGTTGGACGTGCTGGTGGCCATGCACGCCTCCGACAGCGGATACACCCGGTTCACCGACGAGTGGGAGGGCGTCCGGGGGGAGATGACCGCGTTCCGCCAGTCGCTGTTCCAGATGGCCATCTCGCATAGTCGGGCCATTCAGGATGCGGTGACCTCATGGGTGGCCCACGGGGCGCTCACCCGGCATCCTGAGCTGAAGGTGGCCATCGTGGAGAACGGCAGCTCTTGGGTGCGGCCCCTGCTGGCCCAACTGGAGAGCGTCTATGAGCGCTTCCCCCACTCCTGGGAAGAGCACCCCGTGGAGGCCATCAAGCGCAATCTCTGGATCCACCCCTTCCACGAGGACGACCCGGTGGGGCTCATCGACTTGGTGGGAGTGGACAACGTGATTTTCGGCTCGGACTATCCCCACGTGGAGGGCATGGCCGACCCGATCTCGTTCGTCGATCAGCTTGACGGCTTGCCCGACGACCAGGTCCGCAAGGTGATGGGCGGCAACATGGCCGCCCTCATGAAGGTGGCCTAGGGGCTAGCTCCGTGCGGGGACCGGCACCGGTTCGATGTTGAGATTCAGACAACGACAGAGGCAGTGTGATTGCGTCAGCCAGGCTGTTCTCGAGTAGCACTCACAATCGATCGGCGGACGATCTCCAAGAACCGATCCCTTAGATCGTTTTCACCATGGCTGGAGCGCCGCGACTCAGCGCGTTTCGGCAACAGCTCGCGTTCGAGTTCCTCGTACGACCTGAACCGCCTATCCGACTGCGCTTGGCCTGCTGTCATCATCGTCCTCCTGTGTAGAAAAACCGTAGCGGAAATAGTTAGCAAAGAAGTGGTGATTCAGCGCCGGGTCAAAATAGTGCTTGCGCTCAATCCAGATAAGTCCATCGCCTTTCGAGATCACCGCCACGTCGATCGGCCCCCCTACTGTTTCAGCGTCGAGCGTAACGCGCCGCTTAAATGAGGTCAGATTCACCAGCGTCTCTGCCATTGTTGCCAACTCTTCCTTGGGCAGAGCAGCCACAGCATCGAGGATCGGTCTTACATGGGCACCTTGAATGTGCTCCTGCAGGTCGGAGCGATAAGCATCAAGCAGATCGGAACCACCGGAACGGAGTGATTCTCGTGATGCGCTTGAGATGTTGGGGATAGCATCCGCTACTAATTCTGGAAGCGCGTCGATGAGAGTTGAAAGAGCGTCATCTACGACGAACTGAAAGTATGGATGGATGCCGGACATGAACAGATCAACCATCTCCCGCTGAGCGAATGGCACCACAATCGCTCTGTTGTCGTCAGCAACCTGACGAGACGGAAGACGACGACGACGCAATCTGCCAGCCATCACTCCATATATCTCGAATTCGATCAGCACGGGCGCGAACTCTGTCTCACCAAAGCCCGCTATCACTAAGCCTCCCCTTGATTCCATCGATGCAGGTGACCGCTCAATGAATTCAGCGGTCAACTCATTCAGTGAACTAACTGCTCTCTCATCCAACGGGAAATCCTCAAAGACATGCTGCTTGATCAGTTCTGCGATATCAACAAACTCTGAGACGAGGTTGACGCCATAGTCTCTTGGCAAATCCTCAAGCTGTTCTTGATCTCGCACCTCATTGAGTTCGGAATTGAACACTGCTGTGACAATTGTCGTTATGTCATCAGGAGTAGCCTCACCGCTCTCCTCAAACAAAGAGTGCAGACGATCCTCAATCTTCTTCCAAAGACTGAGATATAGCTCAATGCAATGGACCCTGAACTCACTTTTCTCTTGTTCTGGAGAGAACAGAGCAGGCGTAGCCTCGATATATTCGATCAGTGTATCGGCGTATTCGTCGAGAGTCTCGAAGGTCTTGGATCCAAGATTTTGGCGAAATGACTTGATTACAGTTTCCCAGGGAACACCTGTAAGGAGGGCGTTGCCGTAGATCATCGCCCCTACTGGCGCACGCTTCGACAGAGAGAACAGCTTGTTGACGGTGTTGTAGATCTTGGGCTGGTCGGGTCCCCCAATTGAGACAGCACTGTCGGCTGCCAGCGCAACACCGTATCGATTCATAATTGCTATCTCGGCGGTCAAGATGTTCTCCTGAAGAATGAGGTGGTTCCCTACTGAACGGGGCGGGTTAGGTTGATGCCCAAACTCGGCGGTTTAGGGCTTCGGTGTGGAGTTCGATATGCGGATATTCGGGATCAGGAGTGTTCTGGTCAGCCCAGAAGAGCTCTGGGGCTCCGGCGGCGTCACGAACTTCTATTGATCCGACCTGTCGGCTCAGCATGACAGCATGCACTAGCCATGTCGTGTTCAGGGGGCTGGCTGCATGGCTGGGACAGCGAGTGATCGGACGGCGTCCACCTCCGTCGACCACGCCTAGGCGGCGCAAGCTAGTGACGGTTTTGCCGACGGCCGCTTGAACCGTGGAAGTCTCTCCCCATCGGGCCACCAGGCGTCTCCGGAGATCGGGGACAGTGGGGGCCTGGTCAAGGGCAAAGGAGCGTCCCAGTTGACCCAGAACGCTACCCACAAAGGGAACCGTGGCAACCAGGGCACCGGTGTGCATAAGCCGTCGGTTGGCGAAGTGCTCAGGGTGGTCGATTGCCCAGCGGATCATCCCCGACGCGGGCTGCGGGGGGTTGATCCAGATCCTTGAGACTGCCCACTTAACGCGGGTCTCGGCATCAGCTTCGGTGGTGTGTTCTCGTAGGGCAATCGTTAGTTGGGCGGACCGCTCCTCAGTGCTCAAGTCGAGCGAGGCGATCCGGTAGACCGTCTCAAGGAGAGGCAGACTCAGGACCCGGTCGGGAGGTCGCGGGGAATTGGGGTCGGCGGGCCGCGGGCTCATGTCGAGACTCGCGCGACTGGGACGATGACCTCGTCGAGCGAGATACCGCCGTGGCTCACGCGGCTGGCACCAGTGTGATACCCGCTGCGACCAGGAGCGAACAGGGGGAAGTAGCCGGCACGCTCGGTGGGCAGTCCGGGCGGATCCCAGATCTCACCATGCTCGGCATACTGCTCGCGCAGGGTGGCGTTGGGGTAGATGCGGACTCGGGTGCCAGCCTGCTCCACTGTCTGGCCCTCTCCGGGCGTCCCACTAGCGATCGTAGGGAGGTTCCCATGATCGGAGGTAATCCATGTCTCATAGTCGCTACGGGTGGCGACATCAATGAGGTTCTTGAGGAACCCAGCGCGTGCCCAAAGATCGATGCCGACAGCGATCTGTCGATCACCTAGCACGTCGGCACCATGCAGGATCTCGTCGACGGCGTTTATAACCACTGCGGCAATTTGCCCGTGCATCTCGGGGATCGCGCCAATGTCGTCGCCAAGAGTCTTGACGTAGGAGATGTCCGCGTCGGCGAACCCCTGCCCTCTCCAGAACTTCTTCCATTGCTGTTCCTCGGCACTGGTGTTTCCAATGTGCTCGACAAATTCGCGGGGAAGCTTGCCAGCAAGGATAGCTTGACGAGACACACTTGTGAGGGTTGGGATCATCGCCAGACTTCCGGTGGCGTCGTGAACAGTGAGACCAGCAGCTCGACGTAGCGGATGCCATTGGGCAAATCCGAGACCGTCAACAACGATGAGGAGGACCTTGGTCCCCTCCAGGACACGATGTGCAAGCCGGCCAGCGACTTGGTGCAGCGCTGCGAACGGTGCAGCGGAGAGGAGGCACGAACCGTAGTCGTTGCGCAGCCAGGCACGAAACCTGTCATCGAGATCTACCCAGACGCGCCAAGCTCTCTCGGAGTTGGCAGGAGGAATGGGAGACTCGGCAATGGAAGCCCGGACCTGTCCCCACCAGGAAGCGGTCTCGATCCAGCCAGTCAGGTCGGAGGGCAGAGATGGCTGAACTGCGAGAAGTTCGTCAATCAACTGCTCGGGGTCGGGGGAGAGGGCACCAACCTGAGCCCAGTCCGGCAGACTCGAAACCCGCAACGGAGCCGGTTTCAGCAAGCCCGCGCCGAGCAATCCCAGTATTGCCCCCGGCGCATCTACGAACGCGTCGGAGCCATCGCTTTGGCCTTTGCGAAGCCAGTCGTCCCACATCTGCTGGAGTCCAGCGAGGTCGCCTCGGCCGAAGGCGATGCTGCGGGCAGCCGGCGTGGTCAAAACCCCGGCCAGCGCGTCCCACAGTTCGTCTTGTGTCTCCGGGACAAGCCGGTGCCGCACGACACCTTCGATTTCGGACCCAGGATCGCCGAAGACAATGCCATAAGCCGAGGCGATGATGTCGGCAGCATCAGCATGCTTGTCAGCATCCCTTAGGAGATTCTCGGCACTGGCCGGATCGGCAACTCGCAGTAGTGCTCGGATTTCTGTTGGAACCGGCCAGCGCAGCCGGATCACCTTGTCAGCCTCCTGCTCGATGTCCCACGGAAGGTCCGTTACCGTGGTGAACTCAGCCGATGAGACACAGACCAAGGTCAGGGCCTCACCAGGCACACGACGACGAATGTCGAGATCCCAGGCTCGGCGAATACTGGCCCAGTCGTGAACTCGGATTACCCGGCAGACCGCTTCCACGTCGGTGAGCGCAGGTTCGTCGAGGACACCATCAGGGTCAAGCACCACGGCGATGCCCGATGTGCGGGACAAGGTCTCGCCCAGTTGAGATGCGATCCAGCTCTTCACGTGCTCACCCGGACCAAGAGCCGTAGATAAGCACCAGGAAGTGTCAACTCGGACTCTCCTGCAAGACGGACAACAGCCTGGTAGGCATGGTCGACACCCAGATCGATGATTCGGTCCCATGTAGAGGTGTCCGGGGTCTGATGATCTGCGAGTGCAACGCCCCCGCAGCAACGGTCCCAGAGAGAGATGGCGAGATCAGGGCGCACCAGACCCGTATCTGGTTGGAATACCGCTGTTGCATTTCGAGCCGATCCGTCAAATGTGACCTCCCAGATCGACAACCAGCCGGGTTCGGCTCCAGGTATGCGTATGACCGGACAGGGTTCGCCTGGCACGATCTCGGGCAAGGCGGCAAGAGCGCCGAGCGGATCGTCCGTTGGTCGGCCGAGAACCTCCCTCGCCTTGGCCGCGGCTTCGACCAACTCAGCGATGCGTTCCGAGCCGGACGGGCAAAAAGCTGGTACGGCGTGGTCGACAAGATCGCCAAACTGAGCTGCTTCGCTGGCCTCAGAGCGAGTGCTGCGCTCGAACTCATCAGCCTCGAGGTCGAAGTGGTCGGGATCCAAGATCGCTGCTGTCCAGAGACCGTCGGCTCTCCGAGCAGCGGACTCCAGTACATCGCAGCGCTTGTCGGCACCGAGTTCGGCGAGAATCACCTCGAGCTTCGCGTCCAGCACATCGAGCACCCGGGCCTCCACCGAATGCTCACAGACCAGGTTGAACGCCCGCACCGTGTTGGCTTGCCCGATACGGTCGACGCGGCCGATGCGCTGCTCAAGACGGCTCGGCGACCACGGAAGGTCCCAGTTCACGACGACGTGAGCAAACTGGAGGTTGATGCCCTCGCCTCCGGCATCGGTGCTGACGAGCACTTGAACGCGCTCGCGGAATGCCTCCTGGGCCAGTTCCCGCTCGCTGAGCGACATTGAACCGTTAATCGCCACCGCCGTGACGCCAGCTGCCTCCAACAGATCGAGAAGCATCTCCTGGGTAGGGATGAACTCGGTGAAGACCAGGACCTTAACGTCCGGATTCTGTTCGGATCGACGGAGTTCACCGAGCAGGTCAAAAAAGGCACGAACCTTGGCGTCGGCTCCGGCCGCGGCCGCGTCGCGGGCGAGGCGGAGCAGACCGCTCAATTCGGCCCGCTCGGTATCCCATGCCGGACCTCGTGCCTGGGCGAGAGCCTGGTACTGCTCCTCGCCAGTCAAGTCAGCCCAGTCCTCATCACGATCTGCGAATAATTCAAGTTGTGCCCCTCGCTCTCCCAGCGCTGCTGATCGCTTCTCAAGGGCAGCGAGGATCGCTGCCGTGCTGGAAGCCACCAGCCGCTGCATCAGCAGCACCAGAAATCCGGCCGATCGTCGCCCCTGCCTTGTGGCCGCGTCCCAACCGCTGCGGACGTACTCGGTAACCGCTTCGTACAGATCGCGCTCAATGTCTCGTTCGATATAGGGCGCCACCCGCAGCGCCGTTTCTCGCGGCCGGAACAGCGCACGCCCAGCATGGTCCACCGCCTGCCGCTTCTCGGTACGGGCTACGTGCGGAGCTACTGTGGACCGCTGTACCGGCCGACCCCGAACGAATCCCTCGTCGAGCAGACCCAGGAACCGTCGGAACCCGTCGCTCTTGCCCGAATGAGGAGTCGCCGACAGCAACAGCACGTGTGGCGCAGCGGCCGCGAGTTCAACGGCGAGACGGTACCGAGCCACTTCGTCACTAGAGCCAGCAACGTGGTGGGCCTCATCAATGATCACCATGTCCCAGCCCGCGTCCACCACTGCCCGGAACCGGGCCGCGTTGTACACCTCAACCTGCTCGGGGCTCCACTCAGCGCGGCGGCGCATCGGTTTCACAGCATCAAGGCGGCAGACCACTCGATTGAAGGCCCGCCACGGATCCACCCCGGAGTCAACCGGTACACCCTCTGGTCCCACACGTACGAAGTCTTCGCCAAAACGGTCAGCCATCTCGGCCACCCATTGAAGTTGCACTCCTTTGGGGGCGACGACAACCGCACGCCGGACGCGGCCACGGGCCTTCAATTCTGAGAATATCGCCCCTGCTGTGATGGTCTTCCCCAATCCCACCTCGTCGCAGATTGCCAAGCGAACTGGAGCCATTCCGAGAGCACGCTCCAGAGTGGCCATCTGGTGAGGGAGCAGGCTCACCCCCGCCCGGGCAGTGACGAGAGGCTCACCGTCCGCCGCCAACCCCATCGCCCGCGTCGCCGCCGCCCGCCACACAATCTCCGCCTCCGACCAGCGTCGGACACCCAACTGGACCATTTCGTCGGCCGAGACGCGCATGCGGTGCTGCGACGAGGGGACCACGACCTCGTCTATCCGACGCCCCCACAACTCGACGCGGTTCAGTACTTCCACGGGCTCGCCTGCCGCGGGAAGCCACGCCCAGCGCCGTTCGGCCATGAACGCTACCCAGCGAGACGTTCGGCGTTGCGGAAATAGTGCAGCAGCGCCGAGTCCTCCACGAACGCGTCCGACGGCAGCCTGCGACCGACCCCGACGATCGTGTCGAACGCCCTGTCAGCCCACGCCCTTTTGAAGCCAGCCCGCACTGCCTCGGTGCGGAACTTCTCCAGGGAACCCTTGCCCTCCACATAGGACTCGAACTCTCGCAGCAGCGCGCGGGTACGGAGTTGCTCGAGATGCTCGGACTTCCTCGGGTCGGGCACCATCCAACGACCGGCTCCGTCATTGACGAAGTTGTCCTCCAGCATCTCGCGCAGCTCAGGCAATTCCTCCCACGAAGCTATGTCTGACTGGAGTTCCTGCATGAACGCGGGCTGGATGTCGGCGAACGAGCGCGGCCGATCCTTCAGCAACTGCCGCAGCCACTGCACCGCCGACGATTCATCCCGAATGAGCAGCGTTTGCGCGGCCAGTTCCTTGAAAGTGATCCGGAACCGCTCATAATCCTCCACCTGCTCGGCAAGAAAGTACATGTCGTCGCGCACCGGGAACCGCTGCTCCAGACCGGCGTAGAACTCCGCGGCAGTCATCGGCACCACCGTGTTGCGGGCCACATGGTATGCCACCATCCGCTCATAGACCCGATCAGCCTGGCGTTCCCGCACCACGAGAGCCCGGCCGCGATAGCCATCAGTGACTGGAACCCGTGATAGGTGTTCGCGCACAAACACCCAAGCGGCTTCCTCCCCTCCGGCGGCTATCTCCAATGACTTTTCGGTCGTCTGCTGAGGTTTGTAGGCAGAGATCACCAAGTCATGCTTCACAGCGTTATCAGCCGTGACCTGACGGTAGGAGAGCTGGTCCTTGTCGAACACGCGTGTATCGGCAACCACGAACCCGGCCGTCGCCAAGGCATCCTGGATCCGTAGCCACACATCGTTGGAGTGGTTCGAAAACTCCACCGTCATCCACCTACCCGGCTTAAGAACCCGGAAGAACTCGGCAAAGCACTGACGCATCAATTCGGCGTATCGGTCCAAGTCCTTTGGCGACGCTTTGTGACGACTCTGGATCGCCTCTTCCCCCGGCGCAGTGTGATTCCCGTGCCATGACTCGATCAGGTATGCAAGATCGGCATAATAGATGTTCTCCCCGAATGGCGGATCAACGAACACGTAGTCGACGCAAGAATCTGGAATCGGCAGGGTGGTGGAAGAACCGGTACTGATCATCACGTTGCCAGCTGACGCCCGAGAGGAGTTTCAAAGATTCACCAGCGATTTTCGCTTACCTCTGGTGGGCGAGGAGCCTTCTAGGTTGTATCGAACTGAACACTCGGCAGTGAGCGATGGAACGTAGTACACACCAGTCATCTGACGGTTCACTTGAGATCCGCCAACCTTGCCATGTTGGACGAGTTGGTATCGGTTCATCCATGACAGACCCCAGAAGGCCTGCTCTATCCAGAAGCGAAGAGCCAGCCGCGTGAGCGGGTCTGGCTCCTCTGCGGTCCACGCCCAAAGCACCGCCAACGAAGCAAGCGAGCGGTCGGGCCAGAAATGGTGCAACGAGGAGATTCCCCATCCTGGGAGATTGTTACGCTCATGGGTCATATGCATGTTCGGCAACTCAGCAGATGGGAAGGGTGGCAACTTCAGCTGAGCCACTCGTTCAAGAACGTCGGCGTCCTCCTCGTCAAATCTCTTTTTGCCGCTTGCTTTCCCATCGCTCCACGCAATTACCACAGGCCGCATGTCGACACGGTCGATTGTGTCCCCAGCCAGAGTGCGAATCTTGGTCTTGCGTATCTCTCGCTCTCTCTTCGTGAGCGTTGCTCCGCAGGATGAACAGTTAAACTGATCGCGTACGCGACCAGTACGCGTGTTGAATGCGGCTTCGTAGAAGACAACTTCGCCGCCGCAGTGCGGACAAGTGAACACCTCTGACCACACGACGTAGTCAATACCGGCGTTGAACGGCTCCCCCCGCTCTGGAGAAACAGTGGTCTGGTACATCCACCCGTACTCGGTCTCGAAACGGTTCAGCAGGTTCTGGGAAGCCTGGTCGAAGGCGTCGCCGTCAACGGGCAAGTTCATGCCTGCGGCGATAAAGGTCGCAGACGGTCCGAGTTCGCTGAGAATCGCCCGTCGAGCACCCCATTCGATGTCGTCAGCACCGAGGTCGGCTTCCATGGCGCGTCTGATCTTGGAGTCCGGATTAGCGCAGGCCTGGGCGGCGACGCCTGTCATGCCGGACCCGGCGAAACCATCAAGTACCAGATCACCGGGCCGGGTGTAGTGGAGAATAAACCGCATTATCGCCGGATGGGGCACCTTCGTCGGGTAAGAGTGAGCCTTGTAGAAGGCATTGCCTTTGCCCTCCACCACGTCGGACGCGAATGGGCCGGGGTCAATGCGACCGTCGTCACTCGGGTGTTCAAGGTTCGCCAGCCAGTTAGCTATGAACGGATTCGGGCATGCGGTGTAATAGGGCGGGTAGGACATCGCCAGGATGTCCTCGTCACTTCCTTCAGGGCAACCAGGGAGGCCGCGTAGCTCCGGCAGACACTGCCGGAGCTCGTCCCGAGCAGCCTCCACACGGTTTTCTTGGATGGTCTTGTCGCCGGACAGGCCAGGGGTCAAGGCCCGGTCTCCGTGGGTTGACTCACTCACTGCGAATCCTCGTCGCGGGGGACAAAGCGGATGCGATCTTCGGTCGAGCCTTCGGCAAGTTCCTCAAGCAGGCCAATGAAGCGTTCTCTTAGCTCCACCGAAGTGGCGGGTGCCGCTTCGGGAAATAGTGTGTCCCAAATTCTCCTTGGGGAGATCAAACAAACTTCGAAGCGGTTAAGCACCTGCTGTACCGCCCGAACGAACTCCTCGGTCAGCGGTTCGGGGAAGCTCCGGGACTCGAGGAAGATCTCCACCGTCTGTTTCTCTGCGGCATCGAGCAGCGCAATCTGCTCAATCATCTCCGGCGCAGCCAGAGAGTCCAGAAGCGCCTTCTCCCACTCCGTGTACAGCCCGTGGATCTCCTCCTCGGTCTGCTGGAGCCGAACCGAAGCCGGGGCGCCGTCGGACGACCGGGGCCGGTAGCCGCATTCGGGACAGGCAACGCTGCGTGATAGCGAGGCCGGATCGAAGGTTTTGCAGGTTCGCAAGTCGGTCAGCTTCTGCTGGAGCGCAGCGTGCCGGCCACCGGGCAGCAGTTCGATAGTGCTGAGCTGCGTGAGGTTCCTGTAAATGGTGCCTTCGAGGATGCGGCGTTTGCGCTCATCGCCTGCACCGTCAAGGCGGTCGCGGTTGTGTGCCGCAACTGCCTCCGTGGCGAACCGGTGTCTCAGTTCGTCACCGTTCGTCTTGAGAATGCTGGCTTGGCCCATGTCAAACGAGGACTCGGAACGGAACATGTCGAGCAGGTCGGAACGCAGTGCGATCGCATCGGCACTGATCGGGTTATCCGAGCCAAATGCGTCGACTGCCTCGCGCAAGTAAGCGTTCACGTCAGAGAGGTGAACGGCTACCGCGGTAGCTTCCTCAACCCACTTGAGAGCCGTCTTGCCGTCTGCAGCACGAGTGATCTGCTCAGTAGCGAGATCCAGCTTGTTGAGCTTTCCAACCGTGTTCCGTGCTTTGAGATTGTTGACAACATCCTCAAAGGCGCGCAACGCGGCGGATCGCTCAGTCTGATGTTCGAGTATTTCAGCGCCCCAAACATTGATGCCGTCATTGAGCGATGCTCGCACTCGTGCGATCCGGTCGGCGTACTCGGCGCATTTCGTGGCGACTTGCCGCACCAGTGCCTCCGTTGCCCCATTGGCACCGACATGTCCAGGGGGTATGTCCACGAGTTGTACTACCTCCCTTAGGACCGTGATCGGCAGCTCTTTGGGGGGAGCGACATGGGTGACTGACTCGATCTCCTCAAGATCCATTTGCAACAGTCTGGAGAGGTTGAGCGCATCGAGTTGTCCGTCCTTGAAACCGATCTCAAGCTGTCCGAGCTGCGTGAGCGTCGCGGCCACCACTACGAACCAGCAGGGTTCAAGATTCCACGGCCCCCAGGTGAAGACGCCGGGGTCGCGTTCAGTGAAGAGCTCGCTGCGATTCACTGCCTGGCCTGCATTGTCCGAGACTTGCGCGAGAACTTGGGTGGCGAACGACCCGTCGTCCACAAGATTCCCTTGAACGTCCACCAAGCCGAGCGCCGCCAGCACTTTGCCGCCCAACATGTTGGACTGGGTGGTAACAACCTGCTTCAGCGCCTGCCTGAGGTTCTCAGCAATGTTGGCTTGGGTGACCTGTACGCCGAAGGATGGGTAGTCGGGGTAGCGGTCCTCGAAGTGTGGTTCCAGCGCGGTCGCGGCGATGGAGTCGATCTGCTCCTTCACTGTTGTTCTCGGCCCCTGCGATGATGCAAGCCTCGACGCCAACGGCTGGGTTTCCCCCCGGTAGGTGACTGCGATCGCCTCCCCCATGTGCGCTCGCAGCCAGGCAACCATTTCCTGTAGGTGTCTCTGGACCTTCTCGGCGTAGACAGTGCGGTGCTGGCCGGTTGACTCACCCTCAAGTGCCACTGCCCCGGCATAGTGGCGTAGCGCGTCGGTGAATTCGTCGTCAGGCGAAACGAGCCGGAAGAAGACCTCGTCAGGCTTCTCCTCATCGGTGAAGTCGGGCGGGTCGTAAGGCTGTAGGAAATAGACGTAGAAATCTCGCGGGGGCTGCGCTGTCGAACGCTCGTTCGGGGCACCCATGAATAGATAGCCCGAGCGGGTCACTTGGTTGGGGGTCCAATCCAGCTCGTAGGCCCAGATCCGGTACCCGGCAACGTACGGGTTGTCTCGCTGTTCGAGCACGGTCTCCAGGGCACGAAAGTACGCTTCGTCTAGTCGGCCATCATCCAAAGACGCTGCTCTCTCCTCAATCCTTTGGTCGTAGTCGATGTCCTTGCGGACATCGAGATACACCTGCCCGTTGTCGTCGTTGCGGGTGATGAACTGCCCTGAGACAGCCCTGATGATGTCGTCGATGATCGACCCAACTGTCGCCTCCAAGAAGAACGAGTCCAGCTCTGGAAGGCCCGGAGGCAGCAGGGTCAGGTCGTCGCGAAGCTCCGAACAGGAGGGGCCGATTGGAGCGTTGATGTCGTCGGTAGTGAGTCGATGCACGGCCAACGCATCAACGATCCGCTGAGCAGTGGACACGTATTCAGGCGTCGGAAGCGCCCTATCCACTCGTGCGCTCAACACCTGTGCCTTGTCGAGCACCTCGCGTACCTCTGGGATGGCCCGATTCGACGGGTCGGCTTCAAGTTGGGCCTTGTAGGTGTCATAACAGATCAGCCCTGGATCATTCTCAGGCACATCGGCATCGAGATTCGCCCGCATCTCGTCAGACAGCGTGGTCAACACCTTGCGCTTCTCCACCAGCGTGACCAACTCAAAGATCCGAAGGTACGCCGGGTGCACCGGAAAGAGAGCGACAAACGTCTCCAGACTCTCGGCCATCCCCTCATAGGCCGGTGAAAATGCCTGCAGGTGTTCGCGTATCTTTGCCTTCTGCTCGGGAGTCTTGCGAAGCAGCCGCTCCTCAACGACGAAGGCTATGTCCTCACGTGAAATGCGTATCTGGGTGAACCTCTCCCTCACCCTGATCACAGCGTCAGCAGCGCTGGCAAACCGTGGATTGTCGAAGATCGCTTCCTGCACCCCGCCGATGAACCGGAACCGGGTCGACTTGCAAATCTCGCCTATCTCGCGCAGGACCGCGAGGTCCAGACGCAGCTCGTTGTCGCGCCTAGAAGCCAGATAGTCCAGCATCTCGTCGAGCACAAAAAGCAATCCTTGGTCGCCGTAGACGGCTTCAAACGCAGCCATCATCTCCTCAAGGCTCCGCTTGGTATTGGTGACCTGGGACAGGTCCGGGAATTCGAACTCAACACCCAGGCGGCGCAGCCCCTCGGTCAGCTCGGTGGTGATGATGTCGCGCAGGCCCATCG
This sequence comes from Acidimicrobiia bacterium, assembly GCA_022825005.1. Classification (GTDB taxonomy): domain Bacteria; phylum Actinomycetota; class Acidimicrobiia; order Acidimicrobiales; family Bin134; genus Poriferisocius. The sequence continues at coordinate 49,312 of JAJDYU010000004.1, forward strand.
TCGTCGCGCCGATTTCGGCTCGGATTACTCGATAGCGTCCCGCTACTGGCGCGGCTGCCGCCCGGACTGCTTCGGATCGGACCAACTCCACCAATTCGGGGTACTCAAGTATCGACGACACCACCGACATCAGGTGCGTCTTGCCCGTTCCGTAGTTGGCGACGACCAGAATCCCCTTGGCGTCCGGAGCTGTATCAAGATCCAGGTTGGGCAGGATCACCTCGGTCAACTGCTCCGCTAGACGCGGCGACACCACCATCGTCTCAACATCCAGCCGCGCCGCCTCAAGATCCTCGGCATCACGCAGTACCTTCACTGAGTCGATTGGCTCGAATGAGATCAGGTCGCGGTACTTCATTAGGGGATCCTCTCAACCTGAAACGGGACCTCGTCGGGGAAACGGGTCGTAACGGGACGCAAGACGCTGAGTTCGGCCAAGACGACACGCTGGTGGTCTCTCCGCCCGGTCACCGAGAACGTCGCAATGCGCTCGGTAATTCGCCCAGGCCAGAGGGCGACAACTCCGAGCTTGCGGGCGTGCAGACGCAGAAAGCGCAGCGGATCGATCCCTAGCCCTCGGTCCCAGCAGAGCGTCTCCAAGTCGAACAACAGCGGACAGTCTGCCAGCCGCCCCGTGAGTTCCTCCCAGCGGTGGATAGGAGCGTCCGAGAGAACTACCTCGGTTAGCGACACAGGCGGCGACCCGAACACCCGCCCGAGCTCATCAAGGACCGCCAGGCCATCCGCCCGATTCCCAGCAACTAGCCCCACCGACCCCGGCCGTGACAACTCATTTGCCTCGCGGTTGCCCCATTTCAGCCATAGCGGGCGCGACTCACTTCCACCTGTACTCGGCCGTTCCCCCTGCTGCTCCATCTAACGCCTTAAGGCTCCGTTCAATCCGTGCGGAGTGCAGATTACGCGCACACGCTGCATCGGAGTCGGGCCGATTGCAAGGAGCTACGGAGAGGTAGTCATGCAGGCGACGGGGCGGGCACCGGTTCGATGTTGAGGAATCGGGCCAGGTTGTCGCACATGATGGTTTTGATGTCGGCGTCGCTCATGTCTTTGAGCTGGGTGGTGGCGTAGAGGGCGGGGAAGGGCAGGCCCTCGCTGTGGGGGAAGTCGGAGCCGAACACGATGGGCTCGATGCCCACTGCCTCTACCACCCGGGCCACGTTCTCTTCGGGGAAGGGCGCCACGATGAAGTGGTCGCGGAAGATGTCGCTGGGGCGACGGTCGAGCTTGGGGCCCCATCTGGCCCCCCGGCCCATGAGATAGGCGTGGTCCATCTTGCGGAGGATGTAGGGCAGCCAGACGGTGCCCTGCTCTGACAGGCACACCTTGATGTTGGGGAAGCGGCCGAAGAGGTTGTGCAGCACCATGGCGGCCACCGTCTCCATGGCGGGGCGGTCGCCCCAGTAGAGCACCCATTGGAGGGCGTCGAACTCGCCCAGCCCGTCTTCGGGGTTTTCGCTCCAGTCGGCCCCGTTCTTCTGGTAGTCGGTGGCGCCCAGGTGGGTCACCACCCGGGCTCCGGCCTCGTTGATGCGGGCCCAGAAGCCGTCGTAGACCGGGTCGGCCATGGAGCGGCCACCCCGGGTGTTGTGGCGGCCGCCGTGGGCGTGGCCGCTGATGATCTGGACGACGGTGGCGCCCTGGTTGAGCACCAGCTCGACCTCGGCGATGGCCTCATCGGGGTCGGCCAGCGAGATGTAGGCGGGCAGGAAGAGGCGGTTTAGGTAGCCCCAGCCGATCTCCTCGTTGATCCAGCGGTTGTAGGCCCGGGTGTTGGCGTAGATGCCGTCGACGTCGTCGGCAAACTCGTACTCCAGCGACAGCACCTGGTTGGGGAACATGAGGGCGGCGCCGATGCCCTGTGAGTCCATGAGGGCCAAGCGCAGATCGCGGTTGCCCCATGACTCCTCCTGGTCTCGGAAGTAGGCGATGAGCTCGATCCGCTCATCCATGGAGAGGTTGCGGTAGGGGTTGAGGCGGGACAGCGTCATCCCCGGGGAGTGGATGTTGGACTGGCCGGCTTTCATCTGGTTCTCGTCGCCGGCGGTGGGAACGGCCCGGGCGGCCACCTCGGCGGCGGCATCGTCGTCGGCCGCTACCAACGCCACCGCCTGGTTGAGCCGAGAAGGCTGTCCCCCGAACACCCCCACCCAGCGGCCCTCCTCATCGGCTTCAAAGGTGACCGCCTTGTGCCGCCACTTGGGATCCACGTAGTTCACGTACAGATCACGGGGCTCCACAAAGTGGTTGTCGGCATCGTTGATGAGAAACGGCAACTCGACATGCAGCTGCATCTCGGCCAGAGCCATGCCCGCCATGGTACGGGACGGCTGGAAGACGAGTAAGCGGCAGTTAGAGGCCGAGTGCGTTGCGGAGGGCGGGGCGGGGGTTTAGGTGGGCTAGGGCGGCTTCGGCGCGGGCTAGGAAGGCGGCGGCGAAGGCTTGGCGGCCGGGGGAGGCGTCTTCGGGGAAGGTGACCACTTGGCAGCTGGCGGGAACGGTGTAGGCGGCGTGGATGCGGTGGGCGAGCCAGGCGTCATCGAACGCGATGGGCTGGGCGCCGTGCGTGATGCGGGCGTCGAGATAGCGCTGGATGAGGGATTGGTCGTGGGCTAGGCGATCCTCGGGGTCCATGGACATGTTGAGGAAGTAGCTCACGTCGCGCATCGGCGCGCCCACGTTGATGAGGCCCCAATCCAAGAAACCAGGCCCGCCGGTTTCGGTCACGAACAGGTTACCGATGTGGCCGTCGCCCTGGAGCACGGTGGCCGGACCGCCGATGGGACCGGCGGCCCATGCCTTGTGGAGCTCGGCGGTGTGGTGGATGTAGAGCTCGGCGATCTCGGCGAAGGCGTCGGTGAGCTTGTCGCGGTGGTTGTCGAGCCCGTAGCGCAGCAGGCGGGCGCCGTAGTCGCTTCCCATGGTGGCCAGGGGCACCCAGCTTGCCTCGGCGGCCCGGCGGTCGGGATCCTCGTAGCGGGCGTGCAGCTCGGCAAAGTGGTCCATGGCCTCGGCGGCGTAGGCCGCCGGGACTCCGCCTTGGTAGTCGGGCAGTGACTTGGTTGAGTTGTCCAGGTCTTCCAGCAGCAGCACGAAAGCCCCGGTGTCGGGGTCGAAGGCGGCCACATAGGGGGTGAGGGTGCGCATGGGCACCCGGTGGGCCAGTTGTTGGTAGAACAACGCCTCCCGGCGGCCCATGCCGGTTTGGTTGATCTGGGCCCGGCGGTCGGGGTCGAGCGGGGGGATCTTGGCGAACATGGTGGTGGGCAAGTCGGTGTTGCCCTCATAGGTGATGGCCAGGCGGGCGTTGGCGTTGGTGCCGGCATGGATGGACATCACCTCCACGCTGGTGACCACCGTGCCGGGGTAGCGCTCGGCCAGGTTCTCGGTGAGCCAGTCGGGGGTGATGGCCTCGGGGTGTTCGGGCAGGCTCACCGGGCCTGGTCGGCGGGTATCCAACCGCCGGGCTCAAGATCCAAGTAGCGCTCCAGGTTGCGGTGCATGTTGATGATGCGGCATTCCTCGCCCGACAGCCACACGTGGGTGAAGCCAGGCTGGTGGAGGCCCTTTTGCATGGTGCGGATCACGCTGAAGTCTTGGTTGAGCACGAATCCGAAGTCGGCCTGGTCCATGGGCACGGTGACGTGGACCGGCGACGATGCCGGGGCATCGGCCGACGGCATCCGGCTGAGGTGGATGGTGGCCAGCTCGCCCTCATCGGGGTTGGGGCCGGGCCGGGCGGTGAGCACGGTGAAGATGTCGGCGCTGATCAGCACAGTGGTGTTGGGGAAGAGGTTGTACTGGCTGAGATGGGTGATCTGGGCGGTGTCGTAGCCCGACAGGTCCACGCCCATGGTGGCCTGGTGGTCCCTGATCTTCTGGGCGATCACGTCTTGGAGGGTCTGGCCATCGGGCACCTCGGGGACGGGATTGCCGGGCTCGGCATAGTCCGGCCCCATGCGGCCGCCCTGGGTGACCACGAACGATTCCCACACCGTCTGGTCGTCCACGTCGCGGCCCAGGCGGGGGCTGGGCACGCCGTAGGGCTGGTACGACACCCCGTGGCGGTCCCAGATGCGCTGGGGAGAGTTGACGTCGTTGATGCTGCCCAGCATCTCCCGATGGAGGCCCTGAACGTGATAGGTCTCCGAGAAGCCCTCGTTGACCACCTTCCAGTTGCAGTTCACCGGGGTGGCGGTGGAATAGGTGCCCCGGAACTCGTCGAGGTTGGCCCAGGCAATGTCGTCGGGGATGCCCTCCAGCCAGTGGGCCAGCGGCTCGGCGTGCAGATCGAGGTTTACGAACACCAGGCGGGCCCAGGTGTCCACCTGCACCGGCACCAAGGGCAGGTCGTCGTTGCTGATGGGGCCGAATCCCCGGCGGGAGGGGATCTCGCGGAGGCGGCCGGTGAGGTCCCAGGCCCAGCGGTGGTAGGGGCAGCGCAGCTCGGTGATGCCGGTGCCCGATCCCTGGCAGATGGAGTTGCCCCGGTGACGGCAGACGTTCTGGAAGCCCCGGAGCACGCCGTCTTCGCCCCGAACCAGGATTATGGAGTACTTGCCGAGGCGGTGCTCAAACCAGTCGCCGGGGTTTGCGATGTGGTCAACGGTGCAGGCCACGTGCCACACCTTGGGCCACATCTTTTCGTATTCGAGTTCGGCGAACTCGGGGGAGAGGTAGCGCTGGACGGGGATCTTCACCGGGGCTTCAGCGGCTAGGCCAGAGGCGGTTACTGCGGTGCCTAGGATGTCGGCTTCGTCTGGGGGTGCGATGTCGACCATGGCGTCAATCGTGGCACACGGCTTTGATGGCAATCAGACCGAGAATGCAGATCCTGTCAATACCATCCTCCGGTGGGCTGGCGGGTCCTGTCACCTGCGGCGGCCTGGCCGTCGGTGCGGCCAGGTCCGCCTCCGGCGCCACCCCCCAGCCCACCTAGGGTTGATCCTCCGGCTTTCTTATGTGGCTAAGGGGGACGGCGGGCTGGTGGCGATCGTGCAGGGCTTGTCGGATGTCGTCGGCGGGATAGAGGCCCTCCACCAGGCGCTCGAACTTGGCGTCAAGCTCGGAGCGGCTCAGGGGATCGTGCATAGAGCCCTTCTGACCGTGAACGGTCCGCTCGAACACTTCCCCGCGGGCCGCAGTGATCCGCACCCTGCCCCCCATCTTCCAGGCGTAGGTTCGGTCGAACTCTGGTGCGGCCCTTAGCGGCCCCACCTTGGCCTGAAGTTCGGCCAGCGCCGGGTGGGCAATCCGCTCCGGCCTATAGGTGGCCGGGTCGCAGGGGTCGGCCAGGAGGGCGGCCGCGATATTGAAGGGCGCGGAGTACTGCGCCGCCATGACGGAAACTGTGCCGTCCATGTCGTTCTGGGTGGCCGCCTTGGTGGGGCATTCGGCTTCGATCTGGATGATCTGGGCCGGGTCGATGCGGTGCTCGGCCTGGAGCTCCGCGGTGGCTTGAATCAGCGGGTGGATATCGCTGCACGCCGCAAAGGGCTTTACGGTGATCTCGTCGATCATCCAGCGGTCGCCTAATCCGTCGGTCAGACGATCAATCTGGGGTTCCACACCGAACACCCGACAGAATCCGTAGCGGCCGGCGAGCCCGTCGTCGGCGCCCTCGACGCCCCGGGCGGCGAGAGAAGCGGCCAGCAGGCCGGCCTCGGCTGCCCGCCCGGCGTGGATCCGCTTGGCCATGCCGCCGGAGGAGGCGAATTCCATGGTGCCCGAAGCCAGCGAGACGGCCAGGCCGAAGGCGTGGTTCATCGTCTGGCCGTCGAATCCCAACAGGCGTCCTGCGGCCGCGGCCGAGCCGAACACCCCCGACATCGAGGTTGGGTGGAATCCGGCCAGCATGTGGGCCACCGGTCCGACGGCGATGCCGGCCCGGCCCATGGCCTCGTAGCCGATCAGAATGGCTTCCAGCAGGTCGAGGTTGGTCGCCCCCCTGTCCTCGGCCAGCGCCATTGCCGCCGGGACCACCACCGCGCCCGGATGATTGATGGCCTCTTCATGCACATCGTCGAGCTCGAAGCCATGGGCTGACGATCCATTGGCAAAGGCAGCCATCGCCGGGGTCGTGTACGAGCCGGGGCTTTTGTCGGCACCGATAACGAAGGCCGATCCACCGCCGCCAGTGGCCAGCGCGTGGGCAATGGCCGCCTGCGACCACGGCTGGGCCGCCCCCTGAATCATGCACCCCAAGGTGTCCACCAGGGCATCGCCAGCCTGGTGCAAGAGGCGATCTTCGACCCGGCCGGTAAGTCCGGCCAAGAAGTCGGCCAGACGGCGGGAAGGCGACCGGTTGTCAGGGGCCATCGAGCGCGTCCAGCAACAGCTTTTGGAGATGGAGGACTGAGTTCTCGGCGTGGACGCCGGCCACCCCTCCGGGATCCACGATCAAGGGGCCGGGCTGGTAGCCGCGGCTGGCCACGCCCTGCTGCACCGATTCCATGATGCTCAAGTCCTCCACCACGGTGGTGGACCAGTCCCGTTCGATCACCTCCCGCTGGCCGGGAGTGGGATCGGGCCGGTCGAGCCACCATTCCCGGATGAGCAGGGTCTGATCGACGGCGAGGGGCACCCAGCGGAACGTGTTGAGAACCTGGCCCGGATAGCACTGGATGGAGGACACCGGCCAGGTGAAGAAGGCGCCATACTCGCCGGCGTCCACATGCCCGGTAGAACCTATGGACTCCAGGGGCGGCCCGAGCGCGGTGTGGTGGACGGTTGGCCCTCGGAGGGAGATGCGATAGCTCCCGGGCGTGACCGTGTTGGTTGTGAAGCTCTTGTGGACGTTGGGGCAGTGGTAGCACTCGTTGTAGTTCTCCACCGCCACCTTCCAGTTGGCATTGATCAGCTGGAGGCGCCGGGACGTCAGCACCCGCTGGCCGGCATCGGGGGCCATGGCCAGCAGCCCGGCCTCGACTCCGGGAACGGTGTCTTCGAGCGGAATCGCATCGGGGTCGAGGTTGGCGAACAGGAATCCGGCCATGGTGTCGAGGCGGATCGAGGGCACGCAAAGCTCGCCCACGTCTTCGCCGCGGGCGTTGACAAGCTGACCGCCGAGGTCGTAGGTCCAGGCGTGATAGGGGCAGGTGATGGCCGACAACTCGGCGAAATCGTGTTCTACCAGCCGATGGCCGCGGTGCTGGCACACGTTGTAGAGGCCCCGCACCGTCCCATCGTGGTTGACCACCAGCACGTTCTCGTCGCCCACCGAGGCAGTGAATACCTGCCCCGGCGAGGCCACTTGCGATACGTGGCCGACGAGTTGCCAGGCACGGGCGAAGACGCGGTCTAGTTCTTGGGCGAAGACATCCGGGTCGGTGTAGTAGCGACCATCGAGGCCAGCGTGTCGAGAACCCACCCTCGTCACTTCGGCTATCTCAGTCCATATCGGCCAGGGAGTCAACGAGGCGGTCCATGCGCTCGGTAAAATTCACATCGCAGCGCAGGAAGCGGTCGTCTAGGCCCCGCCATGACACCGCGCCGTCCTTCACGATCACCCCCCGCTCGAGCAGACCATTGAAGACCTCGGTGGAGTCTGTGTCGGGGTCGAGAATCTCCACCAAGAAGAAGTTGGAGCGGCTGCCGGGCACCATGCGGAACCGATCCAGCTCCCCGAACCGCCCTTGGACGTGGTGGCGGGCCTCGACGATGGTCGACACGGTGCGGGCCACGTGCTCGTGGTCGTCGAGGGCAGCGACGCCGCCGGCGATCTGGAGCTGGCCCATGTTCCAGGTGGGCTTGACGGCCAACAGGGCGTCGATGATGGGTCGGGCGGCCACGCCGAAGCCGATCCGCAGTCCGGCTAAGCCGAAAGCCTTGGAGAACGTCCGCAACACGATCAAGTGCTCGTACTCCCTGGCCAGGTGGACGTAGCCGGGAGTGTCGGAATAGTGGACATAGGCCTCGTCGAGTACCACTAGCGCCTGAGGGGCGGCCTCGACCATGCGGCGCACCTCGGCCTCTTCCAGCCAGGTGCCCGACGGGCTGTGCGGATTGGTGATGAACACAATTCGGGTGTCGGGGTCGATGGCCGCGGCGTAGGCCTCAGGGTCGAGCGCCATGGCAGGTCGGCGGGTGGCCTCCGGGACCAAAACCGGCATGCGCCCCTCAGCCTCGGCAAACAGGTGGAAGATGGGAAAGCAGGGGGCCGGCATCATCACCTTGCCGCCGGGCTCGCAGAAAGCCCGGATGACCAGCGAGATGATTTCGGTCTCCCCCGCTCCGCACACCACCTGGTCGGGCTGGTAGTCGTAGGTGTCGGCGATCTTCTCTCGCAGTGGCTCGGCGGTCCACGGCGGATAGAGGTGGAGGCGGTCGAGTGCGTCGGCCACCGCAGCCCTGGCCTTGGGGGAGGCGCCATAGGGGTTCTCCGCCGAGCCCAGCTTGGCGATGTCGTCCGGCGCGATGCCGTAGCGCTGGGCCACATAATCGGCGGGCAACCCCGGGACGTAGTACTCGGGATTCTTCAAGCCGGGATGGGCATGAAACATGGGGCCTCCCTCGGAGTACTGGAAGTGCCGAGACTCTACAATGCTGCCCAATGGCGGTGCCTGAGTCAGCCCAGGTGGTGATTGTGGGCGGGGGGATCTGCGGCGCCAGCCTGCTGTACCACCTGGCCCATGAAGGCTGGACCGACACGCTGCTGGTGGAGAAGGGCGAGTTGACCTCGGGCTCCACTTGGCACGCCGCCGGCCAGGTGACGCACTCGGTTTCGAGCTACACCCTGGCCTACTTCCGCAAGTACGGCTGTGAGCTCTACGCCTCGCTCGAGGCCGAGAGCGGCATCGCCACTTCGTGGCATCGCAGTGGGAGCTTCCGGGTGGCCTACCAGCCCATCGAGGTGGACTGGCTCAAGGGGCAGCTGGGCGTAGCCGACTACGTGGGCAACCACATGGAGTGGGTTGACCGCGACTTCATGGCCAAGCGCCATCCGTTCTACGACGTCGAGCCGATCATCGGCGCGGTGTGGACTCCCGATGACGGACATGTCGATCCCACCGGGGCGGAGAATGCCATGGTTGCGGTGGCCCGCCGCCGAGGGGCGCAGGTGAGCCGCCGCAACCGGGTGATCGACATCAGCTGCCTAGATGACGGTTCGTTCGAGGTGGTCACCGAGCAAGGAACGGTCCGGGCTGAGCACGTGGTGAACGCGGCGGGCTGCTACGCCCATCGAGTGGCGGGCATGGTGGGCCTCTCGGTGCCCATGGCCAACGTCTTGCACACCTATCTGATAACCGATGCGGTTCCCGAGTTTGCCGACCTAGAACACGAGCTGCCCGTGGTGCGCGACGACTACGTGTCGGGCTATCTGCGCCAAGAGCAGATGTCGGGACTCATCGGAATCTACGAGCAGCGCGATGCCGAGACCGCGTGGCCCGACGGACCCGACTGGTCGCTGGAAAGCCCCCTCTTCCCCGCCGACTACGACCGGATCGGGCACTGGCTGGCCCGAGCCTTCGAGCGAATGCCGGTGCTGGAGCCGTTGGGTATTAGACGGGCCATCCGGGGGGCCATCGCCCACACCCCCGACGGGGAGCCCCTGCTGGGGCCGTCGGGCATTCCCAACTTCTGGATGATGGCGGGGGTGCAGGTGGGGATCGCCGACGGGCCCGGACTGGGGCGGGAACTGGCCCGCTGGATGGTGCACGGCGAGACCGAGGTGAGCGTCCGCGGGTATGACGCCCGCCGCTTCGGGTTCGTGCCGGCCGACGACGCGCTGCGCTATGGGCGAATCAAGGGGGCCGAAGACTACGAGTACCGCCATCAGACGCCGGTTCCGGGGTTGGAGCGTCCCGAGCTGCGTCCCTATCGGGTGAACACGCTGCACCAGCGATTTTCCGACAAGGGGGCGGTGTTCACCCAGGTGTACGGGTGGGAGCGTCCCAAGTGGTTCCCCGGGGCGGCCGGGCTGGCCCAGCAGGACGTGGTGGCTTTTCGCCACACCGACTGGTTCCCGGTGGTAGCGGAGGAGTGCCGGGCGGTGCGGGAGCGGGTCGGCATCTTGGACAGCACCGCCTTCGCCAAGTTCGACCTCGTCGGCCCCGACGCCGCGGCGGTGCTGGACCGGCTCACCACCAACACGCTGCCGTCGGCAGGGCGGATCGCCCTCAGCTACTTCCTCACCCCCACCGGGCGAATCGAGGGCGAGGCCACCATCACCCGGCTGGGCGACGACCACTTCTATCTGGTGTCGGCGGCTGTGGGTGAGCAGAAGGACCGGGAGTACTTCGAGACCCACTGGCCGGCCGGCGCCCGTGCCGAGCTGAAGGGGCGTTCTGAGGACTTCGGCGTTCTGGCCGTGGCGGGGCCCCGAGCTCGCGAGCTTTTGGCCCGGTGTACCGACGCCGACTTGGGCAATGAGTCATTCCGATGGCTCAGCGCCCAGTCCATCGCTGTGGCCGGAGTGGATGTGCGGGCCCTTCGGGTGGGCTTTGTCGGCGAGTTGGGCTGGGAGCTGCACGCACCGACGGCTGATCTGGGCGCCTTGTACGACGCGTTGTGGGAGGCGGGCCAAGACCTGGGGGTGGCCAACGTGGGCAATCACGCCCTCGACTCGCTGCGCATGGAGAAGCAGTACATGGTGAGCCGCGACCTCACCCACGATGTGGGCCCCGACGAGGCCGGCCTCCACCGCTTCGTCAAGCTCGACAAGGGGCAGTTTGTGGGCCGGGACGCCTTGGCTCGCCGTCGGGAGCAGGCCCAGTCGGGGCGCCATCGGTACCGATGGAAGCTGGCCTATCTGGCCATCGACACTGACGATGCCGATGTCCACGGCAGCGATGGGGTGTACGCCGACGGCGAGCCGGTGGGGCTGATCACCACCGGCGCCTACGGCCACACGGAGAGACAGGGCTTGGGCTTCGCCTACCTGGCCCCCGAGCACGGCGAGCCCGGCACCGAGTTGCAAGTGCGGGTGGTGGGCGAGTTTCGCCCGGCTCGGGTGCTGAGCGAGCCGGTCTACGATCCCACCAGCGCTCGATTGCGCGGGTAGCCCAGGATGGAGGGAGCTGTGTCCGCCGCCAATACGGACAGTCGCCGATACCAGGCCTACGCCGGGTTCGTGACTACGCCCCGGTACTTCGACGACAGCCCGCAGCAGTTCTTGCAAGTGGCCCCTGCGGGCACCGGAGTGCTCCAACGGGTGCTCCACATTCCCGGCTATGAGTGGGGGCTCGATGAGCGGGCCGGCAACTTCGAGTTGCTGAGCGAAGCAGCGGCCTGCCTGGCCCAGTCGCACTGCCAGGTGATCGGGCAGGTGGGCACCAACTGGGTGCACTGCTCGGGCACCACTGGCCCAGACGAGATCGAGGCGTTCTGCCGGCGGCTGGCCGACGAGTCCGGGGTGCGCTTCCTCATGGCCGGACAGTGCTTGGTGGAGGCGCTGCGGGCCATCGGGGCCACCACCGTCACCGTGGCCAACGGCTATTTCCGCCCCGACTGGTCGGCAGGCATCAACCGCTATCTGGAAGCGGCGGGCTTCGAGATCATGTGGGCGGGCGACCTGATCGACCAGGGACTGGTGGCCGACCACGACGAGAAGCTGGCCATCGAAGCCGCCACCTTGTGGGACTATCCCGATCACCTCATGACCGCCGCCGCGGTGGACGCCCACCGGCGGGCCCCCGATGCCGACGCCATCGTCCAGACCGGGGCCGGATTCCGGATGCTCCAGGTGGCCGAGGCTGTGGAGGAGCGCACCGGCACCCCTGTGGTGGCGTCGGACATCGCTCTCTACTGGGCCATGCTGTCGGAGCTGGGCCTGTCGGCAGCGCCAGGGCACGGCTCGTTGCTGGCCATGCTGGGTGGACAGAGGCCGACATGACCAGCGGCCCGAAGATCCTGGCCTTGTGGGCTGTCCCCCGGTCCACATCCACCGCCTTCGAGTGGATGATGCGGATGCGGGGCGACATGACCTGCTTCCACGAGCCTTTCGGAGAGGTGTGGTACCAGGGCGAGTCGCCTGACTGGCCCCGCCTACAGCCCGACAGCGTGCGCACCCCTGGCCTCACCTACCAGTCGGCTTGGGCCACCCTGAGGGCCGCGGCGGCCGATGGCCCGGTGTTCATCAAGGACTTCCCCCTCTATCTCGATGCCCTGTGGGGCGACGAATTCTTCGATCGCTTCATCCACAGCTTCATCATCCGCGACCCGGCCAAGACCCTCACCTCGATGTTCAAGCACTGGCCCGACTTTCACATCAAGGAGACGGGGTTCGCCGAGCAGCGGGCCCTGTTCGACCATCTTGCGTCCCAGACGGGCACACCGCCGCCGGTGATCGACAGCGACGACCTGCTGGAGGACCCGCCCGGCGTGGTGGCCGCCTGGTGCCGGGCGGTGGGCATCGACTTCATCGAGAGTGCGCTGCGGTGGGAGTCCGGCGCCCGCGACGAGGTGAGCTGGTGGGACGGTGGCTCTTTCCACGAGAACCTCCGAAACTCCCGAGGCCTTGAACCCCAGGCTCGAACCTACGTCGACATCACCACCGCCCCCGAGCGGGTTCAGGAGGCCTACGAGGTGACCCGCCCGCACTATGACCACCTCTTCGCCCATCGCTTGCAAGTTCGATGACCGGCCAGCGCGAATCCGAGACGCTGGCCAACGGAGCGAGCCACGCCGGAAAGGTGAGCGCGATGGCCAGCGTGGCCGAGGTGGTGGCCCACGACCTGTGCGTGGGCTGCGGGCTTTGCGAGGCGGTCACCGGCGGGCGCGTGACGATGGCGACAACGCCGGTCGGGTCTCTGCGTCCCGGGCCGGTGGACGGATTCTCGGCCGAGGAGGAGCGGGCCATCCTCAACGCCTGTCCCGGGGTGGTTGCCGAGCCCCGGACCGATTCACGCTTGCCGCTCGACCCTGTGTGGGGCCGATACGGCACCATGCGCTACGCGTGGGCGGCCGATGCCGGGGTGCGATTCACTGCGGCCACTGCGGGGGTGCTCACCGCTTTGGGCCAGCACGTGTTAGCCATTGGCGAGGCCGCATTCGTCCTCCATGTGGGCCCCGATCCCTCCCGACCTTTGCGAACCCGCTGGGTGATCAGCTCCACGCCCGAGGAGGTACTGGCCAATGCGGGTTCCCGATACGGGCCGACCGCCCCCTTGGCCGGCTTGGGGGTGGCGCTTGACCGGGGAGAGCCGTTTGCGGTCATCGCCAAGCCCTGCGACCTCGGGGCGCTGCACCGGCGAGCGGCAACCGACTCCCGCATCGACAAGCTGGTGGTGGCCCGGTTGGCCATGGTGTGCGGCGGTCAGTCGCGGTTTTCCAAGACGCAGCGGCTGCTGGACCAGTTAGGAGTGGCCGAGTCTGACGTGACGCTCATTCGCTATCGGGGCCACGGCAATCCCGGTCCCACCCGGGTGGAGACCCGTGACGGACAGTCGTTTGAGGTGAGCTATCTCGAATTGTGGGAGGACGAGGGCACTTGGGACCTCGAAACCCGCTGCAAGCTGTGCCCTGATGCCCTGGGAGAGGCCGCCGACGTGGCGGTGGCCGACGTTTGGCCCGGCGGGGCGCCCACCGGTGAGGACGAGGGTTTCAGCGGCGTTGTCGCCCGCAGTGAAGTGGGCGAGTCGCTCCTAAGCCGGGCGGCGGCTGATGGGCGGATTGTGCTGGGAGACGCCATCGGCCCGCGGGATTTGGACCACATGCAGCCCCATCAGGTGCGAAAGAAGGAGGCCCTGGCGGCCCGCTTTCGGGGTATGGCTGATGCCGGGGTGCCGCCTATCGCCACACCGGGGCTGCGGATCGACGAGTTGGGCCGCCGCTTGGAGCCGGAGCGGGCCGCGGCTCAGCGCAGAGGGGCGGCGGCGCGGATGAAGGCGGCCGGCTCATGACCGGCCAAGGCGCGCCGAACGGGCCTGGGATTCCGAGCGCCATGCGGGCGGCGGTGCTGGTGGGCAACGGCGGTCCCGAGATGATCGAGGTGCGGAGCGATGTGCCCGTCCCCCAGCCCGATGCCGACGAAGTGCTGATTGAGGTGGCGGCCTGCGGCATCAACAACACCGATATCAACACCCGGGTGGGCTGGTATAGCCGGTCGGTGACCGGTGCCACCGCCGGCCGCGGGTTTGAGGAGGCCCGGTCCGACGACAGCACCTGGGGCGGAGGGTCGCTGGTCTTTCCCCGAATTCAAGGGGCCGACGTGAGCGGGCGGGTTGTGGCCGCCGGCGCCAGCGCAGATCAGGGGCTGATTGGCCGCCGGGTGGTGGTCGACCCCTGGATTCGGGACTCCCACCACCCCGAGCGCCGCGAGCTGGCGGGCTACCTGGGCAGCGAGCACGACGGCGGGTTTGCCGAGTACTGCGCAGTGCCGACGGGCAACGCCCACCCCATCGAAACCCCGCTGAGCGACGTGGAGCTGGCCAGCTTCGCGTGCTCATGGTCGACCGCCGAGCACATGTTGCAGCGGGTGCGGCTCGAGCCGGGCCAGTCGGTGGCGGTCACCGGAGCTTCGGGGGGTGTCGGCACCGCTCTGATTCAACTGGCCAAGCGGCGAGGGGCTCAGGTGGTGGCCATCGCCGGGAGGGCCAAACTTGACGGATTGGCGGACCTGGGCACCGACGCGGTGGTGGCCCGCGACGATCCGGCGCCGCTGGAGGCCGCGGTGGCGGCCAACGGGGGGCCGTTCGACGTGGTGGCCGACGTGGTGGGCGGTGACCACTTCGCTGCTTGCCTGGACGCGCTTCGGCGAGGCGGGCGTTACGCCACCTCGGGGGCCATCGCCGGGCCGCTGGTGCAGCTCGACTTGCGCACCTTGTATCTCAACGACCTGGAGTTCTACGGGGCGACGGTCTTTGTTCCCCAGGTGTTTGCCGATCTGGTTGGCTATATCGAGCGGGGCGAGGTCCGCCCGGTGGTCGCCGGGGTGTACCCCCTAGAGGACATTCACACCGCGCAGGCCGACTTCGAGCGCAAAGACCACATCGGCTCGCTGGTGATCTCCCTCCGCTGAGGCAACACTTCGGGTAGGGCTCGGAAGTCCTCGGGTCACGAGCGCGGTTCGGTGATGAAGATGGCTTCGGCGGTGGCGCAGATGGTGTTACCGGCGCGGAGCTCGCCGGTGGCTATGTGTTTGCGGCCTTCGGTGTGGGAGTAGCGGCAGGTGACTTCTAGGGGGGTGTAGAGAGGGACGCCGGTCTTGTAACGGATGTTGATGCCGACGGTTAGGCCGGTTGCGCCGGCTCGGGTGGCGGCGGTGCCCAGGGCTTCGTCCAGGATGGTGGCCACCACGCCGCCGTGGGCCCGGTGGGGTGGACCGGAGTGGGCTTCGGTGAGGGTGACGGTGGCCCGCATCTCCACGGGGCGGGGCTCGGCGTCGGGGTCTGGCGGGGGCACCGGGTCGAAGATGAGGCGGGGGGCGTGGGGGTTGAGTAGGCCTGATCCGGCTTGGGTGAGGTTGTAGATGGTGCCTTCGTGATCTTTGGCCACCACGATGTGGGGATCGCGGGCGGCGGCCCGCAGCCGCTCGGTGATGTCGGCCAGGGCGGCGGCGATCTCAGCCCGGGTGGCGGGGTCGGCGTCGTTGGCCGATACCGCGGCCACCAAATCGCGGGTGCGCTCCACCAGTTCGTAGGCCTCGGGGCCGAAGTCGTCGGGGTGGGGCAGGTCGCCCAGTAGCTCGGCCAGCCGGTAGGCCGACGCGGTTTCGGGATGCTCTTGGTCAGCCATCGCCGGCCACCGGGATGTCGAAACGTTCGATGTAGCGGGCGAAGCGGGCTCGAACCTCGGCTCGGGTGAGGCCGAGGTCTTCGAACTCATAGCGGTGTTCGCCGTGCTTTCCGGGCGGGGTGGCGTCCACGTAGGCGGACATGGCGGCCTCTGCGTCGGTGCTCAGCTCCATGCCGAGTTGCTCGTACACCGACCGGACGGCAGCCAGCTTCTCGGTGCTCACTTGGCGATGGGGCACCTGGGCGGTGCGGTCGGAGGGCAGGCGGCCGGAATCGATGAGGTCGATGAGATTATCGAGGCTGCGGGCGTAGAGCTCGAGGTGGTACCGGCCGATGGCGGCGAAATCCACCCGCTCGGAATGGGCCCAGCGCATGGTGGCGATCAGGCTGGTGACCGAGGGCAAGATGGCGGTGGGGTCGCGGTGGGTGATCACGAAGCGGGCGTCATCGAACACTTCCATCAGCGCGGGCAGGCCTTGGAGATGGGCGGGCGATTTGAGGACCCAGCGCCGGGTGGGCATGCGCCGCTGCAAGATCTGGAGCACTCGGCGATAGGTGCGGTAGGCCGGGCGCAGATCGGCGGTGTCGTACCAGGCTTGGTAGGAGGGCACGTCGGTGCGGCTGACCATCTCCTCGGAGCGGAACTCGAACGACATGGCCGACAGGCACTCCTTGAACATGCGCCCGGAGTACTCGTGGATAGCCAGCATCCCGCTGGCCACCGTCTGGGGCATGACCAGCTCGGCACCGGCCAGGGCGATGCGGGGGTCGGTAGCCCGGATGTCGGGATCGGGGTCGGGTGGGGGCACCGGTCGCAACAGCTCCCACCCCTCGGGAGCGCGGTGGGCGGGGTCTTGGGCCAGTATTCCGTGCATGACGGTGGTGCCAGTGCGAGGCGCGCCGATCACGAAAATGGGCTGGTCGATGGGTTCGTCGAGGGTGCCGGGATCGGCGGCCAGATAGTCGTTTATCTGGATGCGGACTTCTAGGAGCCGCAGGATCATGCGGCGCGACATCCATCGGCCTATAACGGTGAGGTCGGCTTCGTTCTCCAGCCCGTGACAGAACAGGGTGAAGGGCTCGACGAAGGCATCGTCGCCGAGCGCAGCCCGGTCGTCGGGGGCTCGGCCTTGGCGCACCAGGGCCTCGGCCATCAGCAAGTGGGGGTCGAACGGGCGACGGGCTTCGTCCACCACCGGACCGGCGTCGCCCCGGTTCACGGCGGCTACCCAGTCGGGCCGGGGATCAGGGGACCAGCTCATGGCCGCCGCATTGCAGGCTGAAGCGAGTTTGCACTGCCTAGAACAGTACGCTCAGGCGATGCTGGAAGGTCTGGTCGTGATCCTCACCGGAGCCTCGAAGGGGATTGGCCGGGGTATCGCGGAGTACTTGGTGGACGAGGGCGTGAAGCTGACGGTGACCAGCCGCAAACCGGAGCGGATCGAGGCCACCGCGGCCGAGCTGCGGGAGCGGGGCGGCGATGTGCTGGCGGTGGCCGGGTCGGTGGGCGACCGGGACCACACCAACGACGTGGTGGATCGCACGGTGGAGCGGTGGGGCGCGGTGGACGGATTGGTGGCCAACGCCCAGTCGTTTCGCCCGACCATGCCACTTTTGGAGGTGGACGAGTCGGACATGGACCTGCTGCTCAACACGGGTCCCAAGGGCACGTTGTGGTTCATGCAGGCAGTTCACCCTCACATGGCGGCCAAGGGCCGGGGGCGCATCATCACCTTCGGCACCAACATGGGGATCACCGGCGGGCCGGGTTATGGACCCTATGGCGCGGCCAAAGAGGCCATCCGCTCCTTGACCCGCACCGCGGCCCGGGAGTGGGGCCGCGACGGCATCACGGTGAACTGCGTGAACCCGGCATCGGTGGCCCACCGGGCCCCGCCCGACGACGACCCCGACCGCCTGGCGTCGTACAAGGCCCTGTTCGACAATCACCCCATGGGCCGCGACGGCGACCCAGTTACCGACATCGCCCCGGTGATCGGTTTCCTGCTGTCCGACGCCAGCCAATACGTCACCGGCGAGACATTCCAGGTGGACGGCGGCGGCTTGATGAGGCCCTAGCGAGGAAATTTTCCCGATGCTCATTCGATCTCTGCTTTTTGAACCGGGAGAGTGCGCCGTCGAGATCGAGGCTGACAGTGAGCCACCGGAGTCCAGTTGGATGTGGATCGACATCACGGCAGGACCTGACGATGCTGAAGACCTAACCGGGCTGGCGCAGCAGCTAGGGCTTGACTCCTTGGCAGCGCGCGATGCTGTAGACGATGTGGATTTGCCCAAAGTCGACGACTTCGGGGCCAGCATCCTGGTTGTGCTGCACGGCTTGGGCCAGGATCGGATCGAGAACTACGAGCTTGGCTGCTTTTTGTCGGAGCGCCGTTTGGTCACCATCCACGACCGGCGCTCCCCGTCGATCGATGCGCTATGGAATGGAGTTCGAACACGACCGGAGTTGGCCAGTGGGAGCGCGGATGAGACGCTGGCCCGCCTCGCCGACGTCGTCACCCGTCGGTTGATCAGCGTTCTCGACGTTTTCGACAACCGCAACGAGGAGCTGATCCAGCTTGCACTGCGGGCAGACCCTGACTTCTTGTCGGAGATCATGGCAGTGCGAGCCGACCTTGCGGTGCTTCGCCGGTCAGTCCATCCCCAGCGAGAGGTGTTCGACATTCTGCGGCACTCCACATCCCCGTTGATCTCCGATTCAGGAAGGCGGCGCTTCTCAGATGTGTTCGACATTGCCTCTCGGACCGCTGAAGGCGTCGAGGGCGGCAGGTCAGCCCTCGCCGAGACCCTCGACGCCTACCGGGGAGCCGAAGCCCGCAAGGCAACCGAGGTCACCAAGGTTCTGACCATTTACGCCGCGGTAATGCTGCCGCTCACGGCCATCACCGGATTCTTCGGCATGAATTTCATTGATCTGCCGCTGATCCAACGCCAATGGGGCTGGATCCTTGTCAGCGGCTTCATGGCGCTGGTGGCGATCTTGTCCCTGGGGGTATTTGTGTCGTTGGGATGGACTCGACGACCGTCGGGGCGCACCGCGGGCGCACTATTGGGCCGCGGACTCATCGAGGCCGCCCGGACGCCCGTCCAACTTGTGGGCGCAGTATTCGAGATATCCACAATGCCGTTGCGCTCCATCGCAGGAACCGTTACCCGAGCCCACCGTTCCAAACCCGCCCAGACTTCTGAAGAATGAAGATGCCCGCCTGCGGCTAAGACGGCGATTTGCCCACAAGGGCGCTGAGTTCGGTTAGGGCTTCGAGCACTGATTGGCGTTTTTGCTGATTGGGCATGAACGGTGCTCGGGACAGTTCGATCTGGAGCCAGGGCATTTCGGCGGAGTGTGTCCGGGTGATGTAGCCGCCCCGAAAGGGAGTGTTGATGGTCACCTCGCCGCCCAGGTGGCGGGCCAGGGCCGATTGCAGGGTCTCTAGCCAGGCCGGTGGGCAGGTGCGGTCGTCGTTGCTGATGCATGCCCGTGGCCGGGCCTTGCCGGCGTCGGGGCCCACCGGGGGGCCGTGGGCCGCCATGGTGTGCCCGTCCACGCCCAGCAGAAACCTCCCGCTGGCGCCGAGCTCACAGAGCTGCCGGTGGTAGGGCTTCCAATAGCGTTCGATGAGCGCTTGCACTGTCTCTTCGGGCGGGAAGGGCGAGTACACCGGTTCCTGCCAGCATGTGTGCGTCTTCACAACGCCGTCGGGCTGGAAGTCGTCGGGAGCCCGGTTCAAATCGACGATTGCCCGGGCCACAGTTGTGGTGACGTGGGCTTCGACGTGGTCGGCCAGCGCGTAGATCTCGGCCGCCCCCTCATCGCCGTCGGCCGCGATCTGAGAAGGAGTCAGTATGCAGTAGGGCTCGGCGTCTTCGGGAACCTCGGTGCCGGCGTGGGGTACCGAAAGGAGCAGGGGCAGTGTCATCAGCTTGGTCCTGCGGCGGACCCGTCGCGGCGGGGATCGGCCACCCCTACAAAGGAGCCGTTCCGCCGCATCACCATCTGCACGCAGCCCATGTAGAAGGAATAGGCCTCGCGTTGGTCCATTTCGAACCCCTCACGGGCC
>JAJDYU010000015.1 GCA_022825005.1 Acidimicrobiia bacterium
TGCCCTGTTGGCGATAGCCGAGCACAAGACGTTCTCCAAGGCCGCCCGGTCGCTGCACACCGTGCAGTCCAACGTGTCCAAGCACATCGCCAAGTTGGAGGAGGAGCTGGGCGCCATCCTGGTGGACCGCGACGCCGGCACCCTCACCGAGGAGGGGGAGGCGGTATTGGCCCGAGCCCGGCGCATCCGGGCCGAGACCGACGCCATCGCGTTGGACATGGCCGCCATGCGCGACGACATCTCCGGGGTCACCCGTCTGGGCACCATCGACTCCACCGCCCGGTGGCTGATCCCCATCGTTTTGCCCGCCTTGGAGGCCCAATACCCCAACATCCGACTCGAGGTGCTCACCGCCACCACCACCAGCCTCCTCCCCCAGGTAATCGCCGGAGATCTGCACAGCGCGGTGGTCAACCTGCCCCTGCGCGACTCGGAGATCCGGGCTGAGGAGCTGTTCGCGGAAGACCGCCTGCTCATAGCCCCGCCCGACCATCCGCTGGCCCGCAAATCGTCGGTGACCCCCGCCGAGCTGACCCAACACGAGTTGCTGCTGCCCCCTCCGGGCACTGCCTTTCGAGACGAGATCGACTCCGAGCTCAAGAACCAGGGTGTGGAGCTCACCACCCGGGCCGAGATCGACGGCATGAGGATGATCGCCACCCTGGTGCTCACCGGGTTCGGGGCCGCCATCTTGCCGGCCACCGCCGCCCCCGACGACGGCCCCTGGCGGCGCATCCCTATCACCGGGCTGGTGCGGCGCTCGGTGGGCCTGATCGTCAGCCGCCGGGTGGCCCCATCGGCGGTCACCCGAGCGGTGCGAGACGTGATCTTCGAAGTGGTGGGCACCCACGGCTACGACCAGGCCGGGGTGTACCCCAGCTGAGCACGGCGCGAGACTGACAGCACTGCCTATGACCGACGCCATGACCGCCACCGGCAACCGTCCCGACCGGGTCCCGCTGCGAGCCGGAGCACCGGGATCGGCCCGAGCCTGGCTCGACTCCTACGACGGCCGAGAGTGCGTGACGTTCGAAGTGGAGGACAACGAGGCCGACCGGGGGGCGCTCAGCCCTGCCGACAGCGAGACGCTGGAGCGAGCTGCCCAAGAGGCCCTTCTGCGCCGTGTGCCCCTGGTTGGGTTCATCGCCTCATCGGGCGCCGACATCGACTCGGGCATCGCGGCCACCATGGGCTGGGGCCGGGTGGCCAAGTCGGTGGTGGACTGCTCGGGCCAGGTGCCCACCATCTTCTGCGCCACCGGCCCGGCGGTGTCGGGGCCGGCCCTGCTGCTGGGCCTGGCCGACATCGCCATCGCCACCGAGGACAGCTACGCCTTCGTCACCGGCCCCCGCATGGTGGGCCAGTACACCGGCGAGGTGATCAGCAACCAGACCCTGGGCGGTGCCGGCCAGCTCTCCCGGCGCAGCGGGGTGGCCGCCTTCTTGGTGGACGACAAAGACGCCGCTTCCGACCTGGTGGGCGCGCTGTTGAGCCTGCTACCCGCCCATGCCGACGAATTGCCGCCCCGGTATCCGGTGGACGACCCGGTGGACCGACCCACCCCCGAGCTGCGCGACATCCTGCCCGAATCCCCGCTGGGCAGCTACGACGTTCGAGACGTGGCCCGGGCCGTGGCCGACGACGGCGACCTGCTGGAGTACAAGGCCGACTGGGCCGCCAACCTGGTGTGCGCCTTCGCCACCGTGGCCGGACGCCCGGTGGGGATACTGGCCAACCAGCCCCAAACCCTGGCCGGAACGCTCGACATCGCGTGCAGCCAGAAGGGGGCCCGGTTCGTGTCGTTCTGCGACGCCTTCAACCTGCCGCTGGTCACCTTCGTGGACACCTCGGGCTTCCAGCCAGGCAAGGACCTCGAGTGGCGGGGCATCATCCGCCACGGCGCCCAGCTGGCCTTCGCCTACGCCCGGGCCACCGTGGGCCGGGTAAACGTGACCCTGCGGAAGTCCTACGGCGGGGCCTACATCGTGATGGACTCCCGCCACATGGGAAACGACATCGCCCTGGCCTGGCCCTCGGCGGAGGTCGCGGTGATGGGGGCCCGGGGCGCAGTGGAAATCGTCCACCGCCGGTCGAGCCCCGAGGAGCGGGCCGAGCTGGAGGCCGCCTACGAGGAGCGCTACCTGAACCCCTACATCGCGGCGGAGCGGGGCTCGATCGACGCGGTGATCGACCCGGCCGACACCCGTGCCGAGGTGGCCGCCGCCCTGGATCTGTTGGAGTCCAAACGGGAGGCCCTCCCCCACCGCCGCCACGACAACACCCCGCTGTGACCAGGGGTAACACTCTCTCTGGGGCGAAAGCGACAACCTGAGGTAAGCTGCGGCAGCGCCGGAGGGAGCAGGGAAAGGAGCCGTGCGTGCCTGAATCCATAACGATCACCGACAATCGGACCGGTGAGCAGATAGAGGTTCCGATTGTCGACGGTGGTGTGGATGCCGCAGCGTGGCGAAAACTACTCCCCAACGTCTGGTTCTTAGACCCGTCCTTCAGCACTACCGCGGCCACCACCAGCGCCATCAGCGAGGTGGACGGCGAGAACGGCATCTTGCGCTATCGGGGCTACCCCATCGAGCAGCTGGCCGAGCACTCCACCTTCCTGGAAGTGGCCTACCTGCTGCTCCACGGCGAGCTCCCCACCCCCGGCGAATACGACGTGTGGGTACACGAGATCACCCACCACACCTTCATCCACGAGCGCTTCCGCAAGCGGTTCATGGAGTCGTTCCTCCACGATGCCCACCCCATGGGCATGTTCGTGTCCACCATCGCCGCGCTGTCCACGTTCTATCCCGAGGCCAAAGAGATCGAAGACCCCGAGAACCGCATGCACCAGATCGTGCGGCTCATCGCCAAAGTGCCCACCGTGGCCGCCGCGGGCTTCCGGTTCAACACCGGTATGCCGTTCGTCTACCCCGACAACAACCTGGACTTCGCCACCAACTTCCTGTCGATGATGTTCAAGATCGCCGAGCCCACCTACCAGTGCGACCCGGCCTTCGCCCGGGCGCTCGACCTCCTGCTCATCACCCACGCCGACCACGGCCAGAACTGCTCCACCAGCACCGCCCGGGTGGTGGGAAGCGCCCACACCGACCCCTACTCGGTGATCTCCGCGGCGGCTTGCTCGCTGTACGGCCCCCGCCACGGCGGAGCCAACCAGGCCGTGATGGAGATGCTTGACGAGATCGGCAGCTACGAGAACATCGACCCGTTCATCAAGGCAGTAAAGGCCGGCGAGACCCGCCTGATGGGGTTTGGCCATCGGGTGTACAAGAACTACGACCCCCGGGCCCGCATCATCAAGCAAGCCGCCTACGACGTGTTCGAGGTGACCGGCTCCAACCCACTGCTCGACATCGCCCTCAAGCTCGAAGAGGTGGCCTTGGCCGACGACTATTTCGTGAGCCGCCGGCTGTATCCCAACGTGGACTTCTACTCCGGGCTCATCTACCAGTCGATGGGCTTCCCCACCGACATGTTCACCGTGCTGTTCGCCATAGCCCGCACCGCCGGCTGGCTGGCCCACTGGGTAGAGCTCCTAGAACAAGACAGCCGCATAGCCCGCCCCCGCCAGGTATACACCGGCTCCGCCGAGCGCACCTACACCCCCATCAACCAGCGCTCCTAGCTGGTAGCAGTCAGGCCGTCGCGGAGGGCGGTTAGGAGGGCGGCGGTGGTTATGGCGGCGGTTTCTGAGCGGAGGACTGAGGAGCTGAGGCGGATGGCGGGTAGTTGGTGGCGTTCGGATTCGGACCAGCCGCCTTCGGGGCCGATTAGGACGGTGGGGTGGTCGAGGGATGGGGGGTTGCCGGTGACGTCGGCTCGGATGGCGCCGGGCTGAGTGGCCAGAGCGGCGAAGTCGGTGGGCTCGCCGATATCGGGGAGGCGGACTTGGCGGCTCTGCATGGCGGCTTCGCGGGCTACACGGCGGAGACGCTCGGTGTGGCGAGTTGCCCGGTCGGCCTCCCAGCGCACCACGCTGTGCTCGGCGGTGAATGGGACGATGACGTCCACGCCCAGTTCGGTGAGCTTTTGCACCACTAGCTCGGGGCGGCCTCCCTTGATGAGGGCGAAGCCGATGGTGAGCCTTGGCTTAGGGGCCTCCACGAACACCACCTCGCCGACAGCCTCAGTCTCGCCTTCGGGGCCTGACCCCAGGCGGTAGATTCGCCACGAACCGGCCCCGTCGGAGGCGGTGAAGGTGTCGCCAGGCCGAAGCCGCAGCGACCGGGTTAGGTGATGGCGGTCTTCCTCGCGCAGCTCGGGGTGTTCCAGGTCATCGACGAAGACGTGGGGGCCGTCACCGCCGCCGGGCTTCACGGCGTCGCTTCCTGGTGGTGGGCGCCACCTCTTCGCCCCGCAGTTCGGCCAGCTGGTGGAGCAGGTCGATTTCCTCGTCGCTCAAGCCGGTGGGCGTTTCCACCATGGCCTGCACCAGCAGATCGCCCCGGCCCCGACCCTCCAGTCGGGGCACGCCCCGGCCTCGGATGCGAAACACATCGCCAGTCTGGGTGCCGGCAGGTATCTCCAGATCCTCCACGCTGTCGAGCGTCTCGTACTTGAAGTTGGCGCCAAGCGCGGCTTGGACCATGGTCAGATCCAGTTGGTCCACCAGATTGTCGCCGTCGCGCTGGAAACGGGGGTGGGGCCGCACGTCAATGTGCACGTAGAGGTCGCCGGGGGGACCGCCCCGAGGCCCGGCCGCGCCCCGGCGGGCCACCCGCAGCGTGGACCCCTGGCCCACGCCCGCTGGAACGGTCACCGTGTAGTCCCGGTCTCCCACCACCCGGCCGTCGCCCCCGCACTCACGGCACGGGTCGGAGATCACCTCGCCGCTGCCCGAGCAGGTCTCGCACACCGTGCGGGTGACCATCTGGCCGAGAATCGATTGGCGCAACCGCTGCACCTGGCCCATGCCGTCGCACGTTCCGCAGGTGATCGGCTGGGTGCCCTCAGCTGCGCCTCGGCCCTCGCACGGTTCACATGCCGTGGCGGTGCGCACGGTCACCTCGGCGTCGGCACCCAGCACCGCGTCCTCAAAATCGAGCGTCAGCACCGCCTCCAGGTCGGCGCCCCGCTGGGGACCGGTCCGGGTCCGCCCGCCAGCAGTGCCGAACGGACTGCCCCCAAACGGGCTTGATCCTCCAAAGAATGCGTCGAAAATGTCGCTCAGGTTCATGCCCGAGAACGGGTCGCCTCCCCCGGCTGCCCCCGGCGCGGTGCCGAAGCGGTCGTAGTGGGCCCGCTTCTGGGGGTCGCTCAGCGTCTCATAAGCCAGCGCGATCTCCTTGAAGCGGGCCTCGGCATCAGCGTCGTCGGGGTTGGCATCGGGGTGGTACTGGCGGGCCAGCTTGCGGAACGCCTTTTTGAGATCGTCCTCGGTGGCGTCTCGGCCCACGCCGAGCAGATCGTAGAAGTCGGAAGCCATGGGCTATGGGACAGACAGCCTGTCGCCCAAGTTCTGGCTCACCACCGCCACCGCGGCCAGCGCCTGGGGATAGTTCATGCGGGTGGGGCCCAGCACCCCGATGGAGCCCACCGGCTGGCCGGCAACCTCGTAGGGGGCCACTATCAGCGAGCACTCGGCCAACGGCGCCACTCCGGTCTCTGAGCCGATGGCCACCGTGAGGCCTCGATCCAGAATGTCTCTCACCAAAGAGACAACCACCAACTGCTTCTCCAGTATTCCCAGAACCGAGCGAACCGTCTCGGTGGCGTCGAACAGCCCGGCCACGCTGGCCGCCCCGCCCACGTAGAGCTGCTCCTCGGCATCGCTCAGATCGGCCAGCGAATCCAGCACCCGGGCCGCCAGCGGAGTCACGGCATGGGCCAGCCTGCGATCTCGCAGGGCGCTGGCCGGGCTTCCCGCCAGCAGGTCGGTGAGCTGGGTGGACGCCCGCGCCATCTCCACCGGGTCGGCGGGCCGGTCCACCTCGATGGTGCGCTTGTCCACCGATCCGTTCTCGTACACCACCAGGGCCATCACCAGCCGCTCCGACAGGTCCACCAAGCTCACCGACCGGATGGTGGCGGTGGAGTGCTGGGGGGCCACCACCAATGCGGCATAGGCGGTGAGGTCGGCCAGAAGGGCGCTGGTGTCGGCCAGCATCTGCTCGAGTTCGCTGTGGGTGGTGTCGAAGAAAGCCCGCACCTGCTGGCGCTCGGTGCGGCCCAGAGTGCCGGACACGTCGGAGAGGGTGTCCACGAAATGGCGATAGCCCTTCTCGGTGGGAATGCGGCCCGCACTGGTGTGGGGCTGGCTCAGGTATCCGGCCTGCTCCAGGGCCAGCATCTCGTTGCGGACCGTGGCCGGTGAGACGCCCAGATCGGCGATCTCAGATACATGGGAGGAGCCCACGGGCTGGGTGGTGGAGATGTAGCCCTCCACCACGGCCCGCAGCACCGCGGCCTTGCGGGCCGAAAGCGTCTCGCCCTGGGTTCCCATAAGGCTTGAATACTACTGGCCTGGCCCGATTCGCCACCCAGCAGACGCCCACGCGGCGGTCTCAGTCGTCTAGACGCAGCGCGGATATGAACGCATCCTGGGGCACATCCACCCGGCCGATGGCCTTCATCTTCTTCTTGCCGGCCTTCTGGTTCTCCAGCAGCTTGCGCTTGCGGGTCACGTCGCCGCCGTACAGCTTGGCGGTGACATCCTTGCGGAAGGCCTTGACCGTCTCCCGGGCGATGATCTTGCCTCCGATGGCCGCCTGGATGGGCACATCGAACTGCTGGCGGGGGATCAGCTCCTTGAGCTTCTCGGTCATGCGCCGGCCGTAGGAGTAGGCCGCGTCCCGGTGGACGATGGAGCTGAAGGCGTCCACCGGCTCGTGCTGGAGCAGGATGTCCACCTTGGTGAGATCGGACGCGGCGTAGCCGTCGGGCTCGTAGTCCAAGCTGGCGTAGCCCTGGGTGCGGCTCTTTAGCTGATCGAAGAAGTCCACCACCACCTCGGCCAGCGGCAGCCGGTAGGCCAGCTCCACCCGCTCGGGCGACAGGTACTCCAGCTTCTTCATCTCGCCCCGGCGGGCCTGGCACAGCTCCATGAGGGTTCCGGTGTAGTCGGCGGGGGCGATGATGGTGGTGGCCAGCATGGGCTCCTGGATGCCCTGCACCTCGGCGGCCGGGGGCATTTCCGAGGGATTGTCCACCTCCACCTCTTCGCCGCTGGCCAGCTGCACCCGGTAGGCCACCGACGGGGCGGTGGCGATGAGGCTGAGGTTGAACTCCCGCTCCAGGCGCTCCCGTACGATCTCCATGTGCAACAGCCCCAAAAAGCCGCACCGGAAGCCGAAGCCCAGCGCGCCGGACGACTCCGGCTGGTAGTTGAAGCTGGAGTCGCTCACCCGCAGCCGCTCCAGCGAGTCGCGCAGGGCGGCGAACTCGTCGCCGTCTATGGGATAAAGCCCGCAGAACACCATCGACTTGGGCTCGTGGTAGCCGGCCAGGGGCTCGGCCGCACTATCGCGGGTGGTGGTTACGGTCTCTCCCGATCGGGCCTCGGCCACGTTCTTCATGCCGGCGATGAGGTAGCCCACCTCGCCCGGCCCCAGCTCGTCGACCGGCGTCGGCTGGGGGCGCCACGCCCCGATCTCGTCGGCCTCCCGGTCGGTTCGGGCCTGCATGAACCGTATCTTGGCCCCCGACCGCAGCCGCCCGTTCATCACCCGCACCGAGCTGACCACGCCCCGGTACTGGTCGAAATGGGAGTCGAAGATCAGCGCCTGGAGCGGGGCGTCGGGATCGCCCACCGGCGGCGGGGTGCGGGCCACCACCGCATCGAGCAGTTCCTGCACGCCCTCGCCGGTCTTGGCACTGATGTGCAGCACGTCTTCGGCGGCGATGCCCAGAACTTGCTCGATCTCGGTGGCCCGGCGATCGGGCTCGGCCGCGGGCAGGTCGATCTTGTTGAGGGCAGCCACCACCTCCAGCTCGTTCTCCAGGGCCAGGTAGCAGTTGGCCAGCGTCTGGGCCTCGATGCCCTGGGCTGCGTCCACCAGCAAGATGACCGACTCGCAGGCCGCCAAAGAGCGGCTCACCTCGTAGCCGAAGTCCACGTGGCCCGGGGTGTCGATGAGGTTGATCACGTAGCCGTCGTGGTCGAGGCGCACGCTCTGGAGCTTGATGGTTATGCCCCGTTCCCGTTCCAGGTCCATGGAGTCGAGATACTGGGCCCGCATCTCGCGGGGGTCCACCGCCCCGCACAGCTCCAGCATGCGGTCGGCCAGCGTCGACTTGCCGTGGTCGATGTGGGCGATGATCGAGGTATTGCGAATGTGGGAGAGATCCATGGGAACCGATTAACGCTACCGCCCTTATTCCCCAGGTTCCCATGTGGTTACCAGGGTTTGGGGGACGGTAGAGTTGCCATTCTGTGGCAAACATCAAGAGCCAGATAAAGCGCAACCGCCAGAACGAGAAGCGCCGCCAGCGCAACCGCGCCGTGCGATCCGAGATCATCACCCGCACCCGGAACGCGGAGGCCGCCGCGGAGCATGGCGATGCCGAGGAGACCGCCGAGGCGGCCCGCCTGGCCATCAAGCGCATCGACAAGGCGGCCAGCAAGGGCGTGCTGCACCCCAACACCGCGGCCCGGAAGAAATCCCGCCTGATGAAGCGCCTGGCCCGCCTTCAAGCTGAGTAGGTCCAGGCCCAACGCTTAGCTTCTAGCGATTGAGCTGGGTAAGGCGCGCCACCAGCACCTCCAGCACCGCTTCGGAGGGCACCGCAGTGGCACCCCGGAGATCCAAGTCGGCTTGGGCCAATAGCTCGATCGACCGGGCGACCTTCTTCGGTCCCAGCTTTCGGGCCTGGCGCAGTGCCTTTCGGGCCGGGAAGGTTGAGCCCTTGAGGCCCAACAGCTCGGCGGCTTCCTTCTCATCGGCGGCGTCGGCCCCGTCTAAGCGCAGCAGCCGGTTGTGGTGGTTGTAGAGGGTGGACAGCACCTGCATCTCGTTGCGGCCACCGGCGTGGAGCATGCGGCGCAGCTTGTCCAGAGCGTCAGCGATGTTGCCCGACTCCACCGCATCGGTCAGCTCCCAGGGGGGCACCGATCCGGCCTCCCAGATGAACGGGGCCACGTCGTCGGCCTCCAGTGCCCGATCCGGGCCATAAGCCGACGCCAGCGTGGTGAGCACCGCGGGCAGGCGGCTCATGTCCTCCCCCAGGTGGTCGGCCAGCAGCCGTTTGGCCCCGGCCCGCAGCCGGAGCCCCGCGGCGGCTACCTGCGTGTCCATCCACTTGGCCGCCCCGTCGCGGCCCCGGGGAATCCCCGCGCCGACCACCTCTCCGCCGGCTTCGGCCACCGCTTCCGACAATCGTTTGGGCACCGCGTTCAGCCGTTGGAGCGCCGGGCCCTTCTCCCACACCAGCACCAGATCGGTGGTGTCCAGCGGTTGCTCCAGATATCCGAGCAGTGGGCTTAGCGAATCGACGGCGGAGAATCGGCCCATCTCCCGGCCCACCACCACCCGCCGCTCGGTGAGGAACGGCGGGGTCTGGGCGGCGTCCACCAGCGGGGCGATGTGGTAGTCGTCGTCCTCCAGGTAGGCGGCCTCGGTCAGCTCGGCCACCATCAGCGACCGGTCGCCGTCGCCCACCAACTGGGCCACCCGGTCGCGCACCGCGTTGGACAACAGCACCTCGTCGTCGCCGTGCAACAGCACCACCGTTGCGCTCATGAGTGATTCCGCCGGTGTTGGAGGAGGTCGCTCATGAAGTCGGCCACCCGGCGGGTGCCGGCCACGTCATGGGCCCGAAGAATCCGGCTGCCCAACCCCACGCCCAAGGCATGGGCCGCCAGCGTGGCCTCGCGCCGGTTGCCCACCTCGGTTCCGGTCAGCTCCCCCAAAAAGCCCTTGTTCGACACCGACAGAAACACCGGATAGCCCAGATCCGCTAGCTCCTCAGATCGGCGAAGCAGCTCGGCCGACATCTCGGGGGTCTTGCCCAGGTCGTGTCCGGCGTCGAGCATGATCCGCTGCGGGGGGATCCCCGCGTCCACCGCCCATTGAGCCCGCTCCGACAAGAACCGGCTCACCTCGCCCACCAGGTCGTCGTACACCGGGTCGGGGTCGGCCACCCTGGGGGCCAGGCGCACATGGCAGGCCACCACCGAGGCCCCCGCTTCGGCGGCGGCGCACAGGAAGTCGGGATCGGCAAAGCCGCTGATGTCGTTTCCCACCACCGCCCCGGCGGCGTAGCTCTCCCGGGCCACCGAGGCCCGCCAGGTGTCCACCGAGATGGGCAGATCGAATCGCTTGCGCAGCGCCTCGATGGCCGGCACCACCCGATCCATCTCCTCGTTTTCGGTCACCTCGGGACCGGGACCGGCCTTCACCCCGCCAACATCCAAGAAGTCGGCCCCCTCAGCCACCAGCGTCTCAGCCTTGGCCAAGAACGCGTCGAAATCCCAGTACTGCCCGGCGTCGTAGAACGAGTCGGGCGTGCGGTTCAAAATCCCCATGACCAGGGCACGGGTGGTCACGTCATAGCGATGCGGCCCCAGTTCCACGATCACGCAGGCGACGCTACACCGCGCCGGTGACGATTTGGGATGCCAGCGGAGTGACCGCCACTGCCAGACGAGGGTCGTGGGAGGTCACCTCAACGACGAGGCTGCCGACCAGGACTTGCTGGCCGGTTCGGACGGTTCGGGCTCCTCCTATGCGGTGGGCGGGTGGGGCGATGATTGTGCCTACATGCATGCGCTCTTGCAGCGATCGGATCTGGTTGCGCTGGGCCCGGGTGCCCCGGTCGGCCACTGCCAGGTCTACCGCGCCGACTCCGGCCCGGCGGAGGTCTTCCAGCAGCCGCTCGGTTGACCGGTTGGGGCCGAGCACAACCACCACAGTGTGGTGGTGGCGCCACACCTCGACTCCGGAGTCGAGCACGGTGTGGAATGGCGGGTCGGCAGTCCGCAGGGCCACCGCTGGCACCAGCAGCGCGGCGGCCAGCCCTACAGCGGCCGCGGCGCGCAGCAGGCGGCGCCGGGCCAGCCACCAGACCCCGGCGCCGATGGCCACCGCGATCAAATGGGGGGTCCGCAGTTCGCCGAGCCGAGCTGATGCCGACCAGCCGGCCACCGCCTGGATCCAGCCAATGCCCAGGTCGGTGGGCCAGTGGATGGCCTGGGCCAGCGGGCCGCCCGCCAGCCCGGCCAACAGCCCCGCCGACAGGCTCCACATCATGATCGGCCCGGCCACCGGGGCGGCCAGCAGGTTGGCGGGCAGCGAGGCCACCGGAACCCCGCCGAATGTGGCGATGAGCAACGGCGCCACGGCCAACTGCGCCGACACGGTCACCGCCAGCGCGTCGGCCAGCAGCCGAGGCCCTCGCAGGCGCTCGGCCAAACGGGGAGCCCACAAGATGATGCCCGTCGAAGCGGCCACCGACAGCCGAAAGGCCACCGAGTGCACCAGCAGCGGATCAACCAGCACCAACAGGGCCACGGCCAATGCCAGCACCCGGCGGCTGGACGCCTCCCGGCCCAACAAGGTGGCGGTGGCCGCGATGGCCGCCATCACCGAGGCCCGAAGCACTGAGGGCTCGAACCGGGTGACCAGGGCGAAGAAGGCGATTGCCCCGAGGGTGAGTACCCAGCGGCCCCGGTAGTCGAACCGCTCGATCAGGGGGCGGGCCAATATGAGAACGAAGGCCACGTTCTGTCCCGACACGGCCAGTAAGTGGGTGAGGCCCGCGGCCCGGAAGTCGTCGGACACTACCGGCGACTGGTGGCGGTCGTCGCCGTAAGAAAGCCCAGTGAACAGAGCGAGGCGGTCGCCATCCAGGGTTTGAGCGCCTCGGGCGATGGTGCGTCGCAGCCAGTTGGCCATCTGATAGGGAAGGGGCCCATCCCGATAGTGGTGGACGCGGTCGATGTTCAGCCGGTTGGCCACGTGGCGGGCCGCTTGGTAGCTGGGCAGCGGCAGGATCGGTCGGACGCTGCCGGTGACGCTGATGCGGTCCCCGGCCAGACGGTCACCCAGGTCTCGGGCGGCGCGCCCGTAGGCCCAAGCCTCATAGCGCCGTCCCTCCGCCCGCACGAACACCCGCATTCCCTCGCCCACCGGCACCGGATCGGACACCAGAGCGGCTTCGCCCTCGAAGGCTGCGGGCTCCAGCGGATCGAGGCCCGCCCAGGCCCTCGCTCCCAGCGACGAGCTGAGCAGCAGCACGCCAACTACCAACAGCCACGGCTTGCGGACGGCCAAGGCCACTGCCGCCAGGGCTATCCCCGGAACTAGAGGCACGCCCGCCGACCACCAGGCGCCGGCCATGGCCGCCACCGCCAGTGCCACCGCGTGGCGGTCGCTCACACTGCGACCAAATCGCGGATCTGCTCCAGCTTGGCCGGGCCGATGCCGGACACGGCCAGCAGCCCGTCTACCGAGGCAAACCCGCCGATGCGCTGGCGGTGGTCGATGATGGCCGCCGCGGTGGCCGGCCCCACCCCGGGCAGCGACTCAAGCTGGTCGGCAGTGGCGGAGTTGAGGTTCAGCGGCCCGGATTGGGCGGTCGCACCACCGCCCGCCGATCCACTCCCGCCCAGAGGCGCGGGTATTGCCGTCTGGCCGAGCCGGGGGAAGTACATCCAGAGTCCGTCCGACAGCGGGGCGGCCAGATTCACCCGATCGTGGTCGGCGTCGGGCGCCAGCCCCCCGGCTGCCTCTACCAAGTCGAGCACCCGGGCCTCGCCCCGAAAGAGGTACACCCCGGGAGCGCGGACCGCGCCAGCGGCGTGTACCAGTATCGGCGCCGCCTCGGCAGCCGGGGTCGAGCGGGCGGGCAGCGGCGTCGCCATGGGAATCACCGCCTCAGGCCGCGGAGCGCTGCTGGCCCCCGCCATCAGATAGGCCGCCACCGCAATGGCGGCCACCAGTCCACCGCCGACCATCAACAGCCGGGGCCCGGTGATCAAGTGCCGGTAGTCATCCACCATCTCCCTGACCCTCTCTGCGGGGGTCAGCCGGGGAGGCGGCAATGAGGAGTCTTCCATTGGCCCGTCCGGGCGCGGCGCGCCATGCCAGTGGCGGGGGAAGCGGCTTCAGAGTATCAGCCGAAAATCAGAATCGACAGGGCCAGCGCCCTGTGCCCGCCTGGGTGCGGGCGCTCAGTAGAGCTGGGTGGTGAGACGACGGCGGTAGACGGAGGTGCGGGGGTCGTCGGAGCCCATGATCTCCAACAGGTCGACGAACTCCTGGCGGGCGTCAGGATCGGCCTTCACCCGGCCCAGCAAATCGTCGAGCCGGGCCTCAACATCCCCATTGTCGGCCCCGCCACCGGTACGGGCCAGCGCAGCCACCCGTCGGACCTCGGCG
This sequence comes from Acidimicrobiia bacterium, assembly GCA_022825005.1. Taxonomy (GTDB): domain Bacteria; phylum Actinomycetota; class Acidimicrobiia; order Acidimicrobiales; family Bin134; genus Poriferisocius. Next base: position 13,341 of record JAJDYU010000015.1, read on the forward strand.
GTCTCGGGAATCCGCTCCAGCAGCTCAAGGGCCTCCTCGCCCCGGCCATCGGCCACCAGCAGGTCGGCCAGCCCCACAACAGCGCCCTCGTGGTCGGCGTCTAGCTCCAATGCCCGCCGCAGAGAGGCCTCGTCGCCGGCGGCCACCAGAGCCTCCACTTCGCTCTGCTGTTCGGTGGGAATCAGACCCTGCACGAACTCGGCCACTGCGGCCTCGCCCTGGGCGCCGATGAACCCGTCGACCACCTTGCCGTCGCGCATGGCGTACACCGCGGGAATGCTCTGAACCTGAAAGGCCTGAGCGGTCTGGGGGTTGTCGTCCACGTTGACTTTGGCCAGCTCCACCGCCCCGCCGGTGGCCGCCACTGCCTGCTCCAGAATCGGCCCGAGCGTTTTGCACGGCCCGCACCACGGCGCCCACAAGTCCACCACCACCGCCACGGTGTGGGAGCGCTCAACCACTTCGGTGGTAAACGTCGCATCAGTCACATCGGCCATCGGCTACCTCTCATCGAACCAGATTGAACGCTAGCGTGACCTCTCGCATGGACCACATCCGAGGCATCCAGCACGACGCGGTCAGCGCGTGGTTCGAAGCCAACGTGCCGGGCGCCGCCTTGCCGCTGGCGTTCGAGCTGATCGCCGGCGGGCATTCCAACCTCACCTTCAAGGCCACCGGCGCCGACGGCCAGCGTTACGTGTTGCGCCGGCCGCCGCTGTATCAGGTGCTGGCCACCGCCCACGACATGGGCCGAGAGCACAAGATCATCGCCGCCCTCGCCGAAACCGACGTGCCGGTGCCCCAGGCCTTCGGGTTGTGCGAGGACGAGCAGGTAAACGAGCGCCCCTTCTACGTCATGGACTTTGTGGACGGCAAGGTGGTGCGCAACCGCAAACAAGCTTCTGAGCTGGCCCCTGAGGTGCGCTGGAAAGCCTCCAAGTCGATCGCCGAGACGCTGGCCCGCATCCACGCGGTGGACGTGGACGAGGTGGGGCTGGGCGATCTAGGGCGCAAGGAGGACTACATCGCCCGCCAGCTCCGGCGCTGGCTGCGCCAGTTCGAGGAGTCGAAAACCCAAGACCGCCCTCAGATCCAGGAGGTTCACGACCATCTAGTGGCCCGCATCCCCGAACAGGGCCTAGCCGGTATCGTCCACGGCGACTACCGACTGGACAACTGCATGCTGGGCGATCAAGGCGAAGTGCTGGCCGTGCTCGACTGGGAGCTGTGCACCTTGGGCGACCGCAACGCCGACGTGGCCCAGCTTCTGGTGTATTGGGCTGAGCCAAACGACTCTGAATTTGCGTTGGACGATCCCCCCACCGGCGAGGCCGGATTCGCCAGCCGAGCCGAGATGTTCGACCTCTACTCGGAGGCGTCGGGGCGCGAAATCGACAACTTCGAGTTCTACATGGCCTTCGGCTACTGGAAGCTGGCCTGCATTCTGGAAGGCGTCTACAGCCGGTATGTGGGCGGGGCCATGGGCGACAAGGCGCCGCCGCAGGGGGCCGACAGTTTTGTGGCCCGGGTGGACGCGCTGGTTGAGATGGCCACATCGGCTGCGGAGCAAGTGGCATGAGCAGCGAGCTGGTCACCGTGCACCAAGAACTCGAATTGGCCGATCCCGTGCTGGTGGTGGCCTTTGACGGATGGGTGGATGCCGGTTTCGGCATGCGCAACGCCACCGAGATCATGTTGAAGGCCGACGACGCCGATCTGGTGGCCAGTTTCGACGCCGATCTGCTGGTGGACCACCGAGCCCGCCGCCCCACCATGACCGTTCGAGAGGGCCGAGTGGACCACATCAGCTGGCCGGCCATCCGCCTCCAACAGGTGAGCGATCTAGACCAGCGGGCGTTCCTGCTGCTCCACGGACCCGAACCCGATTTTCGCTGGCAGGCGTTCTGCGCGGCCGTCGATCAGCTGGTGCAGCAGCTGGGGGTAGCCCGAGTGGTGTCATTGGGGGCGTACCCGGCTGCGGTGCCCCACACCCGGCCGGTGCGGCTGTCGGCCACCGGAACCTCCCAGGATCTGATCGAGCGGTTCGGCTCCCCCGGGGGCACCCTGGAGGTTCCCGCCGGTATCAGCGCGGCATTGGCCAAGCGATTCGAGGCCGCCGGAATTGAAACGGTGTCGGTATGGGCTCAGGTGCCCCACTATGCGTCCGGCTCCCCGTTCCCCGCCGCCACCGCGGCGCTGTTCCAAGGACTGCGGACCGTGGCCGACCTGCGGTTCGACCCCGCGCCGCTGATTGCCGAGGGGCTGGAGGTGTCCCGTCGGCTCGACACCATGATCGCCCAGAACGCCAGCCACAAGCGCCTGCTCGGCCAATTGGAAAGCGCCTACGACACCAGCATGGGAGAGTCGGGTGAGGAGATCCCCACCGGCGACGAGCTGGCCGAAGAGCTGGAACAATTCCTGCGCGACCAGGACGAATCCAAATGACCGTGATAATCACCCGAGAGGACAGAGCATGAAGCTAGATGGAGGCCTCGTTACCAGAGCAGCCAGAAAGGGATCGGTTGGACCCCTGGGGGATGCCGCCGAAAACGCCCGGAATCTGGAAGCCGCCGGCTACGACGGGATCTGGTCGGCCGAGCTCGATCACGATCCGTTCCTGCCGCTGGTTTTGGCCGCCGAGCACACCACCCGCATTCAGATCGGAACCTCGATTGCGGTGTCATTCGCCCGCAACCCGATGATCTTGGCCAACTTGGGATGGGATCTTCAGGCGTATTCCAGCGGGCGTTTCATTCTCGGCCTGGGCTCTCAGATAAAGCCCCACATCACCAAGCGATTCTCCATGCCCTGGTCTCACCCCGCGGCCCGTATGAAGGAGATGATCGACGCCGTCAAGGCCATATGGGATTGCTGGGAGACCGGTGAGCGGCTGAGCTTTCGGGGCGAGTTCTACCAGCACACCCTCATGACGCCGATGTTCAGCCCCGGCGCCAATCCCTTCGGCCCTCCCCCTATCCACCTGGCCGCGGTGGGCGACCTCATGACCGAGGCGGCCGGCGAGAGCGCCGACGGCTGGATCAGCCACGGGTTCACCACCCCGAGCTACCTGCGGGAGGTGTCGCTGCCCGCCCTCGAGCGCGGGGCCGTCCGAGCAGGCCGCGATCCCCTGGACATCGAGGTGTCGATGCCCGTGTTCATCGTCACCGGCGAGAACGAGGAGGAGATGGCCTCGTCGGCCCAAGCGGCCCGCCAGCAACTGGCCTTCTACGGCTCGACGCCGGCATACCGCCCGGTGCTCGAGCACCACGGCTGGGGCGACGCCCAAGACGAGCTGAATCGCATGTCCAAGCAGGGCCAATGGGTTGAGATGGCCGACGTGATCGACGACACGATGCTGGGGACCTTCGGCGTGGTGGCCGAGCCCCAGAGCCTGGCCGACGGCGTGGCGGCCAGCTACGGCGGGCTTATCGACCGCATGTCGTTCGGCCAGGGTCTCCGGGCCGACGGACCGTGGGGCGAAGTGCGCGAGGCGCTTCGAGCCATTCCGGGCCGTTCACATCAATAGAGCCGCCGCAATAGGTCTGCCCCCATAGGGTTGCACCCGTGGAGACCAAGGATCCGTCCGACTATCACGAGGGGCTGGCCCAAGCTGAAGAGGCGGCCATCAACCCCCACAAGGAGTGGGATCGGGGCCGAGCCGAGCCCCCGGAGGTGCGCGATGACGGTTTCGGCGGGCGCATCTTGAACCTGTACCGCCGGAACCACACCGAGGCGGTGCTGCGCAACAGCGCGGTGTTCTCCACCCGGGTGGTGGCCGAGTCGATGACCCCGTTCATGGGACCGCTGTTGCTGGGCATGGACGGCGACGAGCACACTGCCTACCGGGGGCTGGTGTCCAAGGCGTTTCGGTCATCGGCGCTGGCCCGTTGGGAGACCGAGCTGGTGGCGCCCATCGTCAACGAGCTGCTCGACGGCATCGCCCCTCTGGGGCGGGCCGATCTGGTGGCCGAGCTGACCCAGCGGTTCCCCACCCGGGTGATCGCCGGGATCATGGGTGTGCCGCTGGACGACGCCGACCAGTTCCGGCTGTGGTCCGAGCAGGTAAGCGCCGGTCCCCTCTATCCCGAGCCGGGCCATGCCGCCTCCAAGGCCATGCGCGACTACCTCTACCCCATTGTGGAAGACCGCAAGCAAAACCCCCAAGAAGATCTGATCAGCGACATCATCCACTCCGAGATCGACGGCCAGCGCCTCGACGACGAGCACATCTACGGCTTTTTGCTGCTGTTGATGCCCGCCGGGGCTGAGACCACCTCCCGCGAGCTGGGCATCGCCTTGACGGCGCTGCTGACCGACGACGGCTGGCTCAACCGGCTCAAGGCCGACTGGTCGCTGCTGGATCAGGTGATCGAGGAGACCCTGCGGTGGGAGAGCTCAGCCCCCCTGGCCACCCGGGAGGCCACCGAGGACACCGAGGTGGATGGCTGTCCTATACCGGCTGGCACCCGGCTGATGATGACCATGACGTCGGCCAACCGCGACGAGCGGGTGTATGCCGACGGCCACCGCTGGGATCCCGACCGTGAGCAGCCCGTGCCCCACATGGCGTTCGGCTGGGGGCGGCACCTGTGCTTGGGCATGCACTTGGCCCGACTGGAGATGCGGGTGGCGCTGCCGGCCATTCTCGAACGACTCCCAGGTCTGCGCCTCGACCCCGACGCCGAACCGCCGCTCATCCGGGGGGTGGCGTTCCGCGGCCCCGAGGAGCTTCACGTAGTCTGGGACGTCTGAGCGGTGCCGATACAGGTCCGCTAGACCACCACGTTGACCAGCTTGGGCGGGCGGGCGATTACCCGCCGGGGCTCGCCGCCGTCCAGGTATCCCTGCACCCGCTCCGAAGCCAGCGCCAGCGCCTCGGCATCGGCCTCGGCGATATCGGCGGCCACCTCGATGCGGTCGCGCACCTTGCCGTTCACCTGCACCACCATGGTCACCGTCTCCAGCACCAGCTTGTCCTCATCGGCAGCCGGCCACGGTTCGGCGTGGATGTTCCCGCCCCGGCGCATCTCCCATAGCTCGGCGCAAATGTGGGGCACCATCGGCGCCATCACCAGCAGCAGAGAGTCGATGGCGAAGGCCAGCGTGTCGTGGTGGGGGCCTTCGTCACGCTGCACGTAGCGGTACAGCTCGTTGGTGAACTCCATGCAGCCGGCCACCGCGGTGTTGTACGACCAGCGGTCGAACTCGGCGGTGATGCGGTGAATATGTCGGTGGGTTGCCGCATCGATGGCCTGATCGGCTTCGGAGACAGGGCCGGAGCGGGCCGGGTTGGCCCGCTCCGCGGTGCCCGCGGCCAATCGCCACAACCGGCCTAGGAAACGGGAGCAGCCCTCGAGGCCGAAGTCCTCCCAGTCCACGTCCTCGGCTGGGGGCTTCACCTGCAAGATGGCCAGGCGCAGGGCGTCGGCACCGTGGGCGTCGATGATGTCCTCAGGGGCCACCAGGTTGCCCTTCGACTTGGACATCTTCCCCCCGCCCATTCGCACCATGCCCTGGGTGAACAGCCGCTGGAAGGGCTCCCGCAAACCGGCGGGGGCCACCCCCAGGTCTGACAGCGCCCGGGTGAAGAACCGGGCGTACATCAGGTGCAAGATGGCGTGCTCAACACCGCCGATGTACTGGTCCACCGGCAGCCACCGCTCCAGCGCCTCGGTGCTGAACGGCAGCTCGGAATTGTGGGGGTCGGCGAAGCGCAGGAAGTACCAGGAGGAGTCCACAAACGTGTCCATGGTGTCGGTCTCCCGGCGGGCCGGGCCGCCGCAGGCGGGGCACTCGGTGTGCAAGAAGCCGGGGTGGTCCACCAGAGGCGAGCGGCCGGTGGGCATGAAGGCCACATCGTCGGGCAGGCCCACCGGCAAGTCCTCGTAGGGCACCGGCACGGCCCCGCACGCCTCGCAGTACACGATGGGAATGGGGCAGCCCCAGTAGCGCTGGCGGGACAGCAGCCAGTCGCGCAGCCGGTAGTTCACCTTGCGCTCGCCAATGCCTTGATCTTCCAGCCAGTCGATGGCCGCGGCCTTGGCCTCTTCCATCCACAGTCCGTTGAGCCAGTCGCTGTTGATCGACGGCCCGTCGCCGGTGTAGGCCTCGCCGTCGAAGTCCTCGGAGGGTTCCACGGTGCGGATGATGGGCAGGCCGTAGGCGGTGGCGAAGTCCCAGTCGCGCTGGTCCTCGCCGGGCACCGCCATGATCGCCCCGGTGCCGTAGGTGGTGAGCACGTAGTCGGCCAAGAACAGCGGGATGGGCTGGCCGGTGAACGGGTTGACCACCCGGGTGCCGGTGTCCACCCCCCGCTTGTCGGCGGGGCCCTCGGCCGACAGACGCTCGAATTCGCTGCGCTCGCCCACCGCCGCGATGAACGCCTCCACCTCGGCTCGGCGATCCTCGGTCACCAGTTCGGGCACCCGGGCGTGTTCGGGGGACATCACCGCGAAGGTCATCCCGAAGCTGGTGTCGGGCCGGGTGGTGAACACCGCAATCCCGTCGACGTCGCCGCGGGGATTGCCGTCGGCATCGGCAATCGGCAGGGTGAAGTCGGCTCCCTCGGAGCGGCCGATCCAGTTGCGCTGCATGGTCTTGACCCGGTTGGGCCAGTCCACGCCGTCAAGGCCCTCCAGCAGCTCCTCGGCATAGGCGGTGATTCGGTAGAACCACTGCTCCAGCTCGCGTTGCTGGGCCAAGTTGCTGCAACGCTCGCAGGTGCCGTCGCCCAGCACCTGCTCGTTGGCCAACACCGTCTGGCAGCCGGGGCACCAGTTCACCGGGGCGGTGGCCCGATACACCAGGCCCGCCTCGTAGAACTTCAGGAAGATCCACTGGGTGAAGCGGATGTAGTCGGGGTCGTGGCTGCTCAGCGTCCGGCGCCAGTCGTAAACCGCGCCGATGCGGCGCAGCGACGACGACAGCCGCTCGATGTTGGCCTCGGTGTGCTCTCTGGGGTGGGTGCCGGTCTTTATGGCCGCGTTCTCGGCCGGCAGGCCGAAGCTGTCGAAGCCGATGGGCGACAGCACGCCGTCGCCCTGCATAGTGCGGTAGCGCACCAGCAAGTCGCCGAAGGTGTAGTTGCGGACGTGGCCGATGTGGGCCGGGCCGCTGGGATACGGGTACATGCTCAGCACGTAGTACGGCGGCCGGGGGTCGTCGTTGTCGATGTCGTAGGTGGCGTCGTCAACCCAGCGCTGCTGCCATTTGGGCTCGATAGCCGCCGGGTTGTAGCCGTCCATCGCCGCTAAATCTACCGAGCTTCCGCACAAGGCCAATAACCGTTATCCCATGTGGGTCGGCCCATTGACGGCTGGTAAAGTTCCCTCTTCGCGGGGCTGTAGCTCAGTTGGCTAGAGCGCTTGCATGGCATGCAAGAGGTCGTGGGTTCGAGTCCCATCAGCTCCACCGCTTGTTCGGACGCCTGCCCCGTTTTTGTGCGCTGAAGCAGTCCATTTCATAAGTAGCATCGTGTTATTTCAGTATATTTGTAACTCTTTTTTTCAATTCCCTTAATTGTACTGGCAGTTTGTAATAGGACTTCTGATTAGGGATAGACAACTCAAGTCCTTCTCCCAGGACAGGTGTTGTTTAGGTTCCCCACTCCCTTTCGGAGGCTCCCATGTCGTACTCGCTGATCCGCAAGTTCGTCGCGCCCGCTCTCGCCCTCATCGTGCTCACTGCCGGTCTGGTATTCGCCTCGACCAGCGCCAACGCTCAGGAGAACGAGGCAGAACTGCGGATCTCAGCCCGGCGGCTCGATGACGGTCGGCTGGAATTCGCCCTTCGGCAGCGAGAAGACGGCACCTGGAGCGAGCGCCTCAGTCCCGACCAGCGCCTCTTGCCCGCTGATGCCGCTACCGGACAGTGGCTGGACAGTTCCGCGCTCACCATCGACTCGATCGGCTCGGTGCGGATCTCAGCTCGGCTGGGCACAGACGGGCGGGTGGAGTTCGCCCTCCAGCAGCAGCTGGCCGACAGCTCTTGGGGCGAGCGCCTCCTGCCCCAACAGCGCTTCTTTCCCGCAGACACTGAGGCGGGTATTTGGCTGACCACCTCTCCGCTCACCGTCATCGCCCCCTCCCCTACTGCGGAGCCGGAGGCCGACAACCAGGCCGAAGAGCCAGCAGGCGAAATTACGTGCCTCGCGGCCGAAGGCGACGAGGCATGGACGGTCGCCGGACCCAATGAGTCGCCGTTCGAGCACCGTGCGCTAAACGGCGGGGGCAACAACCTGGCCAACCCATCTTGGGGCATGGCAGGCACAGCCCTCTTGAAGTTGGCGCCAGGGTCCTATGAGGACGGCATTTCCACTCCGCCGACCTCTCGCCCCAATGCCCGCGCCATCAGCAACCTGGTGTTCGCCCAGGATGGCTTGGTGCCCAACTCCTCGGGGGCCAGCGACATCACATGGCAGTGGGGCCAGTTCATCGACCACGACGTCACCCTCAGCCTCGACAACACTGACGAGCCCTTCCCGATTCCGGTCCCCCGAGGTGATTCGGTGTTTGATCCCCGCGGGACAGGCACCGCGGAGATCCACCTCGATCGCTCCGTGTCCGACCCCGACACCGGCACCGATCAGAACAACCCCCGGCGACAGGTCAACGCCATCACCGCGTTCATCGACGGCTCCCAGGTCTACGGCTCAGATGAAGAGCGAGCCCTGGCCCTTCGCACCAACGACGGCACGGGGAAGCTCAAGACATCCCACGAGGGGCGACTGCTGCCCTACAACACCGAGGGACTCGAGAACGAGGGGGGCAGCGATCTCACGAACCTGTTCATTGCCGGCGACTTGCGGGTCAACGAGCAGATCGGGCTCATATCCATGCACACGCTCTTTGTCCGTGAGCACAACCGGCTGGCCGACCTCATCGCCAGCCTGCACCCCGATCTGAGCGGTGATGAGATCTACCAGTTGGCCCGCAAGCTTGTCAGCGCCCAGATCCAAGCCATCACCTTCAACGAGTTCCTGCCCCTCCTGCTGGGCCCCGACGCAATCGGCCCGTACTCCGGCTACGACCCCGCGGTGAACCCGACCATCGCCAGCGAGTTCTCCGCCGCGGCCTACCGGGTGGGCCACACCCTGCTCTCCCCCAACCTGCTGCTGGTGGACGCCGACGGGGAGACCGACCAGATCAGCCTGGCCCGAGCCTTCTTCAACCCCGCTGCCGTGGAAGACCTCGGAATCTCGGCGATACTGCTCGGCCTCGCCTCCCAACCGGCCCAAGAGGTTGACTCGCTGGTCATCGACGAAATCCGCAACATGCTCATCCGGGGTCCGGGCGGGCCGGTGTTCGACTTGGCCGCCCTCAACATCCAGCGAGGCCGCGACCACGGTGTGGGCGATTACAACACCGTGCGCCTGGCGTTTGGACTGTCCGCAGCAGAGAGCTTTGCCGATATCTCCTCCGACCCCGCCGTGCAGCAGGCACTGATGGAGGCGTACGGGAGCGTGGACGATCTGGACCTCTGGGTCGCGGCCCTGGCCGAAGACCACGTGGCCGGGGCGTCAGTGGGCGAGACCCTTCAGACCATCATCTCCAATCAGTTCGCCCGCCTGCGGGCCGGTGACCGATTCTGGTTCGAGCGCGACCCGTTCTTCTCGGCCAACCCCGGGCTTCTCGAAGAGGTCAGCAGCATCACCCTGGCCAACGTCATCCGCTGCAACACCTACCTCGAAAGCGAGATCCAAGACAACGCCTTCATCGTCAAGGAGGGCTGACCGCGCTGCCCTGATCAGTCGCTGAGGTGTACCTCGACAGCGTGGACGAGGTCGGCGCTGGAACGGGCGGTCCACACGGTGTAGGCGCCGGGGTCGACGTACCAGCCGGGATCGGTTCGCTTGTGCGATTCCCCGGCGGGAACTGGGTTGCCGATTTCCAAACCCGGCGGAGACTGGTCG
>JAJDYU010000078.1 GCA_022825005.1 Acidimicrobiia bacterium
GATCACTTCCTCGAACCACTTCGACCAGCGGGCGTTGACCTCCGACTCGCCCACCTTGGCGAACGCGGTCTCGACATCGGGATGGCACTCCACGTAGGCGATCACCTGCGTGCCCCGTCGAAACAGGGTGTAGTTCTTCAACCCGGCGGTCTGGATGAGCTCGACAAGCTCCGGCCAGATCTCGTCATGGCGCTTTTTGTACTCATCCGCCATGTCCGGGTAGATCTCGAAGGTAAAACAGGCACGCTCCATGGCGGGCAAGTTACCCGGTGGCTGCGAAACGTTTCCAGCGGCAACGGCGGGCGGGGCCTTTTGCCCTCCGGACCTATCCCTCGTCAGTCGATTAGGAAGCCGCCATTCACGTCCATGACTTCGCCGGTGATGAACTCAGCCTGCTCGCCGGCCAAGAACAACACCGCTTGGGCCACATCGGTTGGCCGCCCCAGCCGCCCAACCGGGATTCGGTCGGCCAGATCGGCGATCCCGGCCACCATGTCGGTGTTGATGAGGGCAGGGGCCAGCGCATTGGAGGTGATCCCAAACGGGGCGTATTCGGTGGCGATGGCCTTGGCCAGGGCCATCACACCGGCTTTGGACGCCCCGTAGGCCGCGGCGTTCTTGGACCCGCCGGTCTTGCCCGCACTCGACCCGATGGAGATGACCCGGCCCCACCCCCGCTCCCGCATCTTGGGCAGCACCCGCTTGCTGCACAGAAAGCAACCCGTGAGGTTTACCGCCATCATCTGGTCCCAATCACCCAGATCGGTCTCCTCCAATGGTTGGATGGCGAATATCCCGGCATTGTTCACCAGGATGTCCACCGGTCCCCATGCTGCTTCCACCACGGAAAAGGCCGCATCCACCGAAGACTCGCTGGTCACGTCGCATTCGGCGAACATGGTGTTGTCGGCTTGGTCAAGCGCCAACCGGTCTTCGGGTGCCCGCACATCCAGGAGGGCAACCCGGGCCCCGCCAGCCAGCAGCGCCTCGGCCACCGCCCTTCCTATTCCCTGGGCTGCACCGGTCACCGCCGCGATCCTCCCGGCCACACCCCCATACCCGACCTCAGAACTCGAGATGTCCGTCATCGCTTTGCAGGCTCCTCTGCTTGGTTCCTAGGCTGGAAACGTTACCGGCTCTTTTCAGGAGGCGACATGACGGCCAACGAGAAAAAGGTCCGTGTCGGTGTCATCGGCGCGGGGTCTTGGGCGATCAGCAACCACATACCCGTCCTAGCGGCGCGCGACGACGTGGAGTTGGTGTCGGCCGTCCGCAAGGGACGCGACGCATTGGGGTCGATCGGCGAGCGATTCGGCTTCTCCCACCTGAGCGAAGACTATCGAGATGCCCTTGACCAGGGCCTCGATGCCGTGGTGGTGGCCAGCCCCTCCGGCCTCCACCATGAGCACGCCAAGGCGGCCATGGAGGCGGGCGCAGACGTTCTCTGCGAGAAGCCCTTCACCGTGGCGCCCGCCGACGCCTGGGACCTCCACCGCACCGCCGAGGAGCTGGGCCGAAATCTGGTGATCTCCTTCGGCTGGAACTATGGGCCGCTGGGCATGGAGGCCAAGAGGCTCATGGACGAAGAGGGCGGCGTGGGCGAAGTGGAGCACGTCATGGTGTCTATGGCGTCGGGAACCCGCGAGCTGCTCACCTCTACTGGCGGAGGCGGATACGAGGGTTCGGCCGAGGGCTTCGCGCCCGAAGCCGCCACGTGGACCGACCCTGCCTTGTCGGGTGGCGGTTACGCCCCGGCCCAGATCTCCCACGCCATGGGCCTGGCCATGTGGCTGACCGGCGACCGGGCCCAAGAGGTCTTCGCCTTCATGAACAACCGGGGGGCGCGGGTGGATCTACACGACGCCATCTCGGTGCGTTATGCCTCAGGCGCCACCGGATCGATCAGCGGCGCAAGCTGCCCCGGTCCCGCCAACGCCATCGACGAGCCCGACGAACCGTGGCCCCGCCACCAGCTTCTAGTGCGCCTCTACGGCTCCGAGGGGCAGCTCATCGCCGACCTAGAACGGGACTTCCTTTGGCTGTACCGCAACGACGGCCTCGACCTAAAGGTAGACCTGCCCCGCCACGCCGGCCTCTACACCTGCGATGGGCCTCCCAACACGCTTGTAGATCTGGCCCAAGGTCGGGATGCGCCCAACCATTCGCCCGCAGAACTGGGCGCCCGCACGGTGGAGGTGGTGGCCGCCGCCGAGCACAGCGCCCAATCTGGCAGCGTCGTGCGTGTTGGCGATTGAGGCCAGCTTGCGCATAGGGAAAGACAGCTTGCGCGTAGGTGTTGACAGCTACTCGTTCCACAGGTATTTCGGCGAGTTGAGGACAGGCGAATCCCCTGCCGACCAGCGCTGGACCACCGACGACTTCTTGAACTTCTGCTCCGAACTGGGCGTCGACGGAGTGTCGCTAGAGACCTGCTTCTTGGACGGCGGCGCTGACGCCGATGTGGAATCGCTTCGCCAGCGCCTCGACCACCACAGCTTCGAGCGAGTGCTGGCCTGGGGCCACCCCGATGGGCTGGCCATGGGTCTCGATCCCGCAGCATTTGCCGATGCGCTCGCCGCTGTAGATCAGGCCGCCGCGCTGGGGTGCGGGCTGCTGCGCATCGTGGTGGGCATAACCCGTCATTTCGGCCAGGAATGCGAAACCGAGGTGCTCCGCCGAGTCGTCCCCCAGGTTGCCGAAATCACCGAGCGAGCTGCCGAATGCGGTCTGGACGTGGCCATTGAAACCCACTGCGATCTCACCACCGCCTCCGTGGGCAGCCTCGTCGAGCAGGTGGCCAGCCCTCGGCTGGGCGTGGTGTTCGACAGCGCCAATGTTGTTCGCATCGGTGAAGATCTATTGGCCGCCGCGGCTGCTCTGGCCCCCCACACCAAGATGATCCACGTCAAGGACCTCGATCTCCGGTCGTCCACGCGCGGCGAGCCCGGGGGCCACTGGCCCGGCGTGCCCCTCGGCCTCGGCGACTTGGACATTGTCGGCGCGCTGGAGTTGATGGAGGAGGCCGGATTCGACGGGCTGGCCTGCGTAGAAGTTGCCGACATGTCCCCTGGCTGGTCAGAGCACGACATCGTGGCCCAGTCTGTGGATTGGCTAGCCAAGTTCGCGACCGAGAGGTGCCCATGCCCAGAATGAGAATGAACCAGGCCATCTCGGCGGCCATCGCCGATGAGATGCGCTCTGACCCCGACGTGATCGTGTTGGGAGAAGACGTTGCCGTAGCCGAGGGGCCGTTCAAGACGTCGGAGGGGTTGCTGGAGGAGTTCGGCCCGCTGCGGGTACGCGACACACCGATCTCCGAGATGGGGTTTTTGGGCGCCGCGGTGGGCGCCGCGGCCACCGGATTGCGCCCGGTGGTGGAGATCATGTTTGTGGAGTTCCTCGGCGTGGCCCTCGACCAGCTCTCCACCGAGGGGGCCAAGTTCCACTACCTGTCGGGCGGGCTGGTCAAGGTGCCGCTAACCGTACGGGCTTCCGTGGGCGCGGGGCTGGGCTTCGGCACCCAGCACTCTCAGACCCTGGAGAGCTGGGTGGTGGGCACTCCCGGCCTAAAGCTGGCCGTGGCCTCCGGGCCGGCGAACGCGTACGGCTTGATGAGGGCCGCCATCCGGGACGAAAACCCGGTGGTGGTGCTCGAGCCTCGGAGGCTGTACGCCCGGCGCGAAGAGGTCACCGTGGGAGAAGAGGGCATCATCGCCTTGGGCCGCGCCCGACCGGTAGTTGCTGGCGACGATGCCACCGTGGTGGCGCTGGGATCGACCGTCGGCGCCGCTACCGAGGCGGCCACCGCCGCATCATGGTCGGCCGATGTGATCGACCTGCAATCGCTGCAACCGTGGGACAGAGAGATGGTGTACGAATCAGTGGCCCGCACCGGACGGCTGGTCACCGTGGAGGAGAACCCGCTCTCGGGCGGTTGGGGCGCCGACATCGTGGCCGCCGTGGCCGCCGATTTATTCGGCGAGCTGAAGGCCCCGCCCCTGCGGATCACCTCGCCCGACGTGCCCGTGCCGTTTGGCAAGGAGCTGGAGGAGCGGTACATGCCGTCTTCGGCTTATGTGGGCGAGCAGGTCACCGAATTGCTGGACACCGGTCGGGTGCCGCCCCCGTGGTGGCAACGCGAGGAGATAACGACATGAGCACACCGCTGGAACGCCGACTGGCACTGCAACAGGACCGCCGGGTCCGCTACGAGCGGATGGTGGAGATCCGGACACTGGAGAACAAGGTGCAAGACCTGTTCGACGAGGGCCTGGTCCACGGAACCACCCACCTGTGCCTGGGTCAAGAGGCCGTGGCCGTTGGAGTGGCGGCCGCCGCCCGGACCACCGACCAGGTGACCTGCACCTACCGGGGACACGGCGTGGCCTTGGCCCTCGGGCTGACACCGGTTCAACTCCTGGGAGAGATCCTGGGCCGAGAGGCGGGCTCCATCGGTGGCATAGGCGGCTCCATGCACCTTTGCGACCCGGAGATCGGCCTGATGCCCACGTTCGCCATCGTCGGCGCCGGAATCCCGGTGGCGGCCGGGGCCGCGCTCACCGCCCAGGTGCGGGGAACCGACGATGCCGCCATCGCCGTCTTCGGCGATGGGTCGACCAACATCGGCGCGTTCCACGAGGCCCTCAACCTCGCCGCCATCTGGAAGCTCCCCGTGGTCTTCGTGTGCGAGAACAACCAGTACGGCGAGTACAGCCGCATCGACCTGACCACACCGGTGGACGACATCGCCTGTCGGGCGGAGTCCTATGACATCCCCAGTGCCATCGTGGACGGACAAGATCCCGACGCGGTGGCCGAGGCCGTGTCCGGCGCATTGGACCAGGCCCGCGGCGGGGCCGGACCCACGCTGCTTGAGCTCAAGACATACCGCTACGCGGGGCACTCCCGGGCCGACACCGCCCCCTATCGCCCCGAGGGGGAGTTCGAGCGCTGGTACGAGAAAGACCCCATCGTCAACTTCGGCCGCCGGCTGGTTGACGAGGGCGTCTTGGGCGACAACGGCGTCGAGGAGGTTGAAGCCGCCGTCGACGCCCGGATCGACGCCGCGGTGGAACTCGTGCTGGCCAGTGCTCCCGCCCCGGTGGCGGCCATGTTCGCCAACGTGCTGGCACCCTGAGGAGCAGCACATTGCGCTACACCATCAAACTCCCCAAGCTGGGAGACACCACCGAGCTGGTGGTGGTCCTCGAATGGCTGGCCGAGGTGGGCGACACCGTGGCCGCGGGCGACGACCTGGTGCGGGTTGAGACCGACAAGGTGGACTCCGACGTCCCCAGCCCGGTGTCGGGAACCCTCGTGGAGCACCTCGTGGCCGTGGACGACGAGGTGGACATCGGCGACCCCATCGCCATCATCGTCTCCGATTGAACTACGCCCCGGTCGAAATGCGCCCCGGTCGAATAACTCAGGTCAGCCCGCCGGCCCGGGCTGGGTGGAGGCCCGCCGAATCAGTGATGTGGGAATCTCGGTTACCAGAGGACCGTCGCCGCCGGCCAGCAATTTGAGCAGCAGCTCGGCCGCCGCCTCTCCCATCTGCTCGGCGTCCCGATCGATCACCGTGATGGGCGGCGAGTGCAGCTCGGTGAGGGGAACGTCGTCACAAGACACCAGCGAGATGTCGGTCCCCACCGTTCGCCCGGCCGCTTGAAGCGCCCGCAGAACCCCGATGAGCAAGAGATTCCCTCCGGCCACGATGGCGGTGGGCGGATCGTCGGCCGCCAGCAGTTCATGGGTGGCCTGCTGGCCGAAGGTGGCCGAGAAGCTGTCGAACTTCAAGAGGTCTTCGGGAAGGTCGAGGCCCCGGGCCCGGAACGCGGCCTTGAAGCCGTTCACGCGCTCTCGAACCGGTCGCAGCCCCGGTCGCCCTGATATCAACGACACCCGGCGATGGCCCAGGTCCAGCAGGTGGTCGATGGCGGCCCGCATTCCGTTGGCATGGTCGGACAAGACGGCCGACGCCTCGTCTGCCCCGCGCACCTGTCGATCAATCAACACCACTGGTTCGGACAGCTTGGCCAGCTCGGCCGTCGTGCCCTCCCGCTCTTCATCGGCCACCGAGAGGATGAGCCCGTCGATTCGCCGCCACCGAAGCAGTCGGATCAGGGCCTCATCCCGCTCCGGGTTTCCCTCGGAGTTGGTCAGCACCATGGAATAGCCCGCCTCGTTCAAGCGGCGCTCGGCGCCCATGGCGATCTCGGCGAAGAGCGGATTGGAGATGTCGTTGGCGATGAACCCCACCGTTTTGGTGGATCCCCTTCTCAGGCTGGAGGCCAAGAGATTCGGCTCATAGCCCACTGCTTCGATGGCGTCGAGCACCTGCTTTCGCATCGACTCGCTCACATCGGAATGGTCGTTCAGCACTCGGGACACCGACGACAGGGCCACACCCGCATGAGCGGCCACTTCTTTCATGGTGACTTCTTTGACAGGAGTCGGCTTTTCGGCTGCCTTGTTTGTGCCGGCCTCATCGGGATTGGCCATCTCCACCCCCCTTCTCAGGCTCAGTAGCGCAAGAGCTTGTTTTCGCCGTATCGACAGTAGCGGGAATGGCATGGTTTGTGTTGCTGGAAACGTTGCCAATACGCTGACTGACTGGACTAGATGAGGTAGTCAAGATCGTGAAGATCGAGCGTATTGAGGTCATTCCCGTCGTGGTTCCCCTGACGGAGACCTTCATGGGATCGAAGTACTCCATGTCGGAGCGAGCCACCTTGATCACTCGCGTCTACACCGATGACGGTGCCGTGGGTGAGTGCTACAACGGCGACGAACCCGACACCCACCACGAGATCGCCCGGATCATCATCGACGAGCTCCAGCCGCTCATCATCGGTGAGGACCCGCTGCTGGTGGAGCGGTGCTGGGAGACCATGCTGCCCCCCACGTTCGACATTCTCCGGAATCGCAAGCTGGTGGTGATGGCGATGGCCGCGGTCGACTCCGCCCTTTGGGACTTGGCCGGCAAGGTGGCCGGCCTGCCCGTGTACAAGCTGTGGGGCGGCTACCGCACCAGCCTGCCCATCGTGGCCATCGGGGGCTACTACGGCAAGACCGACGCCCAGTTGGCCGCCGAGATGGAGGACTACCTGGAGATGGGCCTAGGCGGGTGCAAGCTCAAGATCGGCGGGCTATCCCCGGCTGAGGATGCCCACCGGTTCAAAGTGGCCCAGGCCGCCGCCGGCGACGGCTTCGTGTTCACCGTGGACGCCAATCAGGGCTACACCGTGGCTGAGGCAGTGGAGTTCGTCCGCCTGGTCGGCCCCGAGAACATCCGATGGTTCGAAGAGCCGGTGCGCTGGTACAACGACGTGCGG
>JAJDYU010000046.1 GCA_022825005.1 Acidimicrobiia bacterium
CCGGTGACCTTCCGCTTTTCAGGCGGACGCTCTGCCAACTGAGCTACCCGACCATGTTCTGTTGTGCGGTCCCGACGGGATTTGAACCCGCGACCTCCGGCTTGACAGGCCGGCGTGCACTCCAAACTGCACCACGGGACCTTGTTGTCGCTGCCCCGAAGGGCAGTGTTGTCGCTGCCCCGGCGGGGCAGATTTGTCGCCGCCCGCTATGAAACGAAGCGCCGAACTAGCACCCCCAACGGGATTCGAACCCGTGTTACCGCCTTGAAAGGGCGGCGTCCTAGGCCGCTGGACGATGGGGGCTCTCGACCCGCGAGGGCCGATTTACGTTAGCAGCCCTCCTAAGAGGAACCGCATCGAAAAACAGATACCATGACCTTGACCGCGAAAGGAGCATTGGGTGGAGAACGAAGTCTGGCGCTGGCTGTGGACCTGCTCCGCGGTGGTCTTTTCGCTGGCCGAGGTGTTTACCGCCGGGTTCTTCCTGCTCCCCTTCGCCATCGGCGCCGCCGCGGCCGCAGTTCTGGCCTGGGTGGACGTCCACATCTTGTGGCAGTGGCTGGTGTTTTTTGTGGGCAGCGCAGTCAGCTTCGTCTACTTGCGCCGGTTCGTCCGTCGCCTCGACAAAGACGAGCAGCCCCGAGTGGGGGCCAGCCGGCTCCTCGATGCCCACGGCAAGATCATCGAGCGGGTGGACGACGACGCGCAGACCGGCATGGTGCGGATCGGGGGCGAGGAATGGCGGGCCTCCTCCGCCGAGACCATTGAAGTCGACTCCAAGGTAATGGTCACCCAAATCGATGGCACCCACCTGGTGGTGATTCCCATCCCCCAAGAGCAAACCGCTGAGAGCACAGAAAGCTAGGTAGCAGTCATGGAAGCCGTGGTCGCCCTCTTCATCATCATCGCGCTGGTGCTCATCCTTATCGCCGCGTTGGGTATCCGAATCATTCGGCCTTATGAGCGGGGCCTCATCGAGATTCTGGGCCGCTACCAGCGCACGGTGGACTCCGGCTTGCGCTGGATCCTCCCGTTCGTGCAGCGCCTCAGCAAGGTGGACATGCGAGAGCGGGTTATCGACGTGCCCCCCCAAGAGGTGATCACCAAAGACAACGTGGTGGTCACCGTGGACGCGGTGATCTTCTTCGAAGCCACCGACCCGGTGAAGCTCAAGTACAACGTGGGCAACTTCCAGTTGGCCGTTACCAAGCTGGCCCAGACCAACCTGAGAAACGTGGTAGGCGATCTGGATCTTGACGCCGCCCTCACCTCGCGGGAGCTCATCAACGGCAAGCTGCGCCAGATCCTCGACGATGCCACCGACAAATGGGGGACCCGGGTGGTGCGAGTCGAGATCCAGCGCATCGAGCCGCCGCCCGATGTGACCGAGGCCATGCACCGCCAGATGAAGGCCGAGCGCGACCGTCGGGCCATCGTCACCGAGGCCGAGGGAGACAAGCGCTCTGCCATCTTGCGGGCTGAGGGCCAAAAGGAGAGCCAAATTCTGGAGGCCGAGGGCGAGGCCGAGGCCATCAAACGGGTGGCGGACGCCGAGCGCTATCAGTTCGAAACCGTGGCCCAGGGTGAGTCCAGCGCCATCGAGCAGGTGTTTGGTGCCATCCACACCGGCGACCCCACCCCCGATCTCATCGCCATCCGCTACCTCGAAGCGCTGAAGAGCGTGGCCGACGGCAATGCCACCAAGATCTTCTTGCCCCTAGACACCAGCGGCCTCACCAACGCCATGGCCTCCCTCTCCGAGATCGCCCGAGCGGGCCAGGGCGAACCGGCGGCCCGCGCTGTCGAGGAGTAACCGGCTACAACTCGGAGGCCGACGCCTCCACCAGATGCTCCAGCAGCCAGCCCAGGTACCAGTAGGCCGACCGGGCCACTGATTCGGGGTCGTCGCTCTCCGGATCGTCGTCGTACTCGTCGTCCTCGGTCACTTCCAGTCGGGTACCCAACACCAGCCGGAGGTCGTTGACCGCCCCCATCCAGGCGGCCAGTTGCTCCTGATCCAAGACGGTGGCCTCGGCCAGCTCAGCCACGATGTCCAAACGGCTCAGCCTTTTGGTCACCAGCTCGTCTCGCACCATGCCGCGGAACTCGGCCTCGGCTTCAGGATCGTCGGGCCGAGCAGTGGGGAACAGCCGGGTCAGCATCTCGTCGTTGGGGTCGTCAGCCAAAAGCCCCCGCAGATCGGGAACGATTGCGGAAATCAGCGCCCGCTCCTCCTCCCGCAGGTTGAGCGAATACGTCCCGTCGCCGTTGGGCATCACCGGCTGTTGCGGCGCCATCAGGTCCCTTTCCCCCGCGCCGTCACAGACAAGCAGCCCATCAGTCGTCGTGCTCCATAGTGGCCCACAGGCCGTGCTCATGCAGGCGGAACACGTCCATCTCCGCCTTCTCTTTGGGGCCGTCCGACACCACCGCCCGGCCTTTGTAGTGGACGTCGAGCATCAACTGCGTGGCCTTCTCCTTGCTGTAGCCGAACAGCTTCTGGAACACGAAGGTCACATACGACATCAGGTTGATGGGGTCGTTCCACACGATCACCTTCCAGGGCCGGTCGGGCCGCACGTCGGTGTCGCTGGTGGGCTGCTTAACCTCCGACGGGGCAATCTCGACGGGCGCTGCGGGGCTCATGCCGGCAGGCGCAATCTCGACCGGCGCTGCGGGCGGAGTCATGCCGGCACCGCCTGGGCGATGTCGGCGTCGGCCCGCACCAGCGGGCCTCTCACATTGAGCCAGAAGAACACGGTGGCTATCCACAGTAGGGCGGCGCCGGCGATGTGCGCGCCCACCAGCAGCACCGGCACACCGGTGAAGTACTGCACGTATCCGATGAGCCCTTGGGCTAGGGCCACCCCCAGCACGGTCCGACCCCACAACTGGATCCGCTCGGGTGCGCCCCGGTATCGCAGCCACCACACCACCGCAGCCAACACCACCAACAGCACTACCACCGTGGTCCCGTGAATCTGGGCCACGTCCCTCACGGCCACGTCGATGCGTTCGGCGTCCTCATCTCCGCTGTGCGGCCCCGCGCCGGTCACGATGGTCCCGGTCACGATCACCACCGAGGTGAGCGCCACCACCCCGTTTCCCATCCAATGGGGTCGGGGCCTCGGCTCGCTTTGGCGTTCATAGTCCTCCGAGGCTCGCCACAGCAGCACAACCGCATTCCACAGCAGCACCATCGACAGCAGGAAGTGGCCGATCACCAGAGCCGGGGGCAGCTCGTACAGCACCACCAGGCCGCCCAACACGATCTGGGCCAGCACCCCGGCCACCAAGCCCCACGACAGCCACACCAAGTCGGCTCGCCGCGGCTTCCGCCAATGGGAGCCCAATACTGCGGCTATGACGATGGCCGATACCAGCCCGGTGATGAGACGGTTGATGAACTCGATCATGGCGTGGGTTTCCAGCGGGGCCACCAACTGGTCGTTGTCGCACGCCGGCCAGTCGGGACAGCCCAGCCCAGAACCAGTGAGCCGGACCGCGCCTCCGCTCACGATGATCAACGCCAAAAGGGCCAGCGCCCAAATGGTGATCTTGCGGTAGGTAGCGGGAGAAACCCGGGGTTGGATCACGCCTCGAATTGTACGGGTCGCCTGTGACAGCCGGTCATCCCAAGCAGGTGGTTTTCGGGCCTATTGCCGTCGGCAAAGGCCCTTCCCGATACCTTGGCCTGCCCTGCGCCGAAACCGTACTCTGGGCTGGTCATGGGTGTTGCCCGCTTGTCCCCCCGCAGCCGTACGCGCACCGCGCGGGCCTACGTCGCCCTCACCAAGCCCCGCATTATCGAGCTGCTGCTGGTCACAACGGTTCCCACCATGGTGGTGGCCGACCGGGGCATCCCCTCGGTGTGGCTGATGGCCGCCACCGTTATCGGGGGGACGCTGGCCGCTGGCGGGGCCAACGCCATCAACATGTACGCCGACCGCGACATCGACCGGCTTATGGAGCGCACCAAGAACCGCCCCCTGGTCACCGGCGAGATCGCCCCGATTCGGGCCTTGATATTCGCTGTAGTCCTTGAGGCACTGGCCTTCGTCTGGCTGTGGGGGTTTGTGAACCTGCTCAGCGCGGTCCTAGCCGTGTCGGCCACGGCGTTCTACGTATTCGTGTACACGCTGTGGCTCAAGCGCACCTCCTCTCGCAACATCATCATCGGCGGGGCCGCCGGGGCCGTGCCCGTGCTGGTGGGCTGGGCGGCGGTCACCAACAGCCTCAGCTGGGCGCCGCTGGTGTTGTTCGGCGTGATCTTCTACTGGACGCCTCCCCATTTCTGGGCCCTGGCCATCCGCTACCGCGACGACTACCGAGCCGCCAGCGTGCCCATGCTGCCCGCAGTGGCCAGCACCCGCACCACCGCGGTGCGGATGATTGGCTACACCGTGGTTCTGTGGGGGTTGTCGGTGCTGTTCAGCGCGGTGGGGGAGATGGGGCTGGTTTACCTGGTGAGCGCGTTGGTGCTGGGCGCCGTCTTTCTCTATTACGCCGTTCAAGTGCTGCGCACCCAGGCAACTGCGTCGGCGATGCGGCTGTTCTCCTACTCCATCACCTACATCACCCTGCTGTTCGCCGCCATGGCCGTGGATCAGGTGGTCCGCACTGGTGTTTGATGCAGATTTCCGCCGATCCCCGGTGCCCATTGGGCAGAGTTGTCTGATGCGAGAACGGGTCCAGGCGATGTGTAAAGTTCGCACGCACACTTGCCTTCGTGGAGCACGATGACCCTCACAGAATCGAGGCCAGAAGCAGAAGCGGTCGCGGCAGGCGACGACGTGAGGCCGGCGACCCAGTCGTCGGCCCCCCAGTGGACCCCTCCCACCGGCCTGGCCCGCTTGCTGAGCACCGGAGATCACCTGACCATCGGCCAGATGTATGTGGTGTTCTCACTGGTGCTGTCGGGGCTGGCCCTAACCCTGGGCATGCTCATCGGCATTGAGCAGGCCGACATCGACGGGGGCTTCGGCGTCTTCTCCAACGCCAACGAGGTCTTCCAAGTATTCGGCCTCTACCGCACCACCTTGATCCTGTGCGGACTGGTGCCGCTGTTCTTGGGCCTGGCCACCGCGTTGATCCCCCGCCAGCTCGACGCCTCATCGGTGGCCTTCCCCCGGGCCGCGGCGGCGGCGTTCTACACCTGGCTGGTGGGCGCCGTCACCCACATCGTGGCCACCTTCTCCTACGGCGGGCTGGGCTCGGTCCAAGCCGGTGCCGCCCGCGAGCAGTCGGTAGAGCTTTCAGTGCTTTCCCTGGGCCTGATCGGCGTGGGCCTTCTGGTCGGTTCCGGGGTGGTTTTCACCACCCTGGTCACCCAGCGACCGCGAGGGATGGACCTGCTCCAGATGCCCGCCTTCTCGTGGTCGATGCTGGTGGCCACCGGTGTGTGGCTGTTCTCGCTGCCGGTGCTGTTGGCCAACTTGGTGATCTCCTGGGTGGACATGCGAGGGGCCAACGCCCTGGGTTTCGGCGGGGGAGGCGCCCCCTTCGAGCAGGTTGCCTGGGCGTTTGACGCTCCCCAGGTGTTCGCCTGGACGATACCGCTGCTCGGCATAACCGCCGAGGTGTTCACCGCCGCCCACCGCAGTAGCCCCAAGATGTTCGAGCCCATAGCCTTCATCGTGGGCGCCTTCGGGTTCTTCTCATTCGGCGCCTGGGCCCAGAGCTTCTTCGACAGCCCCGACCCGAATGCCGTCGATGCCCACATCGTGACCAACGAGGTGCTGTTCACCGCGTTCGCCCTGGCCATCGCCCTGATGGTGGCGGCCTACGGCGGTTGGCTGGCGTTCAACGCCTACTCCGCCGGGCAGCGCCCGCAGATCACTCCGCAGTTCGCTTTGGTCGTGGTCTCGGGAGCGCTGCTGACCGCAGCGGTAGTCGCTGGCGTGCTGCGGGTGGCCGAGCCCGCTCTGGGCGTGCTGCGAGAGGCCGATGACGACATCTGGCGGGGATTCTTCGACGCCATGGACGACCTCGAGGCCTCCAGCCTGGTCAACGGGATGATGAACCTCGCGGTGCTGGGAGGGCTGCTGGCCGCAGTGGCCGGGCTCTTCCACTGGGCGCCGCGACTGCTGGGCCGCCCCCTCAATGCTCCGCTGGGCTTCTTGTCGGTGCTGCCGCTGGCCGGGGGAGCAATCCTGGTTGGTGCCACCGATGTGCTGGGCGGATTCTTCGACCAGCCCCGCCGGCCCTTCGAAACCGCTGGCATCGGCCAAATCGACGCCCTCGGCTTTGTGGAAGCCCTCAATGTGATCGGGCTGATCGGCTACATCGCCGTGCTGGGCGGTTTGGCGCTGGTGGCGCTGAACGTGGCCCGCAGCCTGACGCTGCCCGCCTCCACAGAGGCACACCAAGGGGAGGGCGTCTGATGGCCGATATCGCGGTCGGAACGCCCCTGGCCGCCCCGCTTCCCCGCCAGCGCACCCTGCTGGTGGGCACCGTGTTCGGCACGGCCGCCACGCTGATGTACTTCGCCGCCCTGCTGGCGGTGTACCTGCGGGAGCGGGCCGATGCGCTCTCCGGTGGCGGGGAGTGGATCCCCTCGGGGGCCAACATTCAGCTGGCCCCGCCCACGGTGGCGGCGTGGACCATGCTCATGTCGGTGGTCACCATGCAGTGGGCGGTGTACTCCATCGCCCGCGACGACCGCACCCACGCCATCATGGCCACCGCGCTGACCACCCTGTTCGGCCTCTCAGTGGTGGTCACCACCTCGTTCCAGTACACCGAGATGGGTTTGGTGGCCGACGAGTCGATTGCCGCCGTGTTGATCTACGCCATTTCGGGGTCGCACCTGGTCATGATCGCCATCGGCTTGGTGTTCTTGCTCCTGATGGCCTTCCGAGCCTTGGCTGGCCAGTACAGCAGCCGTCAAACCGACGGCTTTGTGGCCGCGTCCATCTACTGGTACGCCGTTGTATTCGTCTATGTCGTCATCTGGACGGCGATCTTCGTGCTGAAGTAGGCGCTGGTGCAGACGATTCCCATGAGACGCCGCAGCCGAAACCAGGCAGGTTTCTAGTGTTTACTCCTGGCTTCCGATTGTTTTTCGGCTTCACTCTCGCCGCGGTGGCCGCGGCCGCCGTCTACGGCGTGGCCAGCGGCAGCGCGGGCGAAACCGAGTACTTTGCGGTGCTCAACGTGGAGACCTGGGTGGGCGTGCTCAGCCTGGGCTACAAGGGGGGCATCGGCGACCACGTGGGCTATGTGGTGCTGATGGGATTCGCGGTTCTGTCCGCGTTGGTGGCCCTGTTCTTGGTGGCCTTCCGCGACGCCGACGCCGAGTCGGTGGGCGAGCTGATGGACGACGGCCAGACCCCCGAGACTCAGGCCAATCTGGAGGCCAACTACTGGCCGGCCGTGGCCGCCTTCGGAGCGGGGGCGATGATTGTGGGGCTGGCCACCCACGCCACCATCTTCGTGGTCGGACTGGTGATAGTTGGAGCGGCGCTGTTCGAGTGGATGCTCACGGCGTGGGCCGACCGGGCCACCGCCGACCCGGAGGTAAACCGCAATCTGCGCAATCGCATCATGCGGCCCATCGAGTACCCGGTGACCGCAGCGCTCGGCGTGGCTGTGCTGGTGCTGGCGCTATCCCGGGTGTTCTTGACCGTGTCCAAGTTCAGCGCGGTGATCGTGGCCGGGGTATTGGCCACCGTGATCTTCTTGATCGCGGTGGTGTTCGCCGTCGGCCCCAAGATCAGCCGGTCGGTTATAGCCGGCACGGTGGCGCTGGTGTGCGTCGGTGTGCTGGTGGCCGGTGTGATTACCGCCGCCATGGGCTCGCGAGAGTTCCACCACAAGGGGCCCGCCGCCGATCACGGCGCTCCGGCGGCCGAAAACGGAGGCCACTAGTGGGGGCGCAAACAGCGATTAGGGGCGCAGCCCGATGAGCAAACGGCTCAAGGCCCTCGTCTGGCTGACCAGCCTTTTGATCACGGCTGGCACCGTCGTGCTGATCGTGGTCAGCATCGTGGTCACCGACGACCACCCGTTGTCCACCCTGTCGCCGGTCGGTCGCCAGGGACGCGACATCGCCGAGCTCATCAACCCCATCTTCATTGTGGCCGGCGTGGTCTTCTTCCTGGTTCAGGGAGCGGTACTGGCCCTGTGGTGGCGCTACCGGGTGGCGGGCTCCGACAGCGGCGACGGCGAATTCGGCTATTACGACGACGACGAGTTCCCCGAGCAGACCCACGGCAACAACCGCCTCGAGATCGCCTGGACCATCGTGCCCACCGTGCTGTTGGCCGTCATCTCGGTATTCACCCTGGTGGCGCTGTTCGCCCTCGACGATGTGAAGGCCTCCGACGAGGATGTGGTGGTCACCGTGATCGGCCAGCAGTGGTGGTGGGAGTACCAGTACCACCTGGACGGCAACACCGACTCCCCGCCCGACTTCGTGACCGCCAACGAACTGGTCATCCCCGTCGGGGTGGACATAGCCCTGGACATCAAATCCCGCGACGTGATCCACTCCTTCTGGATCCCCAAGCTGAACGGCAAACGCGACGCCGTTCCCGGCCGCAGTCACGACTGGGTGATCCAGGCCGACGAGCCCGGCCGCTTCCGGGGACAGTGCACCGAGTTCTGCGGCCTTTCCCACGGCTACATGAAGATGGTCGCCGTGGCGCTGCCAACCGCAGAATTCGCCCAATGGAGAGACAACCAGATCACCTCGGCGGACATACCCCAAGAGGGCACGCCGGCGGGCGATGGATGGGCCACCTTCAGCCAGCAGTGCGCCAACTGCCACGTGATCAACGGGGTCACCTCAGCGGCCAACCGCGGCGGCGACCCCGAATCGGCGCCCGACAGCTGGGACATCTACGGCGAGTTCAACGGCCCCAGCGCCGGCACCTACACCGACGAATTGGTGGCCGGCGCGGCCCCCAACCTGACCCACCTCATGACCCGGGGCACGTTCGCCGGATCGGCGTTCGATCTCTACTTGAACGCCGGCGACCACGTCCCGTATCTCAACCTGGCCGACCAGGCCACGCTCAACCGCAGCGAGCTGGAGGCCTGGATCTACAATGCCCCCGAGCGCAAGCCGGCTGACGCCGACGATCTCCGGGGCATGCCTGCCCGCACCGGTCTAAGCCCCACCGACATCGACAATGTCGTTGCCTTCCTGTCCACCCTCGACTGATTGTGATCGCTCCGATGACCATCACCAATCCAGCGAAGACCGCTGATCGGAAGGGCCGATGACCGTCACCGATCGCACGATCACCGCCCCTGAGGAAACCCTGGCACTGCCGGCCGGTCCGGCCATAGCCCATCGTCCCCTCGGCGTCTTCACCCGGCCTCAGGGCAGCGAAGGCTGGAGGAGCTGGCTGTTCACCGTCGACCACAAGCGCATCGGCATCATGTACGGCGCGGCCGCCCTGTTCTTCTTCCTCGTCGGCGGGGCCGAGGCCCTGTTCATCCGCCTCCAGTTGGCCACCCCCAACGGCTCGGTTATCGGCGCCGGCACCTACAACGGCGTTTTCACCATGCACGGCGTGACCATGGTGTTCCTGGTGATCATGCCCATGGCCGCCGCCTTCGCCAACTACCTGCTCCCGCTGCAAGTGGGGGCCCGAGACGTGGCCTTCCCCCGCCTCAACGCGTTCAGCTTCTGGTGCTTCTTGGCCGGCGGCATGCTGTTGACCTCCTCAATCCTGGTCGGCGGCTGGTTCCAGAACGCCCCCGACGGCGGCTGGTTCGCCTACGCCCCCAACACCGGCCTGCTCTTCTCACCCTCCAAGGGCATCGACTTCTATGCCGTCGGCTTACAGATACTGGGCATCGCGTCCTTAGTCAGCGCCATCAATCTGATCGTGACCGTGTTGAACATGCGAACGCCGGGGATGAGCTTCTTCCGGATGCCGGTGCTCACCTGGATGCTGCTCATCACCCAGTTCCTGTTGCTGTTCGCCCTCCCGGTCATCACCGTGGCCCTGTTCTTGTTGATGTTCGACCGACTGTGGGATGCCAACTTCTTCAATGTGGAGGCCGGGGCCGACCCGTTGCTGTGGCAGCACCTGTTCTGGATATTCGGCCATCCCGAGGTGTACATCCTGATATTGCCCGCCTTCGGGATCGTGTCGGAGATCATTCCGACGTTCTCCCGCAAGCCGCTGTTCGGATACCACTTCATGGTGGCCTCCGGCATCGCCATCGGCTTCATGGGCTGGGGGGTGTGGGCCCACCACATGTTCACCTCCGGCGTTGGGCCGCTGTCGGTGGCCGCGTTCTCGGTGTCAACCATGTTCATCGCCGTGCCTACGGGGGTGAAGATCCTCAACTGGCTGGCCACCATGTACCGGGGAAGGCTGAGATTCACCACCCCCATGCTGTATGCCGTGGGAGTGGTGTCGATGTTCACCATCGGCGGCCTGTCGGGGGTCACGCACTCCATCGCGCCGTCCGACACCCAGCAGACCGACACCTATTACATCGTGGCCCACTTCCACTATGTGATCTTCGGCGGGGCATTGCTCGGTTTGTTCGGAGGCTTCTACTACTGGTGGCCCAAGGCGTTCGGCTACAAGCTCAACGAGGGGTGGGGCAAGGCCAGCTTCTGGGTGATGCTCATCGGGTTCAACTTCACCTTCGGTCCCATGCACATCCTCGGCTTGCAGGGGATGTCGCGGCGCATCGCCACCTATCGGGCCGACGAGGGCTTTGCGCTGTGGAACATGGTGGCCACCATAAGCTCGTTCGTCATCGCTCTGGGCGTGCTCATGTTCTTCTGGAACGTGTACGTGAGCACCCGGAACTGGAAGCGGGCCGGCCGCCCCGATGTGGGCCCCGACCCCTGGGATGCCCGCGGCTTGGAGTGGATGACCGCCTCCCCGGTGCCCGAGCACAACTTCGATGAGGACATCGAGGTGGACCGCCTCGACCACTTCTGGCACCGCAAGTACGGCAAAGATGAGAACGGCCGCATAGTGCGGGCCGCTCCCACCTCAGAGATCGCCCACGACGGCAGCAACACCAACGTGCACCTGCCGTCCCCGTCGTACTGGCCTATCGTGCTGGGCGGGGGCATCCTGCTGGTGGGTTACGGCATCATCTACAACCTGTGGCTGGCCGCCGCCGGACTGGTGTTCTTGGTAGCGTCCATCTACGGCTGGATTCTGGAGCCAGCCGACGACCCCGACGCCGCCGGGCACCACGACGACCACGGCGACGATCACGGCGGCGACGACCATGGGGATCCCGACAGCAACGGCGGGCCCAGCGGCAACGGCGAGTCGGCCACCGCTGACGAGCCGGCAGAAACCGAGGAGGCGACCGTTGGCTGAGACAATGACCGCCGAGGCGCCCGGGCACACCCCAGAGCACCACGACGGAGAGCACCACACCAGCACCGGCCTCTCCAACGAGAAGCTGGCCATGTGGGTGTTCCTGGGCTCGGAGTGCCTGCTGTTCGGTGGGCTCATCTCCACCTACATGTTCAACAAGGGGCGCATCGGCCCCAACGATGTCGGACCCGAAGACGTGTTCGACATCCCGTTCACCTCGGTCAGCTCGTTCGTGCTGTTGATGAGCTCGCTCACCATGGTGTTCGCAGTGTCGTCCATCGCCCGGGGCGATCTGCGGGGCAACCGCATCTGGCTGGCCACCACCGCTGCGCTGGGCGCCACCTTTGTGGCCGGTCAGGTGTACGAGTTCACCGCCTTCTACAGCGAGGGCCTCGGATTCACCACCAACCTGTTCGGGTCGGCCTTCTACGCGCTCACCGGGTTCCACGGGGCCCACGTCACCATCGGCATCATCATGCTGATGTCGCTGCTGGTGATGTCGATGCGGGGCAACCTCGGTCCGGAGCGGGCCGAGACCGTGGAGATCATCGGCCTGTACTGGCACTTTGTCGACATCGTATGGATCGTGATCTTCACGATCGTGTACCTCTTCCCGCAGTAGGGTTCTCTATGGCCACCGTCACTCCCGATTCTCCCGACACGGCCCACGCTCCCGACGAACACGCGTCGGGTGGCGGTCACGACCATCCATCCAATTGGCTCTATGTCAAGGTGGCCATCTACCTCGCGCTGCTCACCGCGTTCGAGGTGTTCACCTACTTCGAGACGGTGCACGGGTGGGGCGACACCGCCATCATCGTGATGCTGATCATCATGATGCTGCTGAAGTTCTTCTTGGTGGTGGCCTTTTTCATGCACCTGAAGTTCGACCACCCGATCTTCTGGCGATTATTTGTCTTCGGTCTGATATTGGCCATGGCTGTATACATGGTCATGCTCACCGCGTTCCGCATCTGGTAGATGGCCGATGGCCTTCGCGGCTGACACCGATATCTGGCGGTACCAGCCCCACGCCGAAGTCTGGATAATCCTGCTGGCCGCGGTAGCCATGGCCTGGTACGCGGCTCGGATCATCGCCCCCAAGGCGGCGCCTGTCGGCGAACCGCCGTTTGCCCGCCACCACAAGCTGGCCTTTGTTGGGGCGATGGTGCTGCTTTGGGTGGCCAGCGACTGGCCGATGCACGACATCTCCGAGGAGTACTTGTATTCGGTCCACATGATCCAGCACCTGCTCATCACGTTGCTGGTGCCTCCGCTGCTGTGGGCGGCTATTCCCCAATGGCTGGCCCGGCTGGCGCTCAGCGGCGACGGCAGCGTCGGAGTCTGGGTGCGGCGGCTGGCCCGACCCGTGGCCGCCGGGCTGCTGTTCAACTTCATGGTGGCGGTGAGCCACATCCCCTGGGTGGTCAACACCTCGGTGGAGAGCGGTGCCCTTCATTACTTCGTCCACCTGCTGCTGTTCGCCTCGGCGATGTTGATGTGGCTGCCGGTTTGCGGCCCCATACCCGAATTGCACATGCGCCCAACCGGCAAGATGGTCTACTTGTTCTTGATGTCGGTGGTGCCCACCGTGCCCGGCGGATTCTTGACCTTTGCCCAAGGGGCGGTTTACAGCGCTTATGACCACGACGTCCGCCTGTGGGGCATCGGCCTTCAGGCCGATCAGCAGGCCGCCGGGCTAATCATGAAGTTGGTGGGCGGGATGTATCTGTGGACGTGGATCGGGGTGCTGTTCTTCCGCTGGGCCGGCGCCCAGCAGCGGGCCAATACCCAGATGCGGGTGGTGACCACCGTCCCCTCCGGCCCCATTGCCGCCGACACCCGAGTGCCGGTCACGTCGGGCTCCAACGGCTCCAACTCTTCCAACGGATCTCGATGATCGATTTGCGCCTGGTGCGCACCGAGTACGACGCAGTGCGGGCCGGGTTGGCCCGCCGGGGGATCGACCTGTCCGAGTTGGAGCAGGTGGCGGCCCTGGATGAGCGCCACCGCTATCTCACCACCGAGCGCGATGCGATGCGCCACGAGGTGAAGGAGTTGTCCCAGAAAGTGGGACAGCTCAAGCGCGATGGCCGCGACACCGAGGCCGACGAGGCTGCGGCCCGGAGCCGCACGCGGGGCGAGCAGGGCAAGGCCCTGGCCGAAGAGGCCGACTCGGTGGCCGCCGAGATCCACGACTTGCTGCTGCACATCCCCAACCTGCCCGCCGCCGATGTGCCCGATGGCCAAGACGAGGGCGACAACCCGGTGCTGCGGATGGAGAACTTCGACCCCGATGCCTACGGCGAGCACCAGCGGGTGCCCCATTGGGAGTTCGCGGTGGAAGCCGGCTGGCTCGATATGGAGCGCGCCGCCAAGCTGTCGGGGTCCATGTTCGCCATGCTCCGGGGGCCAGGGGCTTCGCTGGCCCGGGCCATGGTTCAATTCGGGCTGAACCGCAACGCCGACCGCTATGAGGAGATCCGCCCGCCCAC
The DNA here is from genome assembly GCA_022825005.1 of Acidimicrobiia bacterium. Taxonomy (GTDB): domain Bacteria; phylum Actinomycetota; class Acidimicrobiia; order Acidimicrobiales; family Bin134; genus Poriferisocius. The sequence goes on from JAJDYU010000046.1 coordinate 13,805, forward strand.
CCTGGTCCACAGCGAGGTCATGGTGAGCACCGGGCAGCTCCCCAAGTTCGCCGACGACGCCTACTGGCTGGAGCGTGACGACCTGTGGGCCATCCCCACCGCCGAGGTGCCGCTCACCTCGCTGGCCTCCGGCGAGATTCTCGACGAGGCCGACCTGCCCATGAGGATGATGGCCTACACCCCCTGCTATCGCCGGGAGGCCGGCGCCGCGGGCCGCGACACCCGGGGCCTGCTGCGGGTCCACGAGTTCGACAAGGTGGAGATCCTGGCCTACACCACCCCCGATCAGGCCCCCGCGGTCCACGCTGAGATCCTGGAGCGGGCCGAGGCCGCGGTGGCCGAGTTGGGCTTGGCCTACCGCATCGTGGACATCTGCACCGGCGACCTGGGTCAATCCCACCACCGTTCGTGGGACGTGGAGGTGTACGCCCCCGGCGCCGACCAGTGGCTAGAGGTGTCGTCGGTGTCCTGGTACTCCGACTACCAGGCCCGCCGGGCCAACCTGCGCTACCGGCCCACCGGCGAGAAGGGCACCCGCATCCTCCACACCCTCAACGGCTCCGCCCTCGCCGTCCCCCGAGTATGGGCCGCCCTAGTGGAAACCCACCGCCAGCCCGACGGCTCAGTAACCATCCCCGAACCCCTCCGCCCCTACCTCGGCCGCGACGTCCTCTGAGCCAGCTCAGCTCGAAATGGCCAGCCCGCCCGCCGCGGCGGCGAGGCCCAAAGTGAGGCTCACGGCGGTGTAGGCGATGGCGCGGAGGCGGGTTAGGGCGGTTAGCTCTACGGCGAAGGTGGACAGGGTGGTGAGGGAACCCAGACCGCCGATGCCTATTGCGGTCATCGCCGGGTTGCCCGCTCCGGCCAGCAGGCCGAGGGCGAAGCTGCCGAGCACGTTGACTCCGAGCGTGCCCCATGGCCAGGTGGGGGAGTTGAATCGCTGGGCGGTGGCGGCCCGAAGCAGTGTCCCGGCCGCGGCCAGCGCAACGAAACCGAGGGCGGTCACTGGGCTTGCCTCGTCTGGGCTTTGCGCACCGCCGCACCCATCATGGCCAAAGCCAGCCCACCGGCCACCGAAGCGGCCAGATAGCCGGCGGCATAACCCCAGTCGCTGTCGCGGGCCATTTGAGCCACGTCTACGGTGAGCGCTGAGAACGTGGTGAGGCTGCCGCAGAAGCCGGTTCCGAGACCGAGGGCCATCGGCAGTTCGGCTCGGGCCGACCAAGCGGCCGCCGCCAGATAGCCGAGCACCAGACAGCCGGCCAGGTTCACGGCCAGCACTCCCCAGGGCCACGCGTCAGCGGCGGGCAGCACCTCGACCAGCGCCCAGCGCGTGCCCGCTCCGGCCAGCCCGCCTATTCCGACCGCAATCGCCGCCCGAGGTGCGAGAGACAAGCTATGCGCCGCCGCTCTCGGCCAGTGGAGGGCCGGGGTCGCTGCGGGGTCGGAAGCGGATCCACAGGACGATGCCCACGATCACGGCCAGCAGCACCTCCCAGAGCACCGGCCACCGACCGGGGTCGGTGAACCAGTGACCCACCCGCTCGGGGATCGCGGCGATGGTTCGCAGAATCGGGAGCACCAGAAGGTCGCCCTGGTACTGGATGGCCTCCGACAGGGCGTAGCCCACGGCCACCACCGCCGTGGCAACGTGGAGCCATGGCCGGGGGATGCGTCGGCGGAACGCCCACAGCAGCAGGGCCAGCACCAGGATCGCAGTGGCCAGACCGAAGCGGTTGCCGCCAACGTCGACGATCCAGTTCTCCAGTCGGACCGACACCCGGTTGGAGGCCTCCACGAAGGGGTTGTTGGCGTCGAAGTCGTCGCGCAGCAGAACTTGGACCTCCCACCAGCCGTAGAACCCGAGCACCACGCCGGCCACCACTAAGAATCCGCCGGAGATCTTGTTTATGTGGGGCAGCAGGCGGCGCATGTGGGCGGTGACCCCCGAGCGCCCCATGGCCACCGCCAGAGTCAAGAAGGTGATGACCAGGCCCATTCCCAGGGCGTAGGCCAGAAATCGCAGGGTCCCCTCCCACACCCCGTCGGTGCTGAACGAGCCGCTGACTGAGCCGAAGAACACCGGGCTGGCGCATCCCAGCGACACCACCGCATAGGACACCCCGAACAAGAACATGGAGATCAGCCCTTGACTGTCGCCTCCCTTGGACAGTCGGGGCACAGAGATTTTGGGTTCGAAACCGGCCAGCATGGCGATTCCCAGAACCACCATGAGCCCGCTGATCACCAGCGTGATCCACGGACCTCGGTCGGCGATGGTGGATGTGGAGATGAGCGAGGAGGTGAGCGCCCCGATTATGCCGAAGAAGGCCACGAAGCCGGCGGTAAGGGTGAGCCCGACCAGCAATCCTCGAAGCACATTTCGCCCGGTATCAGACGACTGGTCTTGGTTGCCGATGCCCAGGAAGTAGGCCAAGTACGCCGGAAGCATGGCGAACCCGCACGGGTTGACCGCGGCCACCAGACCGGCCCCGAATGGAACGGCCAGATCGAGGTCGAACACAACTTGAAGGTTACGGGGTCAGATGCGCGTTTATGTGTTCGGTAATCTGGTCGGCGGTCAGGCCCCCGGTGTGCTGATAGGCGATCTCGCCGTCGGGGGCGATGAACAGTGTGGTGGGCATGCCCAGAATCTCATAGGCATTGCCGATGGCTGAGTCCGGGTCAATCCCAGTGGCATAGGAAACTCCGGTGTCGACCACGATCTCGCGGGCTCTGGTGGGGGTGTCGTTGTAGGCAAGGCCCACAAAGGCGATGTCGGGGCGCTGTTGGTGGATGGACTCTAGGGAGGGCATCTCGGTGATGCAGGGCGTACACCATGAAGCGAAGAAGTTGAGCACCACGGGGCGATCTAGATAGGAGTCAATCGTGGCCGAGCCCCCATCCAGCAGCTCGAACTCGATCTCCACCGCTTGGACATCGTCACCGGCGCCTGATCCACAGGCGCCGGCGACGATGACGATCAGCGCCGCAGCGACAGCCAACGCTGCCCGGCGGCACCGCCCGGCCATCAGGCCATACCGGCTGTCAAACCGAACCAGCCATCAAGCCGGGCGTCGGCCATCAAGCCGAACGGAGCCGCTCACGCAGGTGTACGGGCACCGGAACCTGGAGGAACTCGTCCTCGGGGCGGGGCACCTTGGCCGGACGACCCCGACGGCGCTTGCTGGTCAGCACCTTGCCGTTGCGGAACAGCTGGCCGCCCCACACGCCCCACGGCTCGCGCCGAGCGATGGCGCCTTCCAGGCACTCGGCCATTACCGGGCACTCGGCACAGATGGCCTTGGCCCGGGAGATGTTCTGGAGCTCGTCGGAGAAGAAGATCTCCCCAAGCGAGGCGTCGATGGTGCGGCACGCGGCCTCCAAGCGCCACGGTGCGTTTTCAAAGAGCAGGGCCTCCATGTTTCTCTCCTTTCGGGGGTCTTCGGTTAGGTGCTTTCAAATGGTTGGTTGGTGGGTGGGTACAAACTGAAAAGGCCGCCGGATTTTTCCGGCGGCCTCGGCAGATATTTGATCCTTGTAGGTGCTCTACGTGGATCCTCCCCGAGGCCTGGTGCCGGCAGTCTTCTGGCCAAACACGCATGGTGTGTGATTGGTCAGCCAATAGCCGTGGTGAATTCGGGCCATGTCAGCCATGGCTACGCGCGCGGCTCGGCCTTGATGGCCGATTGCGAGATAGCTCTTGGCGAACATGACCACTACTCAACAGTGTATTGAGTGCGATGTCAATTTATTTCCCGATCATTTTGCGGGGGGACGGCTAGAGCCCCGGCTTGATCTCAAAGGTCAACAGGCCATCGGAAGTGACGTCTTGGCTCGCTTCGCCGATCAACTTTAGGTGTACAAGGTGGGCGAATGTCTCACTGGCAGCCATGTCCCCCCAGGCCCGCTCGCTGAACAGCACCCGCATGAACTCCTCCACGGTGGCGCAGCCCAGTTGGCCGCTGGCGTGGCGAAGCACATTCAATCGCTCGTGGTGGTGGTCGCAGATGTGGTCGGCTCTGGCGCCGATGTCGGAAAACGGGTGCCCGTGGGCGGGCAGGGCCAAGGTGGCCCCCTCCAGGGTCTTCATGCGGTCCAGCGAATCGAAGAACTCGGCCAGCGAGTCATCGGTGTCGCTGCGTCCGCCGATGTGGGGCGTGATGGTGGGCAGAACGTGGTCGCCGGAGAACACCGCCCTGTGCTCGGGGTCATAGAGGCACAGGTGGTCGCCGGTGTGGCCCGGGGTGTGCAGCGCCACCCAATCCCGACGGGCGAAGCGGACCACTTGGCTGTCTACCACCTTCACCGACGGCCTGGGGGTTTGGAACCAGCGGGCGTGGATGTCGTCCTTGACTCGGAACCTCTGTATGTGCTCCCGGCTGGGCGGCGTGCGCTCGGTGCCCCACGGGGTGAGCGAGCGGAAGCTCTCCTCGATTCGCTCGAAGATCTCCTCGTCGGAGGGATTGTCCTCGGCATCGTGGGTTTCGGTGGTCTCGCGGCGATCCCAGATCGGGCGAAAACTCTCGTGGGTCAATATGTCGGCGCCAGCCTCTTCTCGCAATCGCTCGGCCCCGCCGAAGTGGTCGAAGTGGGAGTGGGTGATGATGGCGGTGTGTACGTCGCCCACCTTGTAGCCAGCTCGGTTCAGCCGGTCGACCAATGCGTTCCAAGATTCGGGGCCGGGCAGTCCGGGGTCCACCACCGCCACCCCTCGCTCGTCTTCCATTATGTAGCAGTTCACATGGCCTAACCCGGGCAGGTTGATCGGCAACATGGTGCGAAGCACACCGGGAACCACCTCGGTGATCTCGGTGGTGGCTTCCTCTTGTTCCTGCTTGCGGGGCCGCTCGGTCATCCCCCCGCCTCAGATGCGACAGAGAAAAAACGGTCCCGGTAATGGCGCAGTTCGCTGAGGCTCTCGCGGATGTCGTCGAGGGCCCGGTGGCCTTTGGCCTTCTTGGGCGCCTTGCGAAACACGTCATGATTCCACCGCCGAGCCAGCTCTTTCACGGTGGACACGTCGATGGAGCGGTAGTGCAGAAAGTTCTCAACCTCGGGGAGCTGGGCGGCCAAGAAGCGGCGATCGACTCCAATGGAGTTGCCGCACAGTGGCACGGTGCGGGGTTTGTCTATGTGCTCTTTGAGAAAGGCCAAGGTCATCTGGCCTGCGTCTTCCAAGCTGAGCGTGGACGCCTTTATCGCCTCCATCAGCCCGCTATTGGTGTGCATCTCCACCACTACGTCTTGCATGGAGTCCAATGCCTCTTGGGGTGCCGAAACCACCAAGTCGGGGCCTTCTGCCACCAATTCCAGGTTGTCGTCGGTGATGAGGGTGGCGATCTCCACGATCACGTCGGTGGCCGGGTCGAGGCCCGTCATCTCCAAGTCCATCCAAGCCAGCATCTTGGGGCGAGGCTAGAGCCTTGCGCAGGCCAAACCCACACCGGCCGGTAATCGGCTCAGATAGGGAGAAGTGTGTGCTCTGGGCAGGTAGTGTCACCGCCGTGTTGGAAATTCCCATTGTTCGCAGCCGTCCTGACCTGCCATTTCCCCGCTACGCCACCGAAGGCGATGCTGGCGCCGACCTAGTGGCCAGCGAAGACGTGGAGCTGGCCCCGGGCGGTGGGCGGGGCCTTGTGTCCACCGGTACGTTCATCGCCATCCCCGAGGGGTATGCCGGCTTTGTGCAGCCCCGCAGCGGGTTGGCGCTGCGCCACGGGGTCACTTGTCTGAATACACCCGGACTGATTGATTCCGGCTATCGGGGCGAGTTGAAGGTGCTGCTGGTGAACACCGATCCGGCCGAGCCCTTCACCGTGCGCCGAGGAGACCGGATCGCCCAACTCGTGCTGCAAAGGGTGGAACAGGCCGACTTCGTCGAGGTGGAGGAACTGCCCCCTTCTTCCCGAGGATCGGGAGGATTCGGCTCTACTGGGGCCTAGTGCACGCCTGTGGCTGACTTTTGCAGCCACAGGCGGTGCTCATCGGGATCGAGCTTCCACGAATCCACCAGCGGTCCGGCAGTGGACTCGAACCGATCGATCCGACTGTGGGGGATGGGCCTGCATCCCCGGTCGTCCAGTTGGGCCTCCACGGTGACGATCCCCGCCTTGCTCTGATAGTCGAACGAGATTGAACCGTCGGGTAGCTCGGGATCCAAGAGCAGCAGCACCGCCTCCTTGATGGCTTGGCTGAGTTCGGCGACTTCCTCGGTGGGGAATCCCTGATGGGTGGCAGCGTGGACGGCAGCGATTTCCGCCATTCGGCCATAACGCTTGAGCGCTGGCACCCGGACTCTCACGTCGCCGCCCAAGGTTCTCAGCCTGCCATGACCGCCGGTCCCATGCCTTGAGGGTACCAATCGGGACATCAATTGTTAGGGGCAAGGCGGATATCCTGGCTCGATGTTTCGAGTCGGTCTGATCGGCTGCGGGGCCATCGGCTCCGTTGTGGCCCGCGAATTGTCGCAGGGGGCAGTCGATGGAGCCGAGCTTTCTGCGGTCTTCGATCTGGTGGTTGATCATCCCCTCCGGGTCGACGATCGGGAATCGCTGCTGGCCCGATCGGACGTGGTAGTGGAGGCGGCCGGTCATGGGGCGCTGCGGGAGCACGGAGTGGCGGTGAGGAAGGCGGGCACCGACCTGCTGGTGGTGAGCATCGGTGCCTTGGCCGACGAAGACCTCGAGAGCCGACTGCGACAAGCCGAGGGCGGGCGCCTCTTGCTGTGTACTGGGGCCATCGGAGGGTTCGACATCCTGCGGGCGGCCATGCTCTTCGGGCCGTTGGAGGAAGTGGCCATCACCAGCACCAAGCCCGCGGGGGCGCTGAGCCGGCCGTGGATGGACGAGTCGGTCAAAGGTGCCCTGGCCGGCGGGTCCGAGCCGGTGACGGTGTTCGACGGCCCGGCCCGAGAGGCCTGTGCGTTCTTCCCGGAGTCGGCCAACGTGACTGCCACCTTGTCGCTGGCCACGGTGGGATTCGACCAAGTGCGGGTGCGAATGGTGGGCGATCCGGCCGCCACCCGAGTGCGCCATGTGGTGACCGCTTCTGGAGTAGCGGGCACATACGAGCTGTCATTCGAGAATGCCCCTTCCCCCGACAACCCCCGCACCAGCGCGGTCACCGCCTATTCGGTGCTGCGTGCCATAGGAGACTTGCGTCGGCCCTCGGTTGCTTTCCTCTAAGCTCAAGCGATGGTTGAGCTGCCGGATCAATTCATTTTCAACACCTTTGCGTTTTTGATCTGGGGTGCGTTGGTGATGTGGATGTGCGCGGGCTTCACGATGCTGGAGTCGGGCGCCGTCCGCACCAAGAACGCCTCCATGATCTGCCTCAAGAACATCGGCATCTATTCCATCGCCGGTCTGGCGTATTTCATCATCGGCTACAACATCATGTACGTCGATGTCGGGGACCTGATCGGCACATTCGACTTCCTCTACGGCCCGTCGGGCGCCGAGAAAGCCCTGCTAGACGGGGATGCCAGCGTTGTTGGCAGCGTGGTGGAAAACGGATACGCAGTGATGTCCGACTGGTTCTTCCAGATGGTGTTCGTGGCCACCGCTGCCTCCATCGTGTCGGGGGCCATTGCCGAGCGCATCAAGATGTGGTCGTTCTTCGCGTTCACCCTCGTGTTGACCGCGTTCATCTACCCCATCGTCGGCTCTTGGACCTGGGGCGGCGGCTGGCTGGCCCAAGAGGGATTCCAGGACTTTGCCGGATCCACCATCGTCCACGGCACCGGCGGCTGGGCCGCCCTGGCCGGAGTGCTGGTGGTGGGGCCCCGCCTGGGCAAGTTCAAAGCAGACGGCAGCGTGAAGCCGACCCCGCCCTCCAACGTGTTGGTGGTGACGCTGGGCGTGTTCATCCTGTGGCTCGGTTGGTTCGGCTTCAACGGCGGCTCCCAGCTCGCCCTGGGCACCCCTACCGACGCAGTTGCGATGACCATCGTGCTGGTCAACACCAATCTGGCCGCGGCGGCCGGCGTGATCGCTGCCCTGGCTGTTTCCCGTTCGATCTTGGGGAGGATCGACCTCTTTGCCGGATTGAACGGGGCTATCGCCGGGCTGGTTGCCATTACTGCTGGCCCCACCATGGTGGATCACTGGTGGGCGATGATCATCGGCGCCATCGGCGGTCTGCTCTGCACCATCGCCATCAAGGTGCTGGAGATAGTCAAGGTCGACGATGTGGTCGGTGCCATTCCCGCCCACCTAGTCGCCGGCATTTGGGGGACCTTGGCGGTCACCATCGCCGCCGGCGGCCGCTTCCACATTCAGCTCTTGGGCATCGTGTCCATCGGAGCCTTCGTGTTTGTGGCCTCATTCGTGGTGTGGAAGGTGCTGGATGCGGTGATGGGCTTGCGAGTCTCAGCCGACGTTGAGCGCATGGGCCAAGACGTCGCCGAACTCGGCATTGAGGCGTACCCCGAATTTGTGCTGATGCCCGAAGAGCTGGATTAGCTCAACGGGATCAGGTACCGATCAGGTGCAGGGCTCTCCGGGGGCAACCGCGGGGAGCCGTCCTGCCCTCATCGAGGTTACCGACGTGCCGTCGGTCTCCCAGATCACCCGGTAGTCGACGTCGGCCTCGTCAACCGGGACGTACTGAATGGAGTTGCCGCTGCCGTCGGCATATGGGGACACCACGAGTCGCTCCCCGAACAGCTCATGAAGCTGAGCCTCGGTGCTGCCGACGCTGGCCCCCGACCGGGTAGTAATGCTCGGGTTGGTGACGTCGATTCGCTCGATGCTGCTGTTGTAAATGGTGAGCACCACGCCCGATGGTCCGCCCGCCGGGGCCAGCAGATAGCAGCGGGCGGTGCCTTCCCCTGGACCTCCGGTCCACAGGGTGGTGACCGCATCGGACGCCTCGTCTGGGGTCATGCCGAAGTAGACCTGGCCTAGGCCCACTGTGCTGAGCTTGTCGGCGCTGTCGAAGGCCGGATCGTCGTAGTTCTCCGGCTCAGGCCGTTCCACGGGCTCAGAGGTCAGCACGGGCACCGGCGTGGGCTCCTCCACCGGGGCGGGGGTGGGATCATCCTCTGGTGCCGGCTCGGGCTCGTCGTCCATGGGCTCCTCGTCTGCGGGCTCCTCGACAGGAGCCGGTGTGGAGACAGGTGCTGGCTCTTCGGCGGCGGTTGGTTCCGGCGTGGCCTCATCGGCGGATTCGTCGTCGCTCCCGCAGGCCGCGAAGAGCAGAACCAAGATGGCGATCAATGCTATAGAGCGTCGCATGGCCATCAGCGTAGTAGGAAGATTGCTGCGAGTCTTGTAGGCCGCCTGGGACTCGAACCCAGCACCTTGAGATTAAAAGTCTCCTGCTCTACCTGATGAGCTAGCGGCCCGCCGTCACTGTATCGCCCAGACGCTTTGGCGCGGTCGGTAATATGCCCCACGGTGGAAGCCTGGGAAGCCCTGCTTAGCGACGTGGAGAGCGAGTTGATCGACGTTGAGGCCGTGCTGGCCGACCTCGAAGACCTCGACGCATTGCGCCATCGCATCCAGGCCGCCGAAGCCGACGGCAGCATCGATCGCCGCCCCGTCTTACAGCGCTGCGCAGAGCTGATCCAGAGCTGATCCAGCTACAGAAGATCCGCCGCCGGAACCTGAATGTCCAACCCCTCCAAGGGGTTGACTCGCTCACCGGGAACCATCTGGCCATTGGCAATCGTGACCCAGCGGCCGCTCATGTTGGTGACCCGGTCGGGCGGGCAGCCCAGGTGGTGTTCCAGGGAGTAGATCACCCCGCCGTGGGTCACCACCAACGCAGACTGGTCGCCGACGATGCCGGCCAATCGGTTGAGCCCGGCCACCACCCGGGCCAACAGGGCGTCGTCGTCCTCCCAGCCCGGCGGTCGTCTGCCGTCTTGGAGAAACCCAGGGAACTGCTCCTCAATCTGTGCTCGGGTCAGACCCGAGAACTCCCTCACATCTCGCTCGATTAGCTCGGGCACCGGTATCGGCGGGTCGCAGCCCATGTGCTTGGCGATAATCTCCGCACTGGTCTGGGACCGTTGCAGCGTGGAGGACGCCACCACATCCACTGGTTCCAGTCGAGCCGCCGCCTCGGTGGCCTGTTGGCACCCAAGCGGCGACAAAGGGGGATCGGCCTGGCCCTGCCAGCGCCGCATGGCATTCCATTCCGACTGCCCATGGCGGATCAGAAGCAGTCGAGACACGGCTGACAGGGTAATGGCCAGCGCATTCCCGCCCATGGCAGTAAACCGAGATTCCCGTACACTTTCGGCCATGGCCACGTTGCGCCTGTTCGCCCACGTCAGGGAGGCGGCGGGTACCGGCAAAGATGAGATCCCCGGCGCCACCGTTGACCAGGTGCTCGCCAACGCGGTGGACCGCTACGGAGCGGCGTTTGCGGAGCAGCTTCAGATCTGTCGGGTTTGGCTCAACGGGGAACCCGTTACCGGCTCGGAGTTGGTGGCCGACGGCGACGAGGTGGCTGTGCTGCCCCCAGTCTCCGGGGGGTAGCCTTGTTTGGCGATGTCCTGTTGCCGGTTGCCTAACGTTCACGCCGTTAATCGGAGCCCGAGGCCATGACAGGCGCGTGGTTCCTGCTTCAGATTGCCCAGCATTCACGCCGTGACCGGCGCGCGGAGCCATGACTCAAAACGTGGCCGTGTTGTCGCTGCACACGTCGCCGTTAGCGCAGCCGGGCGTGGGCGACAGCGGGGGCATGAACGTCTACGTGCGGGAGATGGCCGCGGCGCTAGCTCACCGCGGCAGTGAATGCCGGGTGTACGTGCGCCGGTCCCAAGGTGGCCTGCCCGATGAAGTGGCCATCGAGCCCGGCGTGACCGTGGTCCACATCGACGCCGGTCCCGTCGATCTGCACAAGGAGGATCTCTTCGGGACAGTGGACCAATTTGCCGACGGCGTGTTGGCTGACTTCCAGCGAACCGGACTGCCCGATGTGATTCACGCCAACTATTGGCTGTCGGGTATCGCTGGCCACCGGGTCAAGCATGCGGTGGGGGTGCCGATGGCGGTGACCTTCCACACGCTGGCCCGGGTTAAGGCAGCCACCGGCGACCCCGAGTCGGAGCAGCGGGCCCAAGCCGAGTCCGAGGTGATTGGTTGCGCCGATGTGGTGATCGCCTCTTGCGAGCCGGAGGCCCAGCAGTTACGGAGCTTCTACGATGCCCCGCCGGAGCGGATAGAGCTGGCCCCTCCGGGGGTGGAGCATGCGCTGTTCTCTCCCGGCGACCGGGAAGGTGCTCGGGCCGCGCTGGGCATGGGCCCTGGTCCAATTCTGCTGTTCGTGGGCCGAATCCAGCCGCTGAAGCGGCCCCTGGTGGCGGTGGAGACTTTGGCTCTCCTAGAGCGCCAGGACGCTCGCCTGTTGGTGGTCGGCGGCCCCAGCGGCACCGAAGGGGAAATTGAGTACCGGCGCTTGCAAGACCGCATTCAGGCCCTGGGATTGGCCGATCGGGTGGCGCTGATCCCACCCCGCCCCCACCACTGGCTGTCCACGTACTACCGGGCCGCCGATGTAGTGGTGGTTCCCAGCCGAAGCGAGTCCTTCGGTTTGGTGGCCCTTGAAGCGGCAGCCAGTGGGACTCCGGTGGTGGCTGCTCCGGTAGGTGGGCTGCGCTCGGTGGTGGTTCACGGCCGCACCGGGTTCCTGGTGGACGATGCCACTCCGGAGGCATTTGCCGCCCGGGTGGCCGCACTGATCGACAACCCTCTGCTGGCCGTAGAGATGGCCATGGATGCGGCCGAGCGGGCGCGGTTGTTCTCGTGGACGGCCATGGCCCGATCGCTTCGAGCCACCTATCGCCGGGTCCAGTCTCGAGTGCTCGTCGATTGCAAATGACGTCGCCGATGGCCTATAACCCTGTCGATTGCCCATGATTCTGCGGGCCGAAGAGTTGGCCGCATTGGAATCGGACATCGACGCCTGGTTGGACGATCAGCTTCAGACCAACCCGACCGTGTTGACCGTGGACCGGGGCGAGCCTGGACAGCGCCGCTGGTACGTGCGGATGGTGGGGGAGGAGAAGACGGTGTCCACCGTCTGGTTCACGCTCGGCCAACGACAACTGCACTGCGAATGCCATTTCATGCCCGCACCCGAGGAGAACGAGGCCCAGCTCTACGAATACCTGCTGCGGCGCAACCGAGAGCTGGCCGGGCTGCGCTTCGCCATCGGGGTGGAAGACGCCGTGTTCTTGGTGGCCGAGCTGGCCGCCCACACAGTTACCGAAGCGGAGATCGACCGGCTCCTGGGCTCGTTTTACGCGTATTCGGAGCGGTGGTTTCGCCCCTGCATGAGAATCGGGTACGCCACCCGGTTCAAAAATTAGGTTGTTTTATCTAATTTCCATTGATTTCAATATACTTGAATTGTAGATTCCTCGTGTAGAGCTCCTGGTCGGTGGGGGTGATCGGGGAAGTCCTCCCACCGGCCAGAGTTTTTTGACCGATAACACCCCCTCTGGCCTGCTATAGCAGGGAGGTGGCACTTCGATTGCAACTCATCGGCGGGGGTCGCATGGGTGAGGCCTTGCTCGGCGGCCTTCTGGCCGGCGGGTGGGCTCAGCCTGGCGAGCTCGCTGTGGTGGAAATGATCGCTGGTCGGCGGGCGGAGTTGGCCGATCGCTTCGACGGGGTGACGGTGACCGACCATCCGCTAGAGCAAGCCGATGCGGTGCTGGCGGTCAAGCCCGACGCCGCCGCCTCCGCAGGAGGCAGCCTCAACGAGGCTGGGGTCGGCCGGGTTCTCAGTATCGCGGCCGGGGTCACCACCGCATCGCTGGAGGCCGTTCTAGGCGACGGCGCCCGGGTGGTTCGAGCCATGCCCAACACTCCTGCGCTGGTGGGGGCCGGGGCGGCGGCTATCGCCCCGGGCCGCTTAGCCGCCGAGGAGGATCTGGTTTGGGCCACCGGGATCCTCGAGGCGGTGGGCACGGTAGTGGTGTGCGAAGAGCGAATGCTCGACGCGGTTACCGGGCTCTCTGGATCCGGGCCTGCCTACGTGTTTTGGTTGGCAGAGACGCTGATGGCCGCAGGGGCAGAGGTTGGCCTTTCCCCCGACATGGCCGATGCGCTCACCCGCCAGACCCTTCTCGGCGCGGCCCGTCTGCTGGCCGAGTCGGGGGAGTCTCCCGCCGACCTGCGGGCCGCGGTCACGTCGCCAGGGGGCACCACTGCCCGGGGGATCGCTGAGCTTGAGGCTCGCGGGGCGGCCGCCGCGTTCATCGCCGCAGTGGTGGCCGCCACCGAGCGCAGCCGCGAACTGGGTGCTTCCTAAACATGCCAAAAGCACACCCGAGGCCGGTTAACACAAGGTAAATCCACGTTTTCCTTGTTCTTTCGGAAGCGGGGTGGCACTGCACGGGCGGGGCCGCGTAAGGTGAGCGGCGCACAGCGGAGTGAGGGGTGTGTTGGCATGGCAAAGCCAGAAGGGCGGGACAAACTCATGACCGTGGCAGAGGTTGCTGCCCTCATGAGAGTCTCAACGATGACGGTGTATCGGCTGATAAAGGCCCGAGATCTTCCCGCTGTGAGGATCGGCAAGTCGTATCGATTGCGCGAGGGCGACGTCGACCGCTATTTGGCCAGTCGCTACACGCAGGCAGGCTGACGCTGCCACTCCCTCTTGGCCTCAACAACGTGGTGGCCAAGCGATGACTTTGCGGTACGACACCATCTCGTTCCTCTCGGACTACGGGTTGGGCGACGAGTTCGTCGGCGTGGTGAAGTCGGTGATCCGCTCCATCGCCCCGGAGGTTGCGGTGGTGGACATCACCCACGACGTCGCCCCCCACGATGTACGAGCAGGGGGCTTGGCCTTGGCCCGCAGCGCTCAGTATCTGGTGCCCGGAGTCGTGCTGGCCGTTGTCGACCCCGGTGTGGGCGGCACTCGGCGAGCGGTGGCGGTGGAGGTGGGCGAGGGAACCTCGGTGCTGGTCGGCCCCGACAACGGTTTGTTGGCCCCGGCCGTGGCCATGGTGGGAGGGGCCTCTCGGGCGGTGGAGCTCACCGCCGAGAGCTATCACCTCCCTTCTCCCGGTCCCACCTTTGCCGGGCGCGATGTGTTTGCCCCCACGGCTGCCCACCTGTGTCTGGGCGCCGATCTCGAAGACGTGGGGACCCTGATCCCGGTGCATTCCCTGGTACCCGGGGTGGTGCCGGTGAGCCGAACCGAGGGCGAGCAGATCCACGCCGAGGTGCTGTGGATAGATCGGTTCGGCAACTTGCAGCTCAATCTGGATCCCGCCGAGCTGGAGCCGTTGGGGAGTGCCCTCCGGCTCACTGTCGGCGACATCGGCCGCAACTCTCGTCGGGTCAACAGCTACAGCAGCCTGGAGAGTGGTGAATTGGGGGTGCTGGTAGACTCCTATGGCTTGGTGGCCATCGCCGTCAACCGGGGATCAGCAGCCATGGAGTTGAGCTGCGTAGAGGGAGACTCCATCACCGTTGAATCCGGCGGGCCTGGTCCGGCCACCCCGGTCCAATTGCAATCCAAACGATCGGACGAACTGGCATGAGACCAGGAACAACCATCGCCATTGCCATCTTGTTGTTGGCCATTCTCATCGCGGCGGTCATCCAGCTGTTCGTGCTGGCCCGTTAATCGGCCATGCCCATCGATGAGGTCCTTTATCCGGTGAACTTGCGGGTTCGCGGCCACCGCTGCCTGGTGGTGGGAGGAGGACAGGTGGCATTGAACAAGGTCGATGGGTTGCTCGAAGCCGGGGCTGTAGTCGACGTGATCGCCCCAGACGCGGTTCCCGAACTGGACGACCGTCCCGGCGTCACCGTTTATCGCCGTCCCTACCGTTCGGGCGATGTCGAGGGCTACCGGCTGGCGGTGGCGGCCACTGGTTCGGCGGGGGTCAATGCTGAGGTCTACCGCGACGGCGAGGCAGTCGGGGTCTGGGTGAACAGCGCCGACGACCCTGACAATTGCTCGTTCACCCTGCCCAGCAAATTGCGTCGAGGGCCGCTAATGATCACCTGCTCCACGGGGGGTCATAGTCCGGCGTTGTCACGATGGTTGCGCCAGCGCCTGGAAGCAGAGATCGGCCCCGAATACGAGACCCTGTTATGCCTGCTCAGCGAAGCGCGAGAACGGATTCGAGCCGCAGGGATGCACACCGAGGACCGGGCTTGGCAAGATGTACTGGATTCGGGAATGCTGGAGTTGATCCGCTCCGGTGAAACCGGACGGGCAAAAGCGATGATCGACCAACTGGTCGACAACCCTTGATGAACCAGTGTCAGTACTTGCGATAGGCCTCAACCACCGGTCGGCACCGCTCGGCCTTTTGGAGCGGATGACCATCGATGAGTCCAACCTGCCCAAAGCGCTGACCGACCTGATCGGTCGAGAGCATGTTTCTGAGGCAGTGGTGCTGTCCACCTGCAATCGCATCGAGGTCTACGTCTTTGCCGAGACCTTCCACGGGGCGTTTCAGAATGTGCGGGATTTCCTCTCCGAGAGCGCCCACGTGGCCCCTGAACAGTTTGGCGATGCGCTCTATGCCCACTATGAGGCCGACGCCGTGTCGCACCTTTTCTCGGTGGCCTGCGGCCTGGACTCAGCCGTGCTCGGCGAGAACGAGATCCAAGGGCAGGTCAAGAGCGCGTGGGAGACCGCTCGGTTGGAAGGCACCTGCGGCTCGTCGCTGAACAACCTTTTCCGCCATGCCACGGAAGTGGGCAAGCGGGCCCGTACCGAGACCGGCATATCCCGTCATATCACCTCGGTCTCCCAGGCGGCGGTGGCCTTGGCCACCGAGCGGCTGGGCGGTTTGGCCGGCCGCCGTCTGATGGTGCTGGGTGCCGGAGACATGGGTGAAGGCATGGCGGCCAGCCTGGCCAAGAGCGAGGCGACCGAAGTCGTGGTGGCCAATCGCACCACCGGTCGAGGCGAGGAATTGGCGCAGCGGATCGGAGGCCGAGCAGTGGGCCTCCACGAGATGTCCGCCGAGCTGGCGGTAGTGGACGTATTGCTCACATCCACCGGTGCCTCGTCGATGATTCTGGAGCATTGCGACGTGGCCGAGATCATGGCCGAGCGGGCCAACCGCCCGCTTTTGATCGTGGACGTGGCGGTGCCCCGCGATGTGGATCCCGCGGCGGGCGACCTGGACGGGGTGACCCTGCTGGACATGGACGACCTGAGGGCCTTCGCCGATCGAGGATTGCGAGAGCGCCGCGCCGAGTTGGACCGGGTGCGGGGCATCATCGACGACGAGCTGAACCGCTATCTAGACCACAGCTCGGCTCGCGAGGCGGCCCCCTTGATCGCCGCTTTCCGGACTCGGGCGGAGATTCTGCGCAAAGAGGAACTGGACCGCCATTTGAGCGGGCTGTCCCCGGCCGAGAGGGAAGCAGTGGAAGCGGCCACTCGGGGTTTGGTGGGCAAGCTCCTGCACGAGCCCACCGTCAGGCTGAAAGACGCGGCCGGATCACCGCGGGGCGACCGTCTGGCCGAAGCGCTCCGGGACCTCTTCGATCTCTAGGGACATCCCCATGCTGCGCGCCGCCACCCGAGGCAGCGCCTTGGCCCGCTGGCAGACCGCCCACATTGCTGAACTGTTGGGCCGCGCCGCCGATGTCCAACCGGTTTTGGTAACCACCACCGGCGACCAGTTGGCCGACGAGCCCATCTCGGCCATCGGCGGCAAAGGGGTATTCGTCAAAGAAGTGCAGGCCGCGGTGCTCGACGGCCGGGCCGACATCGCCGTCCACTCGGCCAAGGACCTGCCGGCGGCCACTCCCGACGGGCTGGTGATCGCCGCCGTGCCTCACCGGGCCGATCCCCGAGATGCGCTGGTGGGTTGCCGCTTGTCCGATCTTCCCGAAGGCGGGTTGGTGGCCACCGGCGCAGCCCGTCGCCGGATCCAGCTTCGGGAGATGCGCCCCAATCTGCGGTTCGCCGAACTGCGGGGCAACATCGGCACTCGGCTGGCCAAAGCGGCCGATTACGACGCCATAGTCATGGCCCAGGCCGCATTGGATCGCTTGGGCGAGCGTCCTCCGGTGGTCGAAGTACTGGGCTGCGACCTCATGGTGCCCCAAGTGGGCCAAGGCGCCCTGGCGGTGGAGTGCCGAGCCGATGATGGCCGGGTGCGCGAATTGCTAGGCGCCATCGAAGACCCCACCGCCCGCTGGGCGGTCGACGCCGAGCGGGCCTTTCTGTCCACCCTGGGCGGCGACTGCACGCTGCCTGCCGGCGCCCACGCCCACGTCGAGGGTTCCACGCTGGCCATGCGGGCAGTGCTGGCCGACGGCCTCGACGGCCGGTGCCACACCGTGGCGGGTGAAGGAGAAGACGGGGAGGCTCTGGGACGGCGCTTGGCCCGCCAGTTGCTAGAGGCGGTGGCCTCATGACCGTCTACTTGAAGCCGGCTTGGGTGGCCTCATGACCGTCTATCTGGTGGGCGCGGGGCCGGGCGACCCAGCCCTATTGACCCTGCGAGCGGCAGAGGTGCTGGCCACCGCCGATGTGGTGGTTTACGACCGGCTGTCGGTGGCGTCCCTGCTCGATTTGGCCCCGGCCGACGCCGAGCGCATCTCGGTGGGCAAACAGCCCGGCGGGCCCCGCACCTCCCAAGAAGACATCAACGCCCTGCTGGTGGCCCGAGGCCGGGCCGGACAGCAGGTGGTGCGCCTCAAGGGCGGCGATCCCTTCGTGTTCGCCCGGGGAGGCGAGGAGGCCGCCGCGCTGGCCGCCGCCGGAGTGGCCTTCGAGGTGGTCCCTGGAATCACCTCGGCGGTGGCCGTTCCGGCCTACGCCGGGATCCCCGTGACCATGCGGTATTCCTCCACCTCTTTCACCGTGGTCACCGGCCACGAGGACCCGGCCAAAGGAGAGGGATCGGTCAACTGGGAAGCGGTCGCCGCTTTGGGAGGCACGGTGGTGGTGCTCATGGGTGCGGCCCGCTGCCGCGCCATCTGCGACCGGATCATCGCCGGGGGCATGGACCCCGACACCCCAGCGGCCGCCGTGCGGTGGGGCACCCGCCCCAACCAACGCACGTTGCGGGCCACCCTGGCCACCC
The DNA here is from genome assembly GCA_022825005.1 of Acidimicrobiia bacterium. GTDB lineage: Bacteria > Actinomycetota > Acidimicrobiia > Acidimicrobiales > Bin134 > Poriferisocius. The sequence goes on from JAJDYU010000046.1 coordinate 31,839, forward strand.
TGGCCGACCTCGATCCCCAACCCCCGGCCACCATCGTCATCGGCGAGGTGGCTGCCGCTGATCTGGCCTGGTTTGAGAACCGGCCCCTGTTCGGCCGCCGCATCGTGGTGACGCGGGCGCAGCCCCAAGCCGCCGCGCTGGCCGCCGATCTCCGCCGCCGGGGAGCAGAGGCCACCGAGTTGCCCGTCATCGCCTTTGAGCCCCCTGAGGATGTCGACCGCCTGGCCCGGGCCGCAGACGAGGTCGGCCAGTACGACTGGGTGGTGCTCACTTCGCCCACTGGAGTGGCCTGGTTCTTCGAGCAGTTGCGGGACGCTCGCAGCCTCGGGGGTGTGCGGGTGGCCGCCATCGGCCCCGGCACCGCCGCCGCGCTGGCCGAACGCAACGTGGTGGCCGACCTGGTCCCTGAGCAGTACGTGGCCGAATCCCTTCTGGAAGCCCTATCTGATGAGGTGGGACCCGACGGGCCGGGCCGGGTGCTCATCCCCCGGGCCCAGGCGGCCCGCGACGTGCTGCCCGATGGCTTGGCCGCCGCCGGCTGGGAGGTGGATGTGGTAGCCGCCTATTGCACCGTGGCACCGGCCGCCGACCCCGACGCGGCAGCCTTGCTGGCCAACGCCGAGGTCATCACCTTCACGTCGTCGTCCACCGTCACCAACTTCGTGGATGCCTACGGCGCCGACGCGGTGCCCGAGGTGGTGGCCACCATCGGCCCCATCACCACCGCCACCGCCCGAGACCGAGGCTTGGAGGTGGCGGTAGAGGCCGCCGAGCACACCATCGACGGCCTGATCGCCGCCCTCGAGGACTTCTTCACCCGCTGAGGCCCACCGGGTTCTCGCTGCCGAAATGGGAGAACTCAAACTCTAGGATCGCAGGCATGGTCACCAACCGGGGGTTGTTCGAGCGGGCGCAGCGGGTGATACCCGGAGGAGTTAACTCTCCGGTGCGCTCGTTTCGCTCGGTGGGGGGCACCCCGTACTTTGTGGCCCGAGCCGAGGGGCCATACGTGTGGGACGTGGAGGGGCGCCGCTACATCGACTACGTGCAGAGCTATGGCCCCGGCATATTGGGCCATGCCCACCCCGCGGTGACCGAGGCGGTGGCCAAGGCCGCGGCCGACGGCACCAGCTATGGAGCGCCCACCGAGCGCGAGGTGCTGCTGGCCGAGGTGCTCTGCGACCGCGTGCCCGGAATGGATTGGACCCGGCTCACGTCCAGCGGCACCGAGGCGGCCATGGCCGCCATCCGGCTGGCCCGGGGCGCCACCGGCCGCACCAAGATCATCAAGTTCGCCGGCTGCTACCACGGCCACAGCGATGCCCTCCTGGCCGCCGGCGGCAGCGGAGTGGCCAACCAGGGACTGGCCGACTCGGCCGGCGTCACCCCCGGAGCGGTGGCCGACACCGTGGTGGCCCCCTACAACCAGGTTCCCGAAGTGAACCACGATGTGGCCGCAGTGGTGGTGGAGCCGGTGGCGGCCAACATGGGGGTTGTGGCCCCGGTTCCCGGTTTCCTGGAGGGGCTGCGAACAGCCTGCGACCAAGCTGGGGCCCTGCTGGTGTTCGACGAGGTCATCACCGGATTCCGCATGGCCCCCGGCGGGGCCACCGAGTGGTTCGGGGTGACCCCCGACCTGTGGTGCTTCGGCAAGGTGGTGGGCGGCGGCCTGCCCATCGGCGTGTTCGGCGGGCGAGCCGATCTCATGGACCACCTCGCCCCCCTGGGCGGCGTGTACCAGGCCGGAACCCTCTCGGGGAACCCCTTGGCCACTGCCGCCGGTTTGGCCACCCTGGAACAGCTCACCCCCGACGCCTACCGCACCCTCACCGACACCGCGGCCCGCCTGGCCGACGGCATGACCAAAGCAGCCAACGCCGCCGGCACCTCATGCACTGTGCCCCGGGTGGGGTCGCTGCTCGGGGTGTTCTTCTGCGATGAAGCTCCAGCCGACTTCGACCAAGCCAAAGCCGCCGCGGAAAACGGTGTCTACCCCCGGGTGTTCCACGCCCTCCTCGAGTCCGGCGTGGCCTTCGCCCCCGGCCCTTACGAAGCCCTGTTCCCCAGCCTGGCCCACTCCGACGACCACATCGACACCACGGTGGAGGCCTTCGCCGCGGCGCTGGGAACCTAGAAGCCTGAGGCTCTCCCCCTCACGGCGAAGCGGCCATGGTGGCCCGGGCGGCTGCCTTGTAGATGTACTCGGCCGGTCCGGGGTCGTCGGGGTCCATGAGGTTGGCCATGATCCGCAGGGCCCATTCCATGGCCGGGCGAGACTGCATGCCGATCCTGGTGAGCTCCCTCAGCAGCGCGGGCTTGCCGATCAGCCGGGCGAAAATCCGGGCCACCCGGAAATAGGCCCCGTAGTTCTCCTCCAGCAGGTTCGGGTATTGCCAGATCACCCCGCCGTCGCCAGTGGCAATGGCCTCGGCCACCAGGTCGGCGGCCATCTTCCCGGTCTCGTAGGCGTAGTCGATGCCCTCTCCGTTGAACGGATTCACCGAGCCGGCCGCGTCTCCCACCACCAGGTAGTTCGGCCCCACCTTGGGGTGCACCGATCCGGCCATGGGCAGGCGCCCTCCCACCGGCTCCATGAGCGGCCGGTCGGGATCGATCTCCCAGTAGGCGGGCAGGGTGGCCGCAAACTCCCGCATCAGATGCGAGGTGTTCACCGAGGTGTAGTCGCGGAAGGTGGACAACAGCCCCACGCCCACGTTCACGCAGCCGTCGCCCAGCGGAAAGATCCAGCCGTAGCCGGGCAGCGAGTTCCCGTTGCGGTCCCGCATGTCCAGCGCGCTCTCGATCCACGGCGTGTCGTGCAGCGGGCTCTCGAAGTAGGTGCGGATGGCCATCCCCTGGGGGTAGGCCCGGTCTCGGGCGGTTCCCAGAGCCCGGCCGAACCGGGAGTTGGCCCCGTCGGCCACCGCCACATAGCGGGCCCGGATCTGGCTGGTGCGCCCGGTGGTCTTGTTCACCACCTCGGCCCCGTCGAGCAGCCCGTTGACCAGAATCGGCTGGGTGGCCTCGGTGGCCAGCAGCATCTCAGCGCCGGCGGCCACCGCGTGGTCGGCCACCATCTGGTCGAGTTCCCGGCGTCGCACCACATAGCCGTAGTCGGGAAACTCCGGGTGCAGGGGCCAGTCCAGTTCCATGGTGCGCTTGTGGGCCACTGCCCGCAGGCCCCGGTAGCGGTGGTAGCGGGAGAGACGGTCTTCCAAGCCCATGTCGCAAAGCGACTTGACCGCCCGAGGGGTCAGCCCGTCGCCGCACGTCTTGTCGCGGGGGAACTCCTTGCGCTCAACCACCACCACGTCGAGGCCGTGGCGGGCAGCCCAGTAGGCGGTGGCTGCTCCCGCCGGACCTCCGCCGACCACCAGCAGGTCGAGGCGAGGCGTCATCGACAACATTCGCGGTTGATCACGCTGCCATCTTGGCTCGCGAGGGGATCAGCCCGCTCCGATCCCGGCGCTCGCCATCAGCCCGTTCAACGTGCTAGGGAAGGTCCCTCCGATGTCGAACCGATTGGGCAGCACTGCCTCGGCCTCAAACAGCTCTTCAAGGTCGTGCAGATCGGCTTCGGCGGCCCCGCCCAGCTCGACTCGCTCGAAATAGGTCACGGCCAAGATCTCCCGAGCGGAGAGCTTGTCGCCGTTGGAGGGCATGCCTGCGGTGGAGACATCGCCTTCGTCGTTGTACACCTGTCCGGCGGGGGGAGAGCCGTTGACCACCCAGATCACGTGGTTGCGCCAGTCGACGAAGGAGTTGAGGACTTGGCCGTCGACCATTGCCGGGCCGATCCCGCCGCCGCCGTCGGCCCCGTGGCAGCCGGCGCACCCGCCGTTGCCTTCGTAGACCTCCCGGCCCAGGGCGATGATCTCGCTGTCATGCTCCGGCGACTCCAGCGTGCCCGCGAAGATGATGGCCCAAAACGGCAGAAAGATGAGCACCGGCACGGCCCACACTGGGATCTTCTTGCGGGTGAGTGCGGCGTGCACCCACGGCTTGACCGGTTCGGGCTGGGGTTCGGGCTCGGGTTCCAGGTCGGGAAGCTCGGGTAAAGAGGGCCCCGTGGCGGCCGCCGGAGCCTCAGCCTGAGCCACCGCAGGAGCGGCGCTGGTCTCCGATGGCGGAACCTCCGCGGCCGGCTCGTCGCCCGTGGTCGCGCCGAGATCACGGCGACGATCTGCCGATCGTTGCAGCAGATGCTCGGGTACTTCTACCAACGCTCCTCCGGTATGACTCTGGGCCGGATCAGCCTCCGGCCCCGTGCCACAATACGCTCGCTTGACGCTAGCGGCCTAACCATTGCCGGCAGTGGTTTTGGTCGGCCAAAACGGGGGGTGAGGAGGGGGCACTTTGATGTGTAGAAGTGCAGGGTGGGGCTACTACTATCAATCGCGACCGCACCCATAAAGGGAGGACCGTGGCCGCGCAAAGGCCCATAGACATCGCCGTCACCAATTTCTACAAGGCCCTCGGAGGATGCTTCGTCCTCTACTTGGCCCTGTGGGCCTTCATCGCCGTCCACCAGTACGACGAAGGCTTGGGGGCGCCGTACTTCAACGTGGCCCTCACCGCCTCCTTGGTGGTCACCGTGCTGGGCATCGTTGCCTTCCTGGAGTACGCCCGTCGCCGGCCGGTGGGCAAGTACCACACCTGGGGCGAGGCCATGTTCGGCGCCGCATTGGTCTTCTTCCTGCTGTTCTGGATCTATGGCGTGGTGCCCCACCAGTGGCTGGTGTACGCCGACAGCGAGCTGGGCTGGCGCAAGGACCGCTTGGTTGAGGGTTACTACGTGGGCAACCAGGGCATCATCTCCTGGGCGCTGCCCTTCGACCTGCCCTATTTGGTATTGCGCGATGTGGTGGCGGTGTTGATCTACGGTTTGGCGTTGGCCGGGAACATTGCCGGCTGGATGGTATGGCAGAACCGGGGCAAGACCGCTCCGGTCGAGGTGGAGAAGTCCGAGTATGGACGACCGATCGTGAGAGAGGGGGCGACAAGCTAATGGCCAGCAGTGATGCCAACCCCCCCATGCCGGAGTTCCGCGATGACTACGTGTTGGTCGAGGTGGACAACGACTACCTCCAGAGCAAGGTCAAGCCCAAGCAGTTCATCCACATCGACCAGTCCGAGTGCATTATGTGCGAGGGATGCGTGGACATCTGTCCGTGGAAGTGCATCCACATGGTCACTCCCGAAGCGGTCGACGTGGCCGTGGGCGCCGAGCAGCCCGGCATCGACCCCAGCGACCATGTGATCTTCACCATCGACGAGGACGCCTGCACCCGCTGCGCATTGTGCGTGGACCGGTGCCCCACCGGGGTGATCACCCTGGGTCGATTGGGCGACCCCGGAGGCGACGGCGACCCGCATCAGCGAATGACCAGCTACGGCTACGGCTACGGCATGCGGTTGACCTAGAACTAAGGCCCGGAACGGATAAGAGGACTCAGGAGCAACGTGGCAAAGCAGCCCAGACCACCGGCGAGCGAGCGGGCCAAGCAGGCCGCGAGCCAAATGATGAGCGACATGCAGGGGTCGCAGGCTTGGTCGTCCATCTTCCGTCCCGGCTCGATCTTCCGCAAGGGCTACAGCGACAGCCCCAGAAACCGCAGCTACGTGATCATGAACAGCGTGCTGTACCACCTTCACCCGGTGAAGGTGAAGCGCCACGCGGTGAAGGTCAGCTACACCCTGTGCTTGGGCGGCCTCAGCTTCTTCTTGTTCATCCTGCTCACCGTGACCGGCATCTTCTTGATGTTCTTCTACCGGCCCACCGCGGCCCAGGCCTGGGATGACATCTACACCCTCCAAACCTCGGTTGCCTTCGGGCTGCTGGTGCGCAACATGCACCGATGGGCCGCGCACCTCATGGTCATCACCGTGTTCTTGCACATGGCCCGGGTCTTCTACCACGGGGCCTACAAACCACCCCGGGAGTTCAACTGGGTAATTGGCGTAATACTGCTGACCCTCACCCTGCTGCTGTCGTTCACCGGCTATCTGCTTCCCTGGGACCAGCTGGCCCTATGGGCGGTGACGGTGGGAACCAACATGATGGGGTTCACCCCTGTATTCGGCGATCAAGTGCGCTTCGTATTGCTCGGAAGCGTGGAGATCGGCACCGACACGCTGCTGCGATGGTATGTGCTGCACGTGCTGATGCTGCCCTTTGTGATCGTCATATTCATGGCCATCCACTTCTGGCGAGTAAGAAAGGACGGAGGCATATCCGGGCCGCTCTAGAAGCGACGTCGCAACGACGCTTCTGGCCCGATCTGAGAGCCCATGGCGGAAGTTCCTGAACACCTCCTGAAGCGAGCCCAAGAGGCCCGTGAGCGCGCCGAAGCCCAACAGGGCGGCGGCGGAGCGCCCGCGCCCGAATCCTCTGGCGCGGAGCCGGCCGAGGCTGCTGGCGAGGGCGACTCGGGCGGTCCCAAGATCCCCGACCACCTGCTCGACCGGTCGAAGTCGGCCCGTGATCAAGCCGCTGGTGGCGGCGGCGCCCAAGCAGCCGCCGCGGTGGCCACTGCGCCCATGCCGGCCGGACCGGCCCAGCCCGAGCCCACCGGTCCCGGCGGTGCTACCCAGCGACTGCTCACCGTGGTCAAGTCGGGCTCCATCCAAGACGTCAAGGCAACCCCCACCGACAAGGTCCACGTCTGGCCCCACCTGCTGGTGGTGGAGTTCGTGGCCGCGCTGATCTTCACCGCCTTCACCCTGATCTTCTCCATTTTCGTGAACGCCCCGCTGCTGGAGCTGGCCAACTTCAACGAGACCCCCAACCCGTCCAAGGCTCCGTGGTACTTCCTCGGCCTCCAGGAGCTGCTCACCATGTTCCACCCGATGGTGGCCGGAGTGACCATCCCCGGAATCGCGCTGTTCCTGTTGATCTTGGCCCCCTACGTCGACCGCAACCCCAACAAGAAGCCCGAAGATCGCAAGTTCGCCATCTCGCTCATGACCATCCACCTGATGTTCTGGGCGATCCTGGTGCTGATCGGCTCGTTCTTCCGAGGCCCCGGATTCAACTTCGTCTTCCCGTGGGAAGTCGGCCTCTTCTTCGATCTGTAGGGACTGACTATGGGCGTCGCACTCTCCATCGCCATTCCCATCATCGTGGTGGCCGCAGTGATCGTTCTGATCGGCGCGGCCCGACGCCGGGAGACCATGGCAGCCGAAGGCCGTTTGACTCGGGAGACCCGCCGGAGGGACCGGGGTCGGGTGGACATCGAAGACGCGGCCGGAGCGCCCGACGCCCCCACTGGGCGAGAGGTGGAGCGGGCTGCGGTGTTGGCCCGTCAGACCGCGGGCACCGAGTTGGTGGAGGCGGCCGATGCGTCGATTGAGGAGTGGACCCCACCAGATCCCGACGCTGTCGGAGTGAGCCGCCGCCAGTTCTTGAACCGCAGCACGGTGGCCATGATGGGCTTCAGCCTCACCGGCTTCGGCGCGGCCTGCGTGGCATTTCTATGGCCACCGTTCGTCACTGGATTCGGCGCCGACGTGAACGCCGGCCTGGTGGACGATGTGAAGTCGAAGATCAGGGACGAGAACGGCTTCCTGTACCTTCCCGAGGGGCGCGCCTGGGTCACCGAATATCCAGCAGCGGCCCTGCCGAAAGCTCAGGCCACCTACAGCGCGCCGGAGTTGACCGGCATGGAGGCGGGGCTGGTGGCCCTGTTCCAAAAATGCCCCCATCTGGGATGCCGGGTGCCGAATTGCCTGACCTCGCAGTGGTTCGAGTGTCCCTGCCACGGGTCCCGCTACAACCAGGTGGGGGAGAAGCGGGGCGGACCCGCCCCCCGGGGCATGGACCGGTTCGCCATGTCGGTGAACGCCAAGGGCGAGTTCATCATCCGCACCGGCACCGTCATTCAAGGGCCGCCCATCGGGGTGAACACCACCGGCCAAGAGCCTGAGGGGCCGAGCTGTCTTGGGGGAGCATCGCACTGATGCACCTGCTTGCCGCCTCAACCCAGCGCAACCTGGGCATGGCCATCGCGGTGGTGGCCATCGTGGGCTTTGCCATCTACCTCATCTACAACGTGTTGTGGGCCGGCCGTGGCGAGAAGGGCTCAGAGGTGGATCTGGCCCCCAACCGCAAGCCCTACCTGAGCGACGAGGAGCTGGAGACCTCCAAGCTCGACCTCGCCCTGGTCAGCGGCCTGGTCACCCTGGTGATTATCGGCGTGGCCCTGCCCCTGTACTGGTTGGGCGAGCCCGGCCGCCAACAGGGCTACTTGGAGTTCTCCCGCGACCAGTTCACCAGCCGGGGTGCCGGGCAGTACGAGGAACGATGTGCCAGTTGCCACGGCGGCGGCGGTTTGGGCGGCACCACCGCCACTTCGGTCACCGACGACGCGGGCAACTTCATCGCCGCCATCGAGTGGGAGGTTCCCGCTCTCACCACCGTTCTCTACCGCTTCTCCGAAGAAGAGGTGCGCCACATCCTCGACTACGGCCGGCCCCCCACCCCCATGCAGGCTTGGGGCGCGCCCGGCGGCGGTCCGCTCACCACCCAGCAGGTGGATGAGCTCATCCAGTACATCCAGAGCATTCAGCTCGATCCGCACGAGGTAGAGCAAGAGGTGTTGAACGGCCTCGTTGTCCAAGTGCGCGGCGATGTCTTGGCCGCCAATTCTGATCTGGCCGATCGCCTTGATGCCGCCAACGCCGCGGTGAGCGCCGCGGGGGCCGACGATGCCGCCGCAGAGGCCGCCGCCCGGAACCTTGCCGCGGTGGAGCAGGAGATTCGGGAGACCAGCGAGCAGTACATCCGCGACCTGGCATCGCCCGACCGGGGTGAGCTGCTGTTCAACAACGAGGAGTACGGCTGCGCCCGGTGCCACACTCCGCGGGACTCGTGGCGATTCACCGGACCGGAGGCCACCCCCGGCGCAGGCCCAGTGGTTTTGGCCAAAGGCTCCCCCGAAGAGGCCGCAGAGGTCGCCCGGCTGGGCAACTTGATACCGGTGAACATTCCCGGCGGCGGGGCGTTCGGACCCAACCTCACCAATGGGGCCACCCTCCGGCAGTTCGACTCCGCCGAGGGCCACGAAGGCTTTGTCACCATCGGCTCGCAAGAGGGCATCGGCTACGGCAACTTCGGCCAAGGCGACGGCGGCGGCCAGATGCCGGCCTTCGGGGTGTGCGTGGGCGACCGGGACTCCAGCGAGCGCAGCGCCATCCATGGATTCTGCACCCTCGAAGACGGCAGCGTTAGACCGGGCATGCTGACCGCCGAGCAGATCGCCGACATCGTGGCCTACGAGCGGGGGTTGTGAGCATGGGCTCGGTTCTCGCCGCAGTGAACACCCTGGCCGCCATCTCGTTCGACAACGAGATTCGCGGCCTGCTGACGGTGCTTTTGGGCTCGGCCATTCTCATGGGGTCGGTGTGGCTCATCATCTCCACCAACACTGGCTTCCGCCTGGGAAGCCTCATCGCCATCTCGGCCATCTTCGGGTGGACGGTGATGATGGCGTTCATCTGGTCGCTGTATGGCATCGGCCTCCAAGGGGCCCGGCCCACTTGGGAGGTGCAGGCCATCCACATCGGCAATCCGTCGGTGACCGACAACGAGGCCAACCCGCCCCCGGAGATCCTCGACGATCTCCCCAACCCGATCACCTGTGCAACCTTGGGCGACAAAGACTGCCTGCCCAAGGCCATTCAGATCGTCCGGGTGATGGGTAACAGCGCCCAGAAGGCCGAGCTCGACTCCATCGACGCAGGGGCCATTCGCGCTGAGATCACCGCCTTCAACGACGCCTTGGCCGCCGACGACCCCCGCAAGCTCACCGACGACGAGGTCGAAGAAGAAGTGGATCGCCTGGCCGAAGAGGAGCGCATCCGAAACGAAGACCTCACCCTGAGCGAGTTGAAGGGTGTTGCCCCCGAGCTGACCGATGAAGTCGAGCGCAGAGGGTGGTTGGAGTTGGGCGACTGGAATCTGGAGACCACCCAGGCGGCCGGCGAGGCCATCACCGCGGCCAGCGACTATCTCGGCAATGCCAATTTGGGATTCGGCGCGACCGACGAGCAGAGCAACACCTTCGTGGTGCTCGACGCCTTCCAGCAGGGAGGCAAGCCCGACCGGCTCAACAACGGGGTGTGGGAGCGGGTCAGCAACAAGGTCATCACCAGCGCCATGCCCCGCCACCCCACCAACTACACCGTTGTGCAGGTGCAGCGGTCGATCTACGAAGCCCCGGTGGCCGGACAGGCCCCACCCCCGGCCCAGGTCGATCCCAACGAGCCGGTCATCTCCGTGCTCTTGCAGCGCAACCTGGGCCGCTTCCGGCTGCCCAGTATCCTGGTGACCATCGGCTCCGGACTGTTGTTCTTGGCGTCGCTGCTGATGCTCCACACCCGCGACCTGGAAGTCCGCCGTCGCCTGGAAGGCGAGGGTTCGGGGTAGACCGCGATGACCGGCCAATACCTGCCGATCTTCGCCCTCGGGGTCTTGGCCGTGCTGTTCGCCGCCTTGAGCTTCGGCGCCTCCCGTCTGCTGGCCCCCCGGCGCCAGACCAAGGCCAAGATCGCCCCCTACGAGTGCGGCGTGGAGGAGAGCACCGACGCCCCAGAGCGATTCGGGGTCCGGTTCTTCCTCATCGCCATGATCTTCATCGTCTTCGACATCGAGATCATCTTCTTGTACCCCTGGGCGGTGTCCTACCGGGGACTGGGGTTGTTCGGACTAGTGGCCATGGGGATATTCGCCCTGGCGGTGTTCGAGTCGTTCGTCTACCTCATCGGCAACGGCGCCCTCGACTGGGGTCCGTCCCGGCCAATGTGGCGGCGCGACCCCCGGGTGTCGGCCCGCCGCACCAGCGACACCACCATCCGCCGAGTGGGACTCGACGGACGAAGCGCCCCGGAGGAAGCAGCATGAGATTCCCGCGATGCCGGCAACGACGGTGGGGCCACCAATGAAGCTGCCATTGCTGGGTGATCCCAAGGCTGTCATCGACCAAGGGCTTGAGGGGGTCGACCACAACTTCGTGACCGGCAAACTCGAAGACCTGGTCAAGTGGTCTCGGGCCCGGAGCTGCTGGCCGGCCACCTTCGGCCTGGCCTGCTGCGCCATCGAGATGATGGCTACCGGCGGGGCCCACTACGACTTGGCCCGCTACGGCATGGAGGTGTTCCGGGCCTCTCCCCGCCAAGCCGACCTGATGATCGTGGCCGGCCGGGTCTCCCAGAAGATGGCCCCCATCCTGCGCCGCATCTACGACCAGATGATGGAGCCCAAATGGGTGATCTCCATGGGGGTGTGCGCCTCCAGTGGCGGCATGTTCAACAACTACGCCATCGTGCAGGGGGTGGACCAGATCGTGCCGGTGGACGTCTACGCCCCCGGCTGCCCGCCCGGCCCGGAGACCCTCATGCACGCCATCTTGACCCTCCACGACAAGATCACCAGCGGGGAGATCACCCGCCGCCGCGACGAGACCGGCGCCGGGGCCAACCTCACCGTCGACCAACGCGACGGCCAAACCTCAACGGGCGTGGTAATCCGTAAATGACCGACTCGGTGCTGCATGTGTCCCGCGACCAGTTCACCGAGACGGTGGCCGGCTTGCGGGACGACGGCTATGTGTCGGTCCTCGATGTGACCGCCGTGGACTACCTGGAGCACCCCGGCCGCACCGACCTGCCCGCCGAGGTAACCCCTGAGCGGTTCGAGCTGGTGGTCACCCTCATCTCCCACACTGCCCCAGGCCGCACCAGGCTGAGGGTTCAAGTGCCGGATGACGATCCCACCGTCCCCACCCTGTTCGACCTGTATCCCGGCACCGAGGCCCTGGAGCGGGAGGTGGCCGACATGTTCGGCATCGTCTTCGAAGGCCACCCCGACCCCAGCCGCATCCTGATGCCCCCCGACTGGGAAGGCCACCCTCTGCGGAAAGACTTCGCTGTTGGACAAATACCAGTGCAGTTCAAGGCGACGAGATGAGCGCCGCCGACACCACGGTGGAAGTCGCTACCGACGAGGCTGTTCGCCGCCGCGACGACAGCGCGGTGCTTCGCATCGGCGAGGACGACGGCGAGCGCTTGGAGGCCGAAGCCGGCACCAGCGACACCAGCATGGTCATGAACATGGGGCCCCAGCACCCCAGCACCCACGGCGTGCTGCGGCTCATGCTGGAGATGGAGGGGGAGACCGTGATGCGGTCCAAGCCGGTCATCGGCTACCTCCACACCGGCATGGAGAAGACCGCCGAAACCCTCACCTACCTTCAGGGCCCCACCAACGTCACTCGCATGGACTACGCCGCCCCGCTGTTCAGCGAGCTGGCCTTCTCGATGGCCACCGAGGCGCTTTTGGGCCTGGAGGTTCCCCCTCGGGCCACATGGATCAGGATGCTGATGTGCGAGCTGAACCGCATCAGCTCGCACCTGCTATTCCAGGCCACCAACGGCATGGACATCGGCGCGGTGTCGATGATGATCTACGGCTGGCGGGAACGGGAGGAGGCCCTTCGCCTGCTGGAGACCATCACCGGCCTGCGGATGAACCACAACTTCATCCGGCCCGGCGGCGTGGCCGCCGACCTGCCCGACGGCTGGCGCGACGAGGTGCTCACCCTTATCGACGCCCTGCCCGCCCGGCTCAACGAGTTCGACACCCTGCTCACCGGCCAGCCCATTTACCGGGAGCGGCTCCAGGGCGTCGGCGTCATCAACACCGCCGAGTGCCTGGCCCTGGGTGTCACCGGACCCATCCTGCGCTCCACGGGCTACGCCTGGGACCTGCGCCGGGACATGCCCTATCTGGCCTACGACCAGGTGGACTTCGACGTGGTGGTGGGCACCTACGGCGACTGCTTCGACCGCTACGCCATCCGGCTGAACGAGATCAGGGAGTCGATCCGCATCCTGGCCCAGATCCTGCACCAGATGCCCTCGGGCGATTACCGAGTGCAGGACAAGAAGGTCACCCCGCCGCCCCGAGCCCGCATCGACGAGTCGATGGAAGCCCTGATCCACCACTTCAAGATCTTCACCGAGGGGTTCAAGGTGCCTGCCGGCGAGGTGTACGCCGCGGTGGAGTCCCCCCGGGGCGAGCTGGGCTGCTACATGGTGTCGGACGGCTCGGCGGTGCCCTACCGAATGCACATCCGCGGCCCCAGCTTTGTGAACCTGCAAACCCTGCCCCACATGATGCAGGGCGGCATGGTGGCCGACGCGGTGGCCATCATCTCCTCAGTCGATCCCATCATGGGGGAGGTGGACCGCTAGCCATGGCCCGCCTCAACGCCAACAACCTCACGGTTGCCCAGGAGATCTTGAGCCGGTATCCGGTTCCCCGCTCCGCTCTCATCCCCCTGCTGCACTTGGCCCAAGAACAAGACGGCTACGTCGCCGAGGACGCCATGGCCCACATCGCCGAACTGGTGGGTGTGACCCCCGCCGAGGTGATGGGCACGTGCAGCTTCTACGAGATGCTCAAGCGGGAGCCGGTGGGCCAATACATGGTCAACATCTGCAACGGCATCTCCTGTCATCTGCTGGGCTCGTCCGATCTGATCCATCACGCTGAGGCCACCCTGGGGGTGAGGCCCGGCGGAACCACCGACGACGGCAAGATCACCCTGGAAGCGGTGGAGTGCATCGCCGCCTGCACCGAGGCTCCTTGCCTCCAGGTCAACTACCGCTACCGCAACCAAGTCACCGCCGACGACTTCGACCAGCTGGTTGACGACTTGCGGGCTGGAACCGCCGGAGTGGCCCCCCACGGCCAGTTGGCCAAGGTGCGCCAGCACATCGGCGACGACCGCCGGGCCGGAGTGTCGCCCCCCGACGGCCAGGGCGAGCCCGCCTGGATGGCCCGCAATCCCTCCGACAACGGGGACGGCTCATGACCGCGCCTGCTCCCCAAGACCTGCGCATCATCACCTCCCGCTTCGGCATCGAAGACGGCCACACCCTGGCCGGCTATGAACGCACCGGGGGCTATGCCGGGCTGAGGCGGGCGCTGGAGATGGCCCCCGCCGACGTCCACGGCGAGGTTCGCACCGCCAGCCTTTTGGGCCGGGGCGGCGCCGGGTTCCCCGCCGGGGTCAAGTGGGGGTTCTGCCCGCCCGGCGTGTGGCCCCGCTATTTGGTGGTCAACGGCGACGAGTCCGAGCCCGGCACCTACAAAGACCGACTCCTCATGGAGCGCGACCCCCATCAGCTCATCGAGGGCTGTTTGATCGCCTGCTACGCCCTCGGGCTCTCCCAGTGCTTCTTGTATGTGCGCGGCGAGATGGCCCACGCCCAAGAGCGGTTGGCCGCCGCCCTCAACGAGGCCTACGAGGCGGGCTACGTGGGCGCCAACGTGTTGGGCGCCGAGGACTTCTCGGTGGACATAACCCTGCACTGGGGGGCCGGGGCCTACATCGTGGGGGAGGAGACCGCCCTCATCGAGAGCCTGGAGGGCGACCGGGGTATGCCCCGGCTCAAGCCTCCTTATTTCCCGGCGTCTATCGGCCTCTACGGCAAACCCACCATCGTCAACAACGTGGAAACCCTGGCCAACCTGCCGTGGATCGTGTCCAACGGCGGGGAGGCGTTTGCCGCTATGGGCGCCGACAGCTCCACCGGCACCCGGGTGTTCGCGGTGTCGGGCCATGTGGCCAACCCGGGGGTGTTCGAGGTTCCCTTCGGCACCACCACCTTCCGCGACATCATCTTCGATCCCCTCTACGCCGGCGGCATGCGCCCCGGCCGCACCCTCAAGACGTTCATCCCCGGCGGCGCGTCAGCGCCCTGGTTCTTTGAGGAACACCTCGACCTCCCCCTGGAGAAGACCACCGTCGATCAGGCCGGGTCGATGCTGGGCTCGGGGGCCATCGTGGTCATGGACGACACCACCGACGTGGTGAAGGCCTGCCACAACGTGGTGCGGTTCTTCGCCCGGGAGTCTTGCGGCAAGTGCACGCCGTGCCGGGAGGGCACATCCTGGCTGGAGAAAATCCTCAGCCGCATCCTGGCCGGCCAAGGCCGTCCCCAGGACCTGGACCTGCTCATGGATGTGTGCGACAACATCAGCCCCGGCATCGCCTGGCCACCCCGCCAGACCACCATCTGCCCGCTGGGACCTTCTGCCGTATCGCCCATCGCCTCGGCTTTGGAGCGGTTCCGCGGCGAGTTCGAGGCCTATCTGCCCGCCACCGCGGTGACTGTTGCGGGGGTGGCGTCGTGAGCGAGAACGAGACCGTGGTCAACATCACCGTCAACGGTAAGCCGGTGCAGGCTGAACCTGGCGAGTGGGTCATTGCCGCCGCCGAGCGGGCCGGGGTGTACATCCCCCACTTCTGCTACCACCCCCGCATGAATTCGGTGGGCATGTGCCGCATGTGCATCGTGGACATCGACACCGGGCGAGGCCCCGCCTTGCAACCCTCCTGCAT
Organism: Acidimicrobiia bacterium; assembly: GCA_022825005.1. GTDB lineage: Bacteria > Actinomycetota > Acidimicrobiia > Acidimicrobiales > Bin134 > Poriferisocius. The sequence goes on from JAJDYU010000046.1 coordinate 47,246, forward strand.
GGTGGCGGTGAGCGAGGGCATGGTGGTGGACACCACCTCCGAGCAAACCCGCAAGGCCCAAGACGGGGTGTTGGAGTTCTTGCTGCTGAACCACCCGCTGGACTGCCCGGTGTGCGACAAGGGCGGCGAGTGCCCCCTCCAAGACCAGACCATGGCCTACGGCCCCGGCGAGAGCCGGTTCGTGGAGGAGAAGCGCCACTTCGAAAAGCCCATCCCGGTGAACGACTTTGTGTACCTCGACCGGGAGCGCTGCATCCTGTGCGACCGTTGCACCCGTTTCGCCGACGAGGTGGCCGGCGACCCGCTGATCACATTCCAAGACCGGGGCGACCAGACCCAGGTGAACACCTTCCCCGAACTGCCTTTCTCCTCCTACTTCAGCGGCAACACCGTGCAGATCTGCCCGGTGGGCGCGCTCACCGCGGTGCCCTATCGGTTCAAGGCCCGCCCTTGGGACCTCACCGAGGTGGAGTCCACCTACCCCAACCCGATGGGCGACCGGGTGGTGGTGCAGGCCTCGCGTGATCAGGTGCTGCGCTATCAGGGGGTGGACAGCGACGCGGTCAACTGGGGGTGGCTCACCGACAAGGACCGATTCTCGTTCGAGGCCACCGCCAGCGAGCTGCGGCTTCAGACCCCGCTTATTCGAGGCACGCCTTTGGGCCGGCCCGACCCCGGCGGCAGCGAGCTGGTGGAAACCACCTGGCGCCAAGCCCTCACCCAAGCAGCCGATGCCATCAAGGCGGCGGTGGCCGACAAGGGTCCCCAATCGGTGGCGGTTCTGGGGGGCGCCCGGCTCACCAACGAGGACCAGTACACATGGGCCCGGCTGGCCAAGGCAGTGATCGGCACCGACAACGTCGACGCCCAGCTCGACGACGGCCTTCCCGCCGATGCGGTGCTCGGCCTGCCCCGGGCCACCATCAACCGGGCCTGCACCCCCGGCGGCACCGTGATACTGCTGGCCCCCGATCCCAAAGAGGAGCAGGGCACGCTGTACCTGCGCCTGCGCCACGCCGTGGTCAACGACGGGGTGCAGCTCATCGAGATCACCCCCCGGGCCACCGGGCTCAGCCATCTGGCGGCCCACGGGCTGCACCACCGCCCCGGAGAGGCCGCCGCGGTGGCCGCGGCGCTGGTGGGCGGCGACATCGATTCTGGACCCGACGGAGACATCGGCGGTGTCCCCTCCGCAGACGTGGCGGCCGCGGCGGCGGCACTGGCCGACCGCGCCGACCAGCCGATCACCGTGATCCTGGGCCGCCCCTCGCTGGCCGAGTCGGCCGACTTCACCTTGGACGCGGTGGCTGAGCTGGCCCGGTTCGCCAACCTTCTAAACGCCGGCGGGCGGCCGGGCATCGCGTTCTTGCCCGCACTGCACCGGGGCAACGTGCTGGGCGCGCTCGACATGGGACTGGCCCCGGGCCTGCTGCCCGGTCGGACCACCCTGGCCGACGGCGGACGGTCACTGGCCGAATCGTGGGGCTCGGTGCCCTCTGCCCCGGGCGCGGGTACCCGCGACATCCTGAAAGCCGCCGCCGAAGGCCGCATCGACGTGCTGATCCTGCTGGGGGCCGATCCGCTGGGCGACTTCCCCAATTCCGAGCAGGCCGAAGAGGCCCTCAGCCAGGTGGGCACGATCATCGCCTCGGATCTGTTCCTCAACCCCTCTGCGGGCCGGGCCCACGTCGTGTTCCCCGCGGCCGGGTTTGCCGAGCGCCGGGGCACCCACACCAACCTGGAAGGGCGGGTAACCGTCCAGCGTCAGATCATCACCCCGCCGGGCACCGCCCGGGCTGACTGGGCCATCGCCACCGAACTGGCCCGACAGCTAGGCGCTGACTTCGGTCTCGGCTCTCCCGAGGAGGTGTGGGAAGAGATCGCCGCGGTGGCCCCGTCGCACCGGGGCCTGTCCATCGAGGCCATCGACGCTTCCGACGACGGCGTGGTGGTGGCCGACAGCTCCATCGCCTTCACCCCGCCCGAATCCTCCGCCTCGGCCCCGCCGACCGACGCCTACTCCCTGCGGCTGGTGTCGGCCCGGAGGATGTACGACCGGGGCACCCTGGTCCAGCACACCGGTTCGCTGGCCGGCTTGGCCCCGGCCGCCGTTCTGTCGGTCAATCCCTACGACTTCTCGCGGGTCGGCGTAGAGACGGGCACCGATGTGAAGGTGATCTCCAACGTGGGCGAGATGGACATGCCGGTGGTGGCCGACCCCGGTGTGCCCCGGGGAACCGCGGCGTTCGGCTACAACCACCCCGACCTGGATGTGCGTGATCTGGTAGATCCCAACGCGGCGGTCACCGACCTGAGGATCCAAACCCGATGACCGCGGGTTTGTCGAACCAAGGGGTCAAAACCCGATGACCGCCGCTCTCGGTCCCACCGTGTTTGGCATCGACCCCCTGTATGTGGGCGGGGCGGGCCTGGCCGAAGTGCTCATCACCCTGCTCAAGGTGGGAGTGGCCTTCGCGGTGCTGTTGGTGGCCGTCATGTTGATGATCTGGTTCGAGCGCAAGCTCATTAGCGACATGCAGAACCGCATCGGCCCCAACCTGGCCGGCCCGTTCGGCATCTTCCAAACGCTGGCCGACGGCATCAAGCTGTTCTTCAAAGAAGACCTCATCCCCGAGCAGTCCGACCGCTTGGTCTTCAAGCTGGCCCCCTACCTGTCGCTGGTGCCTGCCTTCTTGGTGTTCGCCGTGGTCCCGGTGGGGGGAGACTTCAGCGGCGGCAACGGCCGGGTCTCCTTATTCGGACACGAGACCTTCCTCCAGGTGTCCGACCCACCGGTGGGCATCCTGCTGGTGCTGGCCATGTCGTCGGTGGCGGTATACGGGGTCATGCTGGCCGGGTGGTCGTCGGGCTCCAAGTATCCGCTGCTGGCGTCGGTGCGGGCCTCGGCCCAGATGGTTTCGTATGAGGCCGCCCTGGGGCTGTCGCTGGCCGCAGTGCTGTTGAAGTCGGGCAGCTTGTCCACCAACCAGATCGTGGCCGAGCAGTCGGTGTGGAACTGGAACCTGTGGGTTACCTGGGTGGTGCCCATGGTGATCTTCTTGATCGCGGCCACCGCCGAGCTCAACCGGCCCCCGTTCGATTTGGTGGAGGCCGAGCAGGAGCTGGTCGGGGGCTTCCACACCGAGTACAGCTCCATCCGGTTCGCCTTGTTCTTCCTGGCCGAGTTCATGAACACCATCACCATGTCGGCCATCATCGTCACGCTGTTCTTGGGCGGTCCCAACGGCCCCGACTTCACCACGGTGGGCTGGCTGTCGGGCCTGCTGTGGTTCTTCATCAAGCTGATGCTGTTCCTGTTTGCCTTCGTGTGGCTGCGGGCCACCCTGCCCCGCTTCCGCTACGACCAGCTCATGGATTTGGGCTGGAAGCTGCTCATCCCCCTGTCGCTGGGCTGGCTGCTGGTGCTGGCCTCTTATGACGTGGCCGGCGACCGGGGTTGGAACCGAGCCGCCGCGGTGATCGTGATGCTGGCCATCATGGCCGCACTGGCCGGGCTCTTGGCCCTGGCCCTGCGGGCCGCCCGCCAACGCCGGGAGCTCGACCCCCAAGGAGGATTCGCGTGAGCCGTTGCTTGATCGCCAAGCGCGAAGTCTCGTCAATCGTTGGAGAGGGCCGATAAATGGGATACCTCCGAGGATTTGCGGTAACTCTGCGCAAGATGCTCAAGGGCACCGAGTCGGGCCGGGTGGTCACCACCCAATACCCCGACGAGAAGCGCCCCAAGCCCGAGCGCTTCCACGGCCGCCACGTGCTCAACCGCTACGAGGACGGCATGGAGAAGTGCATCGGGTGCGAACTGTGCGCCGGCGTGTGCCCGGCCCGCTGCATCTATGTGCGGGGGGCCGACAACCCGCCCGACGATCCGGTGTCGCCCGGCGAGCGCTTCGGCTATGTCTACGAGATCAACTACTTGCGGTGCATCCACTGCGACCTGTGCGTGGAGGCCTGCCCCACTGAGGCCATCACCGAGACGAAGCTGTTCGAGTTCTCGTTCACCAACCGGTCCGACGCCATCTACACCAAAGACGAGCTGGTGGTGGGCGACGACGGCCGACCCCAGCAGCTTCCCTGGGAGCACTGGGAGCCCGGCGACGACGAGCACACCTCGGCGTGGGTACGGGCCACTTCGCCATCGGGTCAGGCCGCCTACGAGGGCAAGGTGGCCTGGTCGGGCGAGCTGGGCTACGGCATCCGCTCCCCGGAGCGGGGCCAGTCGGAGGAAGAGCCCGAAGATGCCGCCGAAGCTGCCGAGGACCACAGCCCGCACGATGACGACGACCACGGAGGCCACCACTGATGGAGACTGCGGTCTTCATAGTGTGCGCGGCCATAGTGCTGGCTGGGGCGCTGGGCGTGGTGCTGGCCCGCAACCCGGTACACGCCGCGTTGAGCCTGGTGGGAACCCTGTTCGGCATGGCCGTGCTGTTCTTGAACTTGGAGGCCCACTTCCTGGCCGCAGTGCAGATCATCGTGTACGCCGGCGCCATCGTGGTGCTGTTCTTGTTCGTGATCATGCTGCTGGGCGTCGATCGGCTGGAAGACCTGTCGGTGGAGCCCATCACCGGCCAGCGCACCCTGGCCATCCTGGCCGGCGTAGGCACCTTTGTGCTGGCGGTGGCGTTTCTCCTGGGCAGCGGCATCGGCCCATCGGATCCCGGCCCCAAGATCCTCACGCTGGACATCACCGACCAATCCACCTACTCCAATCTGCGCCAGATCGCCGACTTTTTGTTCACCGATTACGTGTACGCCTTTGAGGCCACTGCCGCCCTGCTCACCATCTCGGTGGTGGGCGCGGTGGTCATGTCCCGCCGCATGGCCTGCAGTGACGAGGCCCAAGAGAGCGCGGGAGACGACTGATGGTCACCGCCTCCTGGTACCTGATCCTGGCCGCCGGTCTGTTCACCATCGGCGCGGTGGGCCTTTTGGTGCGGCGCAACCCGCTGATCATGTTCATGTGCGTGGAGCTGATGCTCAACGCCGTCAACCTCACCTTCATCACCTTCGGTCGGGAGCTCAACGACATCGGCGGGCAGGTGTCGGTGTTCTTTGTGCTGGTGGTGGCCGCCGCCGAAGTGGTGGTGGGCCTGGCCATCGTGGTGGCCATCAACCGCCGCCGCCCCCAAGCCACCGCCGACGACCTATCGGCGCTGAGGGGATAGCGCCGCCATGAGCACGCTCGTTGACCTCGTCTGGTTGGTCCCCGCTTTCCCGCTGGCCGGGGTGCTGATCTTGATGGCGCTGGGCCGTCGCCTGGGCGAGCCCCGGGCCGGTTGGCTGGCCACCGCCATGATGGGCGGCTCGTTCGTGGCCACGCTTTTGGTGTTCATCGGGCTCATCGGCCACGAGGGCGACGAACGGGAGACGGTGGTCACCCTGTTCGAGTGGGTGCCGGCCGGGAAGCTGGCGGTGGACATCGGCTTTCTGGCCGACCCCCTGTCCATCACCATGGCCCTGTTCGTGACCGGGGTGGGCGCCCTCATCCACCTCTATTCCATCGGCTACATGCACGGCGACGAGGGCTTTTCCAAGTTCTTCATCTACCTCAACCTGTTCGCCTTCTCCATGCTCATGCTGGTGCTGGGCGACAACCTGCTGCTCACCTTCCTGGGCTGGGAGGGAGTGGGAGCCTGCTCCTACCTGCTGATCTCGTTCTGGTTCACCGACGAGGCCAATGCCTCGGCGGGCAAGAAGGCGTTCGTCACCAACCGGGTGGGTGACTGGGGCTTTCTGGTGGCCATGTTCCTGGCGTTTCTCACCTTCGGGTCGCTCCAGTACGGGGAGATCTTCTTCGAGGTCGAATCGCATGGCGTGGCCGCGGGCACCGCGTCGGCCATCGTGGTGCTGCTGCTGGTGGGCGCGGCCGGCAAGTCGGCCCAGTTCCCGCTGCACATCTGGCTGCCTGACGCCATGGCCGGCCCCACCCCGGTGTCGGCCCTCATCCACGCTGCCACCATGGTCACCGCCGGGGTTTATCTGCTCACCCGGATGAACCCGATCATCGCCGAGGCCCATGGCTGGGTGCCCGACCTCATCATGTGGGTGGGCCTGGGCACCGCGCTGATGGCCGCCACCATAGCGGTGGCCCAAAACGACATCAAGAAGGTGCTGGCCTACTCCACAGTCAGCCAGCTCGGATTCATGTTCGTGGCCGTCGGCTCATGCGCCTACGTGGCCGCCATCTTCCACATGGTCACCCATGCTTTCTTCAAGGCGCTGCTGTTCCTGGGGGCCGGGTCGGTGATCCACGGCATGGACGGCGACCAGGACATCCGCCGCTACGGCGGACTGGCCCGGTTGCTGCCCATCACCTCGATGACCTTCGTGGCCGGGTGGTTGGCCATCGCCGGCGTGCCGCCGTTCTCGGGCTTCTGGTCGAAGGACGAGATCCTGGCCTACGCCTACGGCGAGAACAAGGTGCTGTGGGTGCTGCTTTTGGCCACCGCCATCCTCACCGCCTTCTACATGACCCGGCTGGTGCTCATGACCTTCTTCGGCCCGCCCCGCTGGGTTGAGGCTGAGGCTCAAGTTGAAGCTGAGGCTGATGAGGAGCCGGAAGATTCGGCCGAAGCCGCCTCCGAGGCTGGCCCGCCCCACCGACACCCACACGAGTCGCCCTGGACCATGACCGTCCCGCTGATGGCGCTGGCCGGATTAGCCATTGTCGCTGGAATGTTCAATCTTCCGTTCACCTCCGATGTCCACTTCTTGGGCAACTGGCTGAAGCCGTCGCTGTTCGGCAACTCCGGCCATCTTCCCTTCGGCGGGGGCACCCAGTGGATATTGGCCATCGTGGCCATTGTCGGAAGCCTGGGCGGGGTGTCGGCCGGGGCTGCGGTGTACATCCGCCGCCGGATCGACCCGGCCCGCATCGAGCACCCCTTCTTGGCCCGGGCGTGGCGCATCGACGAGACCGTCACCAACTTCATGGGCGGCCCCGGCCGTCGGGCCTTCGAGCGAACCACCGAGTTCGATGAGCAGGTGGTGGACGGTGCGGTCAACGCCACCGGCACCCTGATCCGCCGGGCCGGAACCAAGCTGCGGGTGTCGCAAACTGGCCTGGTGCGCAGCTACGCCCTGGGCATCGCCATCGGCGCAGTGGGGCTACTGGCCTGGTTCATATATAGGGCAGGGTTGTAATGGACGGCTCTATGGTGCTTCCGGTCATCATCTTTTTGCCCCTGGTGGGCGCGGCGGCCATCGCGCTGATCGCCCCGTCTCGCTCGATGGTGCTCAAGCCGGTGGCGGTGGCCACCTCGGCGGCTACCGGGGCGCTCACCCTGTGGCTGATGGCCGCGTTCGAGGCCGGCGACGGCGGCTTCCAGTTCACCCAGTTCGCCGAGTGGATCGGCTCAGCCGGCATCTCCTGGCACGTCGGGGTGGACGGCATCTCGCTGTTCTTGGTGGTGCTCACCGGTTTTCTGTTCCCCATCGCCATCGTGGCCTGCGACCCGCCCCACGACGCCAAGGCCTATTACATCTGGATGCTGGTGCTGGAAACCGGCTGCCTCGGGGTGTTCCTGGCGCTCGATCTGGTGCTGTTCTTCTTGTTCTTCGAGGTCGTGCTGATCCCCATGTACTTCCTCATCGGTAAGTGGGGCCACGAGAACCGCAAGTACGCGGCCACCAAGTTCTTCTTGTTCACCATGCTGGGCTCAGCCCTCATGTTGGTGGGGATGCTGGCCCTGGCGCTGCTCACCGCCCGGGAAACCGGCGGAGCGGTCACGTTTAACCTCGTAGAGCTGGCCGAAGACGCCGGGGCGCTTCCCACCATCACCGCTCGCTGGATCTTCTTGTCGTTCGCGCTGGCCTTTGCGGTGAAGGTGCCCATATTCCCAGTACACACCTGGTTGCCCGACGCCCACACCGAGGCCCCCACCGCCGGGTCGGTGATCCTGGCCGGGGTGCTGCTCAAGCTGGGCACCTACGGGCTGGTCCGCTTCGGCCTGTATCTGTTCCCCGAGGCGTCCCGCTACTTCGCCCCGCTGCTGTTCACCCTCGGGGTGATCGGCATTTTGTACGGCGCGGTGGTGGCCACCATGCAGCGCGACCTGAAACGCCTGGTGGCCTACTCCTCGGTGGCCCACCTCGGATTCATCGTGCTGGGCATCTTCTCCATCAACACCGAGGGCATCGAAGGCGGGCTGCTCCAGATGGTGAACCACGGCCTGTCCACCGGGGCGCTGTTCTTGCTGGTGGGGTTCATCTACGAGCGCCGCCACACCCGCCAGATCTCCGAGATGATCGGGCTCCAGAAGGCCGCCCCAGTGCTGGCCGCGGTGTTCACCGTGGTGATGCTGTCGTCGGTGGGCCTGCCCGGCCTCAACGGTTTTGTGGGTGAGTTCTTGATCCTGGCCGGGGCTTTCGTGGCTCACCGCTGGTGGGCGGTGGTGGCCGCCTCCGGGGTTATCCTGGCCGCGCTGTATCTGCTGTGGGCCTACCAGAGGGTGTTTCACGGCACTCCCGACGACGCCAACCGGTCAATGCCCGATCTCAACTGGCAGGAGAAGCTGGTGATGGCGCCGCTGGTCGGGCTCATCGTGTTCTTGGGGGTATACCCCAAGCCGGTGATCGAGCGTATGGAGCCCGCTGTCAACCAGCTCATCTCCCACATGGAGCAAGTCGAGGGATTCCAGTCGCCCACCGTGGGTGACCGGCCCGAGGGCAGCTTCGAGGAGCTCCGCGAGCTCAAGGCCCACTACGGCGAGGAGGAGGGCCACTGATGCTTCCGATCCTCGCCCAGGCCGAAATTCCCGACATCCACTGGCTGCCGCTCATCCCCCACATAGTGATGGCGGGGGCCGCAGTGGTGCTATTGACCATCGTGTCGGTGGCCGGTCGCTGGCTGCCGGGTTGGTTCGCGGCTGCGTGGACAGTGGCCGCCGGGCTAGGAGTGCTGGCCACCGCCATCCCGGTGTGGATACGGGTTGACCAATGGGGTCCCCACTCGACCATTGCCGGTTCGATCGGGGTGGACCAGTTCTCGGTGTTCATCATCGGTGTGCTGGCCTGCACCGTGGTGCTGACCGCGCTGGTGGCCGACGGGTTCCTGCACCGGGAGAGCCTCGATGGCCCGGCCTTCTACGTGCTGTTGATGCTGTCGGCCGCCGGCGGCATCACCATGGCCTCGGCCAACAACCTCATCGTGTTGTTCTTAGGGCTAGAGATCCTGTCCCTGGCGGTATACGTGCTGGTGGCCATGCACCTGCGCCGGGCCGAGTCGCAGGAAGCGGGTATCAAGTACTTCGTGTTGGGAGCGTTCGCGTCGGCTTTCCTGCTCTACGGCATCGCCCTGGTGTACGGGTCCACCGGATCGATCAACCTGGCCGAGATCGAGAACATTCTCAGCAGCAACGACCTGAGCGACAACGGCCTGCTGCTGGCCGGGATGGCCATGCTGCTGGTGGGATTCGGATTCAAGGTGGCCGCGGTGCCGTTCCACGCCTGGACCCCCGACGTGTACCAGGGGGCGCCATCGCCGGTGGTGTCGTACATGGCCGCCGGGGTGAAGGCCGCCGGATTCGCCGCCCTCCTGCGGGTGTTCTTTGGTGCTTTCGGACCGATTTACGAGGAAGGACAGCTTGCCGATTTCAGACAGGTGACCGACGACTGGCAGCCGGTGGTGTTCGGCCTGGCCATCGCCAGCTTGGCGGTGGGGTCGATGCTGGCCATCGTCCAGACCGACGTAAAGCGGATCTTGGCCTACTCCTCGATAAGCCACGCAGGATTCATTCTCGTCGGCGTGCAGGCCGCAACCGATGACGGTGTGGCCAGCGTGCTGTTCTACTTGGCTGCCTACGCGGCCATGGCAATCGGCAGCTTTGCGGTGATCACCGTGGTGAGCGGCCCGGGCGACGAGGGCACCGCCCTCGACAACCTCCGGGGCCTGGCCGCCCGCCGCCCGCTTTTGGCTGCCGCCTTCACCGTGCTGTTGCTGTCGCAGGCCGGCATCCCGTTCACCGCGGGGTTCTGGGCCAAGTTCGAGGTGATTACCGCAGCGGTGGACGCCCGCTCCTTCTGGCTGGCGGTGATCGCCATGCTGGCCGCGGTGGTGGCCGCCTTCTTGTACTTGCGCATCGTGGTGGCCATGTTCCTGGATGCCCCTGATGCTGATGCTCCTCGCCTTCGTGTCCCCCCCGGCCCCGCCATTGCCATCGCCATTGTGGTGCTGTTCACCCTGGCCTTTGGCATTTACCCCGAACCCCTCCTCAAACTTGCAGACGACGCCTGGCTCAACCTCCGCCTCTGGGCCCACTAAGTCGCCGCGGTTCTGCCCAGCAGTTCGATCTTGGAAACAGGCCGGGTAGCCTTTTTTGTCATTCGCCATATGAAGGGTGGAAGGATGATGAAGCGCATCATCGGAAGCAAGTGCCGAGCGAGTGTCACTGCGGTGGTGCTTCTACTGGCAATCGGCCTGATGGCCGCGGCGTGCGGCAACGATGACGACGGTGGCGCGACGGCCGGCCCGCCGCCTAAGACCGAGCCCGGTGCCTATACCCAGGCATTTGTGGATGACGCCGTGGAGTTCTATGAGTCCAACGGGCGCAGCGCCCTGATCGAGCACTTGCATTCTCCCGACAGCACCGATCCCCCCAGCGTGGACGGCCAGTGGTACGGGTTCGCCTTTGATCTCGATGGCGTGGTGCTGGCCCATCCCACGGTTCCCGACAACGTGGGCCAGACCCTCCACGAGATTCTCGGTGGCACCCCCGAGGGCTTGGCTGCCGCCGATGAGATGGTGACGGCCACCGAGACCGGCAAGTGGGTGGACTACACCTATCTCAACCCCCAGAGCGGAGATTGGGAGACCAAGCACACTTGGATCGTCAAGCGAGACGACATCCACATCGCCTCCGGCTGGTACGAATCCGGCTAGGTCGGCCGCTCGACGGTTGGGCCCTAGGACGAGATCAGTCCCTCCTGGGGATGGGTCCAGGGCAGTTTGGGCACATGTTCGATCTGCTTGGGCCGGGGCAGAGGAATATGGCTGATGGGGACGTCGATGACCACCGGGGCCTGCCGTTCGAGCGCAGCGGGAATCAAGGCTTCTAGGTCCATGGGATCGTTCGCCCTCATGCCGATGGCGCCGAACGACTCGGCGAACTTCACGAAGTCGGGGTTGGCGAGGTCGGTTCCGTAGGTGCCGTCGAAGAAATCATCCAGGTCGCGGGCCACGTTGCCGTAGCTGTCGTCCCTGAATACGACGGTGGTGACATTGATTCCATATTTCATGGCGGTCGACAACTCAGGTGAGTTGAACATGAAACTGCCGTCCCCGGCGAAGCACACGACAGGGCTATCTGGTTTGGCGAGCTTTGCCCCCAGCGCTGACGGGAACGCAAAGCCCAAATTAAACGAGTACCCAGAGTCGATGTAGGTGTTCGGATGGTTGACCGGCCAGTGGGTTCGGGCGTAGAAGCCGAACTGGGTGACATCCCACACGGTGTATGCGTCTTCGGGAGTGCCCCTTCTGATTGCTTCCAAAATGGGGTACTGCGGTTCTTTGGATCGAATGTCGTAGTAGGCGATCAGACGGCGGGCGGCGGACACGGCTTGAGCAGGGGACGGGCGGTCCTGACACCCGGCTTCGACAAGGAGCGGCACGAGCGACTTGATGATTGCTTTGGCGTCGCCGTGCAGGGGGATGGTGTTGTCTTGAATCCGGGTGAGGTCGAAGTCGTCGATGTTGATGTTCACGAGCGTCGACGACTCCCCGGCGGGGTTGCCCAAAGAAAAGCGTGTTCCAATCCCGATGACCACATCGGCGGTCTTCATAACGTCCAAGAGCTGATTCATCTCGTGCCGTTCGCCGCCGGGGCTGACGCATGAGCCGTAGCACAGAGGATGGTTGTCGGAGACGGCGCCCTTTCCACCGCCCGACGTCACCACCGGGATGTTCGAGGCTTCCACCAAATCGAGGAGTGCCTGCTCTGCACCGGAGAGAGCTACCCCGCCTCCGGCGACGATCAGAGGAAGCCGGGATTGCGAAATGGCCGAGGCGGCTTCTTGCAGCCGCTCGCGGCTGGGCATTGTTGGCGAGGAAGAAGCGGGATTCCGCAGTTCGACATTATCTCGTTCCACCAGGGCATCGGGTGGGCATTCGATGTAGGTCGGCCGGGGTCGGCCGGTGCGCATTTGTCGAAATGCCTCGGATACGGCCGGGGGAATCTCTGTTGGCGTCAGGGCTTGCTGGCGCCATTTGGTGACGGGTCGCAAAGTGTCCATCTGGTCTTCAATCTCATGGACCCCGCCGAGGTTCTTCCCTATCTGCCCCCGGGGAATCTGCCCGGCAATGAGCAAGACAGGACAAGAGCGAGCGTAAGCCGTGGCCAATCCGGCAGCTGCGTTGTATACGCCGACGCCGGGAACGACGAGGGCCACCCCCGGTTTGCCTGAGGCCCGGGCGTATCCGTAGGCCATGTAAGTGGCGGCCTGCTCATGACGGGTGGCGATCATCCGAATGCCGGGCTCGTCGCGCAGCGCAGCCACAACCCCGTATATCTGGATGCCAGGGATACCGAATACGACCTCAGTGCCTTCTCGGACCAGCGATTTTGTGAGAGCTTCCCCCCCGCTCAACTTCACCGGTTCATTCTTGCATTAGTTGACTGATGACGACGACCGGGCAAGCTCCAGGCGGTACACGGTGTCGTCGAAGCTCAGCACGTAGAGCTCGCCAGCAGCGTCTTCGCCGAATGAGACCAATGTGCCTCTGGGGACGGAGAGGCCGAGTTCTGTTCTGGTGGCCTCTCCTTGGGCATCAACGGTGAGCCCCCACAGGCGGCCCTGGCAGAAGTCGCCGAACACGTAGGTGCCCACCAGGCCGGGCATGGCCGAGCCCCGGTACACGTGGCCGCCGGTTATGGAGCAGCCGGTGTCGTGGTCGTACACGTGAATGGGGAAGTCCAAGTCTTCAGGAGTCTCGGTGCCGGAGAACCTAACGTGGCCTTCGAATAGGGGCCATCCCAGGTTGGCCCCTGGCTTCCAGCCGTCGGCGGCCCGTAGTACGTGGATTTCCTCCCACTCGTTTTGTCCCACATCGGCGATCCACAGGTCGTCGGTGGACCGGTCGAAGGAGAATCGCCACGGATTGCGTGCTCCGTAATGCCAGATCTCGGCTCGCCCGCCGCCGTCGGCAAACGGGTTGTCAGCGGGAATGGAGTAAGCCGAGCCCCCGTCGGCCTCGGGGTCGATGCGGAGCATGGTGGCTAGCAGGGTGTCCAGGTCTTGACCCTGGTTGAACATGTCATCGCGACCGCCGCCGTCGCCAAACCCGATCCACAGGTAGCCGTCGGGTCCGAAGGCGATATGGCCGCCATTGTGGTTGCAGGCCGGCTGGACAACGCTGAGCACTTCCCGGCCGGCATCGCCTTGCACCCACTGCCCGCTCATGGGGTACTCCACGATCAAGCTGTCGCCCCTCAAGTCGGTGAAGCTCACATAGAGCTTCGATCCGTCGGGGGAGAAGGCGATGCCCAACAGCCCTTCCTCGCACTCTGGATTGGTCTGGTCGCTGATATCCAGCACCATCTCGGGAGGTTCGTCCCCGTCGGCGTCCATGAGCCACACCTGACCTTCCCGGGTGGCCACGTAGAGGTCTCCACTGGCGCCGCCGGTGCCCGGTCGGGCGACGAGTGCCATGGGGTCGGACAGTGATGCCACCGGTGTCAGCACCAATACTGCCTCTTCGGGCTGGGGGGCAGGCGCCGGCTGGTTCTCCTCACCCTGCTCGAGGGCTTGGCCGACAGTGGGGGTGGCCATGGGCTGCGCTGCGGAGGATGGGCTGGCGGTGGGGGCGGCGGTGCCGAACTCGATCGTGGGGCCGGGGGTGGTATCCGGAACCGTGGTGCCTTGAAATCCAAAGCCGGGCCGGTCGTCGTTGCCGCTCCCGCAGGAACTGGCCAGCAGGGATACTGCGGCAACCGCCACCGCAGCTCGTGACCACCAGCTCACGGCTTTTTCCGCAGTGGCCGGATCAATCCCTCCTGCACGACAGAGGCCACCAGCTCGCCGGTGCGGTTCCACGCCGTGCCCCATGCCAGGCCCCGGGCATTGGATGCCGAGTGGGACACCTGGTCCAAGAAGATCCAGTCGTCCATGCGCAACGGGCGGTGAAACCACATGGCGTGGTCAAGGCTGGCTGCCTGGATGTCGATCTCGTTGCCCCGAACCGGCAGCGCCTTGGTGGCCGTGTCCAGCACGGTCATGTCGCTGGCGTAGGTGAACATGCAGGTGTGCAGCACAGGGTTTTCGGGCAGAGTGCCGGTGGCCCGCAGCCACACTCGCAAGCGGGGCTCTCGGCTCTGGCCCCGTTCTGCGGGCGAGCCGGTCACATAGCGCAGCTCAATCGGGCGGATCATTCGGCCCTGGTCGTCCACCGGGAAACCGTCCCATACAAACGGCTCCAACTCTTCGGGGTCGGGGATGCCTGCGGGAAGGTCGGTCTGGTGCTCGAAGCCCTCCTCTTCTTTGTGGAAGGAGGCCGACATGGCGAAGATGGGCTGGCCGTGCTGGATGGCGGTCACCCTGCGGGTGGTGAATGATCGGCCGTCGCGCACCCGCTCCACCAGATACACCAGGGGGGCGGCCACGTCGCCGGGTCGTATGAAGTAGGCCTGGAGGCTGTGAACCGAGCGGTCTTCCACCGTGCGGGTGGCGGCCACTAGGGCTTGGCCGGCCACTTGGCCGCCGAACACCCGCTGGCGGTCTTCTTGGGGGCTGACTCCCCTGAAGATGTCTTCCTCGATGGGCTCCAGATCCAGCAGTTCGATGAGCGCATCTACCTCAGCCTGCATGACCGATTGATCCTACCGTCCGCCCCCGAGTTTTCTCGCTGCCGTGGCCTTGCCGTATTCGATATTGAGAGGCGCTGGGGTACGCTTATTTCTCCCCATGCCGCTTCTTGTCTCCGCTCGCGCTCACGTCTTGGACAACTGGCACCGCCTGTTGCGCTATTGCGGCACCTCCGCGGTGGGGGTGGTGCTGGGCCAGACCATTCTTCGGGTGTGCTACGACCTGTTCGGCTGGTCGGGTCTGGTGTCCAACCTGGTGGCCTTCGTCATCGCCAACATCCCGGTCTACTTCCTGTATCGGGGGTGGGTGTGGGACAGCAGCGGTCCCACCCAGTGGGGCCGGGTGGTGTTGCCCTTCTGGCTAGTCTCGCTGGCCGGGCTGGCCCTGTCGTCGCTGGCCGTGGGTTTGGTGGATGCCGCCACCGACAACGGCTGGTTCATCACCGCGGCGTCGGTGGGCGCCTTCGGCACGGTGTGGCTGGTGAAGTACGCGGTGTGCGACCGTTACCTGTTCGGCACCCTGGCAGAAGGCGAAGGACCCTCAATGGCACCTCTGGAGACTGCTGACGATGGAACCCAGTCGGCGGGCGTTCGCTGAGGCCGCCCGGGGGTTCATGCCCCTCGATGAGGGGCTGGCCCTGCACCAGGCGGCCTGCGATCTAGAAATTGAAGGTCCACTGCTGGAGGTGGGCAGCTACTGCGGCAAGTCGTCGGTGTATCTGGGCGATGCCGCCCAATCCCAGCGCAGGGTGCTGTTCGCCCTCGACCACCACCGGGGGTCGGAGGAGAACCAGCCGGGCTGGGAGTGGCACGAGCCCGATCTCGTGGACCCCGCCGTCGGCCTGATCGACACCCTGCCCCACTTCCGCCGCACCGTGTATGAGGCCGGATTGGAGGCCAGCGTGGTGGCCCTGGTGGGCGACTCGGTGGCCATCGCCCAAAACTGGTCTACCCCGCTGGCCTTCTTGTTCATCGACGGCGGTCACGGCACCGAACCGGCCCACGCCGACTACGAGAACTGGGTGCCCCACGTGGCCGTCGGCGGTCGCTTGGCCATCCACGACGTGTTTCCCAACCCCGCCGACGGCGGCCGCCCGCCCTATGAGATCTACTGCCGAGCTATGGATTCCGGCGCTTTCGATGAGTGCTCCGTCACCGGTTCCCTCAGGGTCCTCACCCGCGTCGCCCCCGGTATCTGATCTGCCCTTCGATCCCAGTCCCGCCCCCGAGGGCCAAGTGGTCCCCTTCACGGAGATTGGTGATCACCTTCCCGACTTCGTCACCCGCGTCACCCCCGACCAACGCGCCGCTCAAATCGCTACCCGCCGCCAATCCCGAGCCCACCGCTTCCGCTGCTAGCGGGAAGCAGTTTGCTTTACATGATGCGGATGGGGCCTGGGTAACGGGCAACGGTGGTGTCGGCGGTGAGAAGTGTGTGCGCTTCGGCTTGGGCTTGGGCAACGAGGAGTCGGTCGAAGGGGTCGCTGTGAATGGGGGGCAGTAGGTCTACCGCGGCGGCGTGGGTGGCTGTGACCGGAAGTTCTTGGTAGCCGTTTTCCCGCAGCCCCCGCAGCAGGAGTCGGGGATCGACATTAAAGTCGGCCCGGCCCAAGCCGTTCTTGATGGCCACCTCCCAGATAGACACGGCACTGAAGATCAACTCCGTTTTTGGATCTTCGATCATGGCACGGACTTCGCCGGGCAGACGCTCGGGGACGCCGGCAGCCCATAGCAGAACGTGGGTATCGAGCAGAAAGCTCACTCATGTCCTTCAAAGAGCGCCTTGATCTCTGGGGTGCCCATCTGGTCAAAGTCGGCGGGCACTGAGATGCCGGGTAGGAACCCGGTCCGGCTCATTGCGCCTGTCTCCGGTGCGTCTAGGGACACCACCTTCACCAGTGGCTTGCCGGCTCGGGCAATGACAAAAGGTTCACCCTGGACCGCGCCCTCAACGAGTTTCGAGAGGTGGGTCTTTGCTTCATGCATATTGACAACCTGCACAGCGACCTCCTTGCTGAGGAAAACTTAGCTTAGTTCGATAAACTAAGTCTAGTGGCTTTCTGGGGTTTTGCCCGTTCTTGCCCGAGGGCTGCAATGGAACATGACCTATGATCATCGCCATGGCCTCTTGGAGCACCTGGAAAGCACCTAGTCTTGTTGCCTTGATCTTCTTGGTGGCCGCAGCCTGCGGGGGTGACGGCGATGGGCAGGTATACGAGGCCGACGGGGTTGGTGGCACATCCTCAGCCAACCTTGTCAACCCAGATGGCGACGTTGTGGGCAGCGCCGAGTTTGAGCAGGGGCCGACTGGGGTACTGATTACGATGTCGATGAACGGCCTCACCCCCGGCGCGCACGGCATTCATCTGCACGAATTCGGCGCCTGCACTCCCGACTTCAAAGCGGCTGGCGGTCACCTCACAGCTACCGATGAGGCGCAACACGGCTTGAAGAACCCTGAGCGCACTGTGGACAACCACGACAACGGCGACCTGCCCAACCTGTACGCGGCGGCTGATGGCATCGCCCAAGCGGAGTTCTTCACCTCGCTGGTGACCATTTCCGGAGGGTCAATGCCCGCACTGCTCGATGCCGACGGCTCCACTTTGGTCATCCACGAGAACCCAGACGATCACCTCACCCAGCCCATCGGCGGCGCCGGCGGCCGCGTCGGCTGCGGCATCATCCGCTAACCGGCGAGCAGTTCTCAGCAATTCCCCAGCCGCAAGGCCGCCCGCACCGATCGCTCCACCGCATCGGCAACAGTTTCCGGGTTTTCGTGTTCCCAGAAGCGCAGCACGGTCCAGCCGGCTTCTTGGAGGTGGGCGTCGGTGTCCTGGTCGCGGGCAATGTTGCCGGTGATCTTGTTGGACCAGTATTCGGGGTTGGTGGCCGGCTGGGTGTGGTGTTCCGGGCAGCCGTGCCAGTAGCAGCCGTCTACGAACACCGCGATCTTGGCCTTGCGGAATACCAGATCGGCCGTCCGCCGCAGCTCCGGCAGCGGCCGAGCCGCCACCCGATAACGCAATCCCCGCCGATGCACCGCCGAGCGAACCGCCAATTCCGGCTTGGTGTCGCGGCTGCGGTTCCCCTGCATCGACTTTCGGGTTGCCACCGAAGAAGCCCAAGAGTCGTCCGGCAACCCGCTCATGAGGCGATGGTATCCATACCCCGCGAAGGGCGTCCTCAGCCGATGGTGATTAGTTCGGGGAGGGTGCGGTGGTTGGAGAACAGGGTGGAGGCGGGGGTGGCGCCGGAGAGGGCGTCGGCGGCCAGGATGACGGCGGCGGCGGTGTAAGAGGTGCGCTCATCGGCGGGGAAGTGGACGCGTTCGGGGTGGACCATGCCGGTGAAGTAGGAGCCGTCGTCGGCTCGCAGGTTTTGCACCCACTCGAACATCTCGGCGGCGATATCTCGTCGGCCCACGCCGAGATGGGCGATAACGCTTTCGCAGGTCTCCGCGGCGGTGACCCAGGGCCTGTCCGACACGCAGCGAACCCCGAGGCCGTCCATCACGAAGGTGTCGAAGCGGGAGGCCAGCATGGTGCGGCCCTCTTGGCCGGTGACCACACCGGCCAAAACGGGGTAGTACCAGTCCATGGCCCAGCGGTGCTTGGGGGCGAAGGCGTCGGGCTGGGTGCGGATCACGTCGGCCAGCCGGGCGGCGCTCAGCTCCCAGTCGGGCCGCTCGTGGCCCAACTCCTCGCCGGTGGCGATGGCCGCTCGCAGGCTGTGGCAGATGCTGGACGAACCCGTGAGCAGAGCGAACGACCAAGGTGTGCCGTCGTTGTGGCGGGCCCAACGAATCTCGCCGCGGGGGAGCTGCAAATCGAGCACGAAGTCCACGGCCCGCTCCACCACCGGCCACATGCTCTCCAAGAAGCTCCGCTCGCGGGTACACAGGTAGTGGTGCCACACACCGGCAGCCACGTAGGCCACGCAGTTGGCGTCTAGCTTGTCTTGCTCCACGCCGTCGGCCACGTAGTACTGGTGCCAGGCACCGTCGGGGCGCTGGTGGTCCGCCAACCACTGGTAGGCCCGCTCGGCTTCGGTCCGGCGGCCCATCACGGTGAGGGCCATGGCGGCTTCCACGTGATTCCACGGGTCGGCATGGCCGCCGGGGAACCAGGGGATCATCCCGTTGGACAATTGCCAATCGGCGATGCTGTCGGCCGTTTGCGCCAATTCGGATGCCGACAAGACGCCGGCCACGCAAGGCCCGTCGGAATCGCTGCCTCCGGGGGTGGGGGAGCCAGCATCGGCAAGCTCGGTCTCCCTGTGGTTGTGGGGTTCAGACGGCGACAAGCTCGGTCTCCCTTGAACTCTGTGATCCTGGCTTCCGGCTATAAAGAACCAGGCTCTTGCCCAGCACTGGACTCAGGACCCGTTCGGCTAATTGGGTGATTCTCGGTTGGCGAACAATATCCCATTCCAATAGCCGGCGATAAGCCGCCACCAGCCGGTGGTCGTCGCGGTTGGGGCCGACCGCGCACCGCAACCACCAATAGGGGCTGTGCAGCGCGTGGGCGTGATGACCCGAGTAGGGGGCCAGGCCGGCGCGTCGCAACCGGTTGCGGAGCTCGCTGCGCCGGTAAATTCGCACATGCCCGCCCACCGCCTTGGGGGCGTGATACTCATCCGACAGGGCCCAGCACACCTTCTCGGGGAACCAGGTGGGCACCGTCACCGCCAGTACCCCGCCGGGGCGCAGGATCCGGGTCAGCTCGGCCAGCGCCTGCTCGTCGGAGTCCACGTGCTCCAGCACCTCGGAGGCGATGACCCGGTCGAACGACTGGTCGGGAAACGGCAGGCGGGTGGCATCGCCCTGAGTCGCCTGACAGGTTCCGTGGTACTGCTCGCCAGAGTCGGACATGGCCGCGAAAGTGGCCCGAACCTCGGCCAATTCGGCCGACGCCAGGTCGCAGGCCACCACATGGGCGCCCCGCCGGGCGGCCTCATAGGCATGACGCCCGAACCCGCATCCCAGATCGAGCAGCCGTTCGTCCGGCTTCAAGCCCAAGCGGTTGTAGTCAACGGTCAGCATGGCCAGTTCCCAGGGTGCAGTCTCAGAAGCCGCCGAAAGAAGTCGTCGTTATCGGCCAGGCCGCCACTCGTCGAGCAGCGCCCGGTAGTGCTCCACCGTCTGCTCGGCGGTGTGGCGCCAGCTCCACCGGCTGATCACCCGCTCCCGCCCGGCTGCGCCGATGCGGGCGGCCATGGCCGGATCATCAAGCACCCGGTTCAGCGCGGCGGCCAGCGCTTCGCTGTCGCCGGGCAGTACCGAAACGCAGGTCTCGCCGTCGGTACCGGCCACCTCGGGCAGCGCCCCACCAGTGGTGGCCACCAGCGGCGTGCCGCTGCACATGGCCTCGATGGCCGGCAGCGAGAACCCCTCGTACAGCGACGGCACCACCGCCACCGAGCTGGTGGCGTACAGCTCCACGATGCGCTCGTCGGGCACCCCGGAGATGAACTCCACCACCTGGCTCAGGCCCAGGCTGTGGATGGCTTCGGCAGAAGTGCCCCCTTCGCGGGGTTTGCCAATGACGATAAGGCGTACGTCCCGCTCGGTACGCAACTTGGCCACTGCTTCCAACAGGTAGCGCAGCCCCTTCATGGGTACATCCGCGCTGGCGGTGGTGATGATCTGCTGTGGGTTGCGGTCCACGCCGGGCAGCGGGCGGAACTGCTCGGGGTCCACACCCACCGGAACCACATGCATCAGGTGGCGGGGCACCTTTTGGTCTCGGGCGATGTCGTCGCGTGACGACTCCGACACGGTGATGATGCGCCGCAGGCGCTTGGCCACCCGAGCCTGCATGCGGGTGAAGGAGTACCAGCGCCGCTTGCCCAGCCGCTCCACCGGGCCCCGGGCGTGCTCGAGCTCTAGTTGGCGGTCGACGGTGATGGGGTGGTGGATGGTGCCCAGAACCGGCAGCCCATCCCGTTCCATGGCCAGCAGCCCGTAGCCCAGCGACTGGTTGTCGTGAACCAGGTCGAAGTCCCCGATCCGGGAGCGCAGCATCTGCCACGCCCGGATGGAGAAGGCCAGCGGCTCCGAGAATGCCCCGGTCATGAACGAACCCACCTCTGCGGCGTCGGCCCAAGACTTGATCTCCCAGAATCCGGGCATCCGTCCTGGGTAGGCGTCGTTGAAGATGTCCAGGCTGGGGAGCTGGTGCAGCGGAACTCGGTCGTCAAGCACGGGATAGGGCTGCCCGCTCAGCACTTCCACATGGTGGCCGAGGTCGGTCAACGCCCGGCTCAGGTGGTGGACGTACACCCCCTGTCCGCCGCAGTGGGGCTTGCCCCGATACGACAAAAGGGCGATTTTCAGAGGCTGATCGGCCGGGGCCATAACCCTACAAGGCTCTCGGAATTGAGCGGGTTTGGCAAATGCTCAACTACCGAAAAGGGCCGCTATCTTGGCGCCGTGCGAGCGTTAGTGCAGCGGGCCGCGGAGGCCCGGGTTCGGGTGGACGGCGAGGTGATCGGGGAGATCGGCCCCGGCCTGTGCTGCTTGATCGGCGTGACCCATGACGACGACGCCGACACGGTGAAAAAGATGGCTGGCAAGCTCTGGAACCTGCGCATCTTCACCGACGAAAACGGCCACATGAACCTCTCGGCGGCCGACACCGGCGGCGAACTGCTGGTGGTGAGCCAGTTCACCCTTTACGGCGACACCAGCCGGGGCCGCCGCCCCTCATTCCTGGCCGCTGCCGCCCCCGACCAAGCCGCCGGACTGATTGACAACCTCGTAACCGAGCTCCGCACCCTCGGCGCCACCGTGGCTATCGGCTCCTTTGGCGCCATGATGGCCGTAGAGCTGATCAACGACGGCCCCGTCACCCTGATGGTGGAGGTCTAGTACGCCCCTAGTCAGCGGGCTTTTCGGCGTGGAGCTGTGGTGTCCCGTGAATGGAATGCCCATGCCGCGGCCAGGGCGGCCAGTGCTAGGGCGATCATGGGCCAGGGGCCGGCTCTCGTGGCGAGGGTTTGGCCGGTGCGGAGTTCGATTTCGGCCTGGATGACCTTGCGCTCGGAGACGGCGGTGCGCTGGTAGACGTTGCCGTCGGGGTCGACGAAGGCGCTGAACCCGGTGGGGGCCGACTGCACTACCCAGCGGCCGCTCTCCATGGCTCGCAGTCGGGAGCTGGCGATTTGCTGGGTCTGCACGATGGTGAGCCAGTAGCTGGCCCCGTTGGTGGGGTTCAACAGCACTTCGCCGCCGTTGCCGATGGCGTCTCGGGCCCGGTCCTCGAAGAAGATCTCCCAGCTTATGGACACCCCGAGGCGGCCCACGGGGGTGTCCACCACCGCGGGGGTGTCACCCCGGCGCATGTCTCGGGCCGGCAGGTAGTCGGGGGCCAGGGGCTCGATCATCGACCGCAGGGGTACGTACTCCCCGAACGGCACCAGCCTCACCTTGTCGTAGCGGCCTACTTGGGTGCCGTCGGGAGCGAACACCGCGGCGAAGTTGGCCGCCTCGGTGGCCGACACGTCCTCAACCACGCCGGCCACCACTGTGGCGTTGAGTTCTTGGGCCAGCTCAGCCAGCCGGATCCGCTCCTCGCTGCTGGCGAACAGACCATGCACGTCCACCACGTCTTCGGGCCACACCACCAAATCCACCGGCGTTTGCACCAGTTGGCTGGCCTCCAAGTGTCTTTCGAACACCACCCCCGGTTCAGTGTTCGCGGCCCGAGTCCGCTGCGGCCCGCCGCCCTGAACCACGGCGACGTCGATGGTGCCGTTGGCTGATCCCCGGGGGGCCAGCGACCCCCAGCCCCAAAACCCCAACACCACCACCGCCAGGGCCAGCGCCGCCTGCCACCGGCGATCTAGCGCGGCGGCCAGCACCATGGCGATGGTCACACACACGCCCACCAGCAGCAACGGCCCGAGCACCCGCACGGTGGTGGCCCACGGGGTATCCACCTGACTCATGGGCAAAGTGGCCAGCGGCACACCGCCGAACGGCCACCGCCACCGGATGGCTCCGGCCAGCACAAACAGACCGGGCAGCGCCACCCACCGGGTGCGACCCGGCGGGCAAGCCGCCCCGGCTAGGCCGTACAGCGCGGAGAACACCACACACACCGCCAGATAGCCGGGCAGGGTGAAATCCACCATCCAGAACGTGGCCGGGAACAGCCAGCCTGCCCCGAACCCGAGACCTCGCCATGCTCGGGCCCATACCGGCTGGTCGGCAATCAGGCGCTCAAGGGCCACCAGCCCGACCAGGGCCAGAGGCCACCATCCCCACGGCGGCATCGACAGCGACACCAGCCCGCCCGCGGCCAAAGAGCCTGCCGCGGTCCAGCCGCTGGTGCGGGCCCAGACCGCCAACTTCGGACTGCTCATTGGAGACTCATCGGGCCACCGCGCCGTCAGACACGCTGGCCCGAGCCGCCTGTCGGCCCTGGTTGATGCAGGCCGGAATCCCCAACCCCCGAGCCCAGGCCCCAGTCACTTGCAACCAGGGAGCATCTTGAGCCAGCGCCCGCTCGATGTTGGCCACCAACTCCAGATGGCCGGGCCGGAACTGGGGCAGCGACCGCTCCCAGCGACTGATGCGCACCTCGTGAGGCTCGGCGTTCAAGCCCATAGTCGCCCCCAAATCGGTCCGCACCGCAGCCAAAACAGCATCATCATCCATGAGCATGGGCCGATTGTCGCGGTACCGCCCCGCCGATACCCGCAGCACCACCGCGTCGGGGGAGCCCACATGGGCCCATTTGCTCGACGCCCACGAGCAGGCGGTGATGGTCCGCCCTTCGGCCGCGGGCACCAGATAACCCGACCCCGGCATGGGGTGGTGTACATCGGCGGCATTGAACGCCAGCGACACCAGCACCACCGAGGCGTAGTCGATGCCGCCCAGCAACTCGGCGGCAGTCGCCGACACCGGGGCCACCAGCGCACTTGCCGCGTCCGCGGGCAGCGTCACGATCACTTGGTCGGCGTCCACCTCACCCAAGTTGACTACCGGGGACGACAACCGAAGCCGGTGGCCCAGTCGGTCGGCCAACTCGTCGGTCAATCGTCCCACGCCATCGGGCAGCGAGTAGAACACCGGCGCATTGGGGTCAGCCGTCGATGATGCGGCCAGCTGACGAAGCTCCCGAACCAAGCTGGGGCTCCGGGAAGCGGCTTCGGCCAACTGAGGCACCGCCGCTCGCACGCTCAGGTCGTCGATTGAAGAGGCGTTGATGCCCCCGATCAGAGGATCCACCAGCCGGTCGGCCACCTCGTCGCCCAAGCGCCGCCGCACCAGCCCACCCACCGACTCGTCATCGGCCAACGGCGACCCGGCTAGATCGGGTTCCTGGCGGGCCCGGTCCACTCCTTCGGCCGACACGATTCCCGAGGCGGCCAAGGCATCGAAGTCCAGCGGCACTCCCAGCACATTGGGCTGGGGGATTGCTCGCAGCGCCCCTCGGGAGTACACGAACGCCGCCCGCTGGGCCGGCGAAACCAGTTCGCCGGCCAACCCCAGCTCCTGGCACAGTTCCACCGCCCACGGCACCCGGGCCAAGAACGCATCCGCCCCCTCGTCCAGCCGCTGACCGGCCAACTCGGTGGAGAGAATCCGCCCGCCAGCCCGCTCGGCCGCCTCGTACACCACCACCTCGGCACCGGCCTTGGCCGCCTCATAGCCCGCGGCCAACCCGGTGATGCCCGCCCCGACAACGGCAACTCTCACCGGCGCACCCTCATGGCGCGGCCATGCCCTGGGGTACCGCCTCTCCTCCCGCGATTCTCACGGCGTGGCCCTGTACCCGTGTACCAGCTCCACCACCCATTCCAGGGTCTCAGGGTCGGTCTCGGGCAGCACGCCGTGGCCCAGGTTGAACACGTGGCCCGGCTGGCCGGCGTTGCGGTCGAGCACGTTGGTGGCCCGGTCGGCCACCACCGGCCACGGCGCCAGCACCGCGGCCGGATCCAAGTTGCCCTGCACGGCCACGTCGGGGCCCAGCCGCTCCCGAGCGTCGTTGAGGTGAACCCTCCAGTCCACCCCCACCACATCGGCTCCGGCCTTGGCCAACAGCTCCAGCAACTCGCCGGTGCCCACCCCGAAGTGGATGCCCGGCGTCCCATCGTCCCGATTGCCCAGCTCGGCGAATATCCGCTGGCTGGCGGGCAGCACGAACTGCCGGTACTCATCGGGGGCCAGCGCCCCGGCCCAAGAATCGAACAATTGGAACGCCGATGCCCCCGCGTCGAGCTGCGAGCCGATAGAGGCGATAGCCAGATCGGCCAGACGATCCAACAGCCCAGCCCACAGGTCGGGCTCGCTGTGCATCAACCGCTTGGTGAGGGCGTGGGTGCGCGACGGCCCCCCCTCCACCAAGTAAGAGGCCATGGTGAAGGGCGCACCGGCAAAGGCGATCAGCGGCACATCCAGCTCCACCACCAGGTTGCGAACCGTTTCCAGCACATAGGGGGTGTCGGCATCGGGGTCGAGCGGGCGCAGCCGATCTAGGTCGCGGGCCTCGCGGAAGGGTCGCTCCACCACCGGCCCCACCCCGGGCACGATGTCGACGCCGAACCCGATGGCGTGGGTGGGAACCACGATGTCGGAGTACAAAATGGCCGCGTCCACCCCGTAGCGGCGCACCGGCTGAAGGGTGATCTCGGTGGCCACCTCCGGGCGGGCGATGGTGTCGAGCATCGAGCCCTCCCCCCGAATGGAGCGGTACTCAGGGAGCGACCGCCCCGCCTGGCGCATGAACCACACCGGCACCCGCTCCACCGGCAGCCCGCGACACGCCCGCAGAAAAGTGTCGTTGGCGATGGAGGAACCGGCAGCCACGCATAAACGGTACTGACTTATGGGTTGGCCGGTACCATCCATGCGGTGCGCCGGTCTATAGACGATTACCCCTTCGACCCTGCCGACCTGCCCCCAAGCGACGACGACGAGTTCTCCCCGGTGTCGTGGGCGGTGGCCATCGCCGACGACTACGAAGACGCCATTCCCCGGGTGGTGCTCACCGTGGAGGAGGTGGGCCAGGCCGGGTACGGATTGGTGGCCCACCTGCCCCCCAATCTGGCCCGCCGCCTCCGAGCGGCCATCGGCGACGCCCTCAAAGAGATCGGCGAGTCTGTCACGCCATAACGGATCAATTTCGTACTAGACTTGAACGTTCACTGATTTCGCGCTCAGTCTGAGGAGCATCCCGATTCATCCCGATCACACCGCGGAGCAGACCTACATCGATCGGGCCCACCAAGCCCTTGAAACAGCCAGAGAGCGAGCCCTGTCGCTGAAAGACATGGTGGAGGTGGGCGCTGGCGGCACCCACCAGGCCCGCTACGAGCGCGAGATCATCTGGGATTCCATCAGCAACCGCCTCAGCGCCCTGGACATCGGCGACTCTTCGCTGGTGTTCGGACGCCTCGACTGGGCCGACGAGCAGGGTGGTGACCAGCTCTATGTGGGGCGGGTGGCGGTTTGGGATGACGAACAGGAACCAGTGACCATCGATTGGCGGGCTCCTGCGGCCGAGGCCTTTTACCGGGCCACCGGCGGCGAGCCCATGGGCCTTTCCCGTAGACGCCACTTCGTAACCCGAGGCCGGGAGCTGTTGGGGGTGGAAGACGAGTACTTCGGCGAGAGCAACGGCCGCGGCCGCCTGCCCCTAGTGGGGGAGGCCACTCTGAGAGCCACACTGGAGGCCGGGCGCACCGGTCGCCTCGCCGACGCCGCCGCCACGATCCAAGCCGAGCAGGACGCCATCATCCGCTCCCCGCTGCCGGGCGTGCTGGTAGTACAGGGCGGACCCGGCACCGGCAAGACGGTGGCCGCCCTCCACCGAGCCGCCTACCTTCTTTACACCCACCGTTTCCCCCTCGAAGGCCAGGGGATGCTGGTGCTCGGACCCAACCGCTTGTTCCTCACCTATATCGAGCAGGTGCTGCCATCGCTGGGCGAGGCCGGGGTGGAGGTGTCGATGCTGGCCGACCTGCTGCCCGGCACTCGCGTGAAGGGGCTTGACGACTCCCGAGTGTCTCGAATCAAGGGTGATTTGCGCATGATTTCTTTCCTGCGCCGAGCCCGCCGGGACCGCCAGCGCCCGCTGCGCTCCGACGTGTCGGTGGGTTTTGGCCTGCGCCGGCTCCGACTGTCGGTTGAGCAGAGTGAAGAGATCGTGCGCCAAGCTCGCAAGCGATTCCGCACCCACAATCGAGCCCGCCGTTACGTAGAAGAGCAGATGTACCAGTATCTGGCCGACAGCGGGTCGCGCACCGACAGCCCGGGCCCCGATGTC
Source organism: Acidimicrobiia bacterium (assembly GCA_022825005.1). Lineage (GTDB taxonomy): Bacteria > Actinomycetota > Acidimicrobiia > Acidimicrobiales > Bin134 > Poriferisocius. Next base: position 74,337 of record JAJDYU010000046.1, read on the forward strand.
GAAACGGTGCGCGAGAGGCTTCACGGCAGCATCGAGCTGCGGGAGGCCCTGGAGTGGATGTGGCCGGTGTTGACCCCCACTCACTTCCTCCACGACTTGTTCGGTTCTCCGGCCCTGCTTCGCTCGGCGGCCGGATCCCAGATCACCTCCAAGGAGACCGATCTGCTCTACCGTCCCCGGGCCGACCACGCCTCCGATGTGGTGTGGACGGCCGACGACGCCCCCCTTCTCGATGAGGCTCTGGCCCTGCTGGGGCCCCGTCCCGGCCACAAGCTGTCCGACTCGATTCGCACCTACGGCCACATCGTGGTGGACGAGGCCCAAGATCTATCGCCCATGCAACTTCGGATGATCAGCCGCCGCTCGCTCAACGGTTCGATGACAGTGGTGGGTGACATCGCCCAGGCCACCTCGGCGTGGGGGCACGACTCCTGGGACAGCGTGGTCGAGCATCTTCCCGGTGACGAAGACCCCCGCTTCTCGGAGCTGTCCATCGGCTATCGCCTGCCCGAGCCGATCATGGAGGTGGCGTCTCGGGTGCTCGACGCGGCCATGCCCGGATTGGTTCCGCCCCAGTCGATCCGCACCGAGGGCCAGCTTCCCCGCTTCGTGCCAGTCCTCGGCCACTCAGTGGTGGCCACGGGAAACGGGCAGGGTCGCGAATCCGGTCACAACAGCCTGTTTTCCGTTGTGGCCCAAGAGGTGAAGACCGAGTTGGGCGCGCTGGCCAACGGCAATCTGGCGGTGATTTGCCACAACCCAGTGGTGGAGGCCCTATCTGAGGCGCTGGCCGACGCTGAGGTTGACCATGGGCTGGTGTACGAGCGGGGTTTGGAGTCGCAGGTGACGATCGTCCCGGTGGAGTTGGTCAAGGGCCTAGAGGTGGACACCGCGGTAGTCGTGGAGCCGGCCGACATCTGCGAGAAGCTCCCCAAGGGGATGCGGGCCCTGTATGTAGCCATGACCCGGGCCACCCAGCGCCTGGTGGTGGTACACGAGCGTCCGCTGCCCGAGCCGCTGATGCCCAAGGAAAAGTGAGCTGATGGCCCACGACCCTTACAGCCTTACCGACGAGATGAACGGCTTTCTCCGGGATCGCCATCTGGCGTCGCTCACTGTCCTTCGCCCCGACGGCACCCCCCATGTGACCCCGGTGGGGTTCACCTGGGATCCCGACACCGCCACTGCCCGCATCATCACCTGGGCCGGGGCCAAGAAGGTGCGCATGTTGGAGGCGGCCGGGGGCGGTCGGGCTGCCTTGTGCCAGGTTGACGGCGGTCGATGGGTCACCCTGGAGGGACACGCCACCGTTACCGCCGATCCCGATGAGTGCGCTGATGCGGTGGCCCGCTACGGCGAGCGCTACAGCCCGGCCAAAGACCGGGGAGCCGACCGCCGGGCCATCATCATTGCGGTGGATTCAGTGCTGGGTCGGGCCTGATGGCCCCCAAGGGCATCGGCCTCAGCGCCAATGTGCATGAATACCTGGTGGCCCACGGCGCAGGTATCGACCCCATCGCCCAAGAGCTGATCGACGTCACCGCCGAGCTGGGCCGCATCTCCGGGATGCAGGTCGCCCCTGAGCAGGGTGCGTTCATGACCATGCTCACCCGCCTGCTCGACGTACGGTTCGCGGTGGAGGTGGGGACCTTCACCGGCTACTCGGCCTTGTCCATCGCCCGGGGACTGGCCCCCGGTGGGCGGCTGCTGTGCTGCGACGTTAGCGACGAGTGGGTGAGCCTCGGCCGCCCATTCTGGGAGCGGGCCGGGGTGGCCGACAGCATCGAGGTGGTTATCGCCCCCGCAGCCGAAACCCTGGCCGCCCTGCCCGATGATCCGCCCATCGATCTGGCCTTCATCGACGCCGACAAGCGGTCGTACAAGACCTACTACGAGGAGATCGTGCCCCGCCTCAGCCCCAAGGGCATCATCTTGGTGGACAACGTGCTGTGGGCGGGCCGGGTGGCCGATCCCGATGCCGACATCGAAGAGAACCCCGATACCGCCAACATTCGAGAGTTCAACGCCTCCGTGGTCGCCGACCCCCGCACCACCCAAGTGATGCTCCCCATTTCCGACGGGCTGACGCTCATAACTCTGGCTTCATAAGGTGCGCCACCGGGCCACGGCCCGCGCCCAAGTCCCAATCAGCCGAGCGTTCGATGCGTCTGCGGACGAAGCTTTTGGCTGCTTTGATCGCATCCAAGGGCATCAAACCCGCGGCCAAGGCCGCGGCCACCGCGGCCGAGAAAGTGCAGCCTGTGCCATGGTCGTTGTCAGTATCGATCACATCGGCAGACAGCTCGACCCAACCGCCGTCGTGGAACACGAAGTCGATAGCGGTGGATTCTCCTGTCATCACAAATGAGCCTGGGCACGATGCAGCAAGATCGGATGGTTCCTCAAAGCTGCCCACCTCGCGGAACACCAATGCCTCTCGGGCATTGGGAGTGGCCACTGTTGCGTGCCCCAGTAGCTCCAAATAAGCAAACTCAGCCTCAGCCTCAAGCAGCCGGTCTCCGGTGGACGACACCATCACCGGATCGACCACCAGGTTGGGGAGCCGCCCCGCCGCAGCGTAGTCGCCTACCAAGGCGACGATGTCCCGGTTGGCCAGCATCCCGGTCTTCACTGCGGCAATTGGCAGGTCATCCAGCACTGAGTCGATCTGGCGGGCCACAAATTCGGCCGGCACGGGATGAACTCCCTGCACGCCCACCGTGTTTTGGGCGGTCACCGCGGTGATAACCGCGGTTCCGTGAACTCCGAGGGCGGCGAAGGTGGCCAAATCGGCGGCAATCCCCGCGCCACCAGAAGAGTCCGACCCAGCAATGCTCAGCGCCACGGGTGGGTTCATCACGAGTGCCACTCAGCCAGCAGAGCAGCGATGGTCTCTTGGGGATTGGGGCTGCGGGCCACTGCCCCCTGCACTGCCACCCCGGCCGCCCCGGCATCCCGGCAAGCAGCCACCCGGCCCAGGTCTATCCCCCCCAAGGCGTACACCGGAACATGGGCCTGTCGGACTATTCGTCCCAGACCACCAAGTCCCAACGGCGGCCCGTAGCCCGGCTTCGACTCCGTCTCGAACACAGGGGAGAGGGTCACGTAGTCCACCCCCTCGATCTCGGCCTGGCGCACCTCGTCGAGTCCGTGGCACGACCTCCCTACCAGCCCCGTATACACCTTGGGATAGCGGTCGAACCCGGCCAGATGAACCCCGTCGGCCACTGGGTCGATCATCGACGCCAGGATCAAGCATTTGGTTTGCTCTCTCATCAACCTGGCCAGCTCACGCCTGATCTGCGGCGGGTGGTCTTTGCCCCGAAAGATCACCGCGGGGGCCTTCACCACCACGTCGGTGAGAACGAGCACCTCAGAGGCCAGTGCCCGCTTCGGGCTAAACGGCCGGCGGTGGTCAGAACTCGGCACGTTGGGGGTCGCTGGGCGCGCAGCGCGTTCCCTTCGGTCACCGTCTGAAGGATCAGAACTCGGCACGGCCCTGGGCGGAGGTGGAGGCTTCGGCACCGAAGCGCTTGGGAATTCTCCCGGCCAATCGGGCCCTCCGCCCGGCATCGGTGGCCAGCCGTATGGCGGTGGCCATCTGCTCGGGGTCTCGGGCCCGGGTGATGGCCGATGCCACCATGACCGCATCGCAGCCCAACTCCATGGCCAAAGCGGCGTCGGAGGCGGTGCCGATTCCCGCGTCCAGTACCACCGGTACCGATGACTGCTCCACGATCATCTCGATGTTGTGGGGATTGCGGATGCCCAGCCCCGACCCGATGGGCGCTCCCAATGGCATGACCGAGGCGCAGCCCAGGTCTTCCAGTCGGCGGGCCAGCACCGGGTCGTCGTTGGTGTAGGCCAACACGGTGAAACCGTCGTCAACCAGCGTTTCGGCTGCTTCCACCAGCTCAATTGCCTCGGGCAGAAGGGTGATGTCGTCGGCGATCACCTCCAGCTTCACCCAGTCGGTTTCGAACGCCTCTCGGGCCAGTTTGGCGGTGAGCACGGCATCGGCCGCGGTGTGGCATCCAGCGGTGTTGGGCAGCACGTCCAGGCCCAGACGCTCGATCACGTCTAGCACCGAGCCGGTGGCCTCAGGCGACACCCTCCGCAGGGCCACCGTGACCAGCTCGCACTCCGATGCGACCAATGCCCGCTCCAGCACAGCCAGGTTGGGGGCACCTCCGGTACCGGTGATCAGCCGGCTGGAGAAGCTGCGCTCGGCCACGGCCCACGGGTCGCCCACTACGACCTACCGTCTGAGGGTTTGCCCGGGTTGCCCACTTATCCCCCCTTGGCCGCTTCGAGGATTTCGATTCGGTCGCCCTCAGCCAGGTGAGCCTCACCCCACCGGCTGCGGGGGACGATCTCGCGGTTGACCGCCACCGCCACCCCTCGCTGGTTGGGCGCCAGCGTTCCAACCGTGCAATCGGCCGGTACGTCGCGGGTCTCGCCGTTGACGATCACGATCATGCTGGCACCTCGCTGAGGTGCTCGGGGTCGGGGGTGTGGTCCCCTGGTTTGGCGTCGAACCGGTTCGGACTGAATGGCGCCAGGTCTACCGGCGGCTCGTGTCCTTGCACCACCGCAGCTACCGCAGCCGCGGTGACGGGCGCGGTGAGTATGCCGTTGCGGTAGTGGCCGGTGGCGTACACGATGCCGTCTTCCCCGGTGCCGATGATGGGGGCGTTGTCGGGGGCGCCGGGGCGCAGGCCAGCCCACGTCTCCACCAGGTCGATCTCGCTGAGCCCCGGCAGCAGGGCCAGCACGTCGCGGAGCAGCTCGTATACGCCACCCGCGGTAACCCGGGTGTCAAAGCCCTGCTCCTCTTGGGTGGCGCCCACCACTATTTCGCCGTCGCTGCGGGGCACCGCGTACACGCTCGATCCCCGCACCACCCCCCGCACCGGCAGCCGCAACAACCCTTCGGGGCCGCTCAGGCGCAGGATCTGCCCTTTGATGGGGCGGATGGGCACTCCCAGCAGTCGGCCGGTCCACGCCCCGGCGGCCACAACCACCTGCTGGCAGGTCATCACCCGGCCGTCGTCAGCCACCACCCGGTTCCGGCTCACCTCGGTGGCCGAGGCCGCAATGGCGGGCACCCGGCTCAACAGCTCGGCCACCACCCGACGGGGGTTCACCTGATGGTCGAGCGGGGAGTACACCCCGCCCCGCACGCCAGGAGCAAGCAGCGGCTCCCGGGCCCGGCATTCCCGGCTGCGCAACCGTTCCACCGGCAGGCCCTCCTGCTCGTGCAGGTCGCCCAAGTTGTCGAGCAGCGCCTTGTCGTCGGCGTCATAGGCAGCCATCAGCATCCCGTGGCGGCGATAGTCAACCGCGTCAACCCCGATCTTGTCGGCGAACGCCGGCCACGCCTGGCTGGCAGCCAGATTCAGCCGAAGGATATGGCTCTCGCCCCAGTAGGCCTCGTGGATGGGCGCCAGCATCCCCGCCGCCGCGTGACTGGCCCCGGTGCCCGGCGCAGGGTCGAGCACCACTGCCTCAGTGCCTTCCTGAAGGAGCTGCCATGCGGTCGACAAGCCGATGATGCCGCCCCCCACGATGATGACGTCGGGGTTTGGAGACACGTCGGGCCTGGCGGGCACATCGGGACTCGAAGGCCCGTCACCCACCGAGGGCCTCCAACAGCTCGGTGATGGCCGCAACCGGGTCGGCCGCGTTGGCTACCGCGCCAATCACCGCCACCCCGTGGGCGCCGGCATCCAACAGCTCCGGTATTCGTGCGGCGGTGATCCCGGCAATGGCGATCACCGGTATGTCAACCGCGGCAGCCACCCTCTCCACCCCAGCTGGCCCCAGCGGGCTGGGCAGCCCGTCTTTGGTTGCGGTGGCATACACCGGCCCAACCCCCACGTAGGAGGCGCCATCGGCCTGGTGGCGGCGGGCGGTCTCGGGGTCTCGGGCCGTGCCTCCCACCAGCGCCTCGGGCCCGAGCACTCGCCGCATCGCCGCTACCGGCAGGTCGTCGGCGCCGCCGTGAACGCCGTGGGCCCCAACCGCCAGGGCAATGTCGGCCCGGTCGTTCACGATCACCACGGCCTGAGAACTGTGGGCCGCGGCCACAATGCGCTGGCACTCGGCCAACACGGCGGCGTCGCTGGCCTCCTTGATCCGCACTTGAACTGCGGGCGCTCCGCCTCGAAGGGCCGCATCGGCCATTGAAGCGCAGTCGACGATGACATGCAGCCGGGGAACACGCAGGGTCACGACCCGGCCGAGTAGATCTCGGCGCCTTGGTCCCGAAACTCGTCAGCCTTCGACTTCATGCCCAGCTCGATGGCCACCGACTCGTCCACCCCTTGGCGGGCGGCGTAGTCCCGCACGTCCTGGGTGATCTTCATGGAGCAGAACTTGGGTCCGCACATGGAGCAGAAGTGGGCTGTCTTGGCCGGCTCGGCCGGGAGGGTCTCGTCGTGGTACTTCAGCGCCGTCTCGGGATCGAGCGACAGGTTGAACTGGTCGGCCCAGCGGAACTCGAACCGGGCCTTGGAGAGGGCGTTGTCCCACTCTTGGGCCCCCGGATGGCCTTTGGCCACATCAGCGGCGTGGGCGGCGATCTTGTAGGCGATCACCCCGTCTTTCACGTCGGCTCGATTGGGCAGCCCCAGGTGCTCCTTGGGGGTCACGTAACAGAGCATGGCGGTGCCGTACCAGCCGATGTTGGCCGCACCGATGGCCGATGTGATGTGGTCGTAGCCGGGGGCCACGTCGGTGGTGAGCGGACCCAGGGTGTAGAAGGGGGCGTCTTGGCACCACTCCTGCTCCAGGGTCACATTCTCTTTGATCTTGTTGAGCGGCACATGGCCCGGCCCCTCGATCATCACCTGCACGTCGTATTCCCAGGCCCGCCCGGTGAGCTCGCCCAGGGTTTGGAGCTCGGCCATCTGGGCGGTGTCGTTGGCATCGGCGATCGATCCCGGCCGCAGTCCGTCGCCCAGCGAAAAGGCCACGTCGTAGGCCGCGAAGATCTCGCACAGCTCGTCGTAGTGGGTGTAGAGGAAGTTCTCCTGGTGATGGGCCAGGCACCAGGCGGCCAGGATCGAGCCGCCTCGGCTGACGATCCCGGTGGTGCGCTCGGCGGTGAGCGGCACGTAGCGCAACAGCACCCCGGCGTGGACGGTCATGTAGTCCACCCCCTGCTCGGCTTGTTCGATCACCGTGTCGCGGTAGATCTCCCAGGTGAGCTCCTCGGGGCTGCCGTTGGTCTTCTCCAGGGCTTGGTAGATGGGCACGGTGCCGATGGGCACCGGTGAGTTGCGGATGATCCACTCCCGGGTGGTGTGGATGTCGGAGCCGGTGGACAGGTCCATAACCGTGTCGGCCCCCCATTTGGTGGCCCAGGTCATCTTCTCCACCTCTTCGGCAATCGACGACGTGACCGCCGAGTTGCCGATATTGGCGTTGACCTTGGTTAGGAACTTGCGGCCGATAATCATCGGCTCCGACTCGGGGTGGTTCACGTTGGCCGGGATGATGGCCCGGCCCCGAGCCACCTCGGAGCGCACCAGCTCGGCATCGAGCCGCTCGCGGGTGGCAATGAACTCCATCTCGGGGGTGATTTCCCCCCGGCGGGCGTAGGCCATCTGGGTCACCGCCGCGCCCTTGGCCCGCAGCACCGGGCGGCGCTCGCCCAGGAACGGGTCGGTGGCTTGGCCGGTGCGCACCGCCCGACGACCGTCGTCACGCAGGTCGGCAGCCCGCCCTTCAATCTCGGTAGTGTCGCCCCGCTCGGTGATCCAATCCAGGCGCAGGGGCGGCAAGCCCACGTTGGGGTTGGATCCCGGTCCGCTGGTGTCGTATAGCAAGAACGGCGGCTCCGGCTCAGTCAGGTTCACCTGGGTGAATGGCACTCGCACGTCAGGCCGCTCGCCGGTCACATACACCTTCTCCCGAGCAGGCTTATCGCTGGGTAAGGAGATCTCCTGGTTCGGCGCGTTGCCGTTGGTGTTCTCGCTCATCATCATCTCCCTTCGCCGGCGTTATCCGGATCAGGTTCAGCGGTCGGTGCCAGCGGACACCCTCTCAGCCCGACGATCCTCGAGCTCCCGCGTGGTTGTCTATTCATTCTCAGTACATTTCCATGTATGCTGAGTTAGACCGCACCGGGCCTACATTGCAGGCCCGGTGCGGCCCTAGGAGACAGCAGAGCTTTCTCCACGATGGGGCTACCCGTGGTCGGGCCGGTGAAGGACTTGACACCCGGCCGGGAGGGTTCGATCCCCTCTAGCTCCACTTAGAACCCTATACGGCGGTGATGACATAAGCCACCACTTTGCCAGCTAGCGGTGGGCGAGAAAGCGGTTGATGAGGGATTGGGTGGAGGAGTCGCGGGTGGGGTTGGGGGCGGCAGTTCCGGTGAGTTCGGCGGTGATGTTGGTGGCCAGGGTCTTGCCTAGCTCCACGCCCCATTGGTCGAAGGGGTTGATGCCCCACACGGTGGCTTGGGTGAACACCTTGTGCTCGTAGAGGGCTACCAGTTGGCCCAGTGAGCGGGGGGTGAGCTGGTCGGCGAGCAGGACGGTGCTGGGCCGGTGGCCGGGGAACTGCCGGTGGGGGTCGCCAGCGTCGGGGGCGCCGAAGGCCAAGGCCTCGGCCTGGGCGAACAGGTTGGCCATGAGCAGGTCGTGGTGCTCTGAGAACCCGTGATTCGGGCGGCAGAAGCCGATGAACTCCACTGGGACGACGTCGGTGCCTTGGTGCAGTAGTTGGTGGAAGGCGTGCTGGCCGTTGGTGCCGGGCTGGCCCCACACCACCGGACCGGTGGCGGAATTTGCCGGCGTGCCATCGGCCCGGACCGACTTGCCGCTGCTCTCCATGTCGAGCTGTTGGATGTAGGCCGGGAACAGGGCCAGCTCCTGGGAATAGGGGAGTACTGCATAGGTGGGGCAGTCCCAGAAGTTGCGGTTCCAAATTCCGATGAGCCCCAGCAGAGCGGGCAGGTTCTCGTCCCACGGTGCAGAGCGAAAGTGCTCGTCGATGTGGTGCATCCCAGCCAGCATCTCGGCGAAGGCATCAGGGCCGACGGCAGCCATGAGGCTTAGCCCCACCGCGGAGGCCAGCGAGTAACGCCCGCCCACCCAGTCCCACATGGCGAAGACGGCTCCAGAGTCGATGCCGAAGTCTTGGGCCTTGCTTGGGCTGGCGGTGACGGCGGCAAAGTGGCTGCTGGCCGCCTCTTTGCCCACCGCATCGGCGACCCAGGCCCGGGCGGTGCGGGCGTTGGCCAGGGTCTCGATGGTGGTGAACGTCTTCGACACCACGACGAACAGGGTCCGGGCCGGGTCCAAGCCTCGGGTGACCTCGCGGAAGTGGGCGCCATCTACGTTGGACAAGAAGCGCACATCCAGCCCAGTGTCGGCGTAGGCCCCCAGCGCCGCGGTGGCCATGGCTGGCCCCAGGTCCGATCCGCCGATGCCGATGTTCACCACCGCCTGCCACCGGCCACTGCGGACCTCGGCCGCGAATTCCGCCATACGTTCGAATTCGGCGCTGACCTCAGGGGGCGGGTCGGGCCGGCGCAGGGCGGTGTGCCAGGCAGGGCGGTTCTCGGTGGTGTTCACCGGCTCGCCATCGAACATGGCCTCAATCCGGTGCCGCAGCCCGGCCCGGTCGGCCAGGGCGCCCAGCAACTCCACCGTCTCAGCGGTCAGCCGGTTCTTGGAGTAGTCCAACAGCAGGCCTTCGGCCTCCGCCATGAGTTGCTCGCCCCGCCCTTCGTCGCGGTCGAACAATTCCCGCAAGTGAACGCCGTCGAGCTTCTCTCGGTGCGCGCTCAGCGCGTGCCACTCTCCGGTGTCCTGCATCACTCGCAGCGTAACCGGGGCTTTGGCGGCCGCTGGCCGACTATTCGTAGGAGATGGCGTCCAACACGTTGAGGCGGCTGGCCCGGCGGGCAGGTATCGAAGCGGCCAACAAGCCGGCCACGGCCACGATCACCAAGTAGATCCAAAGCGTGCCCCACGGGATGGAGAACGACGAGACGAAGTTGTCGGGGATGATCTCCACTGTGGCCCAGCCGAACAGCACCCCGACGGTGATGCCCATGAGCCCGCCGAACACGGCCACGATTCCCCCCTCCCAGCGGATCATCCGCCGGGCTTGGCGCCGGGACATGCCCACCGCCCGCAACAGGCCCAACTCCCGGGTCCGCTCGAACACCGAGAGGGCCAGCGTGTTGGCCACCCCCATGAGGGCGACGATCAAAGATATGGCCAAAAAGGCGTTCACCACCCCCAAGAACGTGTCGATCTGGCTCTCCTGGGTCTCCTGGAACTCCATCTGATCCCGCACGTTGAGCTGCGGGAAGGCCAAGGTCACCCCCTCGAGCGCTTCCCGGGCCTCCTCAGCGGTAAAGCTCGGGGCGGTGAGGGCGGAGATGATTGCGTCCTCTTGGTCGAAGAGATAGCGATCCCAATCGGCGGTGTCGATCAGCCAAGAGCCGAAGACCGCGTTGTCGCCGAAGATGGCCGCCACCTCAAAGGTTGCCGTCTGGCCGTCGGGGAACTCCAGTGCCACCGGATCGCCAACGCCAACCGACAGGTCCTCAGCCTGGTCGGTGTGAAGGGCCACATCACCGGCACCGGCGTTGGCGAAGCTCCCCTGCGCCACGTCGAGGTCGAAGTGCAGGGGGACGATGTCCAAATCAACAGCCCCAACTTCGTCGACATCGCCGTCTATCGGGGAGCGGATGCCCTCAAACTTGTACCGGAAGGCCAGCACGGAAGAAACCTCATCTAGCTCGCTGATGCTCCGGGTTGCTTGCGGGCTGAACGTTGCCGTGGGATCACCGCAGTTTCCCGGGCAGATGAGCCAGTCGGACTTGACCGAGCGGTCCAAAGTGTCTTCGAGAGTCTGCTTGAACGACTGGCCCAGCACCGAGACCATGGACACCAGAGCCAGGCTGATCATGAGCGCCGAGGCGGTGTTGGCCGTTCGCCGGGGGCTGCGCTCCGCGTTCTGACGGGCCAGCCGCCCGCTGACCTCGGAGATCTTGGCTGGCAACCATCCCAAGACCCTGGACACCGGCACCGCAAATACCGGGCTGACCAGGTTCATCCCCACAAACACCAACAGCGCGCTCATGCCCAGCAGGGCCAGAAGCGAGCTGGTCGAGAAGTCTCCCACCACGGCCACAATGAGCATGGCCAGACCCAACACCAGCACCCGGGCTTGGCCTACCGGATGGGGCAGGTTGCGTCCTCCAACAAAGGCCAGCACTGCGCCAGCCAGCGCGGTGACAATGATGACAAGCGCCGTTTCCCAGACGATTCCGAACGCCACCAAGATCACGCTGGAGGCGGTGAGCAGCTTCTCCAGCCCCGAAGACCTGCGGGCCGCAGTCAAGCGGGGCGGCATGTTGCCGGTGAGCGCCGCCATCGGAGTCACCCGTCGGGCTCGCAGGGCGGGCCAGATTGCTGACACCGCGGTGACGCCCACCCCCACCAAGATCGCGGCCAGAATCGAGTTGGTGCCCACGATGATGGGTGCGTCGGGCAAGCCCGCGCCGAAGCTGGAGATCAAGGCGCGGATGCCGAGAGAAATCAGCACGCCCAATCCGAGGCCGGCGGCGCTGGCCACTACCCCGACAGCGATGGCCTCGCCGACGACGATCGCGGTGACCTGACGTCCGCTGGCCCCCAGGGCCCGCAGCAGTCCCAGCTCCCGGGTGCGCTGGCTCACCAGGATGGTGAAGGTGTTGTAGATGATGAAGGCCGACACCACCAAAATCACCACGGCGAAGCCCAGCATGAAGTACTCGAAGAAGCCGATGAACTCGTCGAATAGGTCGGCCTGTTCCTCCACAAGATCCTCGTTGGCCACCACTTCCAGGCCGTCGTCGAGCACTGTGGCCACGGCCGCCGATGCCGCCTCCGGCGAGGTGTTGGGCTCCAGCCGTATGTCGATGCTGTCGTAGCCCCCTCCGTTGTGCAGCAGCTGGCGGGCGGTCTCGATGTCCCAAGCAGTCATCTGCGCGCCCGCGGTGGCGTTGTCTCCGGTGCCGTAGCGGAAGAGCCCGACCAGGGTGAACGATTCGGTTCCGGCGGGAGTAGACACCCGATAGCGCTGGCCCACCTCAAAGCCGTTGTCGTTGGCGGTGTCGGCATCCAAGGCGAACTCGTCGGGTCCGGCGGGGACCCGACTCACTCCGTCGGGCCACACTTCCAAGGCACCGAGGGAGTCGTCGGAGGGCCAGCCGATGCCGATTTGGGGTGGCCCGAACAGTTCCAATGCTTCTCCGTCGGCGGTGATGGGGATCACGTTGAACTCCACCACCGTCCCCACTGCGGCGGCCACGCCGTCCACCGACCGCACGTCATCGAGGAGCTCGGGGTTGACCAGCGTTCCGCTCTCGCCCCTGTCGCCGAATACCAACTCGGGGCGCACCGACAGGTCAACCCCTTCGAAGATGTCCTCGGAGAGGTTGTCGAAGGTGGAGCGAAGTCCTGAAGTTGTGACCAGAACACCCACGGTGAAGCCCACGCTCACGACGACGGCCAGCGTGGTCAGCATGAACCGGATGCGGGTTCCGGCGATGCTCTTCAGGGCGTAGCGGATGAGGCCTATAGCGGAATTCTTACTGGTGAGCGATGGCTTCCAACACATTGAGCCGGTTGGCTCGGCGGGCCGGGAAGAAGGCGGCCAGCATTCCGGCCACGGCCGACACCACCAGGTAGATCACCAGCGTGAGCCACGGCACGCTGACGGTGGAGATGACGCTGCTGGGGAGTGCGGCCGCCGCAATGGCGCCGGCCACCACGCCGGTCGCAATGCCGACCAACCCTCCGAACACGGCGACGATGATGCTCTCCAAAAAGATCGTCCCCCAGGTTTGCCGTTTGGCCATACCGATGGCCCTCACCAGCCCCAGTTCCCGGGTTCGCTCGAAAATCGACAGGGCCATGGTGTTGGAGATGCCCACCACCGCAATGAGCAAGGCGAGGATCAAGAACACGTTGATGATCACCAGGAATGTGTTGATCTCGGTGGCCCTGCCCTCTCGATATTCAGCCTGGTCTTTGACCACCACCTGGGGGTAGCCGGAGAGCTCTGATTCCAGGCTGGTCCGGGCCTGGTCCAGGCCAATCCCCGGAGCGGTAATGGCCGTGGCCAGGTTGTCCTGGGTACCGCCCATGAACTGGTCCCAGTCGCTGAAGTCAACCACCAACGGACCAACCACAGAATCTTCGGTGTGGAGGGCCACGACATCAAACGCCGACATCTGCTCGCCGGGGAACTCAAGGAGCAGCTGGTTTCCAACGGCGATGTCGAGATCGTCGGCCAGGTCCTTGTGGACGAGCACATCGCCGGTTCCGGCATCGTCCAAGGTTCCGGCCACCACACCCGGGTCGACATGGAGGGAGAACGAGTCGAGGTCGGTGCCGGTCAGGCGGCGCTGTTCGCCATCGGGGGCGCGTGCTCCGTCGGGGCGGAATCGGAAGGCCATCACCGATTCCAACTCGGGCATCTCCGACATTTCCCGAGTGGCCTCCTGGCTGAACGCCCCCACAGCAGTGCTGAAAGTGCTCAAGTCGGTGTTGCACTCGTTCACGCACACGAGCCAGTCGGCCTCTACCGAACCCTCTAGTTGGCTGGTCAAGGTTTGCTTGAAAGATGTCCCCAGCACGGTGACCAGCGACACCATGGCCAGGCCGATCATCAGCGCCGAAGCGGTGGTGGCGGTGCGTCGTGGATTGCGGGCCGCGTTGAGCCGAGCCAGCCGCCCGTTGATGGTGAACAACCGGTCGGCCGGCCAACCCAAGAACAGCGACATCGACCGGGCGATTCCCGGGGTGGCGATGTTCACCCCCAGAAGCATCAACAACGCCCCCAGCCCGAGCGGAAGCAAGAGCTGGGAAGTGGAGAGACCGGCCAGCAGGCCAATCAGCATAAGTATCAGCCCCACCCCGCCGGCTGCCGATCCGATGACCAAGGCGCGCATCCGATTGAATGGATCGATCTCGGCCTCGTCAGCCAGTGCCACCATGGGCGTCACCCGGCGGGCCCGCATGGCTGGCCAGATGGCGGTGACCATGGTCACACCAATGCCGATTATCACCGCGGCCGCAACGGTCCACCCGCCGATGATGATGTCGATAGCGGGTAGGTGGGCGCCAGCGCTGTTCAGTGCTCCGGCAATGCCAAGAGCCACCAATATGCCGAGTCCGAACCCCGCGATGGTGGCCACGATTCCGACAATTAAGGCTTCAACCGCCACCACTTGGGCGATTTGGCGCCGTTCGGCGCCCAGCACCCTCAGCAGGCCCAATTCTCTGATGCGCTGCCCCATGACCAGGGTGAAGGTGTTGTAGGTGATGAACGCCGAGATGATCAAGACGATCACCGCGAAAGCCAACAAGAGGTTTTGGATGCGGTCGATGTTCCCGGCAAACTCCGCGTTGCTCTCATCGATGTTGTCCTGCTGGGAGATCACCTCGATATAGGGGCCCACCCGGGCCCTTATGGCCGCGGCCACCTCTTCGTAGGTTGCTCCTGGTGCCAGCTTCCCGTGGATGTGGTCGTAGCCGCCGCCATCGTGAAGGAGCTCCAAAGCGGTGGGCATGTCCCACGAAACGGTCTGAAGCGCTACCCGGGTCGTAGGGTCGAGGAAGTACAGGTATCCGACCAACTCGTAATCGTCGGTGCCGCCAGGGGTGGCCACTTGGTAGCGCTGACCGATGACGAAGTTGTTCTCCCGACCCGTGTAGTGGTCGATGGCGAATTCGTCAGGCCCGACAGGCCGGCGGCTGATGCCGTCGTCGTAGGGATACACCGTGCTGAGCGACTCAACTTCGGGCCAGCCATACCCGATTTGTCGTCCCACGCCGGGGTCCAAGGCGTTGCCTTCGCCGTCGATGGCCACGACGTTGAATTCCTGCGCCAATCCCGCCACTGCTTCTACCCCATCGATCGACATGAGCTCTTCGCTCAGCGATACAGGAATCAGTGGCACGCCCTCGTTGCGGTCGCCGACGTCGGAGGCGGCGCGCACGGTGAAGTCGAATTTCTCGTAAATCTGACCCGACAGGTCGTTTAGGGAGGCGCGAAGGCCGTCGGTGGAGATCAGCACCCCGGTGGTGAGGGCTACCCCGATGATCACCGCCAGGGTGGTGAGCGCGAACCTCACCTTGACGCCGGCGATGCTTCGGAGGCTGTATCGCAGGAGAGTCATTGGCCGATTACCGGATCATGAACTTCGAGGTCGGGCTACCTGGCTGCGCCCAAACTCAGTCGTCCAGATCCTTCATGTATTCCAAGACCTCTTCCATAGTTGCCCCCTCTGGTATGCCCTTGACGAACTGGCCCACTTGCAGGATCTTCATGTAGTCGAGGATCTGATCGGCGGTGGGGTTGAGCATCTCGCCCTGGAGTAGGCCGTCGGCCAAGAACACTGTCCTATCGGCGAAAGATGCCGCCTTGGCATCGTGGGTCACCATCACAATGGTCTGGCCCAAATCGTCTACTGCTTCGCGCATGAACTTCAGCACGTCGTTGCCCGAGCGGGAGTCGAGGTTGCCGGTGGGCTCGTCGGCGAAGATGATCTCCGGCTGGCTGGCCAGCGCCCTCGACACCGCCACCCGCTGCTGCTGGCCGCCCGACAGCTCGTTGGGCCGGTGGGTCAAACGGTCTTGCAGCCCCACGGTGGCGATAACACTGTCGACCCACTGTTGGTCGGGCTCGCGCCGGGCCAGATCCATCGGCAAGGTGATGTTCTCAATGGCGTTTAGCGTGGGCACCAGGTTGAACGCCTGGAAGATGAACCCCACCCGATCGAGGCGCAACATGGTGAGCTCTTTGTCGGTGAGGGTGCTCAGGTCGGTGTCGCCGATGAAGGCCTGGCCTTCGGTGAGGTTGTCGAGGGCGGCCATGCAGTGCATGAGAGTGGACTTGCCCGAACCCGACGGGCCCATGATGGCGGTGAACTTGCCCCTCTCAAAGGTGATGTCCACACCGTCGAGGGCTCGAACCTCGGTCTCGCCCGACCCGTAGATCTTCACCGCGCTCACCGCACGGGCGGCAGCCATGGTCTCTGTGGCCAGCGTGGACGCGTCGCTCATAGGAAAAGCACCCCTTCGGCGTTAGCCAGTTTTTCCCTGGTGGAAATAATGGAAATTATGGCTGGGAGACTACACGAAGGTAGGGCTTCTGCTCGTCCCAGCCGTCGGGGAACAGCTCCGCGGCCTCGTCATTGGAGAGGGCGGGCACGATGATCACATCGTCGCCGTGCTGCCAGTTCACCGGGGTGGCCACCTTCTTGGTGGCGGTGAGCTGGAGCGAGTCGATCACCCGCAAAACCTCGTCGAAGTTGCGCCCGGTGCTGGCCGGGTAGGTGATGGTTAGCTTCACCGCGTTGTCGGGGCCGATCACGAACACCGAGCGCACCGTCATGGTGTCGCTGGCGTTGGGGTGGATCATGTCGTACAGGTCGGCCACGGCGCGGTCGGCGTCGCCGATCATCGGGAAGTTGGGGCGTATGCCCTGGGTATCTTCGATGTCCTGCGACCACGCCACATGGTCTTCGACCGAGTCACACGACAGCCCGATCACCTTCACGTTGCGAGCGGCGAACTGCTCGGCCAGGCGAGCGGTGTAGCCCAGCTCGGTGGTGCACACCGGCGTGAAGTCTTTGGGATGGGAGAACAGGACTGCCCAAGAGTCACCCTTCCACTCGTGGAAGGAGATGGTTCCCTCGGTGGTCTCGGCGGTGAAGTCAGGGGCGATATCGCCTAGTTGAATGGGCATTTCCGGCTCCTTGCGCTGATCTGCTTGGTCGAAGAAGTTTTGCCCAGCCTATCCCGTTGGGGCAATACCTGACTAAAGAGGTCTGGATTATTTGCCGCCTGTGTCTATTCGGCGTTCTCAGGATCGCCGCGGCGGCGGAGGAGGCGGCGGATGCGGCCACCCTCTAGGTCCTCGATGCTGTCGTCAGGAGTGCCGATGGCCGCTTCGAGTGCTGCACCCGATCGGTCCAACGAATGGAGGGGCAAGGACGGGTCCTCTCTGACCATGATCGGGGCCTCGAATTCGGGCTCGACCTCTTCGGGCTCTTCAGTTTCAATCAGAGCGGATTCCAAGGCGGCGCGGATCTCCTCCAACTCGAACTCGTCGGTGTTCATCACCGACCGAAGACTGGTCATCGGGCTCTGGGAGAATTGGCGGAGCCGCTCGATCCACTCATCCCGATATTGCACATAGACGAGGTGTTGGCGGCGGGCGGTTTCGTAGTCGCTCTTGATCACCGCGAACACGGCCGCCTCACCGGCCACGTGCATGGCGCTCAGTTCGGCACGCATTACCGGTGAGGGGTGGCTGGCGATTGCCTCTCGCATCTTCGGGGCCAACTCATCGTGGCCGGCCAGCAGTTCGTCGCGTTGTCCCATGTCGATCTGTAGCCCGGAAGCATTTATGTCGTTCAACACCTTCTGGTGGTTCTCTATCCAGTCGGACACCGTTTGCTCATGACGCCGGTGCCATTGGGCCAAGAGTTCTTGGCCAGACCAGGAGATGTCTTCGACTGCGGTGACTTCCTTGACGGGATCTCCGACCAACTCCAGCATCGGCCTGCTGACGGAGCCGCCGTTTTCTGAATCGCCCTCCGGCGTGGAGTACTCGGCGCCGCCGTCAAACAGCTCGGGTCCGCTGAGTTGATTCTCGACCCCCGCATCGGGTGTGGGGCCAGGAAATATGTCCCACAGCGCCCTTTTCTTGCGGGTTGTCAAGGCCACAACCACAGCAAGCAGAAGGCAGCCCAGGATTATGGCCGCAGGAATTACTAGCCCAGCGTTCACGACTCGCCAACTGTACTGGCGGTTAGCACGCGTACGTTGGCGGTAGGGGCCGGGGTGGTTGCGGTGTGCTGCCGGCACGACCAGCAGGTGTCGCGCTCCGTGCCCCACCAGGTGACATCGCATCGAGGACACCACATGGTGGCTTTGCGCCTTGCCTTGGGCGCAAGAAGCCATGCGCGAGCCGGAACGGCCATGTATCCCACACTAGGAGCGCGGTATGCCGAAATTGTGGATATCCGCAACCCGTTCCCAAACCAGGGTTCGAGCAATGCGCCGAGCTAGGGCGCGGGCTCTTCTTCGTCGGGAGGAATGATGAGCGCTTGGCCAACCTGTATCAGGTTGGCGGCGGTGATGTTGTTGGCCTCCAGCACCTCATCCAGGGTCTTGCCGTATTGGAGGGCGATATCCAGCAAAGTGTCGCCGGCAACAACGATGTGGGTGCGCTCGCCAGGGCGGACGGTGCCGTCGCTGTTGAGCACCACCGGTGCGTCCTGGGGAATCTCAATCTGCTGCCCGATGCTCAAGACGTTGGGATTCTCCAACTGGTTGACGGCGTCGATCTCCTGCCAGGTGATGCCGAACTCGTCGGCGATGCTGCCCAGCGTGTCGCCCTCGCGCACAACATAGATAAACGCCTCGGGTGTGGATGTGGGCGTGGGGGTGGGGGGAAGGGTCGGCTCGGGGATCGCCACGGTGGCGGTCACCAGCTCATCGGAATCCGCGCCGAATGGGCGATCCTCCGAAGTCGTTCCTCCTCCTCCGCCGCAGGCTGCGCCCAACACAGCCAACATCAGCACCATTACCAACACTCGTGCCCGGCGCATGGCGACACCTCCTCTGAACCAGTGGCCCACAACAATAGGCAACGCGCCCCCAAAGCAAAAAAAGAACGCCACTGTCGTGAGCAGAAAACCACGAATGACCACTCGTCCAACTGATGCTGACAACATGGGGAAGTGTCCATTGTCGGCATCCTGGTGAACCCGCGCTCGGGCAGCGATGTCCGGCGCCTGCTTACCAGTGCGGGGGCGTCCACCATCGAGGACAAGGTCAGCATTCTGCGTCGCATCATCCACGGGGCGGCCGAGGCGGGAGCCGAGCAGGTGGTGCTGACCCGCGACCCGTTCTCCATCACCCGGCGAGCTACCGAGAACCTCCAACTCCCCCTCAAGCTGGATTTTCTCGACCTGCCCCTGCGCCATGATGAACGTGATTCGGTGGACGCCGCTCAGGCGATGCACCACGCGGGTTGCGGCTCAGTGGTTAGCCTGGGGGGAGATGGCACCAATCGGGCGCTGGCTCTGGGATGGCCCGACGCGCCGCTCATCCCGCTCTCCACTGGCACCAATAACGCCTTTCCCCTCCATGTGGAGCCCACCGTGGCCGGAGTGGCCGCGGGGTTGGTCGCCACCGGGGCAGTGGACCTTTTGGCCCATTCGGCCCGGGCCAAGGTGGTGGCGGTTGAGGTGCGCGGTGGCGACTCAGGCACCGAAACCGACATGGCCCTCATCGATGCCATCGCGGTGGATGACCCCTATGTGGGTTCTCTGGAACTGTTCGACCCCGAGACCATGATGGTTGGCGTATTGACCCGCGCCGACCCCGCCGCCATCGGCTTCAGCGGCTTGGCGGGCACGGTGTTGCCCTGCACTTCCGATGAGGAACGGGGAGTGTTGCTGGAGTTCATGCCCCCGAGCCGTAGTCCTGCCCGGCTGGTGCGGGGCGCGCTGGCACCGGGGTGGTTCGCCACAGTTGGCCTAGCCCGAAGCGAGTATCTGGAACTCGACGTCTCCGTCGAAGTGGACAGACCGTGTCTTTTGGCCTTCGACGGTGAGCGCAGCCGTCGCCTGTATCCCGGCCAAGCCGCCTCATTGCGGGTGGTTCGCCAGGGTCCCCGGGTGATCGACGTGGGGGCGGTGGTGCATTCGGGAGCCCGAACAGGCGCGTTTGAAATAGGCATGAGAGACTTGGGCGCATGAGTGCAGACATCGTCATCCGCGGGGGAATTGTGGTGGACGGCTCGGGCGAGCCGGGACGGGAGGCCGACGTCGCCATCACCGGGGATCGCATCAGCGAGATCGGATCGGGGCTGACGGGCAAGGTCGAGTTGGACGCCGGCGGCCAGGTGGTGGCCCCCGGCTTCATCGACATCCATACCCACTACGACGCCCAGGTGTTCTGGGATCCGGCGCTCACCCCCTCGTGCTACCACGGGGTGACCTCGGTGATCGCCGGCAATTGCGGCTTTTCCATCGCCCCCACCCAGCCCCGCCACCAAGACCTCATCGCCCGCACCCTGGAGAACGTTGAGGACATGAACGTGGACAGCCTGGCCGAGGGCATCCCCTGGGACTTCGAGACCTTCCCCGAGTACCTGGACTCCATCTCCCGCCGGGGCATCGCCCTCAACTTCGGTGCCTACATCGGCCACACCGCCTTGCGGCTGTTCGTGGTGGGCGACGAGGCCTACGAGCGGGCCTCAACCGACGAAGAAGTAGCCCGCATGGTGGAGGTGGTGGCCGAGGCCATCGATGCCGGTGCGGCCGGGCTGGCCACCAGCTTTGCCATGACACATCGCGGAGCCGACGGATTGCCCATCCCCAGCCGATTCGCCACCCGGGATGAGTTCGAATCTCTCATCGGCGTGCTCGGCCAAAAGCGCCGGGGCGTGGTGTCGATTGCCCCCGGCGAGCAGATAGGCATCGACGACATGTACGCGTTGCAGCCCCAGGTGGGCGTGCCGTTCACCTACGGCGCTCTGTTGACCTTCCCCAATGGGAACCACGAGAAGAGTGCGGCCAAGAACCGGGAGGCATGGGAAAAGGGAATTCAGGTGTGGCCTCAGGTCACCCCCCGCCCGCTCACCTTCCAGATGGTGATGTCCGATCCGTTCACCCTCAACGTGAACCCCGAGTTTGCGGCCTTGATGAGCGAAGACCACGACGCCCGGCTCAAGGCCTACGACGACGAGGATTGGCGCAACCGGACGGCGGAGGCCTTCAAGCACCAAAAGGCCATGGTTCCCCGGTGGGAGACATTCCAGATTGCCGAGACTGCTTCCCGTCCGGAGCTGGTCGGGCGGCGGCTCACCGATGTGGCCGAAGAGCTGGGAGTGCGCCCCCTAGACGTGCTTCTCGACACCGCAGTGTCCGACGACTTGACCACCCGGATCAGCTGCATAATCGCCAACGACGACCCCGACGGGGTGGCCATGCTGTTGCAACAAGACGGCTGCACGCTGGGACTGTCCGACGCCGGCGCCCACGTGGGCCAGTTGTGCGACGCCCCCCAGGCCACCGATTTCTTGGGCAACTGGGTGCGCGACCGCGAGCTCATGCCGATGGAGAAGGCGGTGCGCAAGCTCTCCGCGGTGCAGGCCGACCTCTTCAACCTGGTCGACCGGGGCTACCTGCGGGAGGGGGCCTATGCCGATGTGGTGGTGTTCGACCCTGACACCGTGGCGCCGGGACCCCTGCGCCGGGTGCGGGACTTTCCGGCCAACGCCGAGCGGCTAACCGCCGATGCCTCCGTCGGCATCACCCACGTGCTGGTGAACGGCACCCCCATCCGCCGCGACGGCGAGATGGATCAGGGCGGCGTGGACGCCCACCCCGGCGACATTCTGCGTCCTTCGGCCCGTTAGTCGCCGCTAGGCGTTCACCCACAATTCGCCAAAGTCCTCTGGCGCTGCTTGGCGGAACGGGCCTAAGCTGAGGCTGAACGCAAGAGCGACAGCGTGGTCGTTCCCACATGATGACGAGGAGATCGCCATGGGGGGAAACACAGACTGGCGCATTGAATTGAACCGGGCAGGGATTGGCCTGCAAAGGCTGCTGTCAGAGGGAATGCCCGCCGACGATCCCGACACCTGGGTGCAGCGCCTCGAAGACCAGCTGGGAGAGCTCAGCCGTGCGCTAACCGGATTCTGTTCGGATTGCGACCTCGGGCTGTTCGACGACTGCATCGAGCTGGCCCCTCGGCTGGTGCCCCAGGTGAACAAGATTCGCTCCGAGCAGGTTCAGCTTCAGGCCTCAGTGCAACAGCAGATCGATCGTCTGCACACCCAGAAGCCCGACTCCACTCTGGAACGGTCGATGGCCGACATTGTCCACCGGGTGGACCAGCTCAACCACCACGCGGTCGACGTGGTGTACAGCGCCTACGACACCGACCTCGGCGGTCCCGGCTGATTCTTTGCCAGCCGGCGCATTTCAGAGCTCTCCGAACTGGCGGTCGCCCGCGTCTCCCAGGCCGGGCACGATGTATGCCTGATCGTTGAGGCCTTCGTCGACAGCCGCGGTGAACAGGCGCACGCCGGGAGCAGCGGCTTCCAGTGCCTTCACTCCTTCAGGGGCGGCCAGCACGCACACCGCGGTGATTCGTCCGGCCCGGGCTGCGGCCATTCGCCCGCACACATAGGCCAGCGATCCACCGGTGGCCAACATCGGCTCTAGCACCAGCACCGCTTGGCCGCCGAGATCGTCGGGCACGGTGTTGAGATAGGGCTCGGGTTGGAATGTCTCCTCGTTGCGGCGGACCCCCAGAAATCCCACGGCGGCCTCGGGCAACAGCCTCCTGGCGGCGTCCAGCATTCCCAGACCGGCCCGCAAAACCGGAACGAGCAGCGGGGGATTGTCGATGCGCACCCCGGAGGTGCGGGCCAGCGGCGTGTCCACGCTGATGGCTGCTGCCGGAAGATCCCGCAGGGCCTCGTACACCAACAGTCCGCTCAGCTCTTCCAAGGCTTGTCGGAACTCCGGCGATGGAGTGTCGGCTCGGCGCAAGACGGAAAGGCGGGCCTGGACCAGGGGATGATCGACGACCGAAACCTCCATAGCCTCACCTTAGGCATTGATGACGGATGACCTGTTGTCGAACTGCCGCCCTATCCTTGGGCGGGTGACTGATCTGCTCGCTGTGCAGACTTCGGCGGGTTCCGCCGATGCGGTAGCCGGGGTGCGCATCACCCCGGTGGATGCCGTGGGGCTGGAGCAGCGGGCCGCGTCGCTGTGTACCCGGTCGATCAAAACCTCGTCCAAGGCGGCTGCGCTCGACTTGGCCATCCGGGTCATGGACCTAACCACGCTGGAGGGGGCCGACACTCCCGAGCGGGTCCAGGCCCTGTGTACCCGGGCCCGCCATCCTGACGCCGCCGACTGGTCGGTGCCCTCGGTGGCCGCGATGTGCGTGTATCCCGAGTTGGTTCCGGTGGCCGCCAAGGAGCTGGCCGACAGCCCGGTAGCGGTGGCCAGCGTGGCCGGGGGGTTCCCGGCCGGGTTGGCCCCCTTGGATACCCGGTTGGCTGAGATCGCTTGGGCGGTGGCCGCCGGCGCCGATGAGGTGGACATCGTGCTGAACCGATCGGCATTTCTTTCCGGGCGGTACCAGAAGGCCTACGACGAGATCGCCGCCGCCAAGCAGGCCTGCGGGTCGGCCCACCTGAAGGTGATCTTGGAGACCGGCGAGCTGGGGTCTTACGACCAGATCAGGCAGGCCTCGATGCTGGCCATGGTGGCCGGGGCCGACTTCATCAAGACCTCCACCGGCAAGATCGGCACCTCGGCCACTCCGGCTGTCGCCCTGTGCATGGCCGAGGCCATTAGGGACATGGCCGAGCAAACCGGGCGGGCCGTGGGCCTCAAGCTGGCCGGGGGAATCCGCACCGCCAAGCAGGCCTGGCACTACCTGGTGATTGTGGGCGAGACGCTGGGTTCGGGGTGGCTGACCCCGGAGCGGTTCCGCTTGGGCGCCTCCAGCTTGCTCAACGACGTGCTGATGCAGCGGGCCAAGCTCTTGGACGGCCGCTACCAGCGGCGGGAGGATTTCAGCGTTGACTGATCGCTTGTCCAGCGGTGGCGAAGTGGCGCCCACGGGCGACTTCAGCCTGGAGTACGCGCCCGCTCCAGAGTCGACCGCTCCGGTGCGGTTGGCCTCCCAGTACGGCCTCTTTCTGGGAGGCGAGATGGTGGAGTCGGCCTCCGGTCGGCTGGCCCCCACCATCAACCCGGCCACCGGGGAGGCGTTGGCCGAGGTCAGCGTGGCCGACGCCGCCGACGTGGACCGGGCCGTGGCCGCGGCCCGAGCGGCCTGGGAGGGAGGCTGGCGCGATCTGCCCGGCGCCGAGCGGGCCAAGTACCTGTATCGGGTGGCCCGGCTGCTCCAGGAGCGGGCCCGGGAATTCGCCGTGCTGGAGACCATGGACGGAGGCAAGCCCATCCGGGAGTCCCGTGATCTCGACATCCCGCTGGCCGCGGCCCACTTCTTCTACTACGCCGGCTGGGCCGACAAGCTCGACTACGCCTTCAGCGGACGCCGGGCCGCACCCCTGGGGGTGGCGGCCCAGGTCATCCCCTGGAACTTCCCCCTGCTCATGGCGGCCTGGAAGCTGGCCCCCGCTTTGGCCTGCGGGAATGCCGTAGTGCTCAAGCCGGCGCCCACCACACCGCTGACCGCTTTGTTGTTGGCCGAGGTGCTGCGCGACGCCGAGCTGCCCCCCGGTGTGGTCAACATCGTCACCGGCGACGACGCTGCCGGAGCCGCCCTGGTGGCCCACCCCGGGGTGGACAAGGTGGCGTTCACCGGCTCCACCGAGGTGGGTCGGGCCATCGGTGCGGAGGTGGCCGGTACCGGCAAGCGCCTCACGCTGGAGTTGGGAGGCAAGGCGGCCAACATCGTGTTCGAGGACGCCGCCCTCGATCAGGTGACCGAGGGCATCGTGAACGGCATCTACTTCAACGGCGGCCAAGTGTGCTGCGCCGGATCGCGCCTTTTGGTGCAAGAGACGGTGGCCGACACCGTGGTAGGCAAGCTCCAGAGGCGCATGGACACTCTGCGGGTGGGCGATCCGCTGGACAAGAACACCGACATCGGCGCCATCAATTCCCAAGCCCAGCTCGACCGCATTGCCGAGTTGGTGGCCTCCGGGGTGGCCGAGGGGGCCGAGCTGTACACGCCGCAGTGCGTGCTCCCCGAGCGGGGGTTCTTCCACCCGCCGGCGCTGTTCACCAACGTGTCCACCGCCCACCGCATCGCCCAGGAGGAGATCTTCGGGCCGGTGCTGTCGGTGCTCACCTTCCGCACCGCTGAAGAGGCGGTGGCCAAGGCCAACAACACCCCCTACGGGCTGTCGGCCGGCATCTGGACCGAGAAGGGGTCGCGCATCTTGTGGATGGCCGATCGGATGC
Organism: Acidimicrobiia bacterium; assembly: GCA_022825005.1. Classification (GTDB taxonomy): domain Bacteria; phylum Actinomycetota; class Acidimicrobiia; order Acidimicrobiales; family Bin134; genus Poriferisocius. Next base: position 99,334 of record JAJDYU010000046.1, read on the forward strand.
AGGCCGGCGTGGTGTGGGCCAACACCTTCAACCGGTTCGACCCCGCCAGCCCCTTCGGCGGCTACCGGGAGAGCGGCTACGGCCGCGAGGGTGGCCGGGCCGGTCTCCTGCCCTACGTGGAGCTGGTGGCATGAGCGATCGGTTGGTGGTCAACAAGACCTACAAGCAGTTCATCGGCGGGGCCTTCGAGCGCTCCGAGTCGGGCCGGTCGTATCCGGTTTCCGGGGCCGGAGGCGAGCTGTTGGCCAACGCGGTTCAGGGATCCCGCAAAGACGTTCGGGACGCGGTGGCGGCGGCCCGCTCCGCCCAGGCGGGCTGGGCCGGGCGCACGGCCTACAACCGGGGCCAGATCCTGTATCGGGTGGCCGAGGTAATGGAGTCCCGCCGAGAAGAATTCAGCGCCGAGGTGGCTCGAGCGGGCGATGGGTGCTCGCACGAGGCCGCCGCCCAACAGACAACCGCAGCCATCGATCGCTGGGTTTGGTATGCGGGCTGGGCCGACAAGTTTCCCACCGTGCTGGGCGGGGCCAACCCGGTGGCCGGCCCCTACTTCAACCTCAGCGTTCCCGAGCCGGTGGGCGTGGTGGGGATCGTGGCCCCTGATGAGCCGCCCCTGCTTCCGTTGGTTTCTCGGCTGGCTCCGGTGATCGTGTCGGGCAATACCGCGGTAGTGCTGGCCTCGGAACGCTGCCCGCTGGTGGCCATCACCTTGGCTGAGACGCTGGCACTGAGCGACGTCCCCTCCGGGGTGGTCAACATCCTCACCGGTCACCGCAACGAGCTCGTCTCCCCATTGGCCGGCCATGTGGCGGTGGATTCGCTAGACCTCACCGGCTGCGATGCCGAGTCGGCTGCCGACGCGGCCCGCCAAGCGGCGGCCACCATCACCAGGGTGGTGAGCGCATCGGCCGCCGAGCGGCAATGGGCTGATGAGAGCGCCCAGAGCCCCTACCTCATCGACGCCTTCTGCGAGACCAAGACCGTCTGGCACACCAAGGGTCGATGAGCGCGGGACCGTTTGTTCTCGGCGTTGATCTCGACGGGGTGTGCGCTGAGCACACCTTGGCCTTCCGCAAGATCGTGGCTCAGGAGAAGGGTGTGCCCGAGGAGTCGCTGACCCTGGAGTGCAGCTGGGGCTTTGAGGAGTGGGGCTTCGGGGAGGGCGACTTCGAGGACTACCACCGCCGGGCGGTGGCGGAGCACCGGATGCTGGCCGACATGCCGGCCATGCCCGGCGCTTCCAAAGCGCTGTGGCGACTGTCGGAGGCCGGGGTGTGGATCCGCATCATCACCCACCGGCTGTACACCAACTGGGACCACGCCATCGCCGCGGGCGACACGGCAGAATGGCTGGACAAGGCCAAGATTCCCTATCGCGATCTGTGCTTCGTGGGCGGCAAATCGGCAGTAAACGCCCATGTCTACATCGAAGACGCCCCCCACAACATTGAGGCCCTTAGGTCGGAGGGCCGAACCGTGGTCGTTTTCGACCAGCCCTACAACCGAGACCTAGACCCGCCCCGGGCCACCTCCTGGGAAGAAGTAGAGGCCATGGTGTACGACGAGCTGGCCGCCCATCAGGGCGCCGTCCAACACCAACTCCCCACCTTCGACCCCAGCACCGACCGCCTAGACGACCGGAGCGCCTGAGCCCCTACTGGTCGGCCAGCCAGGAGGGGAGTTGGCGGATGTCGGAGAGCTCCACCCACCGGTCGTGGGGGGAGATGGTGGCGTGCTCCAGGTCCCAGGTGAGGTGATAGGGGATGTGGACGCCCCGGCCGCCTATGGCCACTACCGGCTCGATGTCGGAGCGCACCGAGTTTCCCACCATCACGAATCGGTCGATGGCGATGTCGTGGCGCTCGAGCAGCCGGGAGTAGGTGGCCTCGTCTTTCTCGGCCACTATCTCCACGGCGTCGAAGTGGTCGGCCAGCCCGGATGCGGCGATCTTGGTCTCCTGGTTCCACAGGTCGCCCTTGGTTATGAGCACCAGGCGGTAGCGGTGCTCCAACTCCTCGATGGTCTCGGCTACTCCGTCGAGCAGCTCCACCGGGTGGGCGTGCATCTCCTTGGCCCAGCCCACGATGGTGTGGATCTCCTCCGCGGTGATCTGGCCCTCGGTGGCTTCGATGGCGGTCTCGATCATCGACAGCACGAAGCCCTTGATCCCGTAGCCGAAGATGGCCACGTTGTGGTGTTCGAGCTCGATGAGCCGTTCGTGGAAGTCCAGATCAGGCAAATAGCGGGCCACGAGGTCGGCCATTCGCTGCTCGTAGTCGGCGAAGATCGTCTCGTTGTGCCATAAGGTGTCGTCGGCATCGAGGCCGACGGTTTCGATGTGGACTGCGGTCACAGCGCCAGGGAGCCGTAGGCCGGCTTGACCACCTTGTTGATGATCTCCAACCGCTCATCGAACGGTATGAAAGCGCTCTTCATGGCGTTGATGGTCAGCCACTGGATGTCGGCCCAGCCGAAGCCGAACTCGTCCACGAGTTGCATCACCTCTTCGGTCATGGAGGTGGCGCTCATCAGGCGGTTGTCGGTGTTGACCGTCACCCGGAACCGCAGGTCGCTCAGCACCTTGATGGGGTGCTCGGCGATGGACGGCGCCGCCCCGGTGTGGACGTTGGAGGTGGGGCACAGCTCCAGCGGGATGCGCCGGTCCCGCACGAAGGCGGCCAGCCGGCCCAGCTTGGGGGTGCCGTCGGGGCCGAATTCGATGTCGTCCACGATGCGGACGCCGTGGCCCAGCCGTTCGGTGCCGCAGTACTGCACCGCTTCCCAGATGGACGGCGGGCCGTAGGCCTCGCCGGCGTGGATGGTGAAGTGGAAGTTCTCCCGCTGGATCAGGTGGAAGGCGTCCAGGTGGCGGGTGGGCGGGTTACCGGCCTCAGCCCCGGCGATGTCGAAGCCCACGACGCCCTGGTCGCGGTGGCGCACGGCCAGCTGCGCAATCTCCAGGGAGCGGGCCGCGGTGCGCATGGCGGTGAGCAGCGTGCCGATTCGAATGTTCCGGTTGGCGCTGCCCGCTTCGAAACCGGCTACCACCGCCTCCACCACCTCATCCAGGCTCAGCCCGCCCTCGGTGTGCAGCTCAGGGGCAAACCTCACCTCGGCATAGACCACGCCATCATCGTCCAGGTCTTCGGCGCACTCAGCCGCCACCCGCTCCAAGGCGTCGCGGGTCTGCATGACCCCCACAGTGTGGGCGAAAGTCTCCAAGTACAAGGTGAGGTCCAACCGGCTGGCCCCCCGCACCATCCAGCGGGCCAAATCATCGGCATCGGTGGTGGGCAGATGGTCGTAACCGGTCTCGGCCGCCAGCTCCACCACCGTCTGCGGTCGCAACCCCCCGTCCAAGTGGTCGTGCAACAACACCTTGGGAGCAGCTCTAACTTCATCAATCGTCGGATGTATCACTGGCTTAAGGTTAGGCAACCCGGTCGGCAATCAGGCGGCGAGGTTCAGGAGCGGTGTTGGTGATGGTCAAGGCCGAACTCAGGGCATCGTGGGCGGGGGGGAGGAGGGAGGGGTCGTCGGTGTGGAGTTCGGCGATGATCTCGCCGGCAATCACCCGGTCGCCGTGGACGCGGCGTAGGAGCACTCCGGCCGAGGCCGACACGTCGTCCTCTTTACGGGCCCGTCCTGCGCCCAGCCGCCAGGCGGCCACTCCCACTGCTAGGGCATCAATGCGGTTGATCACCCCATCGACCGGCGCGGTCCAGTGGTCCACCACTTTGGCGGTGGGCAGGGGAGCGACGGGGTCGCCGCCTTGGGCGGCCACCATGGCCTGCCAGGCGTCCATGGCCTGGCCGGAAGCCAGCACTTCGGCCGGATCGGCGTCCAGGGTGGCCAACTCGACCATCTCTTGGGCGAGGGCCAGGGTTACCTCTACTAAGTCGGCGGGGCCGCCTCCGGCCAATGTCTCGATTGCCTCGGCTACTTCGAGGGCGTTGCCTGCGGCCAGGCCTAGCGGCTGGTCCATGTCGGTGAGGAGGGCCACGGTGTCCACGCCGTTGGCGTGGCCCAAACCGACCATGGTTCGGGCCAGCTCCTCGCCCATGGCCGGGTCGGGCAGGAACGCCCCTGAGCCGAACTTCACATCCAGCACCAGCCCGCTAGTGCCCTCGGCGATCTTCTTGGACATGATGGAACTGGCGATCAGCGGGATCGACGCCACCGTCCCGGTCACGTCCCGCAGGGCGTACAGCACCCGGTCGGCGGGGGCCAGATCGGCGGTGGCCGCGGCGATCACCGCGCCTACCTCCTGAAGTTGGGCGAGGAACTCGTCGTTGCTCAGGGCGGCCCGCCAGCCGGCGATGGCCTCCATCTTGTCGAGCGTGCCCCCGGTGTGGCCCAGTCCCCGTCCGGAGAGCTGGGGCACCGCCGCGCCACACGCCGCCACCAGCGGGCACAGAATCAGCGACACCTTGTCGCCCACGCCGCCGGTGGAGTGCTTGTCGACGGTGGGCCGCGCCAGGCTCGACAAGTCCAGTCGCTGGCCGCTGTTGATCATGGCTGCGGTCCAGGTGGCCAGCTCTCGGGCGGTGAGGCTCCGCCACACGATGGCCATGAGCAGGGCGGCGGCCTGCTCGGCGGGGATGTCTCCCGTGGTTACCCCGTCGATGAACCAGTTGATCTGCTCATCGCTCAGCTCGCCGCCGTCTCGCTTGGCGACGATGAGATCGACCGCGTTCACGGCAAGTCGTCGGGGCCGAAGGCGCCGGGCAGCAGGTCGCCCACGGTGTGGGTCTCGTTCACCTGGCATTCCGCGCCGCCCGCTTCATAGAGCAGTTGGCGGCAGCGCCCGCACGGGGTGAGCGGGTTGCCGTCGCCGTCGGTCACCGCTACCGCCACTAACCGTCCACCCCCGGTGCGGTGCAGGTCGCCCACTAGAGCGCACTCAGCGCACAGCCCCAGCCCATAGGAGGCGTTCTCCACGTTGCACCCCGTCACCACCCGGCCGTCGTCGGTCAGCGCGGCCGCCCCTACCGACAGCTTCGAGTATGGGGCGTAGGCGCTCGCGGAGGCCTCATGGGCAGCAGCCCACAACTCGTTCCATGGAATCGTCTGCTCAGAGCCCATCTGACCTCGTTTCGGCTATTTGCTTCGCTGGAAGGGCTGGCCCGCCGCCGCCGGGGGTATAGACCGGCCCACCGCCCCGGCTACCACTACCAGCGTGACAATGAAGGGGAGGGCTTGGAGGAACTCGCTGGGAATCTCAAAGCCGCTCACTTCCACCCCCAAGAACTGGAGGCGGGTGCCCAGAGCCCGGGAGAAGCCGAACAGCAGCGCTCCGCCGAACGCTCCCCATGGGGTCCACTTCCCGAAGATAAGCGCGGCCAGAGCGATGAACCCCGCCGCGTTGGTCATGTTGTCTTCGAATCGGGTCTGCGACTCCATGGAGAACCAGGCTCCGGCCAAACCGGCGATCAGCCCGCCCAAGATCACCGACTGATAACGGATCCGCACCACGTTCACTCCCAGCGTCTCTGCCGCATGGGGGTTCTCCCCGCACGATCGCACCCGCAGTCCCCAGGGCGTGCGGAACATCACCAGCCAGGTGCCGATCACTACCAGGTACATCATCCAGTAGATGGGCTTGCCCCGGAATAGCTGGTCGCCGATCACCGGGATCTCCGACAGCAAGGGCAAGCCGAACTCGGAGGTGCCCACGCCGGTAGTGATGCCAGTTTTGACGATCACCTCCGAGCGCAGGAAGCCGGTGAGCCCCAGGGCGAACAGGTTGATCACCACGCCGCCCACGATCTGGTTCACCCCGAAGCGGATGGAAAGCACGGCGAGGAGGGCGGCCACCAGACCACCGGCCAGCACCGAGATGAGGATGGAGAACCACAGCCACCCGGTGGATTGGGCATCTCCGATGGTGGCGTAGGTCATGTAGCCGATGCCGGCCCCGGCCAGCATGGTGCCCTCGATGCCGATGTTGATGATGCCCGAGCGCTCGCACCACAAGCCGGTGGTTGCTCCCAAGGCCAGCGGGGTGGCCAGTACCAGCGACTCGTTGAACAGGTTGACGATGTTGGTGCTGGGGTTGTCGGACAGGGCCAGGCTGAGCACCAGCAGCAGTGGAATCACCGCTAGCGCACTTAGTAGCCGGGCCGGGGTGGCCCACCGTCGGGCTTCGGGCGGGGCGAATCCCAGCACGGCGGTGAGCAAGAACAGCACGCCGATGGCGATCACCCAGGTTGGGGGGTGGAACCCGATTCCCGCCGGGTCGGGGGGCGGCTCGAAGTTGAACCGCCGACTGGTGCCGCTGATGGCCGGGGCCACTCCGGCGAGCAGCGCGATGCCCAGCACCCCGAACACCAGTCCGGTGATCGACTGGCGATCCAGGCCAACCCGCCCTGAGGCTCTGGTTGCGCCCGCGGCGTGCTCCACCGTGGTCACACCGCCCCCTCAACGGAGGTGGCCTTGAACGGACTCTGGTCGAGCTCGCGCACTCTGAACAGGTAGCGGACGATGGCGTCAGCGGCCACGAACAACAGCACCATGGCCTGGATGATCCGCACCACGTCGATGGACACGTCGGCCTCCTGCTGCATCAGCGGCGCCCCCGACAGCATCGATCCCCACAGCAGGGCGGCCGCGATGATGGCCACGGGGTTGGTGCGGGCCAAAAGGGCGATGGCGATGCCGTCGAAGCCCATCAGGAAGAAGGTGCCCGGCTGGAAGAAGCCGTTGGTGCCCGAGATCTCCGAGGCTGCGGCCAGGCCGGCGAACGCCCCCGAAGCGGCCATGGAGGCCACGATCACCCGGTTCACGTTGATGCCCGCGTAGTGGGAGGCGTGGGGGTTCAGTCCCACGGTGCCCACTTCGAATCCGAACGTGGTGCGCTTGAGTACGAAGGCCACCACGAAACAGATCCCCACCAGGGCGAACAGCCCGGTGTGGAGAACGGGCTGGCTGTCCACCAGCTCGGGCAGCACCGCGGTGTCAGAGATGGGATCGGTGCGGGGAACGGTGCTCTCGGTGTCGCGCAGCACCACCGGATCACGGGAGTTCACCATCCAGCGGACCCCGAACAACACCAAAGAGTTGAGCATGATGGTGCTGATCACCTCATGCGCCCCGGTCTTGGTTCGCAGCACGCCGGGAATCCCGCCCCAGATGGCACCGCCCAGCGTGCCGGCGATGAGGATCAGCGGAATGGCCACGATGCCGGGCAGGTCGGACATCCAAGACAGCGCCCCCACATAGGCCGCGGTGATGCCGCCGGCCAAGAGCTGACCCTCGGCGCCGATGTTGAACAGCCCGGCCCGGAAGGCGAAGGCCAAGGCCAGCGCCGAGCCGATGAACGGCACCGACCGGGCCAGCGACCCCGCGATCTCATCGCCCCCGCCCACCATGCCCCGCAGCAGCGCCCAATAGGCGGTGAAGGGGTTCACCCCGATGATGGAGATCAACACCCCGCCGACCACGAACGACAACAAGATGGCGTATAGCGATACGTACAGCGGCTGCAACCGCCACGCCTCGGTGAGCATGCGGTGGACTTGGCCAGCCGCTCGCCCGATCCCGACATTGGCGTTACGGGCGCCGTTCACCGCTGGCCTTCCGATGAGCCGGTGGCCATGAGCAGGCCGAGCTCTTCCCGGGTGGCGTCGGCGGCGTTTACCGTTCCGGCCAGTCGGCCCCGGTAGAGCACGCCGATCCGATCCGACAGCGACATGATCTCGTCCAACTCGGCCGACACCAACAGCACCGCCACTCCCCGGTCGCGCAACTCGATGATCTTGCGGTGGATGAACTCGATCGAGCCCACATCCAGGCCTCGGGTGGGCTGGGCCACCACCAGGGCCTTGAGGTCGCCGGTCAGCTCTCGGGCCACGATTACCTTCTGCTGGTTGCCGCCCGACAAGGTGTCGATGAATGCGTCAACCCCGGGGGTGCGGACGTCGAATTGCTCCACCAGCTCTTGGGCCTCGGCGTTGATGGCCGCGGTGTTGCGCACCCCTCGCTGGGAGAACTTGCGTTGGTGGTAGCGGTTCAATACCAGGTTGTCGGCGATGGTGTACTGGGCCACCACCCCGTGCTTGCTGCGGTTCTCGGGCACATGGGCGACGCCCAGCTCGTTGATCTTGCGGGGACTCCAGTCGGTGGTCTCTTGGCCGAGCATTTCCACCCGCCCCCCGGCGGTCGGGCGCATCCCGCAAACGGCCTCCACCAGCTCCCGCTGGCCGTTGCCCTCCACGCCGGCGATCCCGAAGATCTCCCCGGCTCGCACCTCCACGTCGAAGCCGGTGACCGTTTCCACTCCCCGGTCGTCGGCCACCCGCAGGCCTTGGGTCCGAAGCACCGGTGCCCCCGGGTCGGCCTCGGCCTTGTCCACCCGGAAGACCACGTCGCGGCCCACCATCAAGTTGGCCAGCGACTGCTGGGTGGCGCCCTCGGCTGCGGCGGTTCCCACCACCCGGCCGGCTCGCAGCACGGTGATGCGGTCGGCCACCGCCAGCACCTCGCGCAGCTTGTGGGTGATGAAGATGATCGACTTGCCCTGGCCGGTGAGGCTCTCCACCACCCCGAAGAAGTCGTCCACCTCGCCGGGGGTCAGCACTGCGGTGGGCTCGTCGAGGATCAAGATGTCGGCGTCGCGGAACAGCGCCTTGACCAACTCCACCCGCTGCTGTTCCCCCACCGACAGGTCGCCCACGGTGGCGTCGGGGTCCACCGCCAACCCGTAGCGCTCGGCCAGGCTGTCGATCTGGCGGCGGGCTGAGTCCAGATCGAGGAACGCCCCTTTGGTGACCTCGTTGCCCAAGATGATGTTCTCGGCCACAGTGAACACCGGTATGAGCTGGAAGTGCTGGTGGACCATGCCGATGCCCCGGTCGATGGCATCACCCGAGTCTTCGAAATGCACCTCTTCGCCCCGCACCTTGATGATGCCCTGGTCGGGCCGGTACAGACCGAACACCATGTTCACCAGGGTGCTCTTGCCCGCGCCATTCTCTCCTAGCAGGCAGTGGATCTCGCCCTGGTTGAGGGTGAGGCTCACGTCGTCGTTGGCCACCACCCCTGGGAAGGCCTTGGTAATTCCCTCAACCTCCAGCACTGGATGTGCTGCGCCCCCGCTTGCCTGAGCCATGCGCAGCCCAGGCTACGCCATACAACCGAAGCGGCACGCGAAAGGCGGCGGCTGAAACTCGCTCAGCCGCCGCCAATCAAATGTAGATAGTCAATTGTCGATCGCGGGATCGGTTAGTCGCAGAGTGAGCCTTCGCCTATGAACAGGCCGTCGATGCCGCACACTCCGGTGTCGATGGTGCCGTTGGCCAGTCCGGCCCGCACCATCTCCACGTTGGCGGCCGCCTCGGCGCTAACTGCCGCGTCGTGGAACGGGGCATAGGTAATGCCCAGGTTCTCGGCGGTCAGCACGAACGGCCCGCCGGCGAAGCTGCCTTGGATGGTGGTGGCGATGTTGCGGAACACCGACAAGTCCACCCGCTTGATGGCGGAGCTGGCCAAGAACTCCGAGCCCGGGGCATCACCGCCGTTGAAGGTGGTGTAGTACTCGTCCTGGTCCACACCGATGCCCCAGGCACCGGCCTCGGTGGCGGCCTTGATTCCGCCTGAGCCGGTGGGGCCGCCGGCGCCGAAGATCACGTCAGCACCGTCGCCGATGAACTGCTGGGCGTCGGACGCGCCCTTTGCCGGGTCGGTGAAGCTCTCGTTGTACACCGACAGAACCTGGATGTCGGGGTTGATGTACTTGGCACCGGCCTCGTAGCCGTTGACGAACTTCACCACCGGCGGCACGTCCTCGCGTCCGGCCACCACTCCGACCACGCCCGACTCGCTGAGCGAGGCGGCCAGGGCACCGGCGATGAAACCGCCCTCGTGCTCGTTGAACAAAACGCCCACATAGTTGGCGGGGTATTCGGGCTGCCACTGGTCGATGCCGATGTAGTTGATGTTGGGGTTCTCCTCGGCCGCCGCCATGGTGTCGGTGCCGAGCAAGAAGCCCACGGTGATGAGCACGTCGGGGTTCTCGCTAGCTGAGGTGCTGAGGTTGGCGTCGTAGTCGGCCTCCGACGCAGTCTCGATCACACTGGTGTCTTCGATGCCGAAGCACTCGGCCGCGCCAACCATGCCCTCATAGGCGAACTGGTTGAAGGTGCCATCGTCCACCTTGCCAATATCGGTGACCATGTTCACTCTGAAGCCGTCGGGGGCCTCCAAGCCACCCCACGCCTCGCATTCCTGATCTAAGGCCAGCAATGCGGCCGCAGGTGCTTCGGCTTCGTTATCGTCGTCATTGCCAAAGCCCGCAGCCACTATGGCCAAAGACAGCAGTACAGCAAGAAATAGCAGGATTCTCTTCCGCGTCACAGCCCCTCCTTCAGATGCCGGTCGGTAGGAATATGCAGGCTACCCCAGGGCGATGATGTCTGCCGTGCTGGATCAGTGGGTTTGGTAAGCCAACGAGTGTCTAGTGTGAGGGCCATGTCAAGGCTTGCAGGAAAGACAGCAATCGTCACTGGCGCAGCTCGGGGTACCGGGTCGGTCATCGCCCAGATGTTCCGGGATGAAGGGGCCGTGGTGGTGGCCACCGATATTGCCGAAGGGGACGGAATCGTCAAACTCGACGTGACCAACGAGGCCCACTGGGACGAGGTGGTGAGCGGGATGGACCAGGTGGACGTGCTGGTGAACAACGCCGCCATTTTGCACATGGGGCCCATCGAGCGCACCTCGGCCGACACCTACCGCCAAGTGCTGGACGTGAACCTGGTGGGGCCGTTTTTGGGCATGCGGGCGGTGGTTGGTCCCATGCGGGCCTCCGGGGGCGGTTCGATCGTCAACATCAGCTCCATCGACGGGCTCATCGGGATGAATGGGATATCCGCTTACGGGGCCAGCAAGTTCGGCCTCGGGGGGCTGATGCGCTGCGCGGCCCTGGAGCTGGGCCGATCCGGCATCCGGGTGAACAACGTGTGCCCCGCGGGCGGCAACCCGGCCATGTACGCCCAGTGGTTCGACCAGATGACGTCGTTCATGGATGAGACTGCGGCCTACTCGGCCAATAGGGGCATCCCTGGCGAGGTCCCCCTGGAGTGCATTGCCGCCGCCGCGTTGTTCTTGGCTTCCGATGAGTCATCCCACATAACCGGTGCCGATTTGCCGGTTGACGGCGGAGCGGCCGCCGGAGTGGTTATCGAGGGCTTGAACAGCCTGGAGTGAGCGGGCGCTGCGAGGTCTCATTCGAACCTTTCGGCAGTATCATTCAATCAAGTGCCCTGGCCAACGGCGGCAGAGGAGAGACGCATGGCTCCGCCTACTCGCACTGATGAGGAGATCATCGGACGCGCCGACGTCAACGACATTGACACCATCATCGACATCTCCCGCACCAACAGCGACGTCACCTCAATAATCCATGCGGTCCAGGACAACAGCGACGCTCTGTTCACCTGGGATTATGCCAAGGGGGCCCGGCCCAAGCTGGAGCGCCTCTACGAGAAGGCCAAGACATCGCAGTGGAACGCCCAAACCGACTTGGACTGGTCTATCGAGGTTGACCCCTACGAGGCGTTCAATATTTTCACCGAGTCCGCAAGCCGCGATGAGTTCGAGCGCGAGGATAGGCCCGATCTGCCCACCGCCAACTGGGGCGAGGCCGAGTGGCGGGAGTTCTCCCTTGAGACCTTCAAGTGGCGGATGAGCCAGTTCCTCCACGGCGAACAGGGCGCCCTCCTGTGTACGGCCAAAATCGTGGAGACCGTCCCGTGGATCGACGCCAAGTACTACGCCGCCACCCAGGTGGTGGACGAGGCCCGTCATGTGGAGGTTTTCGGCAAGTACCTCGACGAGAAGCTGGGCGACTCCTATCCCATCAACGTCCACCTCAAGATGCTGCTCGACGACATCATCAACGACAGCCGCTGGGATATGACCTACCTCGGCATGCAGATCATGGTTGAAGGCCTGGCCCTGGCCGCCTTCGGCTTCATGTACCAGCTCACCCCCGAGCCACTGCTAAAGAAGCTCCTCCGCTATGTGATGGCGGATGAGGCCCGTCATGTGGCCTTCGGCGTGCTCAGCCTCCAGGAGTTCTACAGCGAGCTCACCACCCCCGAGTTGCGCGAGCGCCAGGAGTTCGCCTTTGAGGCCGCGGTGCGGATGCGGGACCGGTTCCTGTCCCAAGAGGTGTGGGAGCGCATGGGCGTGCCGGTTCGGCCCATGGTGGAGAACTTCCTGTCATTACCCGCCGACCAGAAGCCGTTCCAGAACATCCTGTTCTCCAAGATCGTGCCCAACTGCAAGAAGCTGGGTTTGCTCGATGCGGGCGACGGCTGGCTGCGGCGCCGGTTCGAGGAGATCCACGTCATCGAGTTCGAAGACTGGGTGGACACCGGCGAGGAGTACGAGGACTTCCAGTTCGAAGAGGCCGCCGCGGTCTCAGCGTAGATCCCGGACTGCATGGCCAAGCTGAGCCTGACACCGCTGGCCGAGGTGGCTGCCGAGTCGATTGCCGGCGGCACGTCGCGACGGTTCAGCCCCGAGGGCTACAGCCTGTGGATCGAAGTGCTCGACCTTGAGCCCGGTGGCGGGGTTACGTGGGCACCGGCTGACGGCGACGAGGCGTTGTATGTGGCCGACGGTGAGGCCGATGTGATCGAGTATCGGCCCGACGGCCGACGGTCGGCCTGCTGCCCGACCGGGGGAGCGGTGATCGTGGAGCAGGGGGTCCGCGCCGCGCTGACATCGGTTGGACCATGCCAGTTAGTCCGGTTCGGCGCGACCGATCCGGTGGGGGTCTTTGGGCGGGGCGTGCATGTGTTCGGCCCCGCGGTTGGGGCTTCAGCGGTAATCCGGCCGGAACCCACGCCACCTGGTTTTGCGACTCCACCTGGGAGTCCACCCCGCTGACCCTTCTTCGGGTAGAGCGGGACACCCCCCGGCAAGGCCCTGCCCACCACCACTCGCAAGACGAGATCATCTACCTGCTCGACGGCGGTATCTCTCTGGGGTCGCTGGACGCTGAACCGGGGGCCATTCTGTGCATCCCCGCCGACGTCCGCTACCGCATCACCGCCGGCCCCGTGGGCTATCGCTTCCTCAACTACCGCAGCGGCCCCGCCGCCCAGGTCTACGAGCGGGATTCAGCGCCCCAACTCGAAAACGTCGCCGCCCGAGACGGCTACCTCATCGACGATCGCATCTTGTAGTCCCCGGCCAGCGAATGCGAAATCGGTTGTTGGCCACCAGGCGATACATGCCACGGGCCAGCGGGTTGACCGGTCCCCAAGTCATAAGCCGGCCCACTACGGGCCAAAGGCCGCCCATGGCCCCGAGCGCGCCGGCGATGCTGCGATGGTTGTCCCAGCGAGTGCCATCGGGGCCGATCCACCACGCCGAGCGGGCCACGTCTTCTTCAGAGAGGCCAAGGGCATCCAAGTCGATCTGCTGGGAGGGAACCACCCGGTAGTCGTCGGTCAGCCGGCGCTGCGCCCAGCGGGCTGTCGCGGTGCAAAACCCGCAATCGCCGTCGTATACCAGTGTTCCCGCGGGAATCAACGAGGAGGTGTGCGAATCAGACTCAGCTGTTGCGTCCGGGGGTGATGGCAAAGACGAATCAGGCTTAGCTGTTGCGCCCGGCATTGGGCTTCCGCCCATGGTTGGCCTTCTTGCGCCGTGCTCTGGCCTTGCGTTTTTGGGTGCGCTTCGACATTCAAACCTCCGCGTCTCTTTCAAGACTACCGACTGTCACTAACGTGAACGATCCGTGGAGCGCTTCGGTTTTGTAGGACTGCCCAACTCCGGCAAGTCCTCTCTCTACAACGCCTTGATCGGGTCAGACGTGCTGGCCGCCCCCTACGCCTTCGCCACCACCGATTCCAACGTGGGCGTAGCCAAGGTGGTCGACCCCCGGCTTGACGCCATCGCCCAGCTCAGCGGTTCCCGCACCGTGACGCCGGCCAGCGTCCAGTTCACCGACATCGGGGGATTGGTAGAGGGGGCCAGCCGGGGCGAGGGGCTGGGCAACCGCTTTCTGGCCGGCATCCGGGAGGTGGACGCAGTGGTGTACGTGCTCCGGGCCTTCGTAGACCCCGACGTGCCCGGTCCCACCGATCCCCTGGAACACCTGAGGGTGCTGGAGATCGAGCTGACGCTGGCCGACTTGGAATCGGTGGAGAACCGGCTGGTGAAGCGGCGCAAGTCGGCCGTCCAAGACCGGTCGCTGGCCGGTGAGGTGGCCGCGCTGGAAGCCGCCGCCGAGGTGCTGGGCGAGGGAGTCCCGCTGTACCGCAGCGACCTGACGGCCGAACAACGGAGCGACCTTCGAGAGAGTTTCCTGCTCACCAATCGCCCGGTTCTGGCGGTGGTCAATATCGGCGAGGACCAGCTCGACGACATCGAGTCGGTGATCGAGCCGGTGGCCGCTGAGCTGGATGGCCGGGCCGGGACCATGGCGGTGTGCGTGCAGCTCGAGGCCGAGGCCGCCCAGCTTCCCGCCGAGGAACGGGCCGAGATGCTCGAAGGCCTGGGCCTGGGCGAGGGGGCTTTGGGCCGGTTCACCCACGCGGCCTACGACCTGCTGGGATTGCGGACCTTCTTCACCACCGGCGACAAGGAGACCCGGGCCTGGACCTTCCGCATGGGGGCTACCGCCCCAGAAGCGGCGGGCCGGATCCACACCGACTTCCAACGAGGCTTCATCCGAGCCGACGTGATCGGCTGGCAGGAGCTGTTGGAGGCGGGCGGCTGGACCAAGGCCAAGGAACTGGGCGTGATGCGCACCGAGGGCCGCGACTACTCGGTGGCCGACGGCGATGTGATGGAGATCCGCTTCAATGTTTAGCGGTTGCCAAAGTTCCTCTTGAACGAGCGCCGCTGGAGTTAGAAAATCTGGTGATGGCGTGGCTCGTCTGCGACGAACGGGTGCTGGCCACCGTGGAGTTCGCCACGGGATGGCGGGAGCGAGCCTTGGGCCTGCTGGGCCGCGACGAGTTCGACAATGCGCTGCTGCTGCGACCAGCGTTTTCGGTACACACCCTGGGCATGCGCTTTCCCATCGACGTGGCTTACCTGGACCGCGATCTAGTGATCTTGAAAACAGCCACCATGGCCCGTTTTCGAGTGGGCCTACCAGTGTGGCGGGCTCGGGCAGTGTTGGAGGCTGAGGCTGGCTCTTTCGCCCGATGGGGGATAAAACCCGGCGATCGGCTCCAAGTGAGGCAGACTGCTGGTAGCGGCAGGGGATAGACAAACTCATGCATCCGGGGAGGAAGCATGGCTGGCAGATTGGTACTGGTTGCTACTCCGATCGGCAACCTCGGCGACTTGTCCCCCCGGGCCATAGAGGTCCTGTCCAAAGCTGACGTTGTGGCCTGCGAAGACACTCGCCGCACCGGACGCCTCCTGGCCCACGCCGGGGTGAACGCTCCCCGATTGCTGGTGGTGAACGAGCACACCGAAAAGGCCGGTGCCGGCGAGATCGCCGACCTGATCATCGACGGGAGCATGGTGGCATTGGTCACCGATGCCGGCACCCCGGCGGTTTCTGATCCGGGGGCCAAGGTGGTCAAAGCGGTGCTCAAGGTCGGGGGAGAGGTGGAGGCCGTTCCCGGCCCGTCGGCCGCGCTGGCCGCCCTGGTGGTGAGCGGCCTGCCCACCGGGCGCTTCTGCTTCGAGGGATTTCTCCCCAAAAAGGGCCGCCACCGATCCGACCGTATCGAGGAGTTGTCCCAGGAAGCCCGCACCATGGTGTTGTTCGAAGCCCCTCACCGGTTGGCCCGTACGCTGGACGACTTGGCCGCGGCGTTGGGGGGAGAACGGGCGCTGGCCATCGTGCGAGAGCAGACCAAACTGCACGAGGAGATATGGCGGGGCACCCTGGCCGATGCCATTGCCAAGGCCGAGGAAACCGAGCCCCGAGGCGAGTACGTGCTGGTGGTGGCCGGTTGCCCCGATCCTGCACCGCCCTCCGAATCCCAAATCAGGATGGCACTCAACGAGCGGCTTGCCGACGGCTTGTCCCGCCGGGATGCCGCCGCCGCGGTGGCCGCCGATCTCGGCGTGTCCCGACGAGCCGTGTACCAGATGAGTCTGAAAGACTGTCCCTTACAGAGACCCCAACCACTGGCCCCACCGGCCCAGGAGTCCCCATGAGCGACGTCAAGCCCATTCCCGACGACTATCCCCGCATCACTCCCTACCTGTGTGTCGGCGGCGCAGCCGCGGCCATCGACTTCATGGTCGAGGTGTTCGACGCCACCGAGCGCATGCGTATCTCTGCACCCGGCGGCCTGATCGGCCACGCCGAGGTGGCCATCGGCGACGGGCTCATCATGGTGTCCGATGAGTACCCCGAGATGGGGGTGCTCGGACCGAATTCCATCGGCGGAACCGCGGTCACCATCAGCGTCTACGTGGAGGACGCCGACGCCACCTTCGCCAAAGCTGTTGCCGCCGGAGCCACCGCTGAACGGCCGGTGGAGACCCAGTTTTACGGCGACCGGGGCGGCATGTTCGTCGACCCGTTCGGCCACCGCTGGCACGTGGCCACCCATGTGGAGGATGTGTCCCCCGAGGAGATGGCCCGCCGTTCCGCCGAAATGTTCGGGGAGTAACACATCGGGATCAGCGGGCCGAGGAAAGTAGTGTGAAGCGGTGTCGCGCTATTTCCTGACGACCCCGATCTTCTACGTCAACGACGCGCCCCACATCGGCCACGCCTACACCGTCTTGAACGGCGATGCCGTAACCCGCTGGCACCGGCTCCTGGGCGACGACGTCTTCTACCTCACCGGCACCGACGAGCACGGCCTCAAAGTTCAGCGGGCGGCCGAGGCCAACGGCCTTTCCCCACTGGAGCAGGCCGACGGCACCAGCCAGCGCTTTCGGGAGGCGTGGGCCGAACTGGGCGTGGCCAACGACGAGTTCATCCGTACCACCGAGCCCCGCCATCACCAGGCCGTGCAGACGCTCATGCAGCGGGCCTACGACAACGGCTACATCTATTCGGCGGTCTACGACGGCTGGTACTCGGTGTCCGACGAGGCTTACGTCTCCGAAGAAGACGTGACCGAAGAAGACGTCGAGTCGGGTCGAGTGGAGCGCATGACCGAGGAGAACTACTTCTTCAAGCTCTCCGAGTTCGAGGGGCCGCTGCTGGAATGGTTTGAAGCCAACCCCCAGAACATCACTCCCGAGGGGTATCGCAACGAGGCTCTGGGGATCATTCGGGGCGGCTTGCGGGACATATCCATAACCCGCACCTCCATCGACTGGGGCATCCCCGTGCCCTGGGCCGAGGGCCACGTGTTCTACGTGTGGTACGACGCGCTCACCAACTACGCCACCGCGGCCGGCTACGGGAATGATGATGAGCGGTTCTCGCAATGGTGGCCATCGGTGCGCCACCTGCTGGGCAAAGACATCATCCGCTTCCACTGCGTGTACTGGCCGGCCATGCTTTTGGCCGCCGGAGTGAAGGACCTGCCCCAATACCATGTGCATGGCTGGCTGCTGGTGGGCGGGGAGAAGATGTCGAAGTCGGCGTTCAACCAGATCTCGCCCACCGACCTCATCGGAGACTTCGGCGTGGACGGCTTCCGCTATTCCCTTCTCCGGGACACGCCGTTCGGCCCCGACAGCGAGGTCAGCCACGAAGCCCTCCAGCACCGCTACAACACCGATCTGGCCAACAACTTCGGCAACTTGTTGCAGCGCTCTTCCACGCTGGTTCACCAAAAGTGCGACGGGATCGGGCCGGCGCCCGACCCCGACCACCCGCTGGCCGACATCGCCGCCCAGGTGTACACCGATGCCGCCGCGGCCTGGGACCGGTTCCAGCCGTCGGTGGCCCTTGAGGCCACTTGGCGCCTCATCCGCGAGACCAACGAGTACTTGCAGGCCACTGAGCCATGGAAGATGGACCCCGGGCCTTTGGTCAACACGGTGTTGGGCAACGCTCTGGAGGCTCTGCGGATTGTGTGCGTGCTGGCCAGTCCGGCCATTCCCGCTTCTTGTGAGGCGGCGTGGACTCGACTGGGCCTCGACGGCTCACCTCTCGACCAGCGGCTTCCGGCGGCCGCGGTGTGGGGGCAGTATCCCGGTGGCCTGCCGGTGGCCGAGGGCGATCCGCTGTTTCCCCGATTGCGGGGCTGAGGGTGCGCTGGACCGACAACCACTGCCACTTGGAGTCGGGCACGCTAGATGAAGTCGTAGCGAAGGCGACGGCGGCCGGAGTGGAGCGCCTGATAGACGTGGGCACCGATGCGGTCACTTCGATCGCCGCTATTTCCAAAGCCGCAGCCTGCGATCGCGTGTGGGCCACCGCAGGGGTTCACCCCCACGAAGCCCGCCACGGCATCGGTGGCATCGAGGAGCTGCTGGGGTCAAACCGGGTGGTGGCAGTGGGGGAATGCGGGCTCGACTACCACTACAACCACTCGCCGCCCGCCGACCAGCAGGATGTGTTCGCGGCTCATATCGACATGGCTCATCGACATCAGATGCCCTTGGTGATCCACTCCCGAGAGGCGTGGGACGACACCTTCGCCATCCTGGATGAAGGCGGAGTGCCCGACCACACGGTGTTCCACTGCTTTACCGGCGGGGCCGACGAGGCCCGGGCCGCACTCGATAGGGGGGCCTACCTGTCGTTCAGCGGCATCGTGAGCTTCCCCTCCGCCGACGACGTGAGGGCCGCCGCCGCACTGTGTCCCCTCGACCGACTGTTGGTGGAAACCGACTCGCCGTATCTGGCCCCGGTCCCGCTGCGGGGCAAGCCCAATTCACCGGCCAATCTTCCCCTAGTGGGGGAGGCATTGGCCCGGGTCCATGGTGTGGACCTCGAAACGGTGGCCGAACTCACCTGGGACAACGCGGCCGCTTTCTACCGTCTGTGACCCTCACCCGCACCCAGGTGCTGGACCTGCTGGATCGCCACGGTCTGGCGCCCAGCCGAGCCATGGGCCAGAACTTCGTGGTCGACCCCAACACCATCGACGCGATGGTCCGGGCTGCTGAGCTGGCTTCAGAGGATTCGGTGGTCGAGATCGGCCCCGGGTTGGGGTCGCTTACTCGAGCGCTGGCCGCCGAGGTCCGCCACGTGCTCGCCGTGGAGGCCGACCGCCATCTGTTGGCCCCGCTGGCCGAGGTGGCCGACGCTCCCAACGTGCAGATCGTCCACGCCGACGCCACCACCACTGAGTGGCGCACGAAACTAGGCGTCGGCCAGAGCCGATGGGCGTTGGTGGCCAACCTGCCCTACAACATCGCCGTCCCCCTCTTGCTCGACCTCTTGGACAACGAACCCCGCATCGAGACCTTCACCTTCATGGTGCAGCGGGAGGTGGCCGAGCGGCTGGTGGCCCCGGTGGGCACCAAGGCCTACGGGATACCCACCCTCAAGGTGGCCTACTGGTGCGAAGCCCGCATCGTCCGATCAGTGCCCGCCACGGTGTTCTACCCCCGCCCTCGGGTGTCGTCCGCGGTGGTGCGGCTGGTGCGCCGACCGGAGCCGGCTGTGGACGCCGACCCTGATCGACTGTTCTTTCTCATCCGGACCGCCTTCGGCCAGCGCCGCAAGATGCTGCGCCGCTCATTGGGCCATCATCTGACCCCCGACCACTTCGCCCAATCTGCCATTGCCCCCACCGCCCGGCCCGAGCAGCTCACCCTCGCCGACTGGGCCGAGCTTTCTGCCATAGCCTCGGCTTGATGACCACGGTCACTGCTCCTGCCAAGCTCACGCTGTCGTTGCGCATCACCGGCGTGCGAGACGATGGGTACCACCTGATCGATGCCGAGATGGTGACGCTTGATTTGGACGACACGCTGAACATCGAGGCGGGCCATGGGGTGGATATCGAGAGCGATGGCGACGTTGACCCCGACGACAACCTCATCACCGGGGCGCTGGCCTTGGTGGGGCGCACCGCCCGTGTCTCTGTGGCCAAGCGGATCCCGCCGGGGGCCGGATTGGGGGGAGGATCGGCCGACGCCGCCGCAATCCTCCGCTGGGCGGGTTACACCGATGTAGAGGGAGCGGCTCAGCTAGGGGCCGACGTCCCCTTTTGCCTGGTCGGCGGCAGGGCTCGTGTCCAGGGAATCGGCGAACTCGTGCAGCCGCTGGTGCACATTCCCCGAACGCTCACCTTGCTCATTCCCCCGTTCGGCTGCTCCACGCCGGCGGTGTACCGCCGCTGGGACGAGATGGGCGGACCGGAGGGACCGAGAGGCAACGATCTTGAGCCCGCTGCTCTGGAAGTGGAACCCCGCCTGGACCGATATCGCCAGGCGCTAGAGCAGGCCACCGGCCAGACGGCACGGCTGGCGGGAAGCGGCTCTACCTGGTTCGTGGAGGGCGCCTACCCCGGAGACGGTCGCATCGTGGTGGGCACCGTACCGGCTGAATCCCAACCGGTGGGAGAAGGCTGAGGGCTACTTGCCGCGGGCTCGCCGCTGGAAACGCGAAGGCTGAGAACTACTTGCCGCGGGCTCGCCGCTGGAAGCGAGTGCGCTTCAACATCTTCTTGTGCTTCTTTTTGCGCATCCGCTTGCGGCGCTTTTTGATCAACGATCCCATGGTGCCTCCACGCTAGCCCGGCCAACGCTCCTACCAATAACCCGAGAGTTCATATGGCGGTCATGGAGTAGCCTGAAAATGGTGCCTGATGACTGCATAGCAAGGGGCTCCTTGGCGAGTAGTTCAAGTGGCAGAACGCCTGGCTTTGGACCAGGAGGTTGCAGGTTCGAGTCCTGCCTCGCCAGCCGCGCTAGAAATACAGCAGTGATTGTCGAGAGCGGGTTGGCCCGCTGAACACATGACGGCTGAACCCCTTCCCCTGTCGGCGATCGTGTTGGCCGCGGGCAGGGGTGCTCGCATGAGGTCGGGGCGGCCCAAGCCCCTCCACGATGTCTGCGGGCGAGCCATGCTCCTGCATGTGATCGACGCGGTGGCTGCGGTCAATCCCCGCCAGATCTCGGTTGTGGTGGGATTCGGCGCGGAAGAAGTGGCCAAGCATGTCACCGAGGAGGCCTACGACTTGCGCATCGACTTTGTCGAGCAGCCCGTGCAGCGGGGCACGGCTGATGCCGCCGCCTTGGGGCTGTCGGCCCTGGACAGCGATGTCGACGATGAGGATGTGCTGGTGATACTGGCCGATATGCCGCTAATTCAGGGCCAGACACTGAGGGGCCTGACCGCCCAGCACCGGCTCGCCGGGTCGGCGGCCACCGTGGCCACTGCGGCTGAAAAGCCCGCTGAGCTCTTCTGCTTCCGCCGAGGCCTGCTGTCTCCCGCTTTGCGCCGGCTGGCGGCCAGCGACTCTGGGCTTGAGTACAGCCTCTCCGACGCCGTCGAAGTGCTCACCTCCGCAGGCCACGACTCGGGGTCGTATGCCATCGACGAGTCGGAGGCCCAGGGAGTGGACGACCGAGAGCAGCTGGCCTTCGCCGAGGCGGAGATGCGCCAGCGCATCAATCGCAACTGGATGGTTGCGGGAGTGCGCATTATGGCCCCCCACAGCGCGTACATCGACGTGAGCGTGAAGCTGACCCCCGATGTGGTTATCCACCCCGGCGTGGTGCTAAGAGGTCAAACGGTGATTGGCGAAGGTGCGGTGATCGGACCCCATACTCACTTGGTGGATTGCGTGGTCGGTCCCCGAGCGGTGGTAGAGGCGGTGTCGGCCACTGATGCCGAGATCGGGGCCGATGCCCAGGTGGGGGCCTACATCACCCTGGAGCCTGGCGCTCAGATCCCGCCCGCTTCGACTCAAGGAAACTGAATCTATGGAACTTGTCACCAAGAAGAAGCTGGCCATCATCTCAGGCCGGGCCAATCACGACCTGGCTGCTGAGATTGCCGACGCTCTCGGCGAGGAGCTGGTGGAGCCCAACATCGCCGACTTCGCCAACGGTGAGATCCACTGTCGATTCGAGGAGTCGGTGAGGGGCACCGACGTGTTCATCGTCCAGAGCCACACCGCCCACGGCGACGCCTCCATCAACGACGCCGTTATGGAGCACCTCATCATGGTGGACGCAGCCCGGCGGGCCTCGGCCAAGCGCATCACCGCGGTGTGCCCCTTCTACGGGTATGGCCGCCAAGACCGCAAAGCCGCGGGCCGCGAGCCCATCACCGCCAAGCTGATGGCCAACACCTTCCGTACCGCCGGAGCCAATCGCATGTTGAGCGTCGATCTCCACTCCGGGCAGATCCAGGGGTTCTTCGACGGCCCTTGGGACCACCTGACCGCCATGCCGGTGTTGGTGGACTATCTCAGGGACTTCAACGGCGAACTGGTGATCGTTTCGCCCGACGCCGGCCGGGTGAAGGTGGCCGAGCGCTACACCAACGAACTGGACGCCGACTTGGCCATCGTCCACAAGCGCCGGGCCATGGATGTCAAGCACGCGGTGGAGGTCATAGAGGTGGTGGGCGACGTGGAAGGCCGCACCTGTGTGCTCATCGACGACATGATCGACACTGGGGGCACCATCGTGGCCGCGGCCGACGCGCTGGCCGCCCGGGGGGCAGCCACCATCGTTGCCGCCACCACCCACGGCGTGTTCTCCGGCCCAGCCATCGACCGGCTCAAGAACTCGGTGATCTCCAAGGTGGTGGTCACCAACACCCTGCCGCTGTCGCCCGACAAGCAGATCGACAAGATCGAAGTGCTCTCGGTGGCCCGAATCATCGCCGACGCCATCGACGCCGTGTTCGAGGACACCTCCGTCTCCGAGATCTTCGGCGGCAAGAACCTCTCGTAGCGGCTTAGCCGTTTTGGGCTGCGGCCCGGTAGGATTGCTGGCTGCGCTATGGCTGATCTGATCTTGAAGACCGAAACCCAGCGGGAGCTGGGAACCCGCCCGTCTCGCCGTCTGCGCCGCTCGGGGCATATTCCCGGCGTGGTGTACGGACTGGGCGGCGATTCGGTTGCCGTCGCGGTGGACGCCCGCGATCTGCGGTCAGCTTTGAACACCGATGCCGGCCTCAACGCCCTGCTCACCTTGGAGGTGGACGGCGACCGCCAGCTGAGTCTGGTCAAGGAGTTGCAACACCACCCCGTGCGCAACGAGGTCATCCATGTGGATTTCATCCGGGTGGATGCCGACGTGGCCGTCGAGGTGGAGGTTCGGTTGGTGCTGGAGGGCGAGGCCACCCAGGTGAACAACGAGGACGGCGTGGTGGATCAGGCCGCGTTCACCGTCCGAGTGCTGGCCAAGCCCGAGGCCATTCCCAACGAGCTGACCATCGACATCAGCGAGATGACCATGGGTGACACGTTGAGGACCGCCGACATCGATCTGCCCGACGGTGTCGAGCTGGCTGGCGACCCCGAGGAGCTGGTGGCCAGCACCTCGATCGCGGTTATCGAGATCGAAGAGCCCGAGGTGGATGAAGAGCTCGAGGTGGAGCTGGACGAGGACGGCCAGCCGATCGTACGCGAGGACGCCGACGAAGAGGCCGACGCCGACGCCGACGCCTCCGAAGACGCCGAGAGCTAGCCGCTCGGCGCCCATCGCCATGCCCTCCCGCTGGCGATCCCGCAAGAAGCACACCGACAGCCCGGCTGACCTCGTCGTGGTGGGATTGGGCAATCCCGGCGACAAGTTCGTGGGCTCCCGCCACAACGTGGGCGCCGAGGTGGTGGGGCTGTTGGCCGAGCGCCACGGACAGGTGCTGGGCAAAAGCCGGCAAGCGGCCCTTGTCGCCGAGGTTCGGGTGGATGGCAAGCGAGTGGTGCTGGCCTTCCCTCAGACCTTCATGAACAAATCCGGCGAGGCCGTTCGGGCTTTGGTGCGCCGGTGGAACATCGCCGAGCACCTGGACCGCCTCGTGGTGGTCCACGACGAGCTCGATCTGCCTCCAGGGCGCATCAAGGTGAAGTTCGGCGGCGGGCTGGCCGGACACAACGGCCTGTCGTCCATCAAGGCCCATCTCCACTCCGCCGAGTTCACCCGGATCCGCATCGGGGTGGGCAAGCCCCCCGACGCTCGGGCTGGGGCCGACTACGTGCTGAAGCGACCGGGCCGGGCCGACCGGGACAGTCTGGATGACGCAGTGGAGCGGGCGGCTGAGGCCGCGTTGGCCCTGCTGGAGCACCCGGTAGACATTGTCATGAACAGGTTCAACTGACCGTGAGCAGGTTTCACCGATGATGAACAGGTTCAACTGATGGCCGCTCCGGCGGTTGCTGCGGCTGGGCCGGGTCTGGCCGGCCTCGGTCGGCTCTTGGCCTCGGACCCGACAGTGGTCGAGGTGCTCGGACAGCGCAATGCCAATTTGGCGGTGGCCGAGTCGGGCCAGGCTGCGGTGTTGGCCGCCATTGCCGAGCTGAACGGCCGCCGCCCGGTGGTGGTGGCTGTGCCCACCACCGCTGACGCCGAGCGCCTGGCCGGCGATCTGGCCGCGATGCTCGATGGGGGCGCCGCCTTGTTCCCGGCGTGGGAAACGCTGCCGTTCGAGCGGATCAGCCCCGGTGTGGAGACAATGGGGCGGCGATGTGAGGCCATTTGGCAGCTCCACGAGCCGGAAAGGTGCCCGCCGGTGGTGGTAGCCCCGATTCGGGCGCTGCTCCAGCGCCTGGTGTTCGACTCTGACGACTCCGAGCCGGTGACGGTGGTTTCGGGCGACCGAGTCGACCAGGAGGCGCTGGTTGCCGAGTTGGCGGCTCGGGGCTATCGGCGCGACGTGCAGGTGGAGCACCGGGGTGTGTTCGCAGTGCGGGGCTCGATTGTCGACGTGTTCCCGTCTACCGCCGACAGTCCGGTTCGCATCGACCTGTGGGGCGACGAGGTGGACCGGCTGACCGAGTTCTCTGTGGCCGACCAGCGGGCCACCGACCCGATTGACCAGGCGGTGATATTTCCCGCTCGAGAGGTGAGGCCGGTGGCGGCGGTGCGGGCCGCGGCGCAGGGGCTGGTGGCCTCGCGACCCTGGGGCCGGGAGCAGTGGGAGCGGTTGGCCGAGGGCCAGTTCTTCGACGGAATGGAATCGTGGCTGCCCTGGCTCATCGACTCAGACGAGCTCATCACCGACCGCCTCGGCGCCGACGCCCTGGTTGTGCTGCTGGAACCCGGACGGCTGCGGGATCGCGCCGCCGACATCGCCGCCGAGGAAGCCGACTTGGCGGGTGCGCTGGCTCAGACCTGGGGGGCGGCCGGGGAGGAGTTCCCCCGCCTGCACGTGGACTACGACCGGCTGCTGAGCGCCTGCGATTCGCCGGTGTGGACCATGACCGCGGTGCCAGCCTCCCCGTCCACTCCGGTGGTGGCGGTGGGAGGGTGGGCGTCGGCCATCGGTGATCCGTCGGCTCCTGTAGAGCAGGTGTCCCGGCTGCTGGCCGAGGGGTACACGGTGCGGGTGGCCGCCGACGGTGCCGGATCGGCCACCCGGTCGGCCGCGCTCTTGCGAGAGCATGGTGCGGACCTCCCGGTTAACACCGGCGGCGAAGCCGGCCTCGGGGGCTCCTCCGACCTCTCGGGAAGCGTGGTGGTGGCCCCCATTCAACGGGGGTTTGTGCTGCCTGATGCCCGTCTGGCCGTGCTGGGCGAGGCCGATCTCACCGGCCGCCGCCGGGCCCACCGGCGCAGCCGTCCCCGTCAATCGTCAGCCCAAGAGTTGGACGACCTGGCCGCCGGCGACTACGTGGTCCATCGCCACCACGGCGTGGGCCGCTATGTCGGCATGGTGAACCGCTCCATCGGCGGGGTAAGCCGCGACTATCTGCTCGTGGAGTACCGGGGCGGCGACAAGCTCTATGTGCCCACCGACCAGGTGGACGCCGTGCGCCGCTACTCGGGGGGTGAGTCGCCCACCCTGAGCAAGATGGGGGGTGCCGACTGGCAGCGGGCCAAGAGCGGGGTGCGCTCGGCGGTCAGCGAGATCGCCAAGGAGCTGGTGGTGCTGTACCAGCGCCGGATCACCACCCCCGGCCGGGCGTTCTCCCCGGACACCCCGTGGCAGACGGAGATGGAGTCGGCCTTCGGGTACCAGCTCACCCCCGATCAGCACAAGGCCATCGTGGAGGTTAAGGCCGACATGGAGCAGACCCTGCCCATGGATCGCCTCATCTGCGGCGATGTGGGCTTCGGCAAGACCGAGGTGGCCATACGGGCCGTGTTCAAGGCGGTCCAAGACGGTGCTCAGGCTGCGGTGCTGGTGCCCACCACGCTGTTGGCCCAGCAGCACTACCAGACTTTCGGCGATCGGTTCGCCGGCTATCCCATCCGAGTTGAGGTGCTGAGCCGGTTCTTGTCCCCCGGCCAGGCCCGCAAGGTGGTGAGCGGCCTGGCCGACGGATCGGTCGACGTGGTGATCGGCACGCACCGCCTGCTGTCCGACGACATCGCCTTCCGGGACTTGGGGCTGTTGGTGGTGGACGAGGAGCAGCGCTTCGGGGTCACCCACAAAGAGTCCATCAAGTCGATCAAGGCCGATGTGGACGTGATCACCCTCACCGCCACGCCCATACCCCGGACCTTGGAAATGAGCCTCACCGGCATCCGCGACCTCACGCTTTTGCACACGCCGCCCGCCGACCGCCAGCCCATCTTGACCTACGTGGGCGCCTTCGACGAGCGCCCGGTGGCCGAGGCCATCCGTCGGGAGCTGCTGCGAGACGGCCAGGTGTTCTTCGTCCACAACCGGGTGGCCAGCATCGACCACGTGGCCGCCGATCTTCGGGAGATGGTGCCCGAGGCCCGCATCGCGGTGGCCCACGGTCAGATGGACGAGGGAACGCTGGAGCAGGTGGTGATCGACTTTTGGGAGCGGGCCTACGACGTGCTGGTGTGCACCACCATCATCGAGTCGGGAATCGATATGCCCACCGTGAACACCCTGGTGGTGGACCGGGCCGACCTTCTGGGACTGGGCCAGCTCCACCAGCTACGGGGCCGGGTGGGCCGAGCCGGCGCCCGGGCCTACGCCTATCTGTTCACCCCCGAGGGCCGGGTGATCACCGAGGAGGCCTACGAGCGGCTGAAGACGATCGGTGAGGCCACCGAGCTGGGATCAGGGTTCAAGATCGCCATGCGGGATTTGGAGATCCGGGGTGCGGGCAACATGCTGGGAACCGGCCAGTCGGGTCACATCGCCGCGGTGGGCTACGACCTTTACTGCCAGCTCGTGACTGAAGCAGTGGCCGAGCTGAAGGGCGAGACCCCGCCCGAGCCGGTCGAGATAAGCATCGATGTGCCCCAGGCCGCCAGCATTCCGGCCGATTACATGCCCAAAGAGGAGCTGCGGTTGGAGGCCTATCGGCGGGTGGCCGGGTGCCAGAGTCCCGATCAAGTTGACGACGTGGCCGCCGAGTGGATCGACCGCTATGGGTCGATCCCCGACGTGGCCCAGACGCTGCTGGGGGTGGCCCGGCTGCGGTGCGAGTGCCTGCGCACCGGGGTTCGTGATGTGGCGGTGGTAAAGGGCCCCGGCTTCGGCGGCCCGAAGTGGGTGGCCCGGCTCAGCCCGGTGAGACTCCGGCCCAGTCGCCGGGTTCGATTGGAGCGCCTATACCCGCGGGCCACCTACCACGAGGCCGCCGGCCTGCTCGTGCTCCCGATTGAATCGGCGGCCGTGGCGGTGGAGACAGTCATCGCCACCCTGAGCGACCTGGTTCCCGATGACGAGCCCGCCGAAGCGGCGGCATCGTGATCGGTCAGGCGGCGTGCTAGAGAAGGTGGCGTGATGGGGAGGCCTGTATGGCCAAGGTGATTGCTGCCGGGCTCGGACCGGCCGGTGTTGAGCTGATCACCGGTGAGGTGCTCGGGGCCATAAGCCAAATCAGCCGCCGCTTTGTTCGCACCAGCCGCCACCCCGCCGCGTCGGCAGTGGAGCCGGCGCAATCGTTCGACGATGTCTATGAGCAGGCCTCCTCCTTCGAGGAGGTGTACGAGGCCATCGTGGACCGCTTGGTGGCCGAGGCCGAGGGCGCCGAGGGCGACGTGTTATATGCCGTGCCCGGATCCCCGCTGGTGGCCGAGCGCACGGTGGAGTTGCTGCGATCCGTGCCCGGAGTGGAGTTGGAGGTGCTGGCCGGCTTGTCGTTCGCCGATCTGGTGTGGGATCGGATCGGTGTCGATCCCCTGGCCAGCGGGGTGCGGCTGGTGGACGGACGCCGGTTCGCGGTGGACGCCGCCGGAGAGCGGGGGCCGCTGTTGGTGGCCCAGTGCGACTCGGCTCATGTGCTCAGCGACATCAAGCTGGCCGCCCTGGAGTCACTCGATCGCTCGTCCGCGGGCGAGGCTGGGCAACCGGTAACCGTGTTGCAGCGCCTGGGCCTGCCCGACGAGCAGGTGTTCGAGGTGGCCTGGGCCGAGTTGGACCACGCCGTCGAGCCCGACCATCTCACATCGCTGTACGTGCCCGAGATGGGCGCACCCATCGCCCGGGAGGTGGCCCGGTTCGCCGATCTGGCTGTCGAGCTGCGCCGCCGCTGCCCCTGGGACAAGGAGCAGACCCACCAGTCGTTGCGAGGCCATCTGCTGGAGGAGACCTACGAGGTGCTGGAGGCCCTCGACGCGGTGGATCCCGACAGCCTTTCGGGCTACGAGGAGCTTGAGGAGGAGCTGGGCGACCTCCTCTACCAGATTGTGTTCCACTCGGTTCTGGCTGCCGAAGCCGGTCAGTTCACGTTGGCCGATGTGGCCCAGGGCATCCACGACAAGCTCAAGTCCCGCCATCCCCATGTGTTCGGCCCGACAGATTCAGACCGGGCCGACCCAGACAGCGCCGATGAGGTGTTGGTCAACTGGGAGGCCATCAAGCGGGATCAAAAGGGAAGGGACTCGGTCATGGACGGCATCCCTCCCGGTCTGCCCGCATTGCTGTTCGCCGACAAGGTGATCCACAAGGCCCGCTCGGTGGGGGTGGAGCCCGAGGTGGACACCGCCACGGTGGCCGGGCGGCTCTATGATGCCGTCTTGGCTGCCCAGGCGGCCGGTTTGGATGCCGAATCAGAGCTCCGAGCGTTGGCCAATGCCGTCGGAGACCAAATTCGCACCGCTGAAATTTCTTGATTGTAATTTGCCGTTATCCCTAGTAATTCCTGACCCCATCGTCTATTTTTTTAACTCCAGCCACATCAGCAACAGACGATGGGCCAGGATGACCCCGAAAGATCCGGCAATTGAGCGCGATCACATACATAGTCGCCCGAGAGGTGCTCGACTCCAGGGGTAACCCTACAGTCGAGGTTGAGGTAGCGGTGGAGTCCGGCGCATCCGGACGGGCCATCGTGCCTTCGGGGGCGTCCACCGGCCGGTATGAGGCGGTGGAGCGGCGCGACGGGGGCGACCGCTATCTGGGCCGGGGAGTGGCCGGTGCGGTGGCCTCGGTCAATGGAGAGATCGCTGGCGCCGTGGTCGGCTTCGACGCCGCCGATCAGCGCGGCCTCGACCAGGCGATGATCGACTTGGACGGAACCGACGGTCTCAGCCGCCTGGGCGCCAATGCGGTGCTGGGCGTTTCGCTGGCCGCGGCTCACGCTGCGGCCGCCGACAGCGGTCTTTCGCTGTTCCGCTACATCGGCGGGGCCAACGCCCATGTGCTGCCGGTTCCCATGATGAACGTGCTCAACGGCGGAGCGCACGCGGCCAACAACATCGACCTCCAAGAGTTCATGGTGGTGCCGGTGGGGGCGGCGTCATTCCGCGAGGCCCTGCAATGGGGGGTTGAGACCTACCACAATCTGCACCGCCTGCTGGGGGAGCGGGGCCTGTCGGCTGGAATCGGCGACGAGGGGGGATTCGCCCCCAACCTGGACTCCAACGAAGCGGCAGTGGCGGTGCTGGTGGACGCCATCGAGGCTGCCGGGCTGACCCCGGGCGACGACATGGCCCTGGCCATGGATGTGGCCTCCACCGAGTTCTTCGCCGATGGCGAATACGTCTTGGCCGGGGAGGACCGGTCGCTGAACTCCGCGGGGATGGTTGCCTATCTGACCGAGCTCTGCGATGCCTACCCCATCGTGTCGATCGAGGACGGGATGGCCGAAGACGACTGGGACGGCTGGGCGCTGCTCACCAAGGCGCTCGGCAGTCGGGTGCAGTTGGTGGGCGACGACCTGTTCGTCACCAACACCGAGCGTCTGGCCCGGGGTATCGATTTGGGCGTGGCCAACTCCATCCTGGTGAAGGTCAACCAGGTGGGCACGCTCACCCGCACACTGGAAGCTGTGGAGCTGGCCACCGCCTCCGGCTACACCTCGGTTATGTCGCATCGCTCGGGCGAGACCGAGGACGCCACCATCGCCGATTTGGCCGTGGCCACCAACTGCGGGCAGATCAAGACCGGAGCCCCGGCCCGCAGCGACCGGGTGGCCAAGTACAACCAGCTGCTGCGGATTGAGGAGGAACTGGGCGATGCCGCCGCTTACCGGGGCGCCGACGCGCTGGGGGCGGCAATGGAGGCGGGGTCGTGATCGCCCTGCGCCGCTCGGTGGTCCCATTGGTCATCGCGCTGGTCATTCTCGCCGTGCTGTTCTACGCCTTGTTCCCCACCCGGACGTACATGGAGCAGAGCTCGGCCCTCGCTGAGGCCCAGGCTGAGCTGGATGCCCTGTATGAGGAGAACGACGCCTTGCGCGACCGGATTCACGTGCTCTCTCAGCCCGAGGAGATCGAACGCCTGGCTCGCTCGGAATACAACCTGGTGTACCCCGGTGAGGAGGCGTTTGCCCTGCTTCCCCCGGCCCCCGAGCCGGTCGAGATTCCCGACCTCTGGCCCCTCAACGCCTTGGTGAACTCCCTGGGCGGATAGCGGGTCCGAGCCGATAACAGGCCCTGTCGCCTAGGGCGGTAGCGTCGGTGCATGACCAGCGCTGACAGCCATTTCAGTGAATTGGATGATTGACTGAGGGGTCATGCCGGAGCGGTCGCACTACGACGTTCTGGGTGTATCCCCTAGCGCTAAGCCCGAGGCCATACGACGGGCCTACTTGCGCCAGGCCCGCCGGTGGCACCCCGACCGTCCTGCGGGCGATGCCGAGCGGATGCGGGCCGTCAACGAGGCCTGGGAAGTGCTGGGGGATATTCGATCCCGCGCCGCCTACGACCGGAGTCTGGCCCGAAGCGCGCCCCGTCCGCCGAGCCCGTCCCGACCGGCGGGTTCGCGTCCGCCACCCAACGCCCCCCGTCCCGCGGCCAGCCCTCGATCTTCTGAGCCCTCTCCAAGTCCGCCCCTCGAGATTGTCGGCATCCGGTGGCGGTGGCTCAGCCTGGCGGCGGTCGTCTTGGCTGCGGTGGCGGTTGTAGTGATTTTCTTAGCCACGTCGGCCATCGACGACTCCGATCCGACCAGCCCGCCCACGGCGTCTGCGCCGGTGTCCGAGTCTCGCCCCGAGTCCGGGGACTGCTTCCTCATCGGCACCACCACCCTCATCACCGTGCCCTGCGACCACCCCCACGACGGCAGGCTCGTGGAGTGGGTTCCATTGGGCGCTCCCTGTCCCCCCGACACCGACCTCCACTGGGTGCGCTCCGCCCAGGAAGCAGTCTGCTACCTGACCCCGTCTGGCTAGGCGCCGAGCGCCTTGCTGCGAAGGCGCGAGATCACCGCGGACATGGCCAGGAATCCGATGACGCTGGGGAGGGTGACGATGGCGATGGCACTGCCCACCGAGAGACGGGTGGCGGCCAGCGTGCCAACCAACAGGGGGACGGTGAGGTTGGCGGTTCGGAGGCCTCCGGTGAGCGCCCCGAGGCCGGCACCCGGCCGCCCGGGGTGCTGGGCCGCGGCGTCGTAGAGGATCGGGCTCAGGTTGGCCACCCCCAGGCCGGCAATGGCGTATCCGACGAGGGTGAGGTTTTGGTCGGGAGACAGGGTGGCGGCAGCCAGCCCGACGCCGGTGAAGGCGATCGACATGTTGAGGAGTCGGGTTTCCCCCAGTCGGGTGGCAATGAAGTCGCCGGAGAAGCGGCCCCCGGTCATCCCTGCGGCAACGGCTACATAGCCCAGGGCGGCCACGCCGGTGGTGGCCGCGAAGTCGTCGGTGAGCCGGAACGCGGCCCAGTCGATGGCGGTTGACTCAAGGGCAATCGAGAAGAATCCGACCAGCAGAAACACCGCCAGTACGGGCGAGATCCGCCGCTTTGCGGCACTGCCCCTCTCCGCCGCGCCGGTAGCGTCGCTGCCGGGGTGCTCATCGATTCGCAGCAGTCCCCGGCTGGCGAAACCGAGGGCCATGAGCAGGACTGCCGCGGCACATATCAAGTGGGTGGAGATCGAGATGCCCGCCGCCGCGATCCGAGAGGCGGAGACGCCTCCGATCAAAGTCCCCAGGCTCCACAGGCCGTGCAGGCGGGTCATCACCGGTGTGTGTCGCCGAGCGCTCAGCCACGACCCCTGCATGTTCATGGCCACGTCCATCAGCACGTCGAAGGTTTGCAGGGCGATCAAGCCCGCCAGGAGCACCAGCGGGGTGCGGGCGATGCCGATGACCGGGAGCGACAGGGCGGTGAGCGCGCCGGCGGCCAGCATCACCTGCCGGGTTCCGAAGCGGCTGACGGCCGGACCGACCACTGCACTTCCCGCCAAGCCGCTGACGCCGGCGATCGACAGGAGCAGGCCGACTTCGGCCACGCTGATATCCACTCGGTCTCGGATCTCGGGAAGCCGGGGGATGAACGATGCGAACAGCGCCCCGTTGACGAAGAACTGGACGGCGACTGCTCGCAGCGCCCGTTGGTCCGATGCGGTGAACATAGCGAACAGGCAATAGTAGGTCTTGGCACCTCCGGAGGGATTGGCACCCCGGCTGCTACCGCCCCCCGTCCAGTTGAAATACTGTGGGCGGTCCAACGCACAAGCAGCAGCAACCGAGGAGAGCCGGACATGAGGCATGGGTACAAGGTCTTTGACGCCGACGGGCACGTGGTGGAGCCCAAGAACCTGTGGGAGCGGTTCTTGGACCAGAAGTTCCAGCACCGGGTGGGCTGGAAGGAAGTCCCTGGCCGGGAGACGTTCCGTCCTGCCACGGTGGACGGGCGCTACACCCAGAGTCGGGTCACCATTTACGGCGACTTCATGGAGGCCGTGAACTGGACCTACGACAACATGCGGGAGAAGTACGGCCAGGCCGTGGTGGACAACGGCTTCCCCGGCGACGCGGTGGCCCAGGCCATGCCGCTCGACGGCATGGACTTCATGGTGATCTACGGCCCGGGCTACGACCTGTGGTCCGACGGCATGGACCCTGAGCTCCAGGCTGCCATGTGCCGGGCCTACAACCGCTGGGGTCAGGAGATGCGGGAGACCTCCGGCGGACGGGTCATCACCTCGGGGCCGGTGGTAATGAACGACGTACACCGCGCGGTGGAGGAGATCCAGTACGCCTACGACCATCTGGGCACCCGGTGCTTCTTCGCCCGGCCCAACATGTTCAACCGGCGGATGCTGGGCGACCCCTACTACGACCCCATGTACGAGCTGCTCCAAGACTTGGACTGCGCCTTCGCCACCCACGACTTCATGGGCCACAACGGCTCTTCGGCCGGCGCCGACCGGTTTGAGACCTTCACCGAGTGGCACACCGTCTGCCACCCCCACGAGGCCCAGATGGCCATGCTGTCGATGATCTGCAACGGGGTCTTCGAGCGGTTCCCCCGGCTGCGGGTGGCCTACATGGAGGCCAACTGCGCTTGGCTGCCGTGGTGGCTGTGGCGGATGGAGGAGCACATCGAGCTGTCGGGCGATTACGAGAAGCCGGGGCTCACCAAGTCGCCCCAGGAGTACTTCCAGGACAACTGCTTCATCTCCGTGGAGCCCGACGAGTACCTCGTGTACCACGTGATCGAAGAGTTGGGTGACGACAAGATCGTGTGGGAGAGCGATTACCCCCACCCCGACTCAAAGTACCCGGAGGCGGTGCAGGCGTTCTTGGACCTGCCCAAGATCTCAGATGAGTCAAAGCGCAAGATCCTGTGGGACAACTCCATCGACCTCTACCGATTCCCCGAGGGCTACCTGCCCGACGAGTTCATCGAGGCCACCACCTATGAGTACGACCCGTCGAGTTACGTGCCGAAGGTACCTGCGGGAGTGGGCTGAGCGATGGCGTCGCCCCATGAGGTTCCCGGAGTGGAGCCCATCTTCCGCCACCTCGACGACGAGGACTTGAAGACCCAGCAGGTCCGCACCCAGATGCACCCTGACGGTCAGAAGTCGGTGTGGGAGAAGTGGTTCACCTTCGGCAGCCACGGCAAGCAGTACCTGTCGATGTGGGCCCGCTGGGACCCGGGCATGATCGTGCACCGCCACGGCCACCACTCCCCCCAGGTGATGTACGTGCTGAGCGGCGATCTCATGTGCGGCGACGTCCACTGCCCCACCGGCACCCACATCGAGCTTCCCCACGGTGCCGCCCTCGGCCCCCTCATCGCCGGCCCCGACGGAGTAGAGCTGTTCGAGGTCATGATGGGCGACGCCGCCTCCTGGGCCGCCGACCCCGAGGGCTTCGAAGCCCTCCTGGCCAGCAGAGACATCACCAAACTCCCCGACCCCCCCATAGACCTCCCCGAAGACTTCGAAGACCGCCGCCACCAATGACCGGGAAGTGTCACTAGCTGCTGATATGGTGACGTTTGCCGACCGCAAGTCTCAGAATCGCATGGAGAAGAG